>CAZCSO010000015.1:0-35831 GCA_964501315.1 uncultured Candidatus Izemoplasmatales bacterium | reverse complement strand
TAAAAGATCGACACGGTTCGATTTACCAAGGTACCATTTTAGAACACTTATTAATTGAAAACTTGGTTCCCTTCTTCAACGTCGGCGTTCACGGCAATATCCGCATCGAAGATGCCGACTGGAACGATGGCATGGACATGGCAAAGGATAAAGGTGAAACCGTTGCGTTTACCGCCTTCTATGCCGGAAATCTGCAAACATTGGTTGGATTATTGTCAACACTCCAACGAAATGGTTTAAAAGAAATTAACGTTATCAGCGAATTATTAGCATTACTCGATACGTTGAACAACCCGATTGATTATTCGAAACCAGTTGAAAAACAAGAACGTCTTCGTCGCTATTTCGAATCGGTTAGCCATGAAGTCAGTGGTGACTTAACGGCCGTTCCGATTCAATCGTTAATCGACGATTTACGGGCTAAAGCAATGCAATTATACCGCCATATCAACGAACAAGAGTGGATGGAAGAATCCAGTGATTGCGGTTGGTACAACGGTTATTACGATAACGATGGCCATCGGTTGGAATCCACCAAAGAATCCGATTACCGTATGACGTTGACGGGACAAACCTTCCCGCTCATGCATCGATTGGCATCGAAACCACGCGTGGAGAAAATCATTGATGCGGTCAATCGTCATTTGAATGCCGAAGAGCCGAAATTGCCACGACTCAATACACGTTTTGATGGCAATTCCATTACCATGGGTCGTTTCTTAGGATTTGCATACGGTCATAAAGAAAATGGAGCGATTTTCTCACATATGGTCGTCATGTACGCCTACAGCCTGTTTGAAAACGGAGAAATCCGCGAAGCACGCCGTCTCATTGATGAATTATACCGCTATTATGCATCCATTGATCAAGCTAAAGTTCTACCCGGTATTCCCGAATACATCGATTATCAAGGTCGTGGAATGTATCATTACTTGACGGGTTCGGCTTCGTGGTTGGTATTGACGATGATTGAGCATGTCTTTGGACTCAAAGGATCCTACGGTGATTTGAAAGTCACCCCGCATTTATTGGGATCTGACTTTTCCGAATCGATGACACCCACCATTCATACTGTGATCAATGGCCACGAGTGCGTGATTCGTTTTGAAAATCCTGAACGACTTGATTACGAACAGTACGTGATTGCCTTCGTAAATGGTCGTCCTTACGGGAAAAAAGAATGGATAATTGACCAAAAATCAATTCAAGAACCGACTACCTTTGTAGTGACACTAGGGAGAAAATAAATGAAAGAATACAAACTTGTTTGGGCTGATGAATTTGACTATCAAGGTAAACCAGACCCCAAAAAATGGAATTACGATATCGGTGATAAGAAATGGGGCAACGGCGAAACCCAATACTATACCGAAGGATTAAACGTCGAAGTCAAAGACGGAAAAATGATCCTTGAAGGTCGCGTAGAACCTTACTTAGATGCACCGTATACGTCGTGTCGGATGACGACGTATGAACGCAAACATTTTCAATACGGTCGTATTGAGGTAAAAGCGAAAATACCGACTGCCAAAGGTTCTTGGCCAGCAATTTGGATGTTGCCGGTCGATTTCAAAGGGAAAAATCCCATTCCGTGGCCACGCTGTGGCGAAATCGATATCATGGAGCACATCACCCATCAGATGAATACCGTTCATGTCAGTTTGCATACCTCGCAATTCAACCATGTTCAACGGACACAACGAACTCATTTTGAACCCATTAAAGGCGTGACGGAATCGTTTCATGAATTTGCAATGGATTGGGCAAAAGATTACATCGAATTCTTCATTGATGGAACGTTATTTCAACGTTGGAATCGCAACGATGAAGGGTACGATCCTTCTGAAATCGGTTGGCCGTTTGATAAACCGTACTATTTGATTATCAATATGGCAATCGGCGGCTCTTGGGGCGGCGAAGTTGATCCGAGCCATTACCCCGCTCAGTTTCCAATCGAGTACGTTCGTTACTATGATATCATCGAGAAATAGGCTTTTGCCTATTTTTTTATTTATAAATAAAAAGGGTGATTACCTTCTTGTTGAAATCGCATTCATTTTCGTGTATAATGAGATATGTAAATGGTTACATAATTGATAAGGAGATTAATGATGAGTAAAGTAATTTTAACGGCAAAAGATACCGAGTATCGTCTTTCGCCCGTAACGCATTTAAAAAAATCAGCAGAAAATAAATCCGTTGACATTCGCTTGAACCCCTCGGTTCATTATCAAGAAATACTTGGGTTTGGCGGCGCCTTCACCGAATCGGCTTGTTACAACCTATACCGAGTATCAAAATCGGTTCGTGAACAAGCTTTGAAACTTTACTTTGATCCAGAAGAAGGATTGGGGTATACCATGGGTCGTGTATCCATTCACGGTTGTGATTTTTCACTCAACAGCTATACGTACATCGAAGAAGGCGATTCTGAACTCAAAACGTTTGATATATCGCGCGATCGTCAATGGGTTATACCGACGATCAAAGATGCTGAACGCATCGCCGGACAACCGATTCGTTTGTTGGCATCTCCTTGGACACCACCCGCATTCATGAAGGATAACAATTCACCGATTCGTGGCGGTCATTTATTGGAAGAATTCGCCGATGCATGGGCGCGCTATTACGTTAAATTCATTGAAGAATACCGCAAGGAACAATTGACTATCTGGGGCGTCAGCGTTCAAAATGAACCCGCCGCTGTTCAACGTTGGGATTCGTGTATTTATTCACCCGAACAAGAAGGAAACTTTGTAAAAAATCATCTGGGTCCGGTGATGAAATCGTCTTCTGCGAAGGATGTCAATATTTTGGTTTGGGATCATAACCGCGATGTGATCGTCGAACGCGTCACTCCTATTTTATCGGATCCGGAGACCGCAAAATACGTATGGGGAACGGCCTTCCATTGGTACGTATCCGAAGCCTTTGAAAATGTTGGAAAAGTTCATGATTTATTCCCGGACAAAGGATTGTTGTTTACCGAAGGATGCATTGAGGATTTTAATACGCACAAGTATCGTTGGGACTCCGGCGAACGCTATGGTCGCAACATGATTGGCGACATCAACAACCATTGTCAAGGTTACTTGGATTGGAATTTGTTCTTGGATAATTTCGGTGGCCCGAACCACGTCAATAACGTGTGCGACGCACCCATCATCATCGATATTTTCCCAGAAAAACTAATCTTAGAAACATCGTATTATTACATTGGTCATATTTCGAAGTATGTTAAACCTGGCGCTTTCCGTATTGGTTTGGAACTTACTAATAATAAGTTGAATGCGGTCGCGTTTGAAAATATGAACGGTGAAATTGTTTTGGTCGTTATGAACGCTACCGATAGCGCTCAAACCGTTACCGTTTCGCTAAACAAAACGCTCGAGTCGTATGAATTGCCCGCTCATTCGATTGTGACCGTGATTCAATAGGAGTGTGTATGAAGTCATTTAAAGCCGTAAATTTAGGCGGATGGTTCGTCTTAGAAAAATGGATGAAGCCATCGCTCTTTGAAGTCGGTTCGATTCCCATGCGATGCGAAACATCGTTTGTTATGAATCATCCGAATCCAAAAGAAGCCTTAGAAGACCACTGGAAAACATGGATTCAACCCGACGACATTCGATGGTTGAAGAACCATGGAATTGATGTCGTAAGAATTCCGATTCCTTGGTGGTTGTTTCCTGATCAATTTCCATCGGAATATCCCTATGTATCACCCATCGATTATCTGGATCAAGCCATTGATTTCATTCACCAAGAGGGAATGAAAATCATGTTGGATTTGCATACGGCACCGGGTAGCCAAAATGGCTTTGACAACGGCGGCATCGATGGGGTTTTGTCATGGCATCTCGATTCAAAAAACATCGATGTGACTTTGGATGTCTTAGAGGCCATAGCCCGTCGTTATGGTCACCATCCGGCATTGCATTCGCTTCAAGTATTAAATGAACCGCACTGGACGATTGACCTGTCAATTATGCAATCATTTTATCTGCGAGCTTACAATCGTCTTCGTCCGATTTTGCCGGATACGGTGACCATCGTGTTCCATGATTCATTCCGTTTTGAACCATGGAAAGAATTCTTTACCGTCAATCCCATGAAAAATGTAATGTTGGACACCCATCGGTATCAATGTTTTTCTGAGATTTTTCACACGATGAATGCGACCGATTTCTTAAACTATCCCGAATCGATTGTGCCGGAATTAACCGATATGGAAACAGTCATTCCTGTTTGTATCGGGGAATGGAGTTTGGGTGCTCGCGTCATCGAATACGAGGGTGGTCGTGAGGCACTTGAAAAAGCCTTTGCCAAAGCCCAAATCGAGGCGTATAACCATATAACAGGCTGGATTTTTTGGTCCTATAAAATCAGCGACCCCAACAGTGGATGGAATTTCCGAGGCCTTGTGGAACGGGGGATCATCGATTTATGAAAAAGGTAATTTTAGTCATCATCAGTCTCTTGTTCATGGGTTCAATTTTGGCTTGTGATGAGGCCACCACAACCACAACGACCACAGAAACAACCACATCGACTTCGACAACGACCACGACAACCACTACGACCACTTTGTCAACGACGAATATCAGTAATATCGTCGTTGAAGGATATTCTTCAAATGCCAGTTTGACCTTCAGTGATATCGCCACTAAGATACAACCCTGGAACGAAGGCTCCAAAGGAACGCTCACCATCTCCATTGACGATTTGGTCGAGTACCAGCCTTGGGGTGGAACAGGTGCCGCATTGACGTATTCGTCTGCCTGGGTTATCGATCAATCGCCTTCTCGGGATGATATCATTTCGTATTTATTTGGATCCGACGGGCTTAACATCCAATTGGTTCGGCTCTGCGTCGGTGCCAGCGATTTTGTGACGCCTGAAATCGGTCATTACTCCTACAACGATACCTTAGGTAACGAACCGGATCCGACGCTTGAACAATTCTCCATAGCGAAGGATCAAGTGATTATCGATGTCATTAAAGATGCCCTTGAAATCAATCCTTCTTTGGTCTTCATGGCGGCACCCTGGAGTGCGCCTGCCTGGATGAAAACGACCGATTCCCTTTATCAAGGCAGTCTTCGCCCCATCTATTACGAAGCCTATGCCAACTACCTCATCAAGTTTATTCAAGCATACGCCGATGAAGGAATCACGATTTCATATTTGTCGGTTCAAAATGAACCGTATTATGCATCCTACGAATATCCTGGCATGACATGGACCATTGATAATACGCGCCGATTTGTTGGCGACTATCTGGGACCGATGTTAGAAGCAGCGGGATTAACGACCAAAATCATGATTTGGGATCACAATCCCGTCGATAATAATGGAAACTTGATCGAATTCCCGACAAAAGTATTATTGGACGAAGAAGCCGCTAATTATGTGGATGCCGTCGGCATTCATTGCTATACCGGCGACGATTCGGACATGTACGATTACCTGGATTATCTTCGTGAAAACGCACCACAATTAGAAGTGTACATGACCGAATGTACCGCAATTACAACCTATCAGGCCATCGAAAGCAACATGGAATGGTCTTTACGGCGCATGTACTTGGAACCTTATAACCGATTTGCCATGGGGACAACCTATTGGAATATGGTGATGGATCCGTTAGGACAAACTCATTTAGGTGGGTGTAGCAACTGTACGGGATTATTGAGTGTACCCACGAATGGTTCAACGGGTTTCGAACTCGAAGCCGATGCGCTTGTGACCGCTCATTTCTCACGTTACATTGCTTTAGGAGCAAAGCGAATTGAAACATCAACGAACAATGCTACGCTGCTTGCGACGGCATTCCGAGGTGACGATTCGACCATCACGCTTGTGGTTTTCAATGACGGAACCAATCGTAAAGTCACCATTGAGTGGCAAAATCACTATTTCATTGTCGAACTACCGAAAAGTTCACTGACGACACTTGTTTGGAAAACGCAACCCTAGAAAGGATATTTCATGAAAAAATTACTTTTATTTTCGTTATCATTGTTGACGGTCTTCATCTTGATAGCGTGTACGAATGTGACCACCACAACCTCACTAACCAACGCTTCAAGCGATCAATCCACATCGACGTCTTCGTCGGATACGACGACTTCGACAACAACGACGACCACGACGACGACCACGACGACCACGACCAAAACATTTAAAACCGATACGGCTTCCGTCAGCTACGAAGGCTCGTACGTTGATGATATTGAAATCAATTGGACGTTTGTCGATGATTTGTTATCATCCCTGACAACAGCAGAAAAAGTCGGACAAATGATTCAAGCCGAACGGAACGGCTTAAGCGCATCCGAAGCCGCTTCATATAATTTAGGTTCCGTTTTATCGGGTGGAGGATCCGCTCCGGCTAACAATACGCCCTACGAATGGTACAAGATGGTCGAAGCGTATCAAGACGCCATGCTCACATCCTCAGCGGGAATTCCGATTTTATACGGAGTCGATGCCGTTCACGGTCATAACAACGTTATGAACGCCACTATTTTCCCTCACAACATTGGGTTAGGCGCAGCCAATGATCCTGAACTAATGAGTAAAGTTGGTTTAATTACGGCTCGTGAAATTCGGGTAACGGGAATCAACTATACGTTCGCCCCGACGATTGCGGTGGTTCAAAACATTGCATGGGGTCGTACGTATGAATCGTATTCGGAAAACACCGAACGCGTAACGGCTTTGGCCACTGCCTATATCAACGGATTGTCAAATTATGGCATTGCAGGTTCTGCTAAACATTTCTTAGCGGATGGAGGAACCTATCAAGGCGATGACCAAGGCAACGCTATGCTGACCGAAGCGGAAATTCGCGAAACGCATTTAGCACCGTATATCGCCGCAGTGGATGCGGGAATTTCGACGGTCATGGTATCGTATTCGTCCATTTATGGAGCGAAAATGCACGGAAGTTACTATTGGATAACGACCGTTTTAAAAGATGAATTAGGATTTGAAGGCTTCGTCATCTCCGATTACGATGCCATCAAACAATTGCCAGGAAGTTACTACGAACAAATCGTAACGGCTGTCAATGCCGGCGTCGACATGTTAATGGAACCTTATACCTGGAGAGACACCATCGCTAATTTATTACTAGCCATTCAAAACGGCGATATTTCCATGACACGGATTAATGATGCCGTTCGTCGTATTTTGGGTGTTAAGTATCAAAAAGGCTTATTCTCCGATGATTTCTATAACGAAGAAACCGGTGAATATTACCGCGTTAGTTATGACGATGGATTTGCGACTTTTGAGAATAAAGCAGTCGCGAGAGAAGCGGTTCGCAAATCACTCGTTTTATTGAAAAATGATAATCAGGCCCTTCCACTTTCAAAAAGCGACACGATTGCAGTTATTGGCAATGGTTCAAGCAATGTCGGTTTGCAAACGGGTGGATGGACGATTTCCTGGCAAGGATCGGATGACTCGAATTTGACGCGTGGCGTCACCATTGTCGGTGGAATGCGTCAAGCAGTTAATCTCTATGGCGGATCGATTAAAAGTGATATTTCAGAAGCCGATACGGTAGTCGTTGTGTTATCAGAGAAGCCATATGCAGAAATGCACGGTGATAACTTGACGCCGACCTTGACGGGCGCAACGGCCGATGAAGGCAACCAAGATGCACTCGATCAAGCTATGCTAGCGAAAAGCATGGGTAAGACGGTTATTGGTTTATTGCTTTCAGGTCGTCCAATGTTGATCGATCAGTATTTAGGTTATTTCGATGCGTTCGTGGCTTGTTGGTTACCGGGATCAGAAGCAGGTTTGGGCATCTCCGATGTCATCTTTGGCGACTATAATTTTACAGGAACGTTGCCAGTTACGTGGCCGAAGTATGCTTCTGCATTAGGAATGAACTCAAATTCGGCCGTATATGATCCCTCAAAAATACAATTTGAATACGGATATGGACTAATCTATACGGAGGAGACAAATGGAAATTAAAGCCATTTTTGAACGGATGACGCTTCGGGAAAAAGCACAGTTACTATCCGGAAAAGGCAATTGGTTTTTTAATGGAATCGAACGGTTGTCCATCCGTGATTTTATCGTTTCGGATGGACCTCATGGCATTCGTGCGTATTCGGATTATGTAGAGAATTTTCATAATCCGAAACACAAAGTCCCAGCGACTGCATTTCCTTCGGCATCGTGCATGGCATCAACGTGGAACCCTGACCTTATATTCAGGGTCGGAGAAACCATCGCCAAAGAGTGCAACCATTACTCGGTTGATGTTCTTTTAGGCCCCGGCGTCAATGGAAAACGGAGTCCTTTAGGCGGACGTAATTTTGAGTATTATTCCGAAGATCCGGTTTTGACAGCTGAAATTGGAACGGCTTTTGTTAAAGGCGTTCAATCTCAAGGTGTTGGCACCTCGCTAAAGCATTTCGTTCTCAACGAACAAGAATCGTCGCGTCGATTCATTTCATCGATGGTTGATGAGACGACGTTTCGTGAACTTTATGCGTATCCCTTTGAAAAAATCATCAAAAAAGCTAATCCACTTACGGTCATGGCGTCGTATAATCGCATCAACGATGTCTATGCGTGTGAGAACAAAGACCTTCTGACAACCCTACTTAGAGATGAGTGGGGATATGAAGGTTTAGCCATTTCCGACTGGGGTGGCGTTCAACATAAAAAAGAAAGTATTCTGGCAGGACTCGATATCGAAATGCCGGAATCTGAGTTCGTTCAACCCTTTATTGACGATGTGGTTTCGGGTGTTTATCCCATTGAAGTCATCGACCAAGCCGTATGGCGAATTTTGAAGGCTTATCAATGGATGCTCGATAATCCCAATCATGGTAAAAAGACGGACTTTGAAGAAAATCATGGTGTTGCTCAAACAGTAGCGAATGAAGGCATTGTGTTGTTAAAGAATGATCACAACGTCCTTCCGCTTAAAAAAGAAGAAACGGTTTTAATTCTTGGGGACTATGCGGTTTCACCCAAAACAACCGGTGGCGGTAGTGCTGAGTTATTGGCGTACAAAACCGAATCGCCTTTAGACTTCATCAAACCTTACGGGGATGTCCATTATTTTGACTTACAAAACGATGGTCAATTACCGATTGATGCATTAAAATCAGCGGATAAAGTGGTCATTTTTACAGGTACGACGACCGCCATCGAACACGAAGGCGATGATCGAACATCCTTATCGCTTCCCGAAGAACAACTTCATCTTATTGATTCGGTGCTTTCTTACAACAAGAACGTCATCGTCGTGAATAATTCGGGGTCTGCCATTGATGTTCAACCGTTTATACACCGGATATCTGCATTCGTTCAAGCGTGGTTTTTAGGGTCGGCTTCCGGAAAAGCCATCGCCGATATTCTCTACGGTTCCATCAATCCATCGGGTCGATTGTCGGAGTCATTCCCCATCAGTTTAAAGAATACGCCAACCTATCCTAATTTTCCTGGAACGGGAGATCGAGTTTATTACAACGAAGGCCTTCAAACAGGCTATCGCTTTTACAATACCCACGGTATCGACGTTCAATTCCCCTTTGGTTTTGGATTGAGTTATTCGTCCTTCTCATACGGAAAATTGACGGTGTCATCGAATACTTTTTCACCGACTCAACCCGTGACGCTTCATTTTCCCATTACCAATACGTCTGAGAAGAATGGTTACGAGGTCATTCAAGTTTATGTTCATTCTACGAACAAAAAAATGAAGTGTCTCAAAACCTTCAAAAAGGTCTTTGTACCTGCTCACGAAACCGTTATGGTCGACCTACCTTTAACCGAAGAAGCATTCGAACAATTTGATAGCAAGAGCCATCAATGGGTTGTCTATAATGGAACGTATGAAATCTGTGTCGGTACCTCAATAGAAGCCATCATTGATACGGCTTTGGTGACGGTTGAATCCTTTGTGGATGAGATTGAACCCCTTAATGTCGTCTATCCGTTTAAACGATGGATTAATCATCCGAATTTACCCAATCCGGTCAAAGAACTTTTAAAAACAACACGATCCGTTCGTCACTATGAATACGAAGAGCCATTTGATCGTATCATTCGCCGTTTGATGCGTGAGCGTCAACTGTCTTCTCAAGAAATCCATGATTTTCTTGAAATGATAAACAAAATGCTTTAATCGTAACTTTACGGAAATAAAATTTTATGTAACCATTTACACAAAAAGTATTGAAAACGCTTTATCACTATGATAAAATAACATTTGTATAAACAAAAAGATATAGGAGGATAGTTATGAAAAAGGTACTCTCAGCTTTCATGGTCTTACTATTTGTAGTTGCTTTGATTGGCTGTGATAAGAAAACGACCACTACAACGAGTGGATCTGCAACGTCAACGACATCGACAACGACGACCACAACGACAACCACAACGACAACCACAACGGAATTAACCAACGTGGAATCGAATACGGGTTTGGACACCAACGTTGTCGCTGAAATCGATATCGTCTTATGGAGTGGTGATGGTTCAACATTATACGATATGGGCCACCAAAACTACACACCCGATGATTTGTTAGCTCAAAACAACGCAGCAGCGTATGCCGTTGCGAAAGCATTTAATGAAATTTATCCAAACGTTAAAATTAATGGTTACTTCAAATCCGGAGATCCCGGAGGGTTATGGAACCAAGTATTAGAAACTTACCGTGATGACAATGGCCGTCACCCAGCCTTATGGGCATCGGTTGACTTGTCCGGTGACGTCTCCAAAGGATTGGTCGCTGATCTCTCTCGTTTTGAAGACGATCCACTTTATCAACAATTGAATCCGTCGATTATGGCTACGATGAATTACTTTGGATTCCAAGCAGGCTTACCACAATACATTTTACCGTGGGGCGTATACGTTAACAAATCGTTAGCCGATGCCAACGGTATTGAAGTACCGGGTTATGACTGGGACATCGAAGATTACACCGATTTCACATCAAACTACGATACCGATCCTGAAAATATGTATTTTGGCGCAATGGATACGCCATTAGCCTTCATCAATACCGGAACGACCACGATTCGTCAATCCTTGGCTGAATACACTGGTGGAACGACTTTCCTTGATTTAAACTCGACTGAAGTTCGCAGCATGATTCATTACCTCCATGATTGGGAATCCACGACGTTATACGGTAACTTAGACATCGAAACCGCACAATTAGGCGAAGATGCCGCTAACGGACCCATCCACACGATGTATTTAAATGCCGGAAACTGGGATTATCATGCATTCCGTCAAGGCAAATTATTAACGTTAGAAGCTCAACCTTGGATGATGGGCGATTGCGCTGAAACAAACCCCAACTGGTGGGCAGTTTGTAACATTGATGATTGGGATATCTATCCACGTCCAGCTACCGATTTCCAAGATACGACCATTGGTTTGGTACTTGACCCCATGGCTATTTATAACTACTGTATCGATGACGGCGATTTAGCTTGTTCCGCTCAAGAAGAATTAATGATTCAAGTTGCTTACACATTTGGTATTTTCTGGGTTGCCGATTCACGTTCATTCCAAGCCAGAGCTGCTCAAACGTTCTACGATGCTGGATCCGATGGTTATTCATCAGCTTTGAACGATTCGATGCCCGTTGTGACCGGTCCGATGTTCGATGATCAAATGGAACATTGGTATTCACCATCGAAACATCAACGTTTCGGTGCTGTTGACGGTGAAGGCAACTACTTGATGCCTGGTTTCCAAGAAGTCTTGCGGTTATACCGTGAAGGTCAATTCTGGGATGTTTCCGATAAAGCCTTCCCATGGTATTATACCTTTGAAGGGGCTCGTATGGACATCCTATACGAATGGCAAAACTACTGGAATGCCGATGTCAATGGCGGAAAGATCAAATCCGACGCTGACTTTGAAAGCACCATCTTATCGTTATTACCAACGTGGAATACGATTGTTAATGAACGGTATGTCGCTGCCTTCAACAAAGTCAAAAACGGCATGAAACTTTACTACGGTTATCAAGACTCCGATTTCGAATAAAAACAGACTAAAGGTGTGCTAAAAAGCGCACCTTTTTCTTTATATAGTTGTTGGCATAACTCTATGAGTTATGATATAATACCAAGTATGATACGGTTTACATATGCCAAAAACACACGTTTTTACGATACGGAGGAACTTTATGAGATTAAAACGACTGATCAAACCTTTGCTCATCATCATCCTATCAGTAATGGCTTTTTTACTGATTTTTTACAATCCTTTTTCCCAATCTGATTTAAAAGCTTGGGAAGGGGAGGTAACCGATCAGGCATACCAAGACGCTTTACAAATCATCAAAGGCTCTACGGATTACATCAAACGTTATCCGTATATCAGTTACTTGGAAAGTCACGATATTACCTATGGCCTTCAAGATTACGAAGCAATCCTGTCTTCACCGGCTGCGACCGATACGGTCGGTTACACCGGAGATAAAGCCGTCGATTTGTCGACAGAAGACAGTGCGACCTACACGGTTACCATCGCCGAATCAGGCTTGTATCACCTGGTCGTCGACTATTATGTTCGTGAAAATGTTCTGAATAATCTCACCATCGCAGTTTCTATAAACGGTGAGTATTTGTTTGACGATGCGAAAACCATTGACGTACCCCTTGTTTGGGAAGACGATTCCAAAGATTTCGTTTTAGATACGTATGGTGACGAATCACTTCCGTCACAAAATCGCGTTTTGGAGTGGCGAAGCCTTCCCCTCTATAACAACACCTATACGACCACCGATCCCTTATTATTTTATTTGGAAGCCGGTGTTAACACCATTGTTGTGGATAACATCATGGACGGTGATTTGTTATTAGGCGACTTAACCATCCAAGCACCCGAAGATCGGATGAACTACGCTGAATACATTGCCCAATATGCCAGCCAATCGGAAACCCAGGAAACATTGACGATTGATGCAATTGAATACACTGAGAAGAACAGTTCGTATGTTCGTCTTTATGCATTTCAATCGCCGTCCGTAGAACCGTTTGATGCCATCGATAAGAAATTAAATGTCATCAATGGCGCTGCATGGTATCGCTCTGGACAAGAAGTGACGTATTCGCTAACGATTCCAACTTCCGGCCTGTACAACCTTTCCTTCCATTATCTAAACGACAAAAACGAATATTCCGTCTTTCGTTCATTTGCGATCGATGGCGATATCTTGTTCGAAGAACTCGAAGCCTATGAGTTCAAAGAAACCGGTGCTGCAACCTGGGCGAACGAAACCTTAGGGAATGACGACGGAGCGTTTCAGTTTTATTTAACCGCTGGGACGCATACGTTAAGCATTCGCAGTGTCGTTGACCCCATCAACACCGAACTAAGAGACATTCAACTGTTGGTCGACCACATCAATGCGTTCGCTCTGAATATCCTTAAGATTACCGGCGTAAACATTGATACGGACCGTCAATGGAATTTCACACAATACATTCCGGAAACGAAAGCGTATCTGGATGCCTATGACATGATCATTCGTCATAACATCATCACGCTTTCTGAGTATTCCGACAAACAAGATTTGTCCGCAACACTCTCTTATTTGAAAACAGCGGTTACGTTACTCGAAGACATTCGCGAAGAACCGAATAAGATTCCGCTTTATTTGGCTTCACTCTACAGCGGTACCGGATCGGTTACGCAAATGTTGGGCGACTCGCTCACATCAATCTCCAATCAACCGTTGTACTTAGACAGTATCACTCTCAGCAACGAAACCGAACTGGATAACCCCAATGCCAACATCTTCCAAAAAACAGGCAATTCTATTCGTACCTTCTTTGCGTCATTCACCAAGAAAAAGTACATTACCGAAGACGATCCTGAAGCTGTCAACATTTGGGTCAACCGTTCGTTGATCTACGTTGACTTGATGCAAAAGATGGCCGACCAAGCATTTGCCGATTCGGATACGAAGATCAAAATCTCGATTATGCCCGATGCGAACAAACTCATTTTGGCAAATGCAGCCGGAAAGACACCGGACATCGCTTTGGGATTGGCGTCGTACATGCCGTTCGATTTGGCGATTCGTGGCGCGTTGCAGGACTTATCTGAATTTGACGATTTTTGGAACATAGCCGGTGATTTCGCACCCGGAGCGTTTATACCCTATGTCTTAGAAGATGGCGTTTATGCGCTACCGGAAACATTGGAATTCCATGCATTGGTCTACCGAATCGATACAATGAATTCGTTGGGATTGGCGATACCGAGTACGTGGGACGATGTCATCGACATGTTGCCAACGTTACAACGTTATGGCATGAATTTTTATTATCCAACCAGCGGAGGAACCTCGCTCAAATGGTTCTATCAAACCTCAGCATTGATTTATCAATACGACGGATCAGTGTACTCCGAAGATGGACTTTCAACCTCAATCAATTCTGAAAATAGTTTCAAAGGATTGAAGATGCTTGCCGATTTGTACACGACCTATTCACTTCCGTCCTATGTTGCTAGCTTCTATAACTCATTCCGTTACAATACGTTACCCATTGGTATCATCGATTTCGGTACGTACTTGACGTTAAAAAATGCAGCCCCTGAATTGACAGGGCAATGGGCGCTTGCGCCATACCCGGGTGTTGAAGATGCTCAAGGAGACGTCCAACGTTGGTACATTGCCAACGGCTCTGGTGCCGTCATGTTTAAGAGCGACGACGCCGTTAAGAAAGCCAAGTCATGGGAATTCTTAAAATGGTGGATGTCGGTGGAAACACAATCCGAATTCGCGTTCGCATTGCAATCGACGTACGGTCCCGAATTTGTCTGGTTATCAGGAAACATCGAAGCCGTTGAGAATTCACCGATTGACGCAACCGATAAAGCTGTTATTTTAGAACAAGTCAAATGGTTAGCCGATATTCCCAGAACCCCGGGCCAGTACTTGCTTGAACGTGGGCTTTCAGATATTTGGAATACGGTCACCTTCGATGGCACACCGATTCGAGTCGCCATCGATGATCAAGTCTTAAAGATTAATCGTGAAATCACGAAAAAAATGATCGAGTTCGGCTATATCGATGAAAAAGGAAACGTCATCAAACCGTATACCGTTCGCGACATTGACTGGATTCAAGCACAAATCAACCAAGCAGGAGGTGAGGATTAATGATGTCAGAACAACCGTTGGTTCAAGAAAAGAAACCGACGAAACTGAGACAACTGATCGACAACAAGCTGAAACCCGCTTGGGAAAACGTCGATAAGGACAAATTATCAACCTGGATTTTATTGGCTCCTTATGTGTTGCTGTTCACGCTCTTCATTGTTATTCCGGTTTTGGTTGCGATGGGGTTATCGTTTACGT
This sequence comes from uncultured Candidatus Izemoplasmatales bacterium, assembly GCA_964501315.1. Classification (GTDB taxonomy): domain Bacteria; phylum Bacillota_I; class Bacilli_A; order Izemoplasmatales; family Hujiaoplasmataceae; genus UBA5603. Next base: position 20,455 of record CAZCSO010000015.1, on the reverse strand, counting down.
ACTTCAACGTCATCGAAATGCCCGTATTCGCCAAAATGCTTGGTTTTTACAACTACATCATGATTTTGACCCAAGATGAAATCTTTTTACGCTACGTATTACCCAATACCTTGAAGTATGCCATTATAACCGGACCCGGAGGCTATGCGCTTTCGTTCTTGATGGCATGGATGTTGTCTCAAATCCAAGCCGGTCCGAGAAAAATCTTGGCGTTAGCACTGTATACACCTTCGATGCTCGGAGGCGTCTTGACCGGTGTTATTTTCCGGACGTTGTTCTCGGGCGATAAATCGGGTTACATCAATGCGATTTTATTGGATTTAGGACTCATTAACACACCGCTTGATTTCTTGCAATCGGGCGATTACTTGATGAACATCATGATCTTCGTTACGTTATGGAGCTCGATGGGGATTGGATTCCTATCGATGCTCGCCGGGATTCTAAACGTCAACCGGGAGATGTACGAAGCCGCCTACATTGACGGCATCAAAAACCGCCTTCAAGAAATTTTCTACATTACCATCCCTTCGATGAAACCGCAAATGTTATTCGGTGCCGTCATGGCCATTGTCGGTGCATTCAATGCCGGCGGTATTGGTGTTGCGCTGTCGGGATCGAACCCCACACCGCAGTACGCCGGCCAGTTGATTGTCAACCACATTGATGACTATGGGTTTATTCGTTATGAAATGGGCTATGCAGCCGCATTATCGGTTATCTTGCTCTTTATCATCTTATTGTTCTCACGCATTGCTTACCGATTATTTGGAGAGAGGGATTAATCATGGCTAGTTTCTTAGGTACGCAAATTAATCCGAAATCATTCCATAAATCGCAGTTGAAATTTTATTTCTTGCTGTTGCCGATCGGGGTTTTCATGTTGCTGCCGGTGCTCTACGTCGTCAGCCAAGCCTTCAAACCGCTTTCGGAGTTATTCTTGTTTCCACCTCGCTTTTTTGTATCCAACCCGACGTTATCGAACTTTGCGCGATTGTTTAGAACGGCATCGGGAACGGGTGTTCCGATGACGCGGTATTTCTTTAATTCCATCATCATTACCATCATCACGATTGTGTTGACCATATTAATTACCCTAGCGACGGGATACGCGCTTTCGAAAAAGCGTTTCCGTCTCAAAAAAACGTTGTTCTCAATCAACCAAACCGCGCTGATGTTCGTTGCGACGGCTGTCGCTATTCCCCGTTATTTGGTTGTTACGACATTGGGCTTGACGAATTCGTTCGCCGCTCACATCATTCCGTATTTGGCGATGCCGGTCGGATTGTTCTTGGTCAAACAATTTATTGACCAAGTCCCCGACGAATTGATTGAAGCAGCGAAAATTGATGGTGCCAACGATTGGCACATTGTGACAAAAATCATAGGACCGCTTGTCAAACCCGCGTTGGCGACGGTTGCCATTTTATCTTTCCAATTCATATGGAACTCAACGGAATCATCCAACATCTACGTCATCGACGAAACGAAGAAGACCTTTGCATTTTACATGAACACCTTGACAGCAGCTTCAGCCGGTCCTGCCGGCGTCGGAATCGCTGCGGCGGCTGGGTTGGTCATGTTCATTCCAAACTTGGTCATCTTTATCGTCATGCAAGGTAATGTGATGGATACGATGAGCCATTCAGGGATTAAGTAGGAGGCGATGATATGACATTCATAAAAAAAGGATTCATTTTCTTGCTGCTGGCGTTGATGTTAACGCTCAGCGTCAGTCTCTTCATCCCCACAACTCAAGCATCGTCCTCAACGACCTACACCTACGCATTGGACGACAATCAGGAATACGTTCGTACGCAAGATGCTTACTTGCCGGGTCAAACGATTACGTTTTTAGGCCTTTCGGCTCCGAGCGACATCATCGTCAACGATGAAAACCAACTGATTATTGCCGATTCGGGTAATAGTCGGGTGGTCATTTATAATCCAAAGACGAAAGCTTCGGTTGACTTGACGCATGATGATATGGTGGATCCCCGTGGCGTTTTTGCGGTGATGGATACGTCAACCTACGTCACCAAAGGCGATATTTACGTAGCCGACCCCACGGCGGGAAAGGTTTTCCATTTTGATAAGAACGGAACTCTTTTGGAAGCCTTCGGTAAACCAACGTCGATGATGTACGAAGATCTGTTGTTTCAACCGGAAAAAATCGCCGTTGACAAAGCAGGAATCATGTACGTGATTTCAAAAGGATCTTCAGACGGGATTGTTCAATTATCCAATACCGGCGAATTCTTAGGATTTTTCTCTGCCAACAAAGTTCAACTGTCGTTGCGTGAACAATTCCAACAGTTCATCTACACCGACGAACAATTGAAAAATTTGGGTCTTAACTTTACACCACCTGTTTTCACCTCCGTCTTCATTGATGACGGCGGGATTGTTTATTCCTCTTCGTCATCCCGTCGACCCAGTGAAAACTTAAAGAAACATAATTCACAAGGAACCAACATGCTTTCAGAGATCTTTCTTTCCAGTACGCAGATGTTGGACGTCTTTGTTGACCCGCAAGGTATCATCTACACCGCCGGTCAAAACGGTTGGATTGATGTTTACACCAATGACGGTGAGTTCATTTACACCTTCGGCGGATCGTTTGATATCGCCATTGCCGGTATCTTTAAGAACTTGGTTGCCATTACCGTTGACCTTGACGGAAACATTTGGACGGCTGATTCGGGTAACAGTTACTTACAATCCTTTACGCCAACGGAATACGCCTTGATGATTTACGAAGCCATTGGCGATTACAACGAAACGAAATACGAAGAATCGATTGCCATTTGGAAAGAAGTATTGAAACTCAACCAACTTTCGATTCTTGCCCACAACGGCATCGCGAAAAACTATTTACAAGTTGAAGAATACGAATTAGCTGCCGAGCACTTCAAAATAGCCGGAAACCGTACGTTGTACAGCGAAGCATTTTGGGAATTACGAAATGTCTGGCTTCAAGATTATTTGTTGATCATGATGGGCGCTGTCTTTGTCTTCTTTGTGGGCTACGTCGTCATCAAATCGACCGATAAGAAATTTGGTTATCTGTCCGGCGTCAGAAACGGTATCGCTAAAGTAAAGGCGGTTCCGATCATCAATCAAGTCCTCTACATGAAGACGGTATCCAAAAAACCCAGTGATTCGTTCTATTATCTCCGTCGCAAAGAAAAAGGATCCTATTTAGGCGCAAGCATCATCTTGCTTGTGACGTTCCTATCGTACTTGCTCTTTGTGGCCGGAAAAGGATTTATCTTCCAGTTCGTGGATCTAAAGGATTTGGATTTGGGATCGATCATTTTAGGATTTGTGGTTGCCATCGGGTTATTCATCCTATGTTCTTATTTGGTAACCTCCATTCAGGACGGAGAAGGAACCTTGGGTCAAATCTTTAAAGGTGTGGCCTATTCGTTCTATCCGTTCATCATCGCAGCCATCGTCACAACGTTATTCAGCTATGTAGCCACCACCAATGAGCTTTTCTTACTGAACACCATCATGGTGATTGGCGGTGTATGGACGCTGGCGTTAATCTTTATTTCCGTTTCCGAGATTCAAAACTATACGGTGGGTGAAACCATCAAAAGTATTTTACTGACCATCTTGTTTGTTGTTGTCATCTTACTGGTATTCTCATTTGTTCAGATGACCTTACGACAAGTCTTTGTGTTCTTCGAAGAATTCATTAAGGAGGTGTGGCGAAATGTTATCGGCTAAAAAATGGATAATGCTGGGATTAATATCGATCTTCACCATTACACCCGTTGTCATTCATGCGGCCTATGTATCAACGACTCGCGATACCGATGAGAATCCAGAGGCGATGACCTTGGAAGAAATTCCGGATGTCGACTTTGATGAAAACGGCTATGCAGAACTCGCCACCGTAGGACCGTATACGTATTATTGGCAAGAACGTCGTGATGTTTTAGCCATTTATGACAGCCGAAACGGCTATACGTGGCGGACTGGCGTTGACATTGACCAAAATGATACGAAAACCGCCGCAAACTCGGCATGTAATAGTGCTCAACGTGATTACAAGCGTGGCGACATCACCTTTGAGGAGTTTCAAGCAGAATGCGACCATGCGGTCGATTCATTAACCGCATTGGGGACTGGCGCAGTTCAAGGAAATGCGTTGGTTTACATCGATTATTACAGCAAAGGTGCGAGCGATACGCTCTATACCACCAACACAATCTATTCGAACTACTTAAAAGGAACCAGCTACTTGATGGCGTCCACCCTTTCAAAAGTCAATGGCGATGACACGCACTGGCTTTTAACCATCAATGCTTCTCAATTAGGGGTTTTCGATGATTTGGATTTACAAATATTGGTCGATATTTATTTATCGGATCAAGGATTCCAAATCGAAATATTGGATGAAAATATTACCGGAACGGCTCGTGACTATATTTCTGCTATTGGTTTGGCGAAATACATGGGTGCTGTCGGAGGATTAAAAACCTTTTATACGGCCATTGATTATGAAAACGAAGAGGGCGATTATTATAACGTTGTGGAAAATCAAATGGCTGACATGATTGACGGCTACGCCTTCGTTCCCGACGGTACGGGTGCTTTGATTCGTTTCCGTGATAACTCGGTTTCCTTAAAATCCTACAAAGCCTATGTCTACGGATCCGATCCCTCCCAGAGTTTCATCAACTACAACACCGTTCAAGGCGCATATGTTCCGTTTAAAACGGCCTCCATTCCCCTCTATGGCGTTGCCCATGGATATAATCAGGCGGCGTTCATGGCTTACGCCACGAGTGGCGCTGAGTACATGACGATTGAATCGGTCCCTGAAGAAAATATTTATAATTACAATACGACCTATGCGTATTTTAACTACAATCATCTCTATAACAAGCTCTACACCATGGATGGCGACAATCCGGTTTTAAGCATCGAAGAGGAACTCAATACATTTGACATCACAATGAATTACGAGTTCCTCGCTGGTGATGGGTCATCGGATGGCTATCCGGCTAGTTACGTGGGCATGGCTCGCAAGTATAAAGATCACTTGATTGCTCAAGGCGATTTAACCGAACTTGATTCGACAAAATCCGATATTGGCATTCGCATTGATTTTCTGATGGCGGATGCAGAAAAATCGATTGTCGGGTTCAATACCTTGACGGCGACGTCCGCCAATGAGGTAGTCTCAATCTTAGAGGATCTTCAATCCAAAGGGATCAAAAACATCTCTTCTGGATTACTCGGATGGCAAGCCAAAGGCCTGACCCTCGGTAATCCGTCGAAAGCGGTGTTCTCAAATTCGATTGGTTCAAAAACCGATTACCGAAAAGCCATCGATACCTTGAAAGATCTTGGCATTGACGTTTCGTTCTATCAAGATTATTACACCATCAACGAAGAACAACTGTCTTTAGTTCGCAACGCCTCTAAACACCCAGCTGGTTGGTATGCACGGTATACGAACTATTCGGATACTATTTCCGAATTCTACTATGCTCGACCGGTCAAAAGTGTGGAATGGTTGGATAACCAAACAAAAACATTCCTGAAACTGGGCGTAGAATCGGTTACCGTCGATGGCATAACCCGCAACTTGATTACCGATTATACGGGCGATATCACCACGCGAACCGAAGCGATTGCACTGTATCAAGAAGCGTTAGCTTCCTTATCGGCAGATACGTCGCTTAACTTGGTCAAACCGAATCAATACTTATTCAAGTACACCGATCGGTACTTGCAAATGGATGTGTACAACACCCAATACTTGATTGAAACCGATACGGTGCCGTTTATGCAATTATTATTACAAAATACGATGGAACTGTATGCCATCTATGCGAATTTCTCGTTCTATACGACGCACGATGTCTTACGCATGATCGATTACAACCTCTATCCATCGTTCGTTCTTACTCAAGAACCGTCGTATTTATTAACCGATACGAATTCCTCCACGTTCTATTCAACCGAATATGCCCTATATGAAACGTTAATTCAAACCATTTATGATTCAATCAACTTGGCGTTAAGTCCGACCATTGGATCGAACTGGATTAATCGTGAAGTCATTGCCTCAGGGGTTGTTCGCAACACTTACGAAAATGGGGTTGTCGTCCTCATTAACTACGGTGACGAAGTCGAAACCGTTGGCACAACATCGATTCAACCAGAGTCCTTCGTTGTGTTAGGAGGTGAGTAAGATGGCGAAAAATAAAACGTTAAAGGCGTTGACAGAAACATCAACGATTGAAAATCAAAATAAAATCGCATACCTATTCATCTTACCGTGGTTGATTGGTTTTCTGATGTTTGTGGTGTACCCGTTCTTTCATACCATCTATAACACCTTCTTTCAGATAACGGCAGCTGCCAATACGCTGGTTTATGATTTCAACTTGACTGTGCAAGGGGGCAATTACGGAACGGCTTTTAGAAACGTTTACTTCATTCCGCAACTCCTCGATTTCATCATTATGGAAATCAGTTACGTTCCGACGATCATTATCGTAGCGTTCATCTTGGCCATTCTCCTCAATACAGGCGTGAAAGGTCAAGGCTTGTTCCGCGTCATTTTCTTCTTGCCCGTTATCATCATGAGCGGCCCCGTTACCGGCATCCTCTATTGGAATGGCGCTGGCAGTTTGCTCGATTACGAACGGAACATCGTCTTTAAAATGATTTTATCGTACAGCCCGGGACTCGCCGAAGCGGTCTCTGGATTATTTGCGAACTTCACGATGGTGCTCTGGTTTACCGGCATTCCCATCATCTTGTTTATCAACGCACTTCAAAAAATCAACATCAACCTATACGAAGCCGCTAAGATTGACGGCGCTAACAGTTGGCAAATTCTATGGAAAATCAAAGTTCCCATCGTCAAACCAACGGCGTTCGTCACGGCCGTCTTTACCATCGTTCAGCTGGGAACCTACGCGCTCAATCCTGTTTATGGAACCATTCAAAATTCCATTTACACAGAATCGGCAGGGATTGGACTTGCCTCAACCTTCGCCTTCTTGTATTCGTTGGTTGTGTTTGCCTTGGTGGGTGTGGCATACTTCTTGTTAGGACGTCCTGAAAAAGTGAAACAAGTTCATTTGTCATCCATTCAACGTGCCTCAATGGAGTCCATTGCCAAACGTCGCTTACATCAAAAACAAAAAGGAGCGAACGCCTCATGAAAAACCTCCTTATGAAATTGCGGTCATTACCGCAACTGTTAGAAAAATGGCGGCTTTCCATCAAAGAATACCATCGTACTCATCGTCAAAAAGCTTCGGTTATCATTTCTCAGATTGTCGTTTATGTCTTTTTGATTACGATTGCGTATGTCTTTTTGTATCCGATATTACGGATGCTCACCATCTCGTTTATGTCGACGGATGATTTGGTTAATCCCGAGGTTGTATGGATTCCATCTCAATTCACGTTCAATAACTACAAAGTGGCTTGGATTGTCTTGAATGGAAAGGTCTCATTGCTCAATTCAATCAAATATTCATTCTTGTTGGCATTCTTCCAAACCATCGTTTCGGCATTGACGGGTTTTGCGTTTGCGCGATACGAATTCAAAGGAAAGAAGTTTCTGTATACGGTTTTATTACTTTCTTTCATTATTCCGGTTCCGATTTTGCTCATTACGCAATATAATATGTTTAACGATTTTTATCGGTCCATCAACTGGACCGGGATCGGCAAAGGCCTCAACACCTATCAATCGCAACTCATCATGGCCTTTTTCGGTCAAGGAGTTAACAGTGCTATTCTCATCATGATTTTCGTCAATTTCTTTAAGCTCATTCCCAATGATCTGTACGAAGCCGGAAAGATTGATGGGGCCAATCCCATTCAATTATTTTGGCACATTACCATTCGTCTGTCGCTTTCGACGATTGTGGTCGTATTCTTATTCTCATACGTATGGAACTGGAATGAATCGTATGTGACCAACATGCTGGTTGGCGACGGGGTTGAACTCTTTACCAATCAACTGGGTAAGTTCGATTCCCTCTTTGGAACCAGAACCAATGCATCCTCGTCCACCCGTCCGGACGACGGTGGTGGGTTGCAATTGGTCGAATCGTTCAAGATGGCTGCGACCGTTGTATCGATATTGCCGTTGTTGCTGATCTACTTTGTCGGTCAAAAATCATTTGTTCAAGGAATCGAAAAAACCGGTATTACCGGCGAATAAAAAGGAGTGGTGGGGTTGGAGTTAACGCGGACAGAACTGAAGTTCTTGATTACCTACGATGAATACACGAAACTAAAACATCAGTTAGCGTTACTGATGCGTTTAGATCCTCATGCGGATTCCAACACCCATCATTATTCCATTTCAAGCGTTTATTTCGACGATTTGTATGCTTCGAGGGTATCCGAGAAAGCAGATGGCATCGAGTATCATCAAAAATTCCGATTGCGGTCGTATTCTCGCGATGACGTCCGGTTAGAATACAAGACGAAAGTCGGCGTGATGACCAATAAAGAATCATTATGGGTTTCTGAAGCGCTCATGAACGCGGTGTTAACGGGCGATGAGGATACGTTGTTTGAGCACGTCTCTGAACCGCTCATCGAAGATTTCGTCGTTCGCCATCGGTTAGACCGGTTAGAACCTGTTTTGGTGATTGACTACGACCGAGAAGCCTACATCAGCGATGTTGGCACCGTCCGGATTACCTTTGACAAGAACATTACGGCCTATCGTTACGGATCGGATAAGGCGTTTGCGCGCCGAGTCCACGAACCGGGACTGATGGTTCTGGAAGTCAAGTACACAGGATTGTTACCCGACAGCATTCGCAAGATCGTTTTTAGTCAAAAATTACAAGTTTGTTCGTTTTCAAAATATTATATGGGTTGGATGTTATGGTTCAACTAGTAGGAAGTGAGCGTTTCGTTATGCAATTATTATCCATTACTGATTTTTTCAATGACATTCAATCCATGGAATTGTCCGTCACTGAAGTGATTTTGAATTTACTCATTGCCTTTGTATTAAGTCTTTGGGTCTTATTCATTTACAAAAAGAGTTATCAAACGACCGTTTATAACAAAAGTTTTGCCATGACCCTTCCGGTTTCTGCATTGGTCACTGCCATGGTTATTATGGCGGTTGCCTCGAACGTTATTTTGTCGCTTGGGATGGTCGGTGCGCTTTCGATTGTTCGTTTCCGTACGGCGATTAAAAATCCGTTGGATACCATTTTCATGTTTTGGACCATCGGTATCGGCATTACCGTCGGGGCCAATTCTTGGTTGCTCGCCGTCATCGGATCGGTTGTCATCGGTTTGTGCATTTTGATGGTTCAATCCATGGAATTATTTACAACTCCTTATATTTTAATTATCAAATTAAAAGGAACGTTTGATGAACCGCAAATTGAAGCGACCGTGAAAGCCATCTATGCCAAGTTTCAATTACGCAACAAAACATTATTGGATCAACAAGCCGAACTGACCTATGAAATCCGGTCAACCAAATCGTTGCATGAAAAATTGCCCGAACTCAAAGCCCTTGCGGGGGTCGAACAAGTCATTTTATTAAGTTATCGCGGCGATTACGTTCTTTAGGAGGTAACAGTGGTATCTCGAAGCGTCTGGATGTATTTAAAACAGAGTGATCAAGAAGCGTTCAACGTCTTTTTAACCATGCTTCCGAGTGTCCATTTGCAGTCACAAAACGGCTCATTTTATAAGCTGACAATTGAAGAAGATGCCATTCAAGACGAACTGATGCAACTTCGCGAATTATCCATTCAAGATTTGCTCTATGACGTCACTGCGTTTATTGTCCCCTCAGAAGGGTTCCCTGAAAGTGGGTTTATCGACTTGTTACCGAGTCTAAATCCGGGTATATATGCCTTATCGGATTTAATTCCGATTATCGTATATCGTCAAAATCACGACCTCAAATCTCGTCTCAAACAGTTTTTTAAGGAGACGGTTGGAAGCGAAGTGATGTCGACGGTATTGGGATTTATCAAAGCGGACTTAAATGCTTCGAAAGCATCGAAAGAACTGTATATGCACCGAAACACGCTCAACTATCGTTTGGACCATTTTACCGAAAAGACGCATCTTGATATCAAGTCCTTTACGGTTGCGTTTGCGATTTATTTGCTCTATACAAGTTGATTTGTGCACTTTGACCATTTGTTTTTAGTCAGTAATTCGATATACTTAACACGATATCAAGATTTTATATTATAGGAGGAATGTATGGCTACATTATCATTCAAACATCTTGACAAAATTTATGACAACGGTGTTCAAGCAGTATTTGATTTTGATTTAGAAGTAAAAGACAAAGAATTTATCGTTTTCGTCGGTCCTTCCGGTTGCGGTAAATCCACCACCTTACGTATGGTTGCCGGACTTGAAGAAATCACGGCAGGCGAATTGTACATCGACGACGTTTTAGTCAACGACGTCGCTCCAAAAGATCGTAACATCGCGATGGTTTTCCAAAGCTACGCTTTGTATCCGCACATGTCCGTTTACGATAACATGGCTTTCGGTTTGAAACTCAGAAAAATGCCGAAAGACGAAATCGAACGTCGTGTAAAGAACGCTGCCGATATCTTAGGTTTAACAGGTTATTTAGATCGTAAACCAAAAGCACTATCCGGCGGACAACGTCAACGTGTTGCCTTAGGCCGCGCCATTGTTCGTGACGCCAAGGTATTCTTGATGGACGAACCGCTCTCCAATTTGGACGCCAAATTGAGAGTTCAAATGAGAGCTGAATTAATCAAATTGCATGAACGTTTAAACACGACGACCATTTACGTTACCCATGACCAAATCGAAGCCATGACCATGGCATCCCGAATTGTTGTTATGAAAGACGGTCGCGTTCAACAAATCGGCGCACCCAAAGAAATTTACGACAATCCGAACAACATGTTCGTTGCCGGATTCATCGGCACGCCAGCTATGAACTTCTTAACCGGTGAAGTACACAGTGATGGAATCTTCTATTGTGAAAACTTAAAGTTCAAAGTTCCAGAACCCAAGTTCGCTTTGTTGAAAGAAAAAGATTACCTCAATCGTCAAATCGTCTTTGGCATTCGTCCGGAAGATATTCACGATGAATTGGTTGCTTTAGAAACCTACAAAGATTCGTCCGCTAACCTTACCGTTGACGTTGCCGAATTATTAGGTGCTGAAACCAACATTCACATCACCGTTGGCAACACCAACATCATCGCGAAAGTTAACGCTCGCAGCGACGTTCATATCGGTGACAAAATCAATTTGGCTTTCAACATGAACAAATCTCATTTCTTTGATGTCGATACTGAATTACGAATCACCAAAGGAACGCCTGTTAAAGTCGATACGGTTCAATAATTATACCGCCATTTGGCGGTTTTTTATTTTTTCAAATCCATCGTCATTTTACTATGGTAGAATGAAGACGGTGATACCATGATCAACTACATCAAAAAAATCAGTTCCTATGAAATCGAAGTATCCAAAGAGGGTCATGTCGAGAGGCTTTCGATGCCACTGCGTCAATGGTTAGTTCATGAAGCTCAGCGCTCATTTCGTACCATAGACAGCGTGAGTTCGCGCGCTAAATCATTGTTTCCTCAGCAACGAAAACTACCGCTTTGGATCAACCATGACTTGCTTTTGATGGTCATTCATAGTCTCGATGCCCCGGATGCATTGTGTATTAATTACTTCGCGGTTCTGAGTCGCAAGCAAACAATGACAGGCACCGTCACCGTTTTGTTTCAAGACGGTACCTTACTTTATGGAATCAGCAAAGCCATTTGGCAGCGTCAATGGCAAGTAGCCTCTGCCTTGCTTAAGTATGTTCAAAACCTTCTTTGATAAGAAAATGTTTACATGATTGAATTTCGAGTACTTTTGAGTGGTAATTTCATCGATTATTTAGTATAATACTCGTGGTTAAGAATTCGATATAGGAGGATTCATATGAACAAAAAAACAATGGAAGATGTTTTATTGACGGGAAAAAGAGTACTGGTTCGGGTCGATTTCAACGTTCCGATGAAAGAGGGAGTCATTACCGACGACAACCGTATCGTTCAAGCCTTGCCGACACTGAAGTACATCATCGACGAAAAAGGAAAACTGATTTTATTTTCACATCTCGGACGTGTTGAAACGGAGGCAGACAAAGCCAAATCCTCATTAGAACCCGTTGCCAAACGCTTATCAGAATTACTTAACAAACCGGTGAAATTTATTCCTGTAACGAGAGGAGAAATCCTTGAAAAGGCCATCGATGCCATGAACCCTGGTGATGTCATCATGGTTGAAAATACTCGTTTTGAAGACATCGAAGGAAAGAAAGAATCCAAGAACAACCCAGAATTAGGTTTATATTGGGCTAGCCTCGGGGATGTCTTGGTCAACGACGCCTTTGGAACGGCGCATCGTGCTCATGCATCCAACGTGGGAATTGCCTCACATTTACCAGCCGTTGCTGGATATTTAATGGAAAAAGAATTGCGTTACATCGGCCAAGCGGTCGATCAACCGGTTCGTCCGTTCGTCGCTATCTTAGGCGGAGCCAAAGTATCGGATAAAATTGGCGTCATCGAAAACTTAATTACCAAAGCCGATAAAATCTTAATCGGTGGCGGGATGGCTTATACCTTCATGAAAGCATTGGATTACCCCATCGGCAAATCCATCTGTGAATTGGATAAAGTTGATTTAGCCAAATCGTTGCTTGAAAAGGCAAATGGAAAGATCGTATTGCCCGTTGACGTCGTTGTTACGAAAGAATTCAGTAACGATGCGCCTTTCCGTACCACCACGTACAAGGGCATTAAAGACGATGAAGAAGGACTCGACGTAGGACCCAAAACCATCGATCTGTTTGAAAAGGAATTAAAAGGCGCAAAAACGGTTGTTTGGAACGGCCCGCTCGGCGTATTCGAATTTTCGAATTTTGCGAAAGGAACCCAAGCCATCTGTGAAATCTTAGCGAAGATGAAGGATGCAAAAACCATCATTGGCGGCGGCGACTCGGCTGCGGCTGCTATCCAAATGGGATATCAAGAAAAGTTCACCCATATTTCCACCGGCGGTGGCGCATCACTCGAATATTTAGAAGGAAAGAAATTACCGGGCGTCGAATCCTTAGACGATGCTCATTGTGACTGCGGCGAAAGCTGCGACTGTCACCATTAATCATAGTAAAGGAGACCCTTATGGAAAAGACCATTACCATTAAAAGTACCGCTGGTTTGCATGCTCAATTAGCTGCCAAAATCGTTCAGACCGCCAGCAAGTATGATGTGGATATTCGTTTGGAATATGCCCATGTGACAATCGACGCCAAATCGATTTTAGGATTGATGAGTTTAGCCGTCCCTGCTGGAGAAAACGTTAAATTAGTCGCCACAGGAACCCAAGCTCAAAAAGCCATTGACGCCATCGAATCCATCCTCAACTAGGAGCTACCTATGAGAAAACCGATTATTGCCGGCAACTGGAAGATGTACAAAACCAGAGATGAGGCACTTTACTTTATTTTACAAGTATCGCCCTTGATGCCATCCATCAAAGACGTAGATACCGTCATTTTAGCGCAAGCTCCGCTCTTTCGTTGCTTGGTAAAACGTCAAGGTGACAACTTACGAATTGGTGCGCAGAACCTTCATTACATGGATGAAGGGGCGTATACCGGCGAACTGTCTGGTCCGTTATTGGCGAGTTACAACATTGATTACGTCGTTATCGGCCACTCCGAACGTCGTAAATACTTTCATGAAACCGATGAAGACGTCAATAAAAAAATCATCGCGGCGTTACGCAATGATTTAAAACCCATCGTCTGTGTGGGCGAACTGTTGAGTGAACGTGAAGCGAACCAAACTCACGATGTCTTAAAGCGTCAAATCACCGCGGCTTTCCAATCAATTAAAGAAGCCGACTTAAAGACAATCGTCATTGCTTACGAACCCGTCTGGGCGATCGGAACCGGAAAAACAGCGACGGCAGACGTCGCAAATGAGGCCTGTGGCTACATTCGTTCCTTGATTCAATCGCTTTACAGTCCCGCTGCGGCTGACAAAATCCGTATTCAATACGGTGGGTCCGTCAATCCCAAAAACATTGATGAGTTGTTAGCTCAAGAACACATCGATGGCGCCTTAATTGGCGGTGCATCGCTGGATCCCGAACAATTTGTCATGATGGCTAATGCAGCCTTGAAACGCGTTCAACAGAGTCGTTAACGACTCTGTTTTTTTTATAAAAAAAATCCTTCATAAGAAGGATTATTGCGGAAATGTTAAGGAATGTTTATAGACAAATCCGATGGGATTATACGATAATTTTGCTTTTCTTAAGGACGGCAGACCCAAATCTTCTTGACGATTGATAATGGGAACATCGTTAAAATGTTTGTTCGCAAAAAGCAAGTTAACCGCTTGATAGACGCCGATGTAATCCACATCGGCTTTTTCAAACAAAACCAAGCCCACTTCTTGATCTTTTGAGCCTATGGAGAAGGCAACGAGGGTATCGTCTACGAATAATACGTCACAAAATGCGTTCAACTTCGTCAAATTCTTAAGAGCTTCACAAACCAGACGATGTTCGAATGTTTCTTGTTTCGTTTCGACCCATTTGTCGAGAAGTGTTTTGATGCCTGAAATATGAGATGATTCAAACGTTTCAAACCGATAGGTGTATTGTTTGATGAACTGTTTGTACAAATTCCGTTTTTTTGCGTAGAGATTACCCGACAAGGTTCTTAGTTTTTCACTGTCGTACAAGTATTCGTCGTAATCCCGTTCGGATACAACCGTCCAGTCCGGATGATAACGGTGAATAAGGTCGGTCATTGCTTGAGACAAACCTTTGATGGTAATCGATGATGAAACGGACGCTAATGAATGAATCCATTCAATCGCTTTGATAAATGCCGTTTCATGGGGAGCCATGGGTGGCAAGAAGTAGACAGAACCATTTTTCGTACCACGAATAACCATGGTATCGTCGATGATATCATAATGCAATGAATCCAATGCCTTCCACGTCATTAGATTGGCGAAGTTCAATTCGCTTCCATGATGCCCTCGGCAGAGCGGACAGGCTTGAAAGTAGTGTTGGAATAAAACTTGATCGTTAATGGTTAGAGGTTGAAACACGATTATCACCCGCATTCTATTTTACCGTAAATACCCCTGAATGAGTGTAGGGATGCTTAAAAAAAATAAAAAACCCATTCTTTCGAATGGGCGTGTCGGATTACTTATTGTAAAGTTCGACGATTAAGGCTTCTTTGATATCCGGAAGAATTTCATTGCGTTCCGGTAAGCGAACGTATGTCGCAGCTTGTTTGGTGTCATCGAAGCTGACAAACTCAACTCTCGAAACGACGGCTTCTAACGCATCCTTGATGATTTGTAAGTCTTTGGACGATTCCTTAACAGTGATGACTTGACCCGGTTTTACACGAATCGAAGGAATGCTGGCTTTCTTTCCATCTAATTGGATGTGGCCGTGGTTGACTAATTGGCGAGCTTGTTGACGCGTTCTTGCAAATCCGGCACGGTATACTAAGTTGTCTAAACGGCTTTCTAATAAGAAAAGGAAGTTAGCACCTTGTTTACCTTGAAGTTTTTTCGCTTCGATAAAGGTTTTGCGGAATTGCTTTTCGCTAACACCATAGGTGAAACGAACGCGTTGCTTTTCTTGAAGTTGTGTTCCGTATTCAGATAATTTGGAACGTTTTTGTCCGTGTTGTCCTGGGGCATACGGACGTTTGTTGAGTTCTTTTCCGGTTTCGCTGATTGAATAGTTTAACCGGCGTGATACTTTCCATTCGGATCCTGTGAATCTTGACATATATTGTCCTCCATTTTTTATTACGCGTAATGGTAGAGGAGTTTCGAGGAATTTCAGCTGGATTGTTTTAATGGCCTCCCGTTAAGCAGTTAACGGTACTACCAACCCTCTAATGGAACAATCACGCCTTGAAATCAATCAAAACAACTGCTTTTTATTACATGCGCACGGTATATTATACCTTATTGACTAGAGCTTGTCAACCAAAAAACCAACGGCTTTTTCGAGTACTGCCCGGTCGGTTTCATCGAAGCGATATTTGCGTACGGCATCCAAATCCAAGACACCGTAAAGTTCGCCTTTGACGATGAGCGGAATGACCATTTCAGATTCGCTCGCTTCATCGCAAACGATGTGACCTTCAAATAAATGAGTGTCTCCGACAATCAATGTCGTTTGGTTCATCGCAGCCGTACCACAGACGCCTTTTCCTAGTTGGATGGTGGTGCATGCGGGCAAGCCTTGAAATGGGCCTAAATAGAGTTTTTTACCATCGTATAAATAGAAGCCTACCCAATTGAGATCTTCAAAAAAATACGTAACAATCGCTGCGAAGTTCGATAAATTCGTCAGTGGATGTTCGTCTTCGTGAATATACCCAAAGATGTTATCTAAAAAGAGTTGGTCGTTAAGACTTCGATCGTCGGATCGATTGACGGGTTTAAACATAGTATCACCGGTTCAATTATATAAAAAATGGCTGCGTTTGACAAGAATTATGTTACAATAGGTATGAATTCAGAAAAGGGTGTTTAAGATGGAAAATTGGATGTTGGTGCGTTACGGAGAATTAACGCTAAAAGGAAAAAACAAGCGATTCTTCACTCAGCGCGTGATTGAATTAATTAAAGAAAAAACCAGTGATCTATCCATTGCTTTAGACATTCGTCATGATCGCATTTATCTCAATTATAAAAACGAGGATCCTCAAGTCGTAATTCAACGCTTAAACCGCGTTTCAGGCTTGTACTCTTACAGTCTTATTGAAAAATGTTCCCTTGATTTTGATGAAATCGCAAATAAGGCGATCCCCCTATTAGAAGCGAGGATTCATGGAAAACCCATTAGCTTTAAGGTTGAGACCAAACGTGCCGACAAGACATTTCCTCTTACTTCCATGGAAATATCCAAACAAATCTCCGGAAAACTCTTACGAGCCATTCCCTTATTGGTGGTAGATGTTCATCATCCGGAACTGACCTTATCGATCGAAATACGTCAAGACGGCGCCTATCTCTTTGTGGATCAAATCAAAGGAATGGGGGGGTACCCGGTGGGCATGGGCGGAAAAGCACTGGTCATGTTATCGGGAGGAATTGATTCTCCCGTAGCGGGATACTTGATGATGAAACAAGGCGTTGAAATCGAATGCATTCATTTCGAATCGTCACCGATGACGCCGATAGAATCGGTCCAAAAAACCATCGACTTGGTACAAACGTTGGCTGCGTATGCACCCAATAACACCATTAAGCTTCATTTAATACCGTTTGAGCCCATTCATTCTTCGATTATTACGCACGTTCCCGAAAGTTACGTCATCACCATCATGAGACGGATGATGTACCGGATTGCCACCGAGGTCATGAAACGATCAAAATCGTTGGCGTTGGTCAACGGCGAATCAATCGGTCAAGTTGCTTCACAAACATTGGAAAGCATGCAATGCGTATCATCGGTGACCGATGCCTTGATTATCCGACCCTTGGCAACGTACGATAAGCTCGACATCATGGCGGTGGCCAGAACCATTGAAACTCTATCAATTTCCAATCGTCCCTTCGAAGATTGTTGCACCGTTTATTTACCACAAAATCCGTCCATTCGTCCTCAAACCTCGCTTGCTCTGGATTTTGAAAAACGGATCGATTACGAACCCATGATTTTAGAAGCAGTCAAAAAACGCGTCATCCTGTCTTTGAATTATCATCAACCTTATTCGATTATCGGAAAAGGATTAACCGTCGAGGATGCCATCCATGGTGACCACGCTTGATACTGAACGATTAACGTTGCGTCCGTTTCATCCCAATGACGCAATCGATTTGTATGATTACGCCAAACGACCGGAAGTCGGCCCTAATGCGGGGTGGAATCCGCTAAAATCGATGGAAGAATCACAATCCGTTGTCGCACGCTTTATTGATCAGGGTGATACCTGGGCAATTGAGCACAAGCCGACTAAGCGAATGATTGGATCCATCGGATTACACCTGCACACAGATTTAAAAGGAAGGTTGTACCACGAATTAGGATTTGCTTTATCGCCTGATTATCAAGGATACGGGTACATGAACGAAGCGGTCAATGCCGTACTTTATCATGCTTTTATGGAAAAAGATATCGCCGTCGTTAAAGTTTACCATTTCATGGATAATCTGAAAAGCGAAAGGGTCATTCAAAGGTTAGGTTTCATATACGATCAGACGGTCGTTTATCAGACCGTATCAACGGGTGAAAAAATCGCAAAAAGTTATCATTTAACACAAAAAGAATATAAAGATAAGAAAGGAATTAAGTAATGAACACAAGTTGGAATTTAGAAAAACTGTATCTCGGATTTGACGATCCAAAGTTTAAAACCGATTTTGACTTTTTCATGGAACAATGCAACGTGATGAATACGTTCCAAAGTCGGTTCTCAAATCATGAAAGTGTCAAAGAAACGTTGAAAGATTTCATTTTGTTTAACATCGATTTCAACCGTCTCATTGACAAAGTCTATCACTATGTATCGTTGGTTCAATCAACTGATTCAACCAACCCTTCAGCCGCTAAATTGACAATGCAACTTCAAATGAAATTAGCCGAATGCACCGTAACGGAAACCTTGTTTAAAAAGTGGTTGAGTGCCGTTCAAAACATCGACGAATTAATCGCTTCCGATTCGTTGTTAACGGAACATGCCTTCATGATCAAAGAAACCATCGAACAAGCCCATTACATGCTCGATGAAAAAACCGAACTGCTTATTTCAAAACTTCGCCAGACGGGTTCGAGTTCCTGGGGTCGCCTTCAATCATTGCTCACCTCAACGTTATCGGTGCCCTACGAAGGAAAAACCATCACGTTGTCAGAAGTTCGTAATTTAGCATACTCTGCCGATGCCGATGTTCGAAAGAAAGCCTTCGAGGCAGAATTAAAAGCATACGAAGCCGTTGACAAATCCTTAGCGTTTTCGTTAAACAGCATCAAGGGGGAAGTCAATACGTTATGCGAAGTGCGTGGTTATGAATCACCGCTTCATCAAGCCTTGATTCAATCAAGAATGCAAATGAGCACGTTGGAAACGATGCTGTCCGTCATGAAAGAATACTTGCCAACGTTCCGTCTTTATTTAAAACGGAAAGCCAAATTACTTGGGCATGAAAACGGTTTGCCATTCTATGATTTATTCGCCCCCATCGGATCAATCGCTACAACCTATACCATTGAAGAAGCTAACGCCTACATTCTTAAAAACTTCAAGACCTTTAACAATCGTTTGTACGAAATGGCCAAAAAAGCGTTTGAAGAGGGTTGGGTGGATTACCTTCCGAAAAAAGGAAAAGTGGGCGGAGCATTCTGCGCAAACTTAATCTCGATTAAAGAAAGTCGCGTATTGGCCAATTTTGACGGCGCGTTTGGCGACATCATCACCTTGGCGCATGAATTGGGCCATGCCTATCATGGCGAAGCGATTTTTGGTGAATCCCCACTCAACAGCGATTACACGATGCCGGTTGCTGAAACAGCATCGACCTTCTGTGAAACGATTGTCAATAAAGCGGCGTTGCGTGAAGCTCAATCGAAAGAAGAGAAGTTGTACTTATTAGAATCTTCGATTCAAGACTATACGCAAGTTATCGTTGATATCATGAGCCGATTCATTTTCGAAAAATCGGTATTCGATGGTCGTAAATCCAGCGTATTCGATGAAAATGAATTAAAAGAAATGATGTTGGATGCTCAAAAACAAACCTATGGCGATGGCCTCGATCCCAACTATTTGCATCCGTACATGTGGGCATGCAAGGGACATTATTACAGTGGCGGGCTATCCTTCTATAACTTCCCGTATGCCTTCGGATTGCTGTTTGCCAAGGGATTGTATGCAATTTACCTGCAAGACAAACCTAAATTTGTCTCCATTTACGATGATTTGTTAGCTTCAACCGGTAAGAATACCGTTGAAGACGTTGCTAAAATGGCGGGAATTGACGTGACGAAGCCTGAATTTTGGCGCGGATCATTGGATATTATCAAAGAAGATATCGATCTCTTCTTATCATTAACGGAATAAATGAAGTCCCGGTTGAAAAAACTGGGACTTTTTTCCAATAAAGTCGCAATGTCAGCTGTTTTATAAGTGTCAATCTGACGTAAGGAGGATTCAATATGAAAAAATTTCTCTCTATGACTTTAGTTTTGTTTCTAGTTGGTATTCTGTTTGCCTGCAACGAAACCATTACTACTACTCAAACATTACCTGAGGTCAGCGACGTAGACAACTTTAGCGATTACGATGAATTAGAAACCTATTTGAAACAGTTTTACAAAGAACAATCCAACGGACTGTTTTATTCGATTACTGGCGGCATTCGATTGACGTCGA
>CAZCSO010000014.1:3935-39448 GCA_964501315.1 uncultured Candidatus Izemoplasmatales bacterium | reverse complement strand
AAGAGGAAATCCACTAACGGATTTCCTCTATTTTTTTATGAATTGGGTTTTTCGTTATACATGCGCTGATCGGCTTCAAGAAAGATTTCATCAATCGTCTTTAATCCATCGTAATCGCTCATACCCACTGAAAAATCTGTGAAATTGACGTTTTTGAACACGAGATTATTCTTCAAGGATTCTCTTAACGATATCAGACGTTTTTGTATGGATGCGGGATTAAGTTTTTCCACAACCACAAAGAACTCATCGCCACCGTATCGTGCGATCAATTTTTCCTCATTAAACGTCTTTTTCAAACACTGTGAAAATTCGATTAATACCGTGTCGCCTGCTTGATGCCCAAACGAGTCGTTGATGGTTTTGAAGTCATTCAAATCAATCATGACTACGATAAAACGTCTTGATGCTTCTGCTAAGTTCATCATGTAATCTTCCAGCGTTCTTCGTGAATAGAGTTTCGTTAAGTAATCGCGAATACCCGTGGTGGTCTCTAAAAAGATATAGACGACGACCGCACATAATGCCAACATTGGCCAAGCGAAAAAGAAGGTCGGTTCGATGTATTGAATGATGGATCCGATAATTGGTAGCATAAAGAACGCAAAGACTCCGTAGTAGACCGCTCCGCGAACGTGAGGTCGATTGAAGTAAAAAAAGATGATAAAATAGCCATAGAGCAAAAACATGACCACTTGTAAAAGCCATCCGGTTGAAACCGGTTGATAGGTTTGATTAACAAATGTAAAGACGATGGGTGTAAACGCATTAATCATCAACACTATTGCGGTTGCCATAGTAGGATACATGTAAAATAGCCGTCGTCTTAGCCGCTTTCGATTCTCAAATATCTTATAATCAAGGTAACTTCCCCACACTCCGATCAGCACAGGGCTAATCAGCGGAAGCAAGTAATTTGTGGCGACATTGACGACGAATTCAAATTGAGTCGTCGATGGATCGTATAACCACGTTATGGGTTCAACGATTAAACCCAACATCGTCAGTCCAATAATCCATTTTAGTAGTTTGGTGGAGTAGCGGTAGATATCTTTCTTGATTTGAATGACCGCCCATAAAACTCCGAGCAATACAATTGAAAAGATATTAATATCAAACGATAATAACGATTCATGTAAAAACATCGCAGCCCTCCTAAAAAAGTGAACTATTAACTCTTTTTATAATAACATACACCATCAACATATGTCTCTAAAATTTCAATGGTGGGCAGTTCTTGTGCATTGATTGTTTCAGGATTTTTAGAAATCATGATGTAATCCTGATTCATTGGTAGTTTGATAAAATTCCGGTTGTGTCGATGATAACAATCCATTGCTTCTTCAAAGGTAAACCGTTGATCCGGATGTAAGACTAAATCTGGATTATTAAGTGAAGATTGTGTCATTGCACACATCACATTGTTAAACGGATTGACGGATTCAATGGGTGAATCCGTTGAAAAACCAACCGATAATCCTAAGTGATAAAAATCCTTGAACCGATAGGCCTTTTGAATCCGCTTACCCAATCGATCGATCGCCATTTCAATATCGCTATTAAGGAAGATGGGTTGAATTAACGCACCGATATGGTAAGTTTTCATCAACGCTAAATCTTCTTCTTGGATAACTTGAGCGTGAATCAAGGCATGATGGTGTTGACTACGTTTGGATTGCTTGATTATTGTTACAAGTGCCTTGATGGCTTGATGAGCCGCTTTGTCACCAATGGCGTGAATAACGACGTCCAAGTCGTTTTGATCCGCCAATAGTACAATATCGTACAACTCTTGATCTGTGAAATACTGAATGCCATGATTCGAAGGATCATCCTCATAACCGTCGATTAATGCAGCTGTTTTTCCCCCAAGACTTCCATCTGCGAGCAACTTGATAGGTCCCATTGCAAAATGAGCGTTATGAATAGAAAAGGCATTCTCTTCTAACATTTTTTTAAGTTCCATTACGGAACGAATGTGGACTTGCTCGGTTATCTTCACATGAAGGTCATTGGATGCATACGCGTCTTGAAACGCCTTGATAATGGTCGCATACGGTAAATTGAACTGAATCAAATCGTCACTCGCAACTTGCGTAATCCCATTCGCTAAACAGATGGAATCGGCTTTCTTCAAGTAAGTTAATAATTGCTCATCGGACGGATTGGGCAAACAATTAAGCACCTTTGATAATGCTTCTTCTCCGACGATTCCGTGATCATAGTCGTAATACCCTTTTAATTTTGTAGATGAGGTCAGTTGACAATACGCCAGCATGGCGTCATTGAGACAGGCAACGTGACCGCATTGACGAATCAAGATAATCGGAATATGGGTCGAGATCTGATTGAGATCTTTTTTATCGAGCATTCGTTTTTCTTTGAAAAGGATTTGATTCCATCCTCTTCCAATAAAAAACGGATTACGAACCAAAGGACGAAGCGCTTCGATAAGCTTCGAAATTTCTGTGTAGACATGACAATCGTGAATGCTCGCTTGGTATCCCATTCCTAAAAAATGGACATGTGAATCACTAAATGATGGATATCGTATCATACGGTCTCCTGTCGTCGCTGATATAAATGGTAACGTCCTTGTTTGCCGACTTGTTCTAGTAGCCCCACGGACGTGAGCAATCGCATCATTGCCATTGCAGCTGAAGAAGAAAGTCGGACATGGGTTTGATAATCGGTTCGTGTGAATTGGTTGGGTAACGTTTCAGGTAAGAATAGCTTATAATCGTCACGTCGATGAAACGTATGGATGATTGGCGTTCCTTTGGGAATTCGTTCTGTCCATAATTTTCGGTCCACCAATTCGCTTTTGCGACGATATTCATCGACCTCAATCATCACCACCATCACGGATAAATTCGGATTATTTAGCAACGAAAACAAAGGTTCAATGATGAGAGCAATGTGCTGTAATTTAGCAACTCTGGGAGACTTCCGTTCTGAAAGTTTGATGCCGTATTCATTCAACGTAATCGTTGTCTTCTTATAGATGAGTGGAATGACCACATGAACGGGATAATGCGGTAAAAAATGCACTAATTTCTTGGTTAATTTCCAAACTGCGCCCGTTTGAACTTCATAAATTTCACCGTCGAGCAACACATCGACGACGTACCCATCCATCGCGATTTCATGTGTCATGGGGTCGTCGGAGAGGTAATACTTGATGGCTTGATGAATCCATCGTTCTTGTTGGGTACCAATACTACCGGCTTGAGTTAAACTATTCTCGATCAAATTGCGTATGGATTCAAACGTCTTCATGTCGTTCACCTCGAGTGATCTTTTAAAAATGGATATGCATACCGCGGTCCTTCTTGACCCATGATGCCATTCGGTAGAAATCCCACGCTTAGTAAGACGTTTCTTGACGCATGATTATCCGGTTCTGTTTCGGCTTCAATACAACGGACTTCTAGCTGAATGCGAGCCCATTGAACAATCGCTGCTAACGCTTCACGCATGTAGCCTTGTTTCTGGTGTTCAGGCTTTAAACCATACCCGATTTCAATCTTTCCGGCTTCGTCGATTCCTTTGAATGCAAAATCGCCAATCCATTGATGCGTATCGGATTTTTCGATGACCCACACCGTATACCAAATGCGTTGAAGCGGATTGTTCAAGCAGCCTTTCAGCATTTCAGTGTAAGCTTGTCTTAATTCGCTATCAGACTCTTTTTCAATCATCGAAGCTAGTACAGCATTGGAAACTGGGTAAAGCGTCAGTCGTTGCGTTTTCAGCATCTTGTTACCTCATAAACCATGATAATGACATTATATCACGAAAAAATAAACTTTTCATTCATCAATATCATAATAAAAAAGTCTTCTATCGAACGGTTAATTCGATAAAAGACAGAATTTCGATTGGCAGGGCTAGAGAGATTTGAACTCTCGGTGACGGATTCAGAGTCCGTTGCCTTAACCACTTGGCCATAGCCCAATCTGAAGTTTGCTTCATCATTGTATCATGACACAGTCTTTTTGACAATCCTAAACAACGTGATTTTTCGTAAAAAAAGGCAAGAATTACTGGTAAATCCATAGTCTTACGTTATCGAATTTGATATAATAAAAAAAGGTGATAAATGTGTCTTATGAAACACACACGTTTTCAAAGGTTGTCTTTTCAGATTCGAAAATCTTGATTTTGGGTAGTTTTCCTTCGGTATTATCTCGAAAATCCGGTTTTTATTACATGCACCCAGGTAACCGCTTTTGGGCTGTATTGACCGCCATTTACAACGATGATTTCGTCAAGGCGACCACCGAAGAGAAATTGCAATTATTAAAACGTCATCGAATTGCTCTTTACGACGTCATTGATTCCTGTGAAATTGAAGGATCTCGGGACGATCGCATTAAGAATGTTCATCCTACGGATATTCAATCGTTGATTGATGAATCATCGATTGAGCGTATCTTACTCAACGGAAAATTAGCAGGAAACTTGTTTTTTCGTCACAACCCTAACATTTCAATCAAAGCAATCGTCGTTCCATCGACTTCGGCACGAAATGCTTCCATTAATTTAGATACGTTAATTTCTCGATGGTCAACTGCATTACACTAGGAGGTCACTTATGGACACAAAAACTATTCTAATAGCATTTATCATACAAGCCATCATGTACGGGATTACGTTTTATGTGCTGTCGCTCAAACGAAAGCCCGTGGCATTTTTATGCTTTACCGCGAGTTTTATCTTAATTGCGCTTACCGATGCACTCACAATCGTTCAAGAATTATTGCCAATCTTTTTCTCGCTGATTGTCATTAACACCTTCTTCTTTCTATTCTTTATCTTAATGGTATTCGGTTTCTTATTTTACCTTGATCAAAAAGTAAAATGGGTACCTCTGGGAGTCATACTAACGTTTGGAATTGTTTCAATCATCCTATTAACCTACGTATTTCCTCATTATAGTCTTCGAATCATCGTTAGTTCGTTGACAACTACCGCTTTGGTCATTACTGGTTATATTCAAATAAATACCGCCCTGCGAAGTACGTCACGAAACCATTCGATATTTATGTTTTTATTGATTTTATTCTATTCACTGATTAACGTTGCACGCATCATCAGTGCTATTGTCGATTACTCTTCAGTCGGATTACTCACTGAAAACATCACATTTAACAACATTATCGCTTTCTTACTGTTACTGTCCATCAATCTGTGGACCTTACTCATTTTGACCCTTGATCAATATGTTATGCAAAAAGATTTGCGTACAAAGAACGACGAACTTTCCATCATGGCTTCTACCGATTCGTTGACAGGATTACGAAATCGCCACTTGCTTGAACAAGATATTTTCCGATTCACCGCATTGGCCGATCGGTTCCATACCCCTTTGTCGTTTATCATCTATGATCTTGACTTCTTTAAAACCATCAACGACACCTATGGCCATGATTACGGTGACGAGGTCTTAATCAAAGTAACGAAGGCTGTGCAAGCCAAGTTACGTGACACTGACCGAGCTTATCGATGGGGCGGTGAGGAATTTTTGATTATCCTTCCTAACACATCCTTAGACGATGCCAAATTCATGGCTGAAAACCTACGACTTTCCGTCAAACAATTCTTTGAAGAAGAAACGGTGAAAGTCACCATTAGTTTGGGGGTTGCGGATTACGTAGCTTCTGAACCCAGCAACCACTGGTTCCGAAAAGCCGACTATGCATTAGGACAAGCCAAACAAACCGGTCGAGACAAAGTGGTTGTTTGGAACTCAGTAGAATCGTTACCGCTTGCCTTTGCAAAAATTGAATGGCAAGATGCGTGGAATTCCGGTCATGACATCATTGATCAGCAACATCGTGAGATTCTTGATTTGGCTAATGAACTGGCTGTTATTGGCATACAACGCGAAAACGAATCCACCGTCATTCGACAATTAGAAATTATCTTTTCTCAAACCTTAGCACATTTTCGTTACGAAGAAGAAATTCTAAAATTGATTCAATTTCCTGGTTATGAGAAACATCGAATGGAACACGATTTTCTCATTCAACGGTATGAAAAACTGATTGATGAAACAAAATCTCATAAACTTTCCGTCAAGGAATGTTTCGATCGTATTGTTGGAGTATTAATAATGGGGCACATGTTGCACTATGATCGCCTCTATTTCTCATCCTTGAAAAAGACTGAATAAACAAAACGTTGTCATCTTCTGAATGACAACGTTTTTTAAATGGGTCGTGCTAAATTTTTGACCCAAAACTCTTTTCGATAACGATGTGTCCCAAAAAGTGCTTTCGGAATATCGGTTGCTTGGATGATGAAAAACATCCACATGACCGATAAAGAAGTCCATCTCGACAAGACGAACGCCAACGGCACAGCGACCATCCACATGTATCCAGAATCCATTAGCAACGTCGATTTGGTATCTCCGCCTGAACGTAACGTAAAATAGATGGCGACATTATAAGAATAGACCGGAATAAAGACGGCATTAACGCGAATATTAAATTGCGCGATTTGTTTTGTAGCATCGCTCACCTTGTAAATATCGGTGATAAAAAAGCTTAGTCCCATCAACAAGATGCCCATACAGGCCGCAAAGAAGACCGCAAACGCAATCAACTTTTTTGCATTGTCTTTCGCTTCCCTTAGTTCGTTACGGCCTAAGGTATTACCAACCATCACAGCTATTCCCGTCGCAATACCCCCAAAGGTGACAAAGACAAGCTGGGATATCGCTCCTGATATGTTCATCGCCGCCAAGGCGTTTTCGCCTCGTAGCGAATACGATTGCATAAACATCGTTTGCCCCATTGACCACAGTGCTTCGTTGAGCATCAATGGCAATGCCATTTTGAATATTTGCTTTAACAGGGTTGGTTCAATCTTGAATAATTCATTAAGTTTGGTATCAAACATCGAACCCATCTTTTTAAGGAGCACAAAGCTTAAGATAAATTCAACGAAACGCGAGATGACGGTTGCGATAGCCGCACCCATGATTCCCATTTCCGGAAAAATCCAAAGTCCGAAAATAAGCAATGCATTGAGCACCGTATTGGTGATGATCGCTACGATGGAGACGTATAACAACGGTCGGGTAATCCCCATATCTCGGAATGTATTTGCAATCGCCACCGAGAGAACCCATGGTAAAATCCCAAATCGAATTATTTTCAAATACGCCATACCATTCGCTATTGTCTCGGGATTATCGGTAAAAAATCCAATCAACGTTTTTCCCAACAAACTGAATAAAATGAAAGAGAACGCAAAGACAATCAAGGCTGTTATGACTTTGAATCGGAAGGTTTCCTTGAGTTTGTCATAATCCTTTGAACCAAAGAATTGAGCCGTAAAAATACCGGCTCCCCCAATCGCTCCAAACGTAATCAACATCATCACAAAGTACAATTGGTTCACCGTAGAAACCGAAACGATCGCACTTTCTTCCAAACTGCCCACCATGACGTTGTCGACCAATTGGACCGATGAGGTTATCAACTGTTGTGCAACAATCGGAAGGGATACGGTTAATAAATTACGATAAAACGCACGACTCCCAATTAAATGTGAAAATCGTTCCTTAAACGAAACCATGGTATCCCTCCTTTCAAACTCCTCTATCATTTTCTCATGTTTAATCAACTTAATCAAGCCAAATAGATTTCAATCATTCAAAAAAAACACTCACGTTTGTGAGTGTTAAAGACATGACTTTATAAATTCCATCCGTTGCTGTTTTGATAGTTGGGTCTGTTCTGCGTTTTTGACGACATCATACCCATGAACGGTTCCTTTAGTCTCATTGAGTACGACACGATTGCCTGCTTGTACTAATCGATGTGCAAATGCAATGCCTTCATCATGAAGGCAGTCGAATTCAGCCGTTTCGATATAAATTTTAGGTAAACTTTCTAAACGTGGATGATGATACGGAAAGGCATACGGATGAAGTTCACCGACCCCATTGGGATAAACCCACTTGTCTAAATACGGCAACATCGATGCATTAAACATCGGAACGTCGGTATAGTTTTTTCTGCTTTCGGTCGTAATTCCTTCGGTGACACCCGGATATATGAGCATAATACCAGAAATGGGTAAGTTATCGTGATCGTTTTGATAAAGTGCAGCACCCATCGCTAAATTTCCTCCGGCTGAATCGCCACCGATTAAGAATCCTTTCGCGATGTTCTCTTTCAACGATTCCTCTTTATGAATGGCATCCATCGCATCCAGACAATCAAATAAAGCGGTCGGAAAAGGATGTTTAGGTGCCAAACGATAGTGAAGCAAACCAATGGCGACGTCTGTCTTTTCAACCATTTCCATGACATTTCGTTTATGATAATGACTTGCCTTCATTACGAATCCACCACCGGGAAGATACAGCATAAATCCCATTGGTGTCTTATTTTTCGGGATGAATACATCAAGTTTTATCGACGCGTAGTCACGAGTCGGAATGACCATCTTAACACATGTAATTGCCTTTCGAAGCGGTTGGCAGTTGTAGAGTGCTTGAATTACACCGTTTTCAAGTGCCAACAGCGGTTTGTTTTTCGGCATGTGTATATACCGTAGATGTTTGAATTTTTTATCAATGGCGTAACGCATCATAATCCTCTCCTTACAAGAACAGCTTTTTAATCGATGAAGCATAGAGATGGTAACGATTGGCAATCGATTTCACAAAGTCATCGCCAGAAATCATCGATTCAAATTTATTTAAGGAAACCCACTTGTAATCAACGGTTTCACTTGCTTGAAGACGAATCGGTGGTTCACTCTCCAAGACGACACCAAAACTCATTATGATGACCTGTTCGTCTTCTTCAACGTAACGATACAGTTCTATGAGGTTCGATTGTTCAACGTGAATACCCGTTTCTTCAGCTAATTCACGAATCGCTGCTTCTTTAACGTTTTCTCCCTTAATGACCGCTCCAGCGGTCACTTCCCAGAGATTCGGGTCCAACAATTTTTCCGAAGAACGTTGGGTAATAAGTAGGCGATTATTCGCCACAGTATAAATTTCGACGACATAATGATAAAGGCCTTGTTTCGGGCTTTCACCACGATACAAGGTCTCATTCATAAATCGTCCATTTCGATCATAAGCATCAAAGCATTCGCTCAAAAAGATCGCCTCACTTATTGCGTAACATCCATTTGTTTGAGTTTCAAATACGCAGGTCCTTCGTAGCGGTGAATCGATGTGATTTCCTGGCTGAACGATAGGTCGCTTAAAGCAGCTTGGATGGATCCACTGAAAGAAATGCCACTGACGGGCAAATGCATTCGTCCGTCAAAGTAAATGGCCAATCGAATTTCGCCACCGATGTAATCGCTGTAAGCATCGACTTGAATACCGGATAAGGAAATGATTTCCAAATACGGTTTTTTCGGGTCGACCATGGTTTGATACGCTGTTTTACCCTTTGGTAAGGCGATGAGGGGCAAATTACCGGTCGGTTCGTAACCTAAGTATTGAGCGTATTGATTATTCCCATAATAGTGCGTCAATATTCCTTTTTCGATGATTTTCAGCGGTTGATAGACAACGCCATCGGAATCGAATGCGTCGGCTTTTTGTGACGTTTTTAAGGCGATTGTCAAGGCTTCGCCTTTAAGATTGGTTTGAATGGAATCCATCAATTTCTTATCGGTAAAACCTTTGTAGACGCTGGTATACGAATAATCGTCAATCAACGTTTCTAAGAACTCTCTGATGGCTTCGCTTCGTAAAATGACGTCAACTTTGGATTTCACAAGGACTTTTTTGGCATTGAAGCGTTGTTCGACATCCATTAACGCTTCTTTCGCATCGTGAATCATGAGGGCCTCATCCCACGTATCGTAGGTAAAGTAACGATAGAGTTCAACCTGTTCAAATTCGCCGTCATACGACGGAATGGCTTCAACGTTGATGGACTCGAGTGTCTTTTGATAATCTACACCGCACGAGTTGACCAAATGCGTCGTAACCTTGTTCAAAAACACTTCAAATGAATTAAAGGTCGCAACTCCTTTCCCTTGACTAAAGAAAAGCTTCGCAACTTTATCAAGGGTTAAGAAGGGATCGCCTTCAAATGCAATTGATTTCCAGGAACGCTTCTTCTCGCTCTTGACCAAATCAAACGGTTTATTCTTGATAAACGAAGCAGCGAACACCGCTTCTTCAATTTTTGTTTCGAGTTCTTTTTTGGTAAGCTTTCGTGAAATCGCAAACGTCGATGAACCAAGATATTCCTGATTGCCGACAAAATGACGACGATACACGGTGATATGATACTCCGACGTTTTGACCATGCGTTGCGTTTCCAGTTGTTTCATCACGTAAAACGTCTGATAACTTTCGGTCGTCGTTTCTTTGATTAAATAATCGGTGATGAGTTCATTGGCTTTTAAAGCCCGTATCAGTGATTTAATCATCCGATTTTCACCTTCGCTTTCAAATACGGTCCGCCGTCGCTGACGCGAACCCATTCCTTATACCCTTTTCCGCACGATCCGCTACCAATCACTTCAAAATCGGATGAAACCATGGAAATGGATTCCAACAAATCGACGACCGATCCGCTCATCACTACGGGAGAGATGATTTTTCCAGTAAATTCACCATTGACGATTTCTCGGCCATAATGAGCCGTGCATTGAATTTGCCAATTCTTCGGATCTTCCATACCGTTATTGGTATCACATAACAAATAGCCATGAGAAATACTCTTAATCATGTCCGCCAGTTTATCATTTCCTTTTGAAAAATACGTATTGGTCATGCGCGTATAGGCTTTGCGTTTGTACGATTCTCTTCGAGAATTTCCGGTGGGTTTGGTAGAGAGTTGTAACGCCGACAACGCATCGGAAATACCATTGATTAATTGACCGTTATGGATAATTTCCGTATCGTGAGCGAGAACGCCTTCGTCATCAAAGAAATACGATGCTGCACTTAATGCCGCGTCGGCGCCGTCATGCATGGAAATTAAGGGTGAAGCCACTTTTTTATGCCAATACGATTGTGATTTAGCGCGATGGCGAACGTACATGTCCATCTCAACGCCATGACCAAAGGCTTCATGGGCAATCAGTCCGGTAATCGAAGGATCTGTAATTACATCGTAATATCCTGGGGTCGGGGCTACGGCATCTAATAACTCAATGGCCAAACGAGCGGTAGATTCGAGTGATTGTTCGAGTTTATTGACCGCTACTTCCATCGAAGCGTCCCCATACCCATCGTAAGCATACTTTGTGATATCGCCTTGTCGAGCAAGCACAAACGAACGTGGATTGAACCACGGATAAAACTGTTCTAAGTCACGTTTTTTGGACAAGAACAGTTTGGATACATACGAACTTTCCAGCGATACTCTGGCATTGACCAACAGCGGTGAAGATCCCAACGTACGGTTGACCATGTCTTTAAAGGAATGAATCAAATAGTCTACCGAATAGACCTCACCCTTAATCTTACGGTTAAACTTCTTCTCAAGGGGTTCGTCCGCCATGACACCAACCTTGACATTTTCAATGGTTCTGGGCGATCGTGACAACCGAGTAATCTCGGTCACCAAGGTCTCCAAATCCTTTTCTTCAATGTCATTGATGGAGTATTCGCTATAAACGTAACCGTTGAACACTTTAATGACAAAGCCCGATTCGGTCAAACCGCTGGGTTGAACAACTGTGGAATCTTTATCCACGACAACACTTTCACCGCTGACGTCAGTCCCTAAAATCGAAACGTACGCAAACTTATTACCTAATAGTGAAATAAGTTGTTTTAATACGGGTTTTTTTCGTCGTAAATACGAAGAAAATGATGGAATCATATGAGTCGCCTCCTACAGTAAGAATTACATAAATGATGGTATATTAAAACAATTTGGCTTGTTCTGCCAATAAATCCAAGGGTGTAATCAACCCCAAAATCTTTTCATTGGGTTTTCCGGTTTCAGTTACCAACAACATCTTCAGTTTTTTGGTGGTTTGATGCGTGCTTTGAAACAAATCGTCCAAATCTTCAAGGAGCGCATTTCTTCCGACAAATAGATATTGTTCTCCGACATGCTTGTCAATGGCGAGAAATCCGGCAATGTCCGAAAGCATTGTTTTCGCATCAATCGCTTTTGACCCGGCTTCAATCAACGTTTGAAATAACGATTCACCGCTAAATATCCCCATTAAGCGATCGGATAAATCCAAAACCGGAACGTGTGAGATATTGCGTTTCACCATTTGATCCAACAAAGGAAGTAAACGGGAGCTCTCATAGCCGAACAAAATGTGGTGTTTGGGAACACAAACGTCAATGGCACGAAGCGGTTGGCGCAAGATCTCAATTCGTTTTTTTAAGTACTCAATAGCATCATCCGTTACCACAAAGGCATCAATGACACTGGTACGTTTATCATGGACTAAGTAATTACGCAACTCTCTTAACGTTCTTAAATTACGCGCAACGTCGCTTTTGACCTTGGTTTCGTAGACATAGACTGCACTGGCTGTCGACGATAAATGATATTTTTCACGAACCAAATCTTCCAGTTCATTGTACAAACGTTCAAATAATTCATTGTTCGTCATGAGATTGCCTCCTACCTATGACTTAAAAACAAAAAGACCCTCTGTTCTTATTTTACACTAAATGCCTTGTTTTTCATCTTAAAGATTTAAAGAAAGCACTTGACAGGTGTTTTCATGTTCATTATGCTAGTATCGGTGATAGTATGACAGAATTCTTTTTTGCCAATGAAGCGGAATGGTTTCACTGGCTTAATGCCAACCATCTACAAGACGATGGGATATTTATTGTGTTTGACAAGTCAAAACTAAGTTCATCACTGACCCCTGATCAAGCTCTTAAAGTGGCTTTGTCGTTCGGATGGATTGACGGTTTGATTCAGTCTATCGATTCGACGTATTACCGAAAATACTTTAAAAAGCGATCTTTAAATTCCATTTGGTCGACGCGAAACAAAGCTTTAGCCACAGAACTCATTGAACATGGATTGATGATGCCAGAGGGCCTAGAAGCCGTTAATTTGGCCAAATCGGATGGACGGTGGGAAAAAGCCGATGCCGCACCCGATGATTTTGATATCGTGGCGTTTGATGAACTCATTAAACAAAACCCTGAAGCTTATCAGACTTGGCAAACCTTTTCTCCTTCCGTTAAAAAAACCTACGCTATGAGCTATTATACCCTCAAGCAACCCCTATCAAGAGAAAAGCGATTAGCCGTCATTCATGCTCGGTTAATCGCCGGTTTAAAACCCATGGAAAAGGCCATTTCTAAGAAATGACCTTTTTTTCTTGAGTTATGGAGACTTTTCGGTAAATAATCAACCACGCTAATGCGAACATTTCCATAATCGATGAAAACAGTACTACTGAGAGAATCGAGCCTTCGTACAATAACCCGATTAGCGTCGATCCCAAAAACCATGAAACACCGAATATGGCATAAAATATACCGTACGCTGTCGCGCGTTTTTCTTTTGAGACCAAAGAGGCAATAACGGATTTCAAAACCGATTCCATCGCCCCCATGGCAATGCCCCATATGACAATACCCAAGATGATCCCGATTGTCCCGTCCATCAAGAAAAAGACAGGAGCGATGGCAATCGACAACGCGGTTGGTATGATCAATGCAATAATCTTATATTTATCAAATAACATTCCAAAGAACAACGCCGACAACGCATCAATGCCCATTGCCATAGCATAGATTAATGGAATCCATTCAACGTCAAAGCTGGCTGTTTGATCCATGTGAAATGCCAATATCGGATAATCGATGAATCCCATCGCTAAAAAACCAATCGCAATCAAATAAACGATGAAACTAAGTTTCCATAAGGAACCATTGGCTGTTTTTTTCTCTTCAAACTCATCGGGATGAGGGTACTTAGTACGCGCAATGACAATCACGACCAAGGTCATGATTGCGACAATACCGAGTAAACCAAAAGCCGTTTGATACCCAAGCAATTCGTCGCCACTCTGTATCTTAATAATTGCAAAAACGAAGATAGGTCCTAAGAACGCTCCGATTTGATCCATCAATTCTTGTAGGGCAAATGCTTTTCCAACGCCAAAATGAGACGTAGTAAATGACGTTAACGCACTTTTTGCGGGCGCCCTGATTCCTTTGCCAACACGTTCAAGTAGAATTAAGACCAAGGCAACGTACGCAATCGAGGGTTTGACAAACATCAACATCGGAATCGCCAATAAATTGATGGCATACCCAACGATCATCATCGTCCAGTATTTTCTGGTTTTGTCGGCGATAAAACCCGTGACTACGCGCAATGCTTGACCGATAAATTCACCCAGTCCGGAAATTAAAGCAATGAGAAATGCCGAAGTCCCTAACAATCCTAAATAAGGTCCATAGATGCTGCGAGCACCTTCATGCGTAAAATCAGCCAAAAGGCTGATTAATCCCATGATAAACAAAAACGTAATCGCTGTTTTTTTCGTCACTTCTTTTTTCATCGTATTCCTCATTTCAGGGTGTACTAGAAGACACAAATATAGGTTTACTCCATATCATCGATTTTGTCAAGGATTTCATCGGCTTTTTGTTTACAATACCAGTATCGGATACTATCCAATGAAACCAATAACCAAATAAAAAAGCGAATTGAATCGCTTTTTTATGATCGTCGAATCGATGGTTTTCTATTTTGCACTATAAACGAAGCCCAAGGTTGTTGATAACGTGGATTTGTCAATCGTATTGTCTTTAAATCTTGACTATACTGATTGATTTGATGCGTGATGATTGTATCCATTTCCGTAGACGATCCTTGATGTAACAATGCCGTTATTTCATAACAACATAACCCTAAGGCATGTTGTGTCGTATGGACAACCGATAACCCTTGCCCAATTGCATGAATTAATGCCTGTTCGCAAACGTTCTTCGTTTCTTTCGCCAAACGATGCACCGATAAGATTGCAGGTTTCGCGATTCGCATGGTTATCAACCCTTTGGACCATGCCTTTACCGTTTCAATCGAATCATTGATGGGAGTATAGATAGCGTTTATAATACACAATTCTTGATATATTCGGTCGACTGATAAAAACGCCCATGCGATGACTTCGAAGACAGACGATGATTCCAGTCTCTCAACGAGTTCATCAAAATACCCACTCGAAGGATGAATCAAAAGCTGGCGTTTGGATTTCATGCGATTGAGAATTACTTGATAATCGGCATTCATAAATTATCTCCTCATTGAAAGAACGGTTCAATGACAGTTATGGTTTTATTATCCAGATTAAGCTGTGCTTTTAATCCATATGGAACAATCCCTCTGGGATAACTGTGACCAAAGTTGACGTTATACAACGTCGGAACGCAGTACCGTTTCGAAAAGTCCGTCAAAATCGTCTTGTACTCATCATAATACGTCTCATTTTGCGGTTTTCCAACGATGAGTCCGACAATGCCTTCCCAAACAAAATGCGTTTCTAGGTGGAATAAATAGCGATAAAATTGATCGGGCGTAGGCGTTTCTTCGCTGGTTTCTATAAACAAGATTTTCCCAACCCATTCGTCTTTATTGGGCATCAAATCAAATGACTCATACACTTCTTTTTGATGGGGATAACGTTCACCAGTATACCCATCGCAAAGACTCTCGAGGCAACCTCCGAGCAAAACCCCTTCAACTACGTTGGTTCCATATAGGCATTCAATGCCTTTTGTTTCCCGATGAGATTGGCGCGACGTACCTAAGGCGTTTTTGGAAAAATCACTGCGTTCCTCATACCAGACGGGTGATGAAAGCAACGAATACGTTTCGTCATTTTGAAAAAAGCGTTCAAACGATGCCCTCGTATAGGGCACC
This sequence comes from uncultured Candidatus Izemoplasmatales bacterium, assembly GCA_964501315.1. Lineage (GTDB taxonomy): Bacteria > Bacillota_I > Bacilli_A > Izemoplasmatales > Hujiaoplasmataceae > UBA5603. Next base: position 23,579 of record CAZCSO010000014.1, on the reverse strand, counting down.
ATATCAACGTCTAATTCGGCCAAATCACTCAAAAAATTGGGCCCATAAAATGATACCATCCCTAATTTATATAACAAGAGATGATTGTTGGTAGAATCCGAAAAACCGGTAAACAGTTTGGGATGCGTTTTTACCGCTTTAAGAAACTCTTCATCGTGAATGAGGTATTCTGTCAGTCGGAACGTATCGTCGCCACCAATGGCACAGATAACGCCTTTGATGGAGTCATCCATAAATGCCTGCTTCAGATCGGCAGCTCGGTAATCGGGATGATTCGCGAGTTCCTCGATTCCCATCAAAGCATGATCCATGTAAACTGGAATTAATCCCATGGTTTCAAGACGCTTAATCCCCAGATCCAATTGATGTTGGCAGTAATCTTCCCCCAATAGTCCCGATGATAAACTGACAATCGCAATGCGATCGCCTTTTTTTAAAACAGATGGTTTTCTCATTTGTCGGTTCTAGCGGGAGTTTTTTCTTCGATCGCTTTTTTGGAGGAAGAAGACGTCATTTTAAACATAAAATGATAAAACAGAAAATTCAGCCCTAAAACCGCAACGGATGCTATCAACCATTGAAGCAAAACAGAATCGATATCGCCAATGCCAGCCAATAAAGCGATGAACCCATTGAACGCAACAAAGGAAATAACGGTCATAATAATGGAGAGTACGTCGACGTTATGAATCTCCTTATTGAGCTGGATGTCTTCATTCATCGCAAGGTTGGTATTTGTAAGTTTGGTTTTCCCCAATGTAAGAATCCATACGAGACAGTCGGTAATGAAACTCGAGACTACGATGGAATAGTTGACAAGAATGTACATTAACTCAAACGGCAGCACGAAAATATACAGCAATAAATAAGACAGATTGAACAACCATTTGTTGTCAGGATCGTATCCCAAGGATTCCATTCTCACCTTTTTAACAAGTTTCCCTGGCATGGAGGTGAAAAACATCCACAGATAGAGTAAATAAATGAACAAATGCAACAGTAATACAAAAATCCCCAAAACAAGTAATAAGACAATCCGGATAATCAGTAACAGAATCGACGGCTTGTTCGTCGTATCCTTTTTGCGAAAATCAAAGATGAGCGATAGTGATTTTGATGTTTCCAATAATTTCATTAAACTAGTCATCATAGCCTCCTAATTATATTAATCTTATTTAATCACAGGTGTGTTTATTATTCAATAGGATGGTCAAAGAAAACCCCATTTTGCGCTCATTTGAACAAAAAAAGCTCTTGAGTAAGAGTCTTTTATGTTGAGTATAATTGACTAGATTTAACGATTGACTAAGCGTGTTCGTGAACACGATTACAAAATGGACAAATAACTTCGGATTGATGATTGATCTTGGTGATGTTTCTGAAAAACATCGACGATTCGATTTGCTTCTTGTAAAACCAATACTCATCTTGTTTGTAGTCAGTGATGTTAATGGCATATTTCTTCAAATGCGCATTATCGGTATAAAAAAACGATTGATTCGTCGTGGGGCATACCATCTCTTTGATTTGAGTCATGCAGTCGGGACATTGATGGTATCCTCGATGTGGATCTTTATGAAGTTTGCCACCACAGAAAGGGCACACCGTTCTTTCCGTATCGGAATAGATCATTCCTTTTAAAACGAGTTGTTGAATCCGTCTGAAAGAATCCACGTCTTCCATGCTGATGAAGACGTCACTTCGTTCAAGATAGTCTTCTTCGTACAAATTGACAATCACCAATTCGTCAACGCCATAATCCTTTTTCAACGTCTCATAGTCGACGGGTTCAAACGAACTCGCCGTCACCATCATCCGATACGTTTTTTCTTTTGTAAAATCAAGAATAATCTCGTTGTGAATGGTGTTCGAAACGACCAATTTCCATCCTTTGAATGTAAATTGTGCGTTCAAAAAATCAAGATTAAACCGGGTAGTGGGATGCATTTCAAAATTAAAATGACCCACCGCAAACAACGTCAATATGCGAACATACGTTAAATAATTCTGTGTCAGCACGTCATAATCCAGTGTTTCTTTCTTGTCTTGAACAATAATTTGATTGGATTGCAAGTATTTATACGTTTTGTAGATCTGACGGTAATCTTTTTGCATCAAAAAGATATTCGTTTTCTTCAGATACAACGATTTGTTTCTTTGTGCATTCTTCTTATAGATCGGTCTGCTCAACCGTGGTGTGATCACTTGTTTAATCGAGGACAATTCCGATAACAGTTCTTTTGACAAACTGAAGTACTGACTGAAGTCCCGGATGTATCCTGTATGGAGTTTACCCAAGGCTAGAAAATAATTGACGTGATTCACTTTTTCCAACAAATTGAATTTCATGATATTGCTGGCATAAAGCAAACTGTTGAGCGTTCTACGATTCTTGTTGATCAACGTCAACACTTCATCGATGTAATTACAAAAGATGATGTTTTCGTAGATGCTATAATCGTCTTCGTAAATACGCGTCAATAACTTACGGGGCTTAACGCCTTGTTGGGTTAAATTGGCAACGTTGTGGGTATGGTTCGCCAGGTGCAACAACGTATTTTGATTGATGATCCGTGCATTTTCTACGGGTAACACGTCATCGGAATCTTTTAGAACGATAATCGGTTTACTGAAAATACGTTTGATGGCAGGGGTTGTTTTCCGTAGGTGTTGAATCGTATCTTTAAGTTTATCAAAATCAAAGTCGGGATCGATGGAAAAAAGCGTCATGTCGTGAACAACGTAATAATCGAACTCGATGTAGGAAACCATTTGATGTTTTTCTACGAAGGATTGGATGTCTTTTAGAAGTGAAGAATAGCGGTAATAATCTTCGGCTTCAATAACGTTATGGGACGGGACCATCTTACTCACTATCGAGTCGTTTGATGAATTCAACGCACTGATACAACTTCAACTTTTCAAATTCCATTTCCAATTTTTCTTTATCATCAATGGTTTTAACTTCTAATTTCGCGACGACTTTGCTTAAAAGAATCTTTTCAATCGCTTCTTTTTCGACGTTATCGTTTTCAAAACAAGCGTTGTAGATGTTAACGAAATCTTCGATTTGTTTTAAGATTCGGTTACCAAACGATATGTTATACGGTGCCAATAAGACTTCCACCTGTTTAATCAAATCGCTGCTTTCCGCATCGAAATGACCATTTTGTTTTGCCTTTGCAAACAAATCATTCATCGTCTGATAATCGTAAAACTGTTGATCAATCGGATTTGAGTAGTTTCGCACCTTCGGAGCCCGTTTGGTGAAATTCATCGTTTGAGCACGGTCATAGACTTTATCGGAAATCACAAACGTTGATTCATCACGATTGGCCGTACCGATGAACCAGACGTTTTTCGGTATTTTAAGGGTGTGTCCATTGGTCAAAGCTGAGTAATCAATGGACGTTCCTTCTTCCGTTCTTGATAATTTGATGTTGATGAGTTTTAGTTCGCGTTGATGTTCTTCATTTTCCATCAACGACAGAAAATCAGAGAAATAATACTCAATTCTTGATAAATTCATTTCATCCAACAAAATGAAGGTAAAGACTTCCGGATTCAGTGCGGTTTTATACAGAGCTAACGTGAATTTTTTCGGAGTATACTTCATGGAAAACTCATTATAGTAACCCAACAGTTCGTTTTTATCCTTCCACGATGACTCTACTTCGATGATTTCGCAGTTGCCCATAATGGCTTCAGAAAAAATCTTGGGTAATGACGTTTTACCCGTTCCGCTCATTCCTTGGAGAATCGATAACTTGCTGGCACCCAGTCCCGCAACGAACGTAGCGATGTCCTCTTCGGTATACGATAGGTGAAGACGTGAATTCTTGGCATAATCGACCACAAATCGTACCAACTCGGGTAAAGAAGCCAATTTTGCCTTCATCGATTTGCGTTTTTGAATATCTTTTTGAAATTGAGGAATGGACAAATCCAGCTCCGTAAAAGCTGGACAAGGATCAAACGCATGATTTGATTCCTCTTCTTGAACTGATCCTCCTTCTGATGAGGATGGATGGTTTGCTTTTTCGCTCAGTGCAGCCGGTTCAGCATCGACGATGAGCAATTCGTCGTGATCAAATGCTTTCCGTAAAAACATGATAATAACAACCGCCGTTGCGGCAAAAAGCGCATAAATGGCGTCGGTTCGAATCACGTAATCGTAGTCGGTCATATCTCCCAATAACGGGACACCATAAAAATCAAAAATATCCATGATGACCGCGTAATCGATTTGTTGACCAACCTGGAAGTAATACCCCGATATGCTAATCATAAAAATAAAGAATAAATTGACAGCGGTCGCTGTTTTGACAATGGTATTGAACTGACGATACTTTGCAAGATAACTGGCAATTGAAATCAATAAGAACAAACCTGAAGCCAATAACATAACAACTAAGATGAAAGCGATTAGACGGTATCCAGGATCTAACGAAGCATAATCTCTTAAAATCGTTAATCCAGTCAAGTGAATGAAATCCGAGTAAGACCCCGATTCTACGGTAATTTTTACGACATTAAGCAACAAGACCGATCCGGTAATGGCGGTTAAGACAATAATATAAAATAATGATTCAATGCGAGCGAATCGGAGATTCTTCTCTTGTATTTTCGAATGGTTAAGAGCGTGAAATTTACCCAAAAATACAGAAAAAATGAAGATGACGGCACTCATTAACAACATCGGAATGTACGCGATTGTTTGCGCTACATTTTCAGACAACGTATGATAAATGACCATCGACAATCCAGCTAAAAAGTAAATCAGCGTAATGATAAATCCAAACGAAATCAATGTTTTCGATTTTTGGATAAACCGTTCTTTATCGTAGAAATAATACGAGATGCACTGTGCAAAGTATAAGATAAGGCTCAAGAAAAACGCAAAATTAACTAAGAAATAAATGACGACTTCGAGTTTGGTTTCCCCTGAGAATAAGACACTGCCCAAAATCGCTGATTCGATGTCACCACCCAGTTCAACCGCATAAACCGGTAATAAAAACGTCACTATTACCACCACAATCGCTAACACATCCATGACCAAAACGGCCAGCGGCAATTTAGAACGACTTAGATCGATGGCTTTTGGTTCTAGGGTTGAATCGGTCATCATACTCAATTGCTTCTTACGAAGAATCAAAAATACAAATGCGGTTATTGTCAAGACTATGGCAACGATGATGAGTACAAGCGCGAATACCGTAAACATTTGAAACAGCGTATGTAATACAATTAGCAGTGTTTCAAATGCAATGAAGTAGATAATCGCTATGACAAACCCTTTGTTATTCTTTTTCAGGAGACTAATTCCCGACAAGATAAGAGGAATCATCGAAAGGTAAAAAAGAAGCGTCACGATGAAGGCAAGAATGTTGATTAAATCACCATTTTCCAAATCCTTGGCGAAATACCATAAATTTTCATCATTGGGCCAGGGAAGCCTTATCGACACAATCCATAAATTCAATAACAAAACTACGACCAATAGTCCCGTGCTAATGAGATTGATGAACCATGGTTTTTTAAATAATTCCTTCATTGTAAAAGTCCCCCTATACCTGTCCATAAACGGATCTATCTTCGGTTTTAGCGAATCGTTAATCAATCAAAGATTGTTTATTATCATTATACCAATGTTTCTACTATTTCGCTTCATGAACTTTGATAATTTTCGTATTTTTCTAATTCGCTTTAAATCAATGTAGATAATTACGTCTAAGTAGACGTGCCTATCTTACGATTATTACGATCGTTTTAATAAACAAAAAATCTCTTGAAAATCACATAAATTTTCCTCTTGTATGATATAATAATGACATAGTATCCATCGGAGGAGATGAATTATGAAAAAACTCGTACTTTTTTTACTGACATTTCTAATTGGCATGACGTTTATTGCTTGTGATTCGAATACCACGTCCACAACAGAGTCGACCATCCTTGAAGTCGATAATTTTGATTATACATCGTTAACGTTTCCCAATTATTCTTTGGACAATCCCGCTCGTTACTTGAGTGAAGATGAGTACGGCAATGAATACCACGGGTGGCAAAATTTTGGTCTTACCGGTGAAATAATGACCTATCCTTGGATTAAAACGACCTACACGTACCAAATGTATTCCTTTTTCATTCGGACCGATCTTCAAACTCTCTATAATGATGTGAATCTACCCGATACATTGTCCACACTTCCCGAGTGGATTGCGAATACACAAGGGGACGGAAACCGTATCCTATGGTACAGTATGGGGCAATCCTTACCGGAGGAAATTATCTTACTGGATGTTGAAACAATAACCGCTACCAATAATGCACAAACCTTTATTCGTGCCGAATACTCAGTCACAATCAATACACACCTTCAACAATGGATTGTCTATTTCATGGACGTGGATGGTGTTTACAGTTCTTATTCCATTCGCGTCAATGATAACTATGATACCGTCTTATCAACCGCCGATTTCATCGTCCAATCGTATCAACTTAAGACACCCCCCATCGAATAATCAAACATCAAAAAAGGTCGAAATCTCGACCTTTTGTTTATATAATGATTAATTCGATTTATTCGGGTAATGAAACGTTCCGTCGACGTACTTAGCAAAGCGTTGATCGGTGATGGCATTGACGGGGTCATAGCGATCCCACGGCCAGTCACCGAACTGATTTTCTTCGTAATCCCGATACGCTTGAATCACTTCTTCTTTCGTCGACATCACAAAAGGACCGTATTGAAACACCTGCTCTTGAATGGGTTCGGCTTCAAGGATTATAAACTTCGCTTCGCTTTGACCATTTTGAATCGGTATTTCATCATCACTCATCAACTTAACCCGGTAATCTTTTTGAAAGGATTCGTTATCAATGGTGATGACATCATTACCTTCATAGTAATACAGATTACGATTCATCGTGGGCGTACCTTTGGGTAAACGGAATTGTGCGTTCGGAGCCATTTTTACGAGTAGGATGCTTACACGATTATTCGGATTATAGGCCCACGATCCTGTGTTCGGTTTAATCGCTTTGATTCCGTCAAACTCACCCGCAATAATTCTCACTTCGCTTACGTTGTTTGACTTATCCTTATGCAGAACAACAGGTACTTCTTCGGACCATAACATTTTGTATTCTGGTTCTACGAATTTATCCTTTGCCGGAAGATTGAGCCATACTTGAAACAACTCAAGTGGATTGGGTTTATCCTGATGGACTAACGGAAACATTTCAGCGTGTTGACATCCCTTGCCGGTGGTCAACCACTGAACATCACCATTGGCATAGCGTCCTTTTGCCCCGTTTGAATCAAAATGATCCACCGTTCCATCTAAGACGATGGTTACGGTCTCAAACCCACGATGAGGGTGGGCTGGAAATCCGGGAACGACCTCGCCATGATACATGCTAAAGCCATCCTTGTTGGAAAAATCATTGCCAATGGTCCGATTTTTCAAAGAAACTGCCGGACCTTGAAGATCGTTTCCTTTTGGATAGTGATCGTGATGATGTGCACAAAAGATAAAAGGATTTTCCATTGGCCATTGAAATCCTATTTTTTGTTTCATGATTACTGATTTTTTCATTATTTTCTCCTTACATTTAAAAGAACGTTTCTCTTTATTTATGGGTGAGTGTTTCTTGAATTCGATAAGAAACGATTTTTTTGATTAAATCGATAGGAATATCGGAACCATACGGGATTTGTATAGCGCCTTTTGAGTGCTTCAGTTGACCCAATTCTTCTCGAAATAATTCAACACAAGCCGCCCCAGGATAAAAACCGATATGATGCTTTTGAGCGGCAAAATGCACCAAGTTTCCTTGGTAGTAAAACGTCGGCATCCCCCAAATGATGATTTCTTTGGTTTCTTTTGGGACGATTGATATAATGATGGACCGCAGTTTGATCAATTGTTCCTGGATAGCTTTTGGGAATGAATTAATGTAATCATCCACAGAATGAAATTCTGATATAGTCATCGCGATACGCTCCTTCTTGAACTCACTGTCATTATAACACGTAAAAATTGAGGAATAAACTCATACGCTTTTATATACTCTGTAATTATTTTTAGAAAAACACAAATTAATATAAGAAAAAAAGGTTGTATTATCTTTTCAACCTTTTGATCAGTTATTATTTATACTTAGTGCATACGGGTTATCAAACTCGAACTGCTTTGATTCTTGATACCGAAATTAACTAAATGTTATTGAGAAAATGAAGTGAACGCTTCCGATTTTGAAACGGAATCAACATGAACAAACACATCCATGTAAACCATCCCGTTGCTTTCATAAACGTATTCAAAACAAGACATTACATTATCAGTAGGTTTATGTTTAAACCCATTTGCATTTAAATACTCCATGATGCGTTTGTATCCATTGGGTATGCGTTCAAACGCTGCAACGAATGGTTCGCTGATGGTAATCATGGCATAATCTGCTTCGCTTTGATTAGCGTATTCCACTCCAGGATAATCTGTCTGAAATCCATTTGGAAGAATATAAGCACTAACATAACCTCGTAACCCAAAACGGTTTTGCAGTTCTGAAGTGACAAAGGGAAAATCCCAACCAATTTGTTTTGCGGAAGGATGAAGCGTTAATAGTCCTGATTTATTTGCCCACTCCGTCATATAGCGGTTGACATCGTCTTCTGGATTGGGCGTAATCATCACATAGCGTGCCATGGTGAAGGCGGGAACATGTTTGATGGTGACAGGTGAGTATATCGACTCTTGTGCCGATAAGTTGTTGCGAATAAGCGCATCAAGTTTACAAGAAAAATAATCTGATAATGCCATTAACTTATCCAGTTCTGGGACAACCTCATCGAGTTCCCATCGTGATACGGTTTTACGTGAAACCGACATGGTTTCAGCGAGTTGTTCCTGGGTGATTCGTTTTTGTTTTCTTAAGAATTGTATATTAGATCCTAAATTCATTTGCGTTCCTCCGAACCATAATTTCAATCGATTGATGATTCTATTATATCAAAGCTTTATGAGAAAATTAACCCATTGCTACTTGCGTTTTATCTCTTTTTTGCAACATGACAGTTTACATCAATATAATAAGTAATCATTTTGCACTTCAATTGTCATTTTAATAATCATATATAGAAATACCTACTTATCGATCTGTTTAGTACACTTATCGATGATACTTACATAAAAAATACGGATTCGATATGAATCCGTATTCATTGAATCTATTTTTGTTACTCAAATACGATAATCGGATCAATTGGATCAGGAACAGGGCTCGTGGTTCTAAAAAAGTATGAATACGTTTTAACTTGAATTGTCCCTCCATCAAATGGTGATGCGAATGTCGTCCATATTTCAAACGTATATAATGTTCCGGGTAATAAACCGCTGATATACTTACTACCGAATGTAGCGGTTAAGTTGTACGTGTTCATCAATGTACCTGAACGATATAAACGAATCTGGCAACCACGATAATCTGAAACATTCGATGAGACGTAATATGAGATTCGTGCAGCATTAGTATATTTTATTACCGAGGATGAAAGTGTAATTGGAGTATTTGCAAAGGTATGAGACGTAAAATAGCGGTTTCTATCAAGCGTATAGATAACCGGATACATTTGGTCATCTCCGAAGAATTGATTTACAAAAAAGTGCGCAAATTCCTCATCAAAATGGAAGGCAGGTGGATAAAACGATGTATCTTCTTCATAAACAGAAGTGGCCACTGCTAATTCCTCGTTATATGCTTGTTCAGTTAACGCAGATAACGTTCCATAGACAGGCGTCACAGCAAAATCTCCTCCATAATTATACGGCACCACGACTGAATCACCAATAATCGAAGGAACAACATCGGTTTCTGAGAATGAAATCACGATTCCAAGGTAATTAGCTTTTATCGATCTTTCGAAATTATAAGCATCAGACAAGCTAATATTCGCGTATTCAGATACTACATAGTCCATTCGTAAATTTCGGCCATAATTGGGGCCTCCACTCGCCATAGCTTCTTGCATTAGATAAATACTGTCAATTACTTTTTGATATTCATCTGCAGAAGTTTGATAGAGATACGACATTGCTAAGCAATAAGTATAATAGAACACGCTTCCTAAACTCGATAAAACCTTTTTTACAATGCCTTTAACGATATCAGAAGCTAAACGCATGGAATAGTCTGAAATAATATCCCCTAGTGACACGCCAGAAACTAGCTGTTCAGCGTTCGTTATTCCATTATCAACGAGAATCTCACAAAGTTTCCCTGCTGATTCGCCTGCTTCCGATTCAATTTGACTACAAGCTCCACTAGCAATACTTTCTTTTAGTGTCTCGTATACCGCCTCTATAACAGCGCCTGAAGGTGTTGTACCGCCATTGTCCATTTTTAAAGCAGTTTTGAGATAGATTTTTATAGCCGGTCCTAGATTTTCTCCTGCTACTTCTTCCAGATAACTATCAGCTTCTGATTGGCTTTCATCACGTTGTTCTTCAGCCATTGAAAGATAGGTGCTGAAGATTAGCATAAGTTCTGCGTTTAGTCTAGGATTAAATTTCAAGAAAAGACTTTTAAAGTAATTATAATTGAAGTGCTCGTAATCTGACACGACAGGAAGAAGGGCAATGGGATCAAAATAATAGTTGTTAAGATAGGACATCTTTTCAGCGATAGAGTAATCATATTCCCACAGTACTGCTGCATAAGTGCCATTGTAATAACTATCTCCATTCATATCAACTGAGTATAATTTCGTTTCACGGAGATAACACTTGTCATAAATTTGATAAATGTAATGAACGCCACCCATATACTTGTAATACTTGTCGCCAATAATAAAATTGTCAAATTCTCCTTGTTGTCGATAATACGATGTATAACCTAAGTACTGACCTTCCAAGACATCTGATACATAGAGTGAGGGATCTGAACATGCCCGCATCGTTTCATACTGGTTGTCATAGGTAGTATTTTGATAGGTCAGTCCACCAATATTTTGATAAGTAATCGTGTAATGATCTCCATCAATGACTTCGACTGCATCAACACGAACCATCGAGCTGAACCCAAGCATCATCAGCAACATAACGCCAAGCAGAATCATTTTTTTAGCCATTTTATTACTCCTTTTCACTTCATTTGGTATAAAGCATTACTGATCCAAATGGCAATAACAATCAGTACTGTTCATAACAGTAAAAACTGAAACCAAATTTTCAATAAAGCGATATCCAATGGTATACTATCATAAGCAAATATTCATTTCAATGTGTTATACCAAAATTTGTTTAAAATATGAATTTTATTTACAACGATGAATCATAAAATCTCATCATTTTAATCTAATGAATTCATTTGTGTGAACAAATGACTAAAAACCACTGATTAATCATCATATAATCATTTGAATTTCAACAATATATTTCGGGTTTTACTATCTATCATTAGATAAATAATCGATCGTATTATCACTTGAAAACGCAAACTTTAACCATAAGCATAATGATCCTCGCACTGAGGTTAATCAAACAATAAAAAAATGGCCATCCGATGGATGACCACTTTTAAAACCAATTAATTTTGAATCAATCAATGAGCGGCAACTATTTATTTACCAAGTTGAGCGTCATTATTTCCTGATTCAGATACCCACATGTCTAACATGTTGATTGGATCGTTATAGTCGGCTAACCAACCATTACGAGCCAAGGTATAATCTCCGTCCTTACGAGTGTTAAGGAAAGTTCCCCATTCTTGTGATTCAAGTGTAATGGTGATTCCATACTCAGCGAAGCAGGATTGGAGATATTCACCAATGGCTTGATGACCAGTACTGGTATTGAAGAGATACGTAAACGTAGCAAAGTTTGTGAATTTTTCTGTTTTCTTATCGTATTTGAAATACTTAGAAAGAATCTCTACGGCTTTTTCACAGTTTGCTGCATACGCATCGGCTGCAGTATTGAAATAGCCATCATAGGTATCTGAATCACCGGCAGTTTTGTAGAATTCAGAACCATCGGCATTGGTAATACCCATTGCGACAAAGGAACTTGCCGGCAATTGGCCTGCTTGACCGATTTCGGTAACGATATAGTTTCGGTCAATGAGAAGCGATAGTGCCAACCGAATTTCTTGGTTTGCTAAAATGTTTTCTTCAGGCGTCATATCTTCGGAAACCTTGCTTGGAAGCAGATCGCTGTTGTTATTGAAGATAATGTAATACGTTCCGAGTTGGCCTTCGATGAAGAATTCATCAGCATGATTAACTTTTAAGTCTGCAATTTCATCATTGGGGACACCATCGATGAAATCGTAGGTTCCATTAAGGAAGTTTCCAAGAATAGCCGTATCATCATCGGATAACCAGAATACGATTTCTTCCATGACGATTGAACTTGCATTCCAATAGTTCGGATTTTTCGTCAAAACGATCTTGGAATTATGGACCCATTCACTAACAACATAGGCACCACTTGTTACATACGTTGCTTTGTCAGTTGCCCAACCTTCAGCATCCGCTTCAACGACGGATTGTTTAACAGGCATAAAGGTCGGAAATGCACATAGTTCAAAGAAATAAGGAACATCGACTTCCAATGTAACGGAGAAATGCGTTGCATCGACAGCATCAATGTTTAAATTTCCTTCATCGTAACCGTCGATAATGGCAAACAAATAGCCATAGTCAGCAGCCGTATCATCGGCAGCAGCACGTCTCCATGCATATTCGAAGTCTTCAGCAGTTAAGTCTGAACCATCTGACCATTTTAAACCTGAACGGAGCGTAAAGACATACGTGACCGTTCCATCGGTATTTTCAACTGCCGTCGGTAATTCGGTTGCTAAATCGGCTACAAATTCATTATTTTCGGTCGTTGTAACCAGGCCAGAAAAGGCATGAAGAATGTAGGTTGCACCATCAACAGCACTATTGAGAGCAGGGTCAATTGTGTCTGGTTCCGAAGCTAGACAAACGGCGATGGAATCTGTAGCGTTGTCTAACGTAGCGTATTTGAAGAATTTAGCGCCCGTGGGAACAGAGAAAAATCCATCGATATCAGTAGAAGCCATGAATATGTCTGTGTAATAATAGAGTGGAACGATGGTTCCAGTCGACATTAAGAGGTCTTCTGCTTCGTGATAAAGTGCAGTTCTTTTAGCAGCATCTGGTTCGCGTTTTGCTAGATTAATGATGACATCATAAGTCTCTGCCCAGGTACCTTCGGCAACGACATAGGTTTCATATCCAGCAATGTCAGATAAATCCATTGAATAAATCTCGACGGCCGAATTATCAACCGTCTTTGCTGGTTCGCTCGTTTCTTCAGTACAACCGACAAGCGCAAACACAGCGAGTAAAGACAAAATCATAATGGCAAGCTTTTTCATTGTTTTCTTTTTCTCCTTTTTTTTATTAAATAAATATTTTATGATATTTATTTCTATTTTGGGTCGAGTAAGTGACAACTAGCAAAGTGATTGGGGGCCACTTCACGAAGAATCGGAACTTCTTCTGAGCAGCGACTAAAGGCATACGGACATCGCGTATGAAACGGGCATCCGTTGGGGACGTGGAGTGGACTCGGTACGTCTCCTTCTAAGATTATTCGTTTTGATTTTCGACTGGTTTCAGGATCTCTGGAAGGAACTGCGGACATAAGGGATTGCGTGTAAGGATGAAGGGGACGATCGCAAATTTCTTCACTTTCTGCGGTTTCGACGATTTTCCCTAAATACATAACGGCAATCCGATCACTGATATGACGGACAATCAAAATATCATGGGCAATAAACAAATACGTCAATCCTAATTGTTTTTGCAGATCTTCAAACATATTGATTATTTGCGCTTGAATAGAAACGTCCAGCGCCGATACGGGTTCATCGCATACAATCAGTTCAGGATTGACCGCTAACGCTCGACCAATGCCAATTCTCTGGCGTTGACCACCCGAAAATTCATGGGCATATCGAGTCGCATGTTCGCTTGATAATCCGACCAGTTCCATCAATTCACGTATCCGAGCTTGTCGCTCTTCTGACGTCTTATATAAATGGTGGACATCCAACGGTTCACCGATGATATCACCAATGGTCATACGTGGATTGAGAGACGAATACGGATCTTGAAAGACCATGGCGGCTTTCATCCGAAATGCTTGAACATCTTCTTTCGTATGAAGTTCTTTTCCATTGAATAGGATTTGTCCGCCTGTTGGATGATATAGATGAAGGAGTGTTCTTCCAACGGTTGTTTTACCACATCCCGATTCACCAACCAGCCCCAACGTTTCTCCTTTACGAATGAAAAACGAGATGTCGTCAACTGCCTTCAGTTTCGCAGTTTTGAAAAATCCTAAAGGGATATCAAAGTATTTTTTTAGATTTTTGACCTCAACCATGTATTCATTTTCTTTATAATCCGACATGGGTTGCTCCTCCTTCATAGTCGTTTGGTTCCAGTGATTCCTCTGGAACAATCTTACCCGATTGAATCAAATCGGCAATATTGAGCCAACATGAGGAGAAATGAGTCTTGTCAAGAGCAATGAGATCACATTTTTGTTCAAGGCATATTTTCATCGCTTTGTCACATCGAGGAGCGAAAGCACACCCTTTGGGTAAATTCAAAACATCGACCGGTGAACCAGCGATAGGAATTAATCGACTTTCCTTTTTAGAACCATACGGTATGGATCGAATAAGTCCTTTCGTGTATTCATGTTTGGGTTGATAGAAAATTTCATCAACCGTTCCTTTTTCGCAGATTCGCCCCGCATAAAGAACGATAACCTCGTCACACATTTGAACAATAACTCCTAAATCATGAGTTACCATAATGATGGCCATGCCCAATTCTTTTTGAAGTTTTTTCATTAATTCCAGAATTTGAGCCTGAATTGTAACATCCAAAGCAGTGGTCGGTTCATCAGCGATTAATATGTCGGGTTCGCACGCAAGTGCCATCGCAATCATAATCCGTTGACGCATACCTCCTGAAAGTTCATGAGGGTATTGTTTTAAACGTTTCTCAGGATCGTTGATTCCAACCAACCGAATCATCTCAAGTGCCCGTTCACGGGCTTCTTTTTTATTGCGTGAAGTATGAAGTAAAATGGCTTCCATCAATTGATTACCAATTGTGAAAACTGGATTAAGACTGGTCATTGGGTCTTGGAAAATAATACTGACTTTATTCCCCCGGATTTTTTGAATCACGGAAGAATCAGCCCCAACAAGTTCTTCACCATTGAGCTTAATACTACCCCCCATGATTTTTCCAGGGTGAGAGAGAATTTGCATAATGGAATACGCAGTTACGCTTTTACCACTTCCGGACTCGCCGACAATTCCCAGCACTTTTCCCTTATCTAACGTAAATGAGACACCATCAACCGCTTTAACTTCTCCAGCCGTGACGTTAAACGATGTTTGTAGGTTTGTAACTTCAAGAAGGCTCATAGGATCACCTATCCTTTCAGCTTGGGATCAAAGGCATCACGCAAGCCGTCGCCCAAAAGATTTAGGGATAAGACAATCAAGCAAATAATGATGGCCGGAATGACCAAGCGATACGTATACGAATAAACTCCTGATAACGCTGAGTTGGCTAACGATCCCAACGATGGCATCGGTGCCGATACGCCTAAGCCAAGGAAACTTAAAAAACTTTCCGTAAAGATGGCAGCAGGAATTTGAAGTGCTGTAGAAATGATGATAACGCTAATACAATTTGGCAGCAAATGTTTGCGAATGATACGGGCATTTGAAGCGCCGATGGATCGAGCAGCTAAAACAAAGTCTTGTTCTTTCAGTGAAAGGATTTGCCCGCGAATTAAACGAGCCATTCCAACCCAATACAACAGCGCAAATACAATGAAGATACTGATCATATTGGCCCCTAAGGCCGCAAACACCGTTCCAGCCAGTTTATCTTCGAAAACGCGATTTAAGACCACGGACAATAAAATGATGACCAGCATATCGGGTAACGCATAAATCATATCCACAAGCCTCATCATCACCAGGTCTAATTTTCCACCCACATAGCCTGAAATAGACCCATAGAGTGTCCCAATAATCAAAACCAAAATACTGGCAAATAATCCTACCGATAAGGATACTCTGGCCCCAAAGACAACTCTAATGAAGTAATCGCGCCCAAGCGAGTCCGTACCAAATATATGCGGAAAAACACGTTCTCCACTTTCAATTAAGGCTAATTCGGTCTCACCGTATTCAAACGGATGCAGATTGTTATAGGAAGCATCGACGGGTTGACCACGATTGACACCCAGTTGATCATCATAAGAATAAGGCCAAAAAAATGGAATAAACAAAACAGAAAGGATGAGAAAAGAAAGCGTAATGATACACGTCATTGCAACTTTGTTTTTTTTAAGCCGCTTAAAACCATCTTTCCAAAAACTCGTACTTTCTCTCATCAATACTTGTTGTCGACGTTCTTCGTCAGTAGCGGGTATAAAACTATCCGTTTTAATTTGAAATGAAAACGGTCTTAGGAAATGTTTACGTTCTTGTCGATTATTATCGTTCATATCATTCACCATCAACTAAAGTCAATCCGTGGATCAACTACTTTGTATAGTATATCGGATACCAGATTCATGATGACGACCATGGATGCAAGGAAAATTGTTGTTCCCATAATGGCAGGATAATCACGATTGGTAATACAGTTGACAAATTCTCGACCAATTCCAGGTACTGAGAAAATCTTTTCGATAACAAAACTACCGGTAACGATATAGGCAATCATCGGACCAATATAGGTTATTACCGGAATTAAAGCATTTTTAAGCGTGTGTTTGAAGATAATGACGATTTTAGAAACACCTTTGGCACGAGCTGTCCGAATATAATCTTGTTGAAGAACATCGAGCATGCTTGAACGGGTGAGACGGGTAATATAAGACATCGGATACAAGGACAATGCCAACGTAGGAAGGATGAGTCCTCCTTGTATCCCCCCATTGGCCGGAAAAATTTGCCAGATGACACAAAATACAATTAACAAGAAAGCTCCAATAACAAAGGAAGGCATGGCAACAAATGCAGTAGTACCTATCATCACAATATTATCGATTAATTTATTACGATTAATTGCAGCAATGCTACCGAATATCAACCCTAAGAAAATCGCAATTCCTGCCGCAGTAAGACCGATTTTCCCAGAAACTAGTATGCCATCGGTAATAATGTCAATGACATCACGTCCTCTACTTTTTAAAGAAGGGCCAAAATCGAGTCTAAGAACATCACCTAAATACGTCGTGTATTGTTCAAAGAGAGGTTTGTCTAACCCGTATTTCTCATTTAGCGCATCCAATACATCCTGAGTAATGGCTTTTTCACTAAGAAAAGGCCCTCCCGGAATTGCATGCATAATGAAAAAAGTTGCCGTGATGATAATAAGAATCGTGATAATCGTAAGAACGATTCTTTTTGCAATATACCCTAACATTTTCGTACTCATGTAAACCTCCTTAGGTTAGACTTATCTCTTGTTACGAGTAACCATAAAAAAATTAAGCGAATTATACTCTTGTCTTAATTTAATTTCAATAGGTATTTTAAAAAAAATCGCCTGTTTGTGAATGAAAACTCTTTCTTTTTCATTCAACACCCCATAAAAAAATAGAAAACCAATCAAAATAATAAGAAATAAACAAAAAAGCAGTTCCGAGAAAGCATGTATGCATTTTGGATTGCTTCAAGTTGAGCCGAATATCGACAATAAGCCATGTATAAAAAGGAAAATCGATAACTTCGAGCATATTAAAAATATTCGTGAATAAGTGTTTCTGAATAATTATAATACTATCATCACACTATCAAAATTGCAACATGACACCTGTTTTTTTTAGATAAAACCAAACTAAATCTTAGATATTTAGATACAAAAAGTTATGATTGCCATACAAAAACATATATTTGATGTTATTATCAAGAAAATAGTAAGCTGTATATCTTATAAAATAAACATGAGTCCATCTCATATGATCATACGACCTGGAAATTTACGTTTAACAGCATAGATCAATCGAACTCCTTATAAGAACAATCATCAAAAAAAGAGCAAATCGAATTCATCGAAGATTCTTGCTCTTTTTTCTATTCATCATGACAAATAATTATTTTTTTCCAACAATTAT
Organism: uncultured Candidatus Izemoplasmatales bacterium; assembly: GCA_964501315.1. Taxonomy (GTDB): domain Bacteria; phylum Bacillota_I; class Bacilli_A; order Izemoplasmatales; family Hujiaoplasmataceae; genus UBA5603. The sequence goes on along the minus strand of CAZCSO010000014.1, from coordinate 5,379 downwards.
AGCAATTATTCCCATTCAATCGTTCCCGGTGGTTTTGAAGTAATATCGTATGTGACACGATTAATCCCCTTAACTTCATTAACGATTCTTGAAGCTACTTTTTCAAGCAGAGTCCAGGGAAGACGAGAGATACTCGCTGTCATAAAATCGGTCGAATCAACAGAACGAATGGCACAAGCATAATCGTAGGTGCGTTGATCACCCATAACACCGACACTTTTGACATCCAACAATACCACAAAAGCTTGTGATGTTTGATTGTACAATCCTGCATTGACCAGTTCTTCAAGAAAAATGTGGTCGGCTTTACGAACCAATTCGGCTTTCTCATAAGTGACTTCACCCAAGATTCGAATACCCAGTCCCGGTCCAGGAAAGGGATGCCGCATGATTAATTCCTTCGGCAAACCCAATTCAATTCCCAATCGTCTCACTTCGTCTTTAAAAAGATTACGAATGGGTTCGATGATCTCAAATTGATGATGGTGTGGTATCCCACCGACATTATGATGACTTTTGATGGTAGCGGATGGTCCTTTTATGGAAATTGATTCAATGACATCGGGATAGATAGTCCCTTGTGCTAAATAACGAGCATGATGGTGTTTTTCTTTTTCAGATTCAAATAGCCGAATGAACGTTTCCCCGATAACTTTTCGTTTCGTTTCTGGATCAGTTACTCCTTTGAGCGCTTTAAAAAAATCTCTTGATGCATCGACTTTAATAATGTTCATATCGTGAAACGATTCGTAAGCTGTCATGACAGAGGTTGCCTCTTCTTGCCTCAATAATCCTGTATCAACAAAAATACACGTTAGTTGTGATCCAATCGCACGGTGTAATAAAGCAGCCGTGACACTGGAATCAACGCCCCCTGATAATCCCAATATCACGTGATCGTTATTGACTTTTTCACGAATCCAACGAATTTGTTCAACCATCCAATTTTCTACATGCCATTCTGGCTTTGCTTGGCATAATGAGAAAACAAATTGAGACAACAGTTTCGTTCCTTCTTCAGTGTGTGTCACTTCCGGATGGAATTGAACTCCGTAAATACGATTGTGTTTGTTTTCGATTCCAGCAATGGTTGTATCCGTACTGGCAATAACATCAAATCCGTTCGGAAGTTGAGTAACGCAATCACCATGGGACATCCATACAAACGACGAAGGTGACATTCCCTCGGTTAACACCGATTCCCCCTGAAGCGAAATGATTGACTTCCCATATTCCCTCCTCGGCGATGCTTCGACGACGCCCCCAAAGTATTCGACGATGGCCTGCATACCATAACAAATACCTAAAATCGGAATGGCGTAATCAAACAGCGCTTTCGGCAAAGAAGGCGCATTCTGTTCATAGACGCTAGAAGGCCCACCGGATAAGATAATGCCTTTTACGGAATCGTCCATTTTGAAGGCTTCACTAGAAACAACTTCAG
>CAZCSO010000014.1:0-3925 GCA_964501315.1 uncultured Candidatus Izemoplasmatales bacterium | reverse complement strand
AGAGTACACATTCAGTTCGCGTATTCGTCTTGAGATTAATTGATTGTATTGACTACCAAAATCGATGATGATTATTTTATCCATTTGATTCACCCGAGTAATTGGGCGCTTCTCTGGTGATGGAGATATCATGAGGATGACTTTCTTTAAGACCAGAAGCGGTGATTTGGACGAACTGAGCTTTCATCTGCAATTCAAAGATGGTTCTAGCACCCACGTACCCCATGCCCGAACGAAGTCCACCACAGAGTTGATAAAGAACATCGGAAACCTCACCACGGTACGGCACTTGGCCTTCAATTCCTTCTGGGACAAGTTTTTTGAGTTCATGAGTGCCTTTTTGAAAATACCGGTCACTCGAACCACGGTTCATTGCAGCTAAAGATCCCATCCCAACATAGGTTTTGTAGGAACGCCCTTTGTAAATGACTTCTTCCCCGGGACTTTCTTTTGTTCCCGCAAGCAGACTTCCCAACATGACGCTATGTGCGCCGGCTGCCAACGCTTTGGTGATATCACCTGAGTATTTAATTCCGCCATCGGCGATGATACACACACCCGTTTCTTTTAATGCATCCGCTACATCTTGAATCGCACTGAATTGCGGACATCCCACACCAGCTACGACACGAGTCGTACAGATTGAACCAGGGCCAACACCGACCTTTACGGCATTCGCACCCGCATTTTTGAGAGCGATGGCACCTTCTTTTGTGACAATATTACCTGCAACAATCGGAAGTTGCGGATACGCTTTGCGAATCATTGCGACAGTATCGAGAACACCTTGTGAATGCCCATGAGCACTATCAACGGCAACGACATCAACTCCGTTTTTCACCAGCGCATCAACGCGTTGAAGTGTATCCTCTGAAACGCCAACCGCTGCCCCACACAAAAGCCTTCCTAATCGGTCTTTGGCGGCATTCGGATAATGAAGAATGTTGTTAATGTCTTTAGAAGTAATAAGGCCTTTCAAATGAAACGCTTCATCGACGATGAGCAATTTTTCCAACTTCGTCGCCATCAAAATCGATTTTGCTTCCTCCAGCGTGGTACCCACCGAACTGGTAACGAGATGGGTACTCGTCATCACGTTTTCAATGGGCGTATCGTCCAATTCACGATAACGGAGGTCTCGATTGGTGACGATGCCTTCCAGACGTCCGGTTTCATCGACAATGGGAATACCGGATATCGAATACATCGCCATCAACGTTTCGGCATCTTGAATCGTATGATGCTTCGATAACGTAATCGGGTCGGTAATCATACCGGATTCGCTCCGCTTCACGAACGCAACTTGCTTGGCTTGATCGTCAATTGACATGTTCTTATGAAGAAAGCCAATCCCGCCGTTTCGAGCCATCGAAATGGCTAATTTTGATTCCGTAACGGTATCCATTGCCGCCGATAAAATCGGTATGTTGAGCGGAATAGCGCTCGTTAATTGAGTCACGAGTGATACGTCTTTTGGTATCACTTGTGAATGACCAGGTAACAATAATACATCGTCGTACGTCAGTCCTAATTTCATAATAATCCTCCTTTTTCTATAAAAAAAACGGTCTCTTGCATTACGCAAAAAAACCGTTTTCGGTTTCATTGCGTAGTCATAAATTTACGGTTTATGGTAGAAACTGTTTGCCAATCCAAACGTTATACGCATTAATTTGTTCTATTATATCAAAGAAGCTTTCTTATAGCAATAACGAGTATTTCAAAATCCATAAATATACCTCTTTAAGCAATAACGAGGGTACCTATAATCGATTGAAAAATATGATTCCAGATATTCCTTACATAACAAGCATCTCAGATCTGACCATTATGAATCGACTAGTAACTATTTCATTTTTTATTATTGACTTATCGAATGGGTTTTCTTATAATGAATTGAGATATCATTTAAAGAATTTAAATGTTCACTTCCTGGATCGGCATTGGCTTTCTAGGGAGGCATTTTTTATAAAATAAGGAGACTACATGGTGATTGTTATTGGTGGTATGATTGGATTAGGAAAAACCACAGTGGCAGAAATGCTCAGCGAAAAATTAGGATGTCACGTCTTTTATGAATCGGTCGATGATAATCCGATTCTTCCGCTGTTTTATACAGCCTCAAAAGAAGAGATTGAAGCGAAACGCTACCCCTTTCTCTTACAACTTTATTTCTTGAATTCACGCTATAAAACCATTCGGACGGCACTAAAACATCCGAATAACATTGTGGATCGCTCGATTTACGAAGATTGGTATTTCGCCAAACGGAATAACGATTTGGGTAGAATCTCCGATTTGGAATTTGATATGTACGAACGGATGTTACACAATATGTTAGAAGAGTTAGAAGATCTTCCAAAAACATCTCCCGACTTGATGGTTTACCTAAAAGGCTCGTTTGAAACTGTCATTAAACGAATCCAATTACGGGGCCGTTCGTATGAACTCGACGAATCCTTAAAATCGTATTATCATTTCATATGGGAAAAATACGACGATTGGGTCATGCATCATTACCAAGCTTCAAAAGTGGTCATCATTGACATGGACCGCTATGATGTGCATAACGAAGCAGACCGCGAAACTGTCTTATCGTTAATTATGGATGCTTTAAATTAATCCGATGGAATAAATAAAAGAACAGTTCTTTTTACTAGTTAGATGACTGTTCTTTTTTTGATTATCAATGATGATATATCGCTATCAAACAATGAATGATTGATACATCCATTTCATAGGATGCTGATAGGATATCTTTCATTAAGGTTCCATCGTTTCATTTGTCAAAACAAACTAACCATTACTTAGGTTAAGGTTTATTTACTCTCTTTACTATAATAATTGATTATTTGAGTATGAACATCCCTAACAATTATGTTTGTCATTAAAAAAGGATTGAAAAATTTTATCAATCCTATGATTCTTATGTGTGTGATGCTACCAATTATGATACAAATTAGCACCCCTGGAAAATCAATATTAACAAAGGAAAATCTCAAAAAGTGTTTGATATGCATATATGGTCCATACGAATTTATGGAACAAAACTATAGCTTGTTTAAAATATCATGGTGACCAATATCTAACATTAATATTAAATTCTCGTTTTTATATGTCCAAATAACTCTAATTGACATATTGATGCTAGATTCAAATAGAATTTCGCTTCCTTTAATCTTTTTCGTTCTAAGACTTGGATGTTTGTGATTCTCTATGAATAAAGACAATTTATTGTAGAATAATTTCTTTTCTTGATCTATTAGCTTAGAGAAAGACTTCTAAAACCCTGTTGAGAATAAAATTTCGTATGTCATTTTTGGAGTTCTTTTTCTTTCTCATCATCTTCATTTGTTTCTTCTAAGTAATTAATTGCTTCCTCTACAGACTTAAAGGGGCCAACATTATACTTTGAAGGTTCCTCGTTAATTCTCATCACAGTTTCTTCTAATTTTTGGATATATGATTTTGAATAGACTGAGACTGGTTCAATTATAATAACACCATCTTGAATAGAAATATCAAGTTGGTCTTTTTCTTGAAGATTTAACTGATGAATGATTTCTTTGGGAATTGTGATTTGAGATTTTTTCCTTAACTCAATAATCATAAAAATTACCTCTTTCTTATTTTCCTATTTTCAAACTTTCTAACTATATTCTATCACTTAGTATTTAACTTTGCAATATATAAAAACCTGTTATGATTGACTAAACATATCAATTTGCCAACTATAATAACAAGTACATCATCTTATGTAAAGTAAACGACCAAACAAGCTTTTCTACGATATTCGAAACTTGATAAATTCGAGTTTAAACCTATATAAAGCGAAAAAAAGACCATCAATTTTGATGGTTCTTCTCATTATATAAATGTCAATTAGAAATGGTGGAAATATAGCGGAATAAAATGTAGGTAATTT
>CAZCSO010000013.1:0-46366 GCA_964501315.1 uncultured Candidatus Izemoplasmatales bacterium | reverse complement strand
CCTAAATTCAAATGGCCGACTTCGCTGTTGCCCATTTGTCCTTCAGGAAGTCCAACGGCTTCGCCGGATGCTTGAATCAACGTATGGGGAAACTCATTAAATAATAAGTCAAGATGAGGTTTCTTAGCTAACTCGTAAGCATTACCAGGTCCTTGAGGGGCTTTCGCCATGCCATCCATGATGATTAATACTGTGGGTTTTTTCATATTTTCACCTCTAACGTAAGTATTATACTATAAATCTTCGTTTTAATAAAGCAGAATGAACGGATTGTAAGCATTTACACATATGAAATAAGGAGCGCTTTTTAAGGGTTATTTGATATAATGAAAGTGAGGTGAATCCTTATGAAAAGCAAACTGTTAACGCTTCAATCGCTTCTAGAAAAAAAGATACCCCAGGGATCCATTAATTATGTGGTTCCTGACATTTGGAATGCTTGGGATTATTCCGGCGAAGAATTACGAAAATTGCCCTCCGGTGAACTCTTGGTGAATCCATACCGATTCTACAGTTCGGTGATTGCACAAATCATCCGACCCAACATGAACCCTAAACTCAATTATAATCAATCGTTATCAACGATTCAAAAACGCAAACCATCGGGTTCTACAGGTGGCGATTGGGTACGTCAATCGGTCATGTACTCAACGATGATCCGTACATCCGCTGCGTGGGATCACGACCGGTCTTACTCGCTTGATTTATCGAATTTCGATGGATTAAAAGAAACGGGAACCTTTGTAAAAATGTTACCGCTGCTTCCGTTCTTAAAAAAGATGGGTGTCGACACCGTGTACATGCTTCCCATTTCGCGCTTCTCATTGAAGGACAAAAAAGGTGAATTGGGCAGCCCTTATGGCGTCGCTAGTTTCTTTGAACTTGACCCAAATTTAAAAGATGATTTAACGGGTTCTTCCTTAACCGTCGATGATGAATTTCAAGCGTTTGTAGAAGCTTGCCATAGTTTATCCATGCGCGTGATCATTGACATTATTCCGAGAACCAATGCGGTCGAAAACGACTTAATCAAAGAACATCCCGATTGGTTCTATTGGATCAAAGCCAGTGAATTTGTCAATTACAAAGTACCCTTTGTCGATGGTGTCGAATCCACGCAAGCTCCTGAACCGAAACTCATGCCCAAAGTGTATGAGTCAAAGGATGTCTGGCGCCACATCTCGATGTTTCAAAACAACCCAAAAGCAGCTAATCTTAAAAAATGGGAGGAACTTATTTCGGAAAATCCGGACCATTTCGTCGATGAAATTGAGAAGCGCTTCGACTTAAAAGTCGCACCTGCTTTTTCTGATCACATCAATGACGTTCAACCCCCGTGGACCGACGTAACGTTCTTCCGTATGTACCTTGATCATCCCGCCGCAACGCTTCCTTACTTAAAAGGAAAAAAACCGGCTCCCTATATTCTATTTGATACCATCAAATCAAATCTGTATCCAGGGAACCAACCGAATACCGAATTATGGGAAACACTTGCCAATATTATCCCTTATTACCAAACTCACTTTGGCATTGACGGTGCTCGGATCGATATGGGGCATGCCTTGCCTCAAGCTTTATTAAAGATGATTATCGAACGCGCAAGAGCTGTTGATCCTGATTTTGCTTTTATCGCCGAAGAGATGAATGTCGATAACGCTCAAAAGGCCAAAGATCATGGTTACAACATGATCATTGGCAATGGTTTCTGGATGGAACCGAGAATTTGGGAAAAGAAACTTCATACCTTTGTTTATGGCGCAAAAGATATCGCACTTCCGATGTTCGCGTGTGCTGAAACGCACGATACCGCTCGTGTCGCAGGTCGCGACGGCGGACAAACTTTAGCGCGTTTACTCACGACGCTTAATATGTTTTTACCGAATCTGGTTCCCTTCATTAATTCCGGTCAGGAAGTATACGAAACCCAGCCCATGAATACCGGTGTCGATTGCACTGAAAAAGACAAGTACAATTTGCCAAAAGACGATTTGTTCTACGGCAAATTAGCGTTATTCGATAAATATGCATTCCATTATATGAATCCCTCACGGTGGGAATTGGCCGATCACTTGGACGGCATTAAACGCATTCGCCAAGCTTGGCTATCGTCGCTGACCAACCTTGATTGCTTCGTACCCATTTACATGCACGAATTCGATACGCCGATTATTGGATTAGGCTATTTCAATCCTGAAACCAACAAATGCCTATTTGTCTTTGCCAATGCGAACGTTTATGGTCATGTGTCGTGTAATGCATCGATTCAAGTAGTTCGTGACAAAGTCAAAAACCATTCCATGGCTGGAAAACTTGTTTATGCAACGTACGAAATGCCTCGTGATTATCACCAGTTCAATCCCGACGGATCCATTCAATTGCAAATGGGACCGGGAGAACTTAAGATTATCGAACTATAAAAAAAAGGTGGAATTTTTTCCACCTTTTACTTTGCCTTTAGTTCCTTTTGTTTGGGTTTCAGTGTTTTAATCCACGTAGCGATAACATCGATGGTTCCCGTAACGGCGATGAACCAAGCCAGTCCATAAAAGCCTTTTGAGAATCCTTCGGAAAAAGCGGTAGCGGATATATCCGTCAGTTGTGCTACTTCCGTCCAAAAATCGGGATTGACCAAACCGGTCACGGTTGATAATAAGAATACGATGATAATCGATAGCGCTTTGTCTGCTGTATGAAGTGCAGCGATTGTTATCGTCCAATATCCCGTTTTTAACTTCAAAATGTAGATAATCACGGTTAACACAACAGAAGCGATAATGAGCGGCAAGAAGCGAATTAAGACGTCTTCTGTAAAGAACGGTGTCAAGATTCTCTGTAAGTCACCATCTTCGTACCAGCCAATGTAAAACTGATTGTTCCAAACGATGTAAATGAAGATAGCGCCGAATATGACGGATAACGTCAAACCCACGATGCTGTCGGCTTTGGATATTTTTCTGACGTTTTCCTTTGGAATTTCCGGTAAATGTTCCGGTTCCCACGTCGATTTCGTCGTCTTCGATTGATGTGCGGAAATACCAGCGAAAATTAACGTAACAATCGTAAAGGCACTCAATAATCCTTCGATGATTTGACCGATCACGCTGAAGAACACTTCAAATATAATACCGAATACGTTTTCTGATTCGGGATTCATGATGTTGTCGATGAGGCCTGTAACCAGCGAGACGACCCCAAACACGACCAACACGATTTTGAGCACTTGAAGATAATCATCCATCCATTCAGGAGAGATCAAATACCGAGGTTTCGTCCGGTAACTGGCCGCAAGCAAGCGCGGATCACCCAGTTCGATCAAGACCGACTTAATCGCTTCTTCGCTTGCGTTATCAGGAAGCATATCCATGATATTCGCTAATAATTCTTTTCCAACTTCTTCACGTTGATTTTCCGGTAAACGACGCGTCACATCGTAGACATAGCGTTTAATATAATCGTTCATTTTAATTTCCCCCTTTTATCAGTCGACTCATTTCTTCGACGATCCCATTCCATTCGTTTTGTAACGTTTGATACACTTCCAAGCCATCTTCGCTAAGAACATAATACTTTCTGGGTCGACTTTCTGATGTATCCCATTCACTCTTTAACAATCCTTGAGATTCCAGTCGCCTTAAAAGCGGATAGAGTGTTCCGGCTTCAATGGCGATGTTTTTGGATTCCAAATCTTGTAGGAGCGAATACCCATATTGGTTTTTCTCCAGTAAACTTAACACCGCTAAAACTTGTGTTCCTCGTCTCAACTCATTTTTTAAATTCGTTATGAGCATTGAATCAATCATGGTATCACCACCTGACATCATTATACTGTATGTCATACACTATTGTCAATAAAATAATAATAATTTTTTTATAAATTTGTATGTGTCATAAATGACACAGATTTTTGTTTATTCCGTAAGATGAAAATATGTCAGTCATTCACTCAATGTTTAACTCACAAAAACAATATTTTATTATTCGGATAAAACACCGAAAAATCGTGACAATTTCATCAAAAACGATATAATAGAAAGTGATTTTTGTTTTGCAAGACAATGAATGAGGAATTTAATGAGTAATCAACACACAGCATCACTTTTAAACAAACAACCCATGACGGACTTGAAAAGACTCTTCCAATCGGTTTCAGATATCATTTTCGAACTCGACAACGAAGGACGCTACTTGGCTATTTATGGAAAATGGTTAAATGAAACCCACCTAGACGAGTCTTTTTTTATTGGCCGCTCCGTATCCGAATTATTCGGAGAAGAGACGGCTTTTCTGCACGAACAATCCATTAAGACCGCTTTAAGCGGTACGAGCGTCACCTACACGTGGACGTACACCCTTCAAAATTCACTCCATTATTTCGAAACCAATTTATCACCGGTTCATCAGGATGATGCCATCATCGGCGTCATTGGGATTGCCCGTGACATAACAAAACAAACATTGCTCAATCAAGAGCTTGCGGATAAGGAACGTTACTTACAGCGCATTATTGATGGAACTCACGTTGCGACCTGGCAATGGAACGTCGTAACGGGAGAAACGAAATTCGATGACCGTTGGATTTCCATGTTGGGATACACGCGTTCAGAGTTAGAACCACTATCGATTGATACTTGGAAACAACTCACACATCCGGATGATCTAGCCAAAGCGATGAACTTGTTACAACGTGTTTTTGAGAAAAAATTGCCGTATTACGACATTGAAATTCGCATGAAACACAAAAACGGTCATGATATCTGGATTCACGACCGTGGCAGTGTGTTTTCATGGACATCAGCCAATCAACCGGCTGTCATGTTCGGCACTCATTACGAAATTACAGAACGAAAAGAAATGCAAGAAGCGTTAAAAAGCTCTCATGATTTGCTTTCATACATCATCGAGCATGATTTAAGCAACGTTGCCGTGTTTGATAATTCTATGAATTATTTATACGTAAGCGATCAATTCAAAACCCATTATCAAATGAACGATGTCAATCTCATCGGAAAAAATCATTACGACGTATTCCCTGATATCCCCAAACGTTGGCGAGATATTCATAAACGCGCACTCGCGGGCGAAATATTGAGCGACGATGAAGATGTTTTTGTTCGTAGCGATGGGCGTGTTGAAATCACCAAATGGGCGTGTCGCCCGTGGTTTCAAGCCGATGGTTCCATCGGCGGAATGATTTTGTATTCAGAAGTCATTAACAAGCATATCGAATTAGTAAAAGAATTGGAAGAAACGCAAGGCATTCTCCAAGCCGTCATGAAACACGTACCGATTGGGATTGCCGTCATCGATTTTTCGGATGATTTGATTGAAATCACCTACATGAATGACCTCTTCTCACAAATCTACTGCACAACGAAAGAAACGTTACAAAGAAAAGGTCACTTCTTTGAATCCATCTACGAAAACCCCGTTCAACGCGACATTATGCAGAATAGAATTGTATCCGACGTCTTATCGGGCGATGCGAAAAAAATGATATGGGAATCGATTCCGATTGAACGCAATGGATCCATTGTCGCCTACGTCACGGCCTATTCATCCATCATCCCTAACTCAAAACAACTGATTACCACCGTCATTGACGTGACCGAACAGCATCAAAAACAAAGTGAAATCGAATACATCAGTTACCATGATTACCTAACCAATCTGTATAACCGCCGGTTCTTCGTTGACGCGCTCGACGAAATCCGCGATTATCCGATTGGCATCATGATGATGGACGTCAACGGACTTAAATTAATTAATGACGCGTACGGGCACGAGGCCGGCGACGACGTTTTGAGAAACGTCGCAGAAGCCATGCGTGAATGCATTGACCGTCACGATATTCCCTGCCGTATCGGCGGCGATGAATTTGCAATCATTGTTCCTCATGCGACCTCCGATCGAATGGACGCCATCAAAGATTCGTTAAAAATCAAGATTCAAGCCTTGAAAATCCATCATGTTCCGTTATCAATCGCGATCGGTTATGAGATCAAAAGCAACCTTGAATCCAATTCGAAAGATACCATCAAGATTGCCGAAAACATTATGTACAAACGCAAATTGGTGGAAGGTCGTTCGATGCGCAATCATGCCATTCAAGGCATTCTTAAAACCTTGACCGACAAGTACATCGACGAAAAGACACACTCTGAACGCGTCAGTCAAATCTGTCAAGCCATCGGTAATGCCATGGGTATGAACAAAGACGATGTCCAAGAGTTAAAAATGGCCGGACTACTTCACGACATTGGCAAAATTTCCATCCCCGATGCCATCTTAGACAAGCCTTCCTCGTTAACCCAGGAAGAATACGCCATTATCAAAACACATCCTGAAATCAGTTACCAAATTTTACGAGCAGCCGACGAATACTCGGATCTGGCGACCTATGCCTTAAGTCATCATGAACGATTTGATGGTAAAGGATATCCCAAAGGTCTAAAGGGTGAAAAAATACCGCTTTTCTCTCGAATCATTGCGGTAGCGGATGCGTACGAAGCGATGACGGCAAACCGACCGTATCGAAAAGCACTCTCTTCAAGTTTTGCCCAGTCGGAACTTCAAAAGAATGCCAATACACAATTTGACGGATGTATTGTCGATGTATTCTTATCGGTCTTAAATCTTCAACCCAATTTATAAGTGTCTGATAAAATAAAAACGGATTGCCCGAAGCAATCCGTTATTTTATTTCCGGTTCCACCAAATCTTCGTGATGGAAAAGTCGTTTCAAGAGCGTTAACAGTGGTGTCAGCAATAAGACATAAGCGGTTATTTCAATCGGCATTTTGACAATCCTAAGGGGAATCACATACAAAACGTAAGCACTTAAGTTTTCAAAATCGACACTGAAGAGTGGAAGGCTGTTAATGAGCATATAATTCCACGTAGGCGTCAAGATCAACGAGACAATCAGGTACAAAAGCAAGATGACAAACAAAATCTGATGGGGATTGAAATCCAGTTTTTTGAGCCGATTGACGTAAAAGTTTAAGATAATTAAACCGATGGTCGCCACAAACGAAACGGAAATCAAAATCGTTTTTTCTTCCAATCCAAGCGTCGATGAATTGACGCGTTCAGGGTAAAACAGATACAGACCGATGAGCAGTAAAAATACCGCCATTAATCCAAAATTCATCCAGAAAAATCGTTTGTGATTGGTTTTGATGGATTTATACATCAATAAGCCCGGAACGACGCCGTACAAAATGGCATTCAGCGTAAACCCAAGATGGAAGATTTGTCCTTGTGCAGCGGCGAACAGGAAAAACCCTAACAAGTCTTGTGTAATCGCCGCAAAAAAACCCCAAACGGGTCCTAACAAAATGGATACCAAAATCAACGTTGTATACCCAAGCCCAAACTTGATGATGGGCATGGACGGATTGGGCAACGTAACCGATAAAAATTGCGACAAGACAATACCAATCGCAACCATCAGTCCTGTAAAAACCAAACTATGCGTCGTTTTATTTGTCATAAATACCTCTTATGTAAGATGAAAATCAATCTCCGTTTGATGAGATTGTTTTAAGAGCTTGTTGATGGTTGAAAACGGCTTGGACCCCAAGAAACCACGGTAAGCCGATAAGGGTGAGGGGTGAACATTCTCAATGATGAAATGCCAAGGATTGGTAATCAGAGACTTCTTTGATTTGGCATGTTGTCCCCACAAAACGAAAACAACCGGTGTCGTTTTTTCGTTTAGCTTGGCAATGACTTCATCGGTAAATGTTTCCCAACCATATCGCTGATGCGATAACGGTTGATTTTGACGAACCGATAAGATTGAGTTGAGCAACAAAACGCCTTGACGTCCCCAGGAAGATAAATCTCCCGATTGGGGTATGGGATAGTTCAAATCGCTGGAATACTCCTGTAATATGTTCGCCAAAGACGGCGGAAAAGCAACGCCCGTCGGAACCGAAAAACAAAGTCCCATCGCTTGATTGGGTTGATGATAGGGATCTTGACCTAAGATAACCACTTTGCATTGATGATACGGTGTCAATCGAAACGAATCAAAGACATGATGAATGGGTGGATAACACGTATGGGTTTGATACTCTTTTTTAATCGTTTCGGTTAACGACTTAAAATAGTCTTTTGTCCATTCCGATGCTAAGATATCGTCCCAATCATTTTGAATCATGGTTCATCGTCGCTTTCGATTCAATGCGCGATACACACCCGGTAGAGGAGCAATGGGAACATCCCTTAAAATCGTCTGGGAACTCACACCCTTCTGGTGCCGGGGTTTTCCCATTTAAATAATAAAAAAGCAAATACAAACCGATAAAGCCTACCAAAAAGGCGGCTGCAATTAAATAAGGCATAGTACCTCCTATAAGATGGTTTCAACCATCAATAGCAACGCTTCCGATAACGCTTGAATGGTCGCTTTCGCCGATTCGAGCGTTTCGGCTTGCGTGCCGATATAAATTTTCAATTTGGGTTCCGTCCCGGATGGACGGAGCACAAACCAGGATTGATCATCTAAAATATATTTGACGGCATTGGTCTTATCAAATTCCAATATCCGTTTATACCCTTCTTCGATACGGTATGAATACAAGTAGTCCTCAAAGACAACGACCGAACGCGATGCCATTTCGCGAAGGGGATGTATCCGGAAATGTTCGACGATTCGGTTAATCCGTTTCGCTCCCTCATCGCCAAACAAATCGATGTTATGAAGCGTTTCTTGATAAACGCCATACTGTTCGTAGATATCGTTGAGGACATCCAACAGCGATTTTTGTTCGTGTTCGAGATAGAATTGAGCCGCTTCGACGGCCAGCAACATGGCTTGAAGCGAATCCTTATCACGAACAAAATCTTTGATGACGTATCCATACGATTCTTCATAGCCAAACAAGAATTCTTTATCGGTCGATTCCAAGAAGCGTGCTTGTTCGCCGATGTACTTGAATCCGGTTAAGGTTTCAATCACTTCAAATCCGTAAGAACGGGCAATTTTCGCTCCTAAATCGGACGTGACGATGGTCTTGAAGACGACACCTTCTTTAGGAAGAAGGTTCAGTTTCTTTTTTTCTGATAGCAAATAATAAATAAGAATGGCTCCGGTTTGATTGCCGGTCAATAATACGTAATCATCGTTATCCTTAACCGCAATGCCCAAACGATCGGCGTCGGGATCGGTAGCGATTAACAGATCGGCATTCACTGTTTTGCCCAAGGCCTTCGCATACTCAAATGCCTTTGGATTTTCGGGGTTTGGTGAAGCAACGGTTGAAAAATAGGGATCATGAACCATTTGTTCCTTGACCGGATGGACATGGTATCCACATTCCGTTAACAACCGTAATCCCAGCGTTGCGCTGGTACCGTGTAAAGGCGTGAAAACAACTTTAATCGATTTCTTCATTTCCGGGTGCAGTTGAACCGTCTTCACTAAGGATAAATAACGATCGTCAATGGTCGAACCGATGATGGTGAGCAAATGACGTTCCACCAATTGCGCTTCAGTAATGGTTTCGATTTGAAACAAATCGTCGACTTCTTCGACCAATTTAACGATTTCATCGGCGTAAACAGGCGTAAATTGACATCCGTATTCGTCGTAGATTTTATACCCGTTGTAACTGGGCGGATTATGAGAAGCGGTGATGACGATGCCGGCAGCTGCGTTCAATTCGCGCGTCGCAAACGATAACTCAGGCGTCGGACGCAATGCGTCAAACAAATAGGATTTAATGCCGTGATATCCCAATACTTTTGCGCTTTCTAACGCAAATTCACGTGACATCAAGCGGTTGTCATGAGCAATGACAACCCCTTGTGATTTGGCTAAATCGCCTTTGGTTTTTATAAGATAGCGCGCCAAACCATCGTTGGCTTTTCGAATTGTGTAGACGTTGAGTCGGTTCGTACCGGCGCCTAATAAACCACGCATTCCGCCTGTCCCAAACTTCAGGGTTGTATAAAAACGATCCTTTAGATCGTCTTCCGTTCTATTTTCCAAATCCGCACGCAAAGTGGGGTCTAATTGTTCGTATGATAACCAATGGTTATAGTCTTCTTGCCACATACCATCACTCCTCCTTAAGCATTATACACTTTTTAGTGTCATTTCTCAAATGATATCCTTGAACCGTCATCTTTGATGACGCAAAAAATACTTTTGAACAATGTCAAAAGTATTGGTTATTACCGTATGTAATCAACGACGCCGTCACGACGTGGTTTGGCTTCCGGATTATCGCCTTTTCGATAACCGAAGCAAATGGCAACGTCGTGTTCAAATCCTTCGGGAATTTTGACCAAACGATTGATGTCCATGGGATCGGATTGATGATACATAAATCGCGTTTGTCCGACAATACACGAATCGATACCCAATGATTTTGCTGCGATGGCCATGTTTTCAATGGCACATCCGCAGTTCATTTCCGAAAACCCTTCAATGGCCGACGACATGATGATGACGACGGGCGCATGATAAAAGACATGATAATCTTCTTCGTGTTTGATGCCCAAACGGTCCATTCCAGCAATGGTCAAGCGATTGACTTCTGCCAATATTTCTGGATTCGTGATAACCGAAAAATGCCAATTTTGCTTGTTACGAGAGTTGGGAGCATACATACCGCATTCAATGATGAGTTTTAAATCTTCATCGGAAAGTGGCTGCTCTGTGAATTCACGGACACTACGTCTGTCTAGCAAGTATTCAATGGTCTGATTTTTCATGATAGCGCTCCTTTTATACTAATAATTTTGTAGGGTTTCTGGATTCATATCGGGGTGACAAGCGGTTGCTACTTCCATCGTTAGCGACGCTGCTTTTTTACCAAGATTGATGGCATCGTGCAAACTTTTATCCTGAAGTAATCCAAACAACGTCCCGCTCAAAAGCGCATCACCACACCCAATCGACGAAACCTTATGGCGGGTTTCGTAGATGAACGTTTGATAAACACTTTTGTCAATGTTATAGGTAATCGGATTTTCACGATGGGTCACAATGATGTGTTTGGGTCCGCTTGGCAATAATTTGCGAACGGTTAAAATGATATCATCCGCGTTCGATTCGGTCAGTGAAGCCAGTTCCATTTGATTGACTTTTACCAAGTACAATTTATTCAAAATCGGTTTAATGCGTTTGACCTTCGATTGGCTGACACCGTCGACAATGATTTTCTTATGTTCAAACCGATTGGCCAAGTACGTTAAAATACGTTCTGGCAAGTTGGTATCGAAAACCAAATAATCGAACGTTTCAATCTTATCTTCAATCGGAATAAAATCCTTAACTTCTAAATGCGATAACAACTCAAAGTCATTGAGCGCAAGCGCCAATTCTCCCATCGGTTGATGCAGTGCCATAAAAATACCACTCGGATACGGCATCGTGATGGATAGATCATGTTTTATGTTCAAGTTAGTCAAGTCCGACTCAATAAATTCATGGAATGAATCGTTGCCAAAAAAAGTCATAAACTCGACATCGCATTGAAGACGTTTTAAATTTTCAGCGATGTTTTTCGCAACACCACCGACGGAAAGCGTCACTTTTCCCGGGTTGGAATCGTTCGCCAATAGGCGTTCGTTCGAAAGACCGATAATGTCGAGATTGGCAGCGCCAATAACCAATACTTTTGCCATAATTACTCCAAAATATTGGACGTGATATAATCGACACCCATTTTGATTAATCGTTCCGCCGTATCTTTATCATCAACGGTCCATACGGCTACTTTTAAACCAATCAGGTGATAATTCTTAATCACATTCTCATCAATTTTATCAAAATGAATGTCGAGATTGATGTGGTACTTTTCACAAAAATCATAGATTTTATCATTCATGACATCCGATAATAAATACAAACTGAAATCAGGGTAATTTTTTCTTAGATAGGTCAGGTATTTATCATTAAACGAAATAATCGAAATCTGATCTTGAATCCCTTGTTTAAAAATCTCTTCCATGATTGAATCGATGGATTCATTGGTCAAATTTTGTTTTAATTCGACGAAGCCATGTTTCTGATAGGTTTTGCAAATGGAAAGAAATTCCGATAACAACGGAATGGTAATGGTATCCGATAAATTTCCGGTTTTACGGTCGATTAACGTAAATTTACGAATTTCATCGTAGCGGAAAGAAGGAAGATAAACATTTAACATACCTAATCGCAATAGGGTGTCGTCATGAGAAACAATAATTTTGCCATCTTTGGATGCATGAACATCACATTCCATCCCAAAATAGCTTCGATTAGCCGCTGCGATAAAGGCGTTGATGGTGTTTTCGGTTTCGATTCCGCTGAGTCCGCGGTGCGCAACCATTCCCTTAAAATACTTGTCAATTTTTACCGTATTCATTTCATCACGCTCGCTTAGTTATTATTCGTTAATATTCTATCATCAATAGTCATATTTTTAAATAAAAAATCATGTTTTTGAAAAAAAACATGCTAAGAAATGAAATTCAGTGTATAATCTCTACAGAGAGGCTGGTGTTTGGTATGACCCTTGATACATTAAAACAATCTTTTTATCGAGTAAAAAGCGGAGAAATTAAAGTAAAATCGATGATTCCACTTTTTCTTTCCCTTGTCGTAATCCCTACGTTCGTGATCATTGTCGTGACATTTTCAATTTTGTTTATCACCGGATCATCGATTGAGTACAATGGCGTAGATATCTACCCCGGTGATCCCATGTATCAAACAGCCTTTTATACAATCATGATGATTATGGTCGGCTTATTGATTTTATCGATTTTCCCTGCCATTATTTATTTCTTTATCAAACCGAAACCCTATTTAGTTTGGAAAACATCGATTGATGGCGATACGATTTGTCACCAAACAACCCGAAGAAACGAACGGCTGATTGGCCCTAATTACGTCGTGACCCTTTCAAAACTTACCCAATCCTATGACGTTTCCTACCGTGACGACGTGAGACAACAAGCGCTCCAAGAAACCCTCTTCTGGTTGAATCTCGATGACAAACAAGTTACCAAGATTAAAAGCACTAACCGAAGATTGTCATTTCAAACCTTCGATCAAAACAAACGCTTGCGTCACTATTATTGGATTCACTTTAGCAACGACGGACAATTATCTTATTATACCGAGATGATCAGTTATGGCAGTTATGGAAGCAATTCGGTTAAATCCATGAACCGTTATCGTTTCGAAAACATGAATCACGCTAACTATTTTACCTTAAGTCCCAAAATGAACGAGATTATTCGCGAAACCAACATCACGATAAATTAAAAGGAGCTGGCAGCTCCTTTTTTTATTGAACGTCTTCGATTTCGCCAAATTTACGAAGCGAATACAGACGCCGCCACGTTAAATTAATGGCCACAGCAACAAGACCCCATTTGATGAAATTAAAAAGACCAAATACTTTGACAATATCCGAAAACGGCATCGATATTTGATAGATAATTGGAAGGTTGATAAAGGCGTTGTATAACGTCATCGTAATGGTTGTGAAGACAACACCGAGCGAGGTGACAATTGCAACGATTCGAGCTCGATGTGCTCCCTCTAAATCGGATTGTCGCAAAAAGAGTGCCAGAGGCAATAAAAATAACATGGTTGCGATGAAATTGATGCCTTCGTCCAAAAATAAGATAACGGGAGCGGAGCCGGGCAGGAATACGTGGATAAAATTGGTGTATAGCGATACGACAGCCGCTGTTTTCCAATCAAACCAAATGAGGGTCATAAAAATAATAAGACCAGATAATTCGACTTTGAGAAAATGAAATCCCGGGATAATCGGAAAGCCCAATAACATTAACGCGCTGGATAAACCGATGATAATGCCCAAAAAGGCGATTTTTTTCGTTGATAGCGGCGATGGGGCCTGTTCTTTTTGACGTTTTCTCGCTAGGAGGTATCCTCCTACAGAAAGACCGACTAAAATCACATCGACCATAATGACAATCCCGATTTTAACAGCAGGTTCATGGTTCAACAAGGCATAGGTCGTGAGTGCGGTAATCAAGACAACTGATAGAATGAATCCAATCGTTTGATTGGATATTTTTTGTGGTTTTTGCGAACGCTTTTTCATATACGCAAGCAACGTCATCGTAGCCGCATATACCAAAACAACCAATGCATCCACCAAGATGATTTGATCGGCTGGAATCGGATTATCTTTGGTGGCCAAGCCAAACGATATGCCAAAAATAATAAAAGCGAGTGATACCAATGAAACGGCAAAACCGTTTTTGGTCAATTGTTCTTTCTTTCTGAGTTTCGCAACCCACAACAAAAGCCCAATAGCGACGAGAATAGATACGATTGTTAATACGATTACCCAAGGTTTGTCCATATTTCCTCCATAAAAAAATGCCCTCTTCGAGGGCATAAAAAGAACACAAAAAGGTCCTAACTTCTCTCATCCAGACTGTACTGTCGGTTCAGGAATTACACCTGATCATGCTTTCGCTCGCGGACTTTACCGCCGGTAGGGAGTTTCACCCTGCCCCGAAGTTTTATTTGATTGATTTGTCATACCTATTATAGATGAAATAACTTCATTTGACAAGCAAAAGTTATCAATAAAACATTTTCCACTGATTAATGGCGACCGCCCGAATCATCGACCCGTCAAATCCGTCCAATTTAAGCGGTTGAGCCATGAAAAAGCACTCGGGTTCGAGGCGGTCAAGATGGATCAAGTTTTCGATAATGAGAATTCTGTTATCCAACAGATCATGATGGGCTTTCGCGGCATGATTGCCAACGTAAACAAACGTAGGCATATCCAAACCCAAAAGTTCGATTTGATTATCGAGAAGAAAGTCAAGAATGGAAGGTTCGAAACAATAAACCTGTTCAAAATAATCCGAGTCAAATCGTTTTGATGAATAACCCGTATGAATTAAGAGTTTCGGATGCTTTTGAAACAATTGATGATACGCCTCATCAATATCCTTTGTAAGGATGACCCCATTGACGGGATTGATGACAATCGTCGAAGCCAAACCGATGGTTTGTGACAAGGGAATCTGACTGATGTCCCAGCCGTCTTGATGAATGTGACGTTGTGAATCCATGTGCGTCCCCACGTGCATGGCAGTGGATAATTCGCGTAAGTAAAAATCACTGGGAGTGGTCGGGGGTTCTTTTATGATGATCTTGGGATCGGTAGGATACGTGGGAGTGGTTGATGAAATCGTCCACGATAAATCGATGATATCAGGATGATGCTTCATTTGCATCATCTGCCTCTTGATAGTCACTAATCTCTAAGCTAGACAAAGTCGGTACAATGACGTATCGATTAATTTTATTAAACGTTACATGATAAGAAAAAACACCATAAACACTGTCAATTAATCCTTCGTATTCCACATCCAATGATTTTAAAACACCTTTTTCGGTAAAAGTCACTTCCAAAGACGCTATTTTTGCATAGGTCATCGCCGGTAAAACGTACAGCGTGTCTTCAATGGCACCCGATGCAAGTTCGAGTATGACGGTTATTTCCGATGATGACGTCAAAATCGACACATCACGAACCAACTCGCTTTTAAGGGTTGCTTTGATAAAACCCATGTAAAGAGCCTTAAAGGCTTCATACGTTTTTTCTTCTTTTATTTTTGAATCGGTAGACGCCCCACCCGATGTATGATAATACGCAATACCATCTTGATAATGTGTTTCAACGGTTTGATACGTATCATCGGCATCCATGGTAACATCAATGATCGCAACCATCGATGATTTGTTCATACGCTTCATTTTGATTTCGAGTTCGTCGGTCAATGAATGGACCGTCGAACGGTATTCGCCGGAATACGATAGATCAACCGAATCGGCGGATAAATAGTCCTCGATGGCTGTATTCATCAAGGCAAAGGCATCGTCGATCGAGATGTCGATGGGTTCGTTTTGACACGCAGTGAGCCCCATCATAAGCAGAACCGACGCAAAGAAAATCAGTAATTTTTTCATATTAGCACCTCGAAAACATTATATCGTATTTCGAGCCTAAATGCCAAGAGTTTTGAAAAAAGTGTTGGCGATTTGCCAACACTTAATTTTATTGAAGGGGTTGAATATGCCAAATGGTATCGGCATAATCGCGAATCGATCGATCGGAGGAGAAAATTCCGCTTTTTGAAATATTGACGATGGACGATTCCCACCATTTTGAGGGGTGTTTATACGCTTCGTTAATGGCGTTATGAGCCGTAAAATACGCTTCAAAATCACGCAAGACAAAATAGGTATCTTCACCCATCAAACGATCGTATATTTCTCTAAATTCATTCGGATCGACTTGGCTGAAGAATCCATTGATTAACTGATCCATCGCTTGTTTTAAATAAGGATTTTGCTGATAGAAGTCATAAGGACGGTAATTGCGATTACGATAGTATTCATTAACCTCATCGGCATTCAAACCGAAAATGAAGATATGGTCGTCGCCCACCAATTCATGGATTTCAACGTTGGCTCCGTCTTCCGTACCGACCGTTAGCGCACCGTTCATCATGAACTTCATGTTTCCCGTGCCGCTGGCTTCTTTGGAAGCGGTCGAAATTTGTTCGGAAACATCGGCTGCCGGCATAATCATCTCAGCGTAAGATACGTTGTAATTTTCGACAAACACGACCTTTAACAAATCGGACGTATCGGGGTCGTTATTGACTTTTTCGCCAATGGTATTCAGTAATTTAATAACTTTCTTTGCAAAGTAATAGGCGCCTGCGGCTTTTGCGCCAAAAATAAAGGTATGAGGAACGTAGTTGGCTTTAAACGTCGCGTCGCTTTTCAGGCGATTATAGACGCTCATGATATGAAGCGCATTCATCAATTGACGCTTGTACTCGTGAAGGCGTTTGACTTGGATATCAAATATGGAATCTGGGTTGAGTTCAATGCCTTGTTCGGTTTTGATTCGATTGGCCAGCGCCACTTTCTTAGCACGCTTCATCGCAGCGACTTTACTTTGAACAGTGGCATCGTTTCTGAATTCATAAAATTGATCTAGTTTTTCAGGATGATGGTGCCATTCATCACCCAAGGTCTCATCTAAAAGGCTCGTCAATTCTTTATTGGAATGCAACAACCAACGACGATGGGTAATGCCATTGGTAACGTTGTTGAACTTCTCGGGATAAAGCTTATAAAAATCGTTCATCTCGATGTTTTTCAAAATGTCGGTATGCAATTTGGCAACGCCGTTGACCGAATAACATCCGACGATGCACAAATGAGCCATTCGGATAACACCGTTATGGATAATCGATAACCGGTTAATCAAGTCAATTTGATCATACGAATACAAATCCACCAAACCTGAGAAGAAACGACGATTGATTTCTTCAATAATTTGATAAATTCTTGGCAACATCGGTTGCATTAAATAAACGGGCCATTTTTCCAAGGCTTCGGCCATAATCGTATGATTGGTGTAGGCCGTTGTGTGTTGAACGATGTCCCAGGCTTCATCCCATTCCATGTTTTCGTTATCCAGTAAAATTCGCATCAACTCGGGGATGATGAGGGTTGGGTGGGTATCGTTGATATGAAACACAACGTGGTCTTTTAAGGTTTTGAGGGTTCCGTATTTGACTTTTTGTTGTCGACAAATGCTTTGAACACCCGCAGCCGTGAAGAAATATTGTTGCATCAATCGTAACCGCTTGCCTTCTTCGGTCGTGTCGTCAGGGTATAGAAATCCTGTTATTTTTTGTAACTCAAATTCGTACTCAAAAGCACTCTTGTTCTTGGGATATTTTTTGGAAGGTTCCGCATTCCAAAGTCGAAGCGACGTAATAAACCCATTGTCTGCGCCGACAATCGGAACGTCGTAAGGAACCGCGCGAATCGTTTCTGCGGGGATATAGCGCATCTTGCCATCGTATTCTACGTGGCCAAAAAACGGAACATCGATGCTTTCCTCTTCTTTTCGTATTTCCCAAACGTACCCATCGGACAACCAATTATCGGGACGTTCTTCTTGATAGCCGTTTTTGATGGCTTGACGGAACAAGCCGTAACGATAACGGATACAATGCCCATAGCCCAAGATATTTTGAGACGCCATGGAATCGAGATAACACGCGGCCAAGCGGCCCAAACCACCATTACCCAATCCGGGATCGGGTTCGTAATTTTCGACTTCATTCAAATCGAGTCCCATGGATTGAAACGCCGCTTCTGCGACGTCTCTAACACCGTGATTGATCAGATTATTGGTAATCAGTCGTCCCATTAAAAATTCCATTGAGAAATAATGAACTTCTTTGCCTTCGTTCGTCTTTCTCAAGGTCTCCGTATGAATCCAATCATCGGCGATGGATTCTTTTAATAATTGACCTAATATATGATAACGTTGACGTACACTGCTGGCTGAAACCTCCGTCAGGTACGTTGATCGCATGCGTTCTTTAAACCGTTTGGTAAAGATGCTTACGGATTGAAAATGTTGATTATTCATGACTCCACCTCACACTAACACATTATATCATAGATGATATAGAACCGGTTTTGGGACCGCATGATACCGTTTACCGATTGAGAGATCCCACCATGCTTCGATACAGTTCCAAATACGCTTTTGCGCTTTCTTTAAATGAAAAACTCGATGCCATCGCATTTTGAATCATCTGTTTTTTTAAAGAAACATCGGATTCGAAAAACAGATGGTATGCATTTTGAAGTTGGAATAACAGATCCCGTGAATCGTAATTATAAAACTTAAAGCCATTGCCTTTTTTCGTAATAGCGTCAAACTGATCAATGGTATCGTTGAGCCCTCCGGTTTGACGGACAATCGGGATGGTTCCATACTTGAGCGCAATCATCTGTGACGTGCCACACGGTTCAAATCGTGACGGCATCAAAAAGACATCGGCTCCTGCATAAATTAAAAATGGATTCGCAGAATCATACCCAATATTGAGGGCTATTCGCGTAGGATACTTCGCTTTAAGCGCTTTCAGCGCATCAATGTACCGGTCTTCACCGGTCCCTAACAAGACGAACTCGACATTCGGATGTCGCATAAATTCTTCCAAAGCGGGAATGAGAATATCGAAGCCCTTTTGTTCGACGATGCGTCCAACCATCCCCATCACAAAGAAATCATTGCCTACGTCCAAATTCATTGTTTTTTGTAAATACAGTTTGTTGAGCGGTTTCATTTGTCCAACGTTCGTGGCGTCAAACGGTTCTTTGATGGAGCGGTCGGAAGCAGGATTGATATCTTCGGACAACCCATTCAAAATACCATACAAATCTCGTTCACGTCGATTGATCAACTCAACCAAATTCCGAGAATAGTATTCATAACGGAGCTCATCATGGTACGTTGGCGATACGGTTGAGAGTTTTGTTGCGGTATTTAATCCGATTTCCATAAAGTTAATCATCGGTTGATACCCATTGTGATAAACAATATTGGCTTTGGTCAATATCGATGCGGGATGAATCCCTTGATAATCGATGTTATGAATCGTCATCAAGGTTGGAATGGATTCTGTTATGGGGTTTGATTTAAGCAATAATGGAACCAGACCGGTATGCCAATCGTGAATGTGAATGAGCGATGGGAGGGGATGTATCGCCTCTAAAAACTCAATGCACGCGAGCGAAAAAAAGGCAAAGCGATCACCATCATCCGGATAATTATAGATTTCTTCTCGATCAAAGAATTCATACGATTCGATGAAGTAGTAGTGCGTGTTTTGATCGGTATACGTATAAAGCGAAATTTTGTATTTTTGGGTTCCGTACGTAATGATTTTCTCAGCTTTCATTTCCAGAAGCAGTTGATAGTTAGCTTTGATTTTCGGATACAGTGGCAACATCACACTGGAGGTAACCCCCAGCTCTGTAAACGACTCTGCGAGCGCACCCACGACATCTGCCAAACCGCCGGTCTTGATAAACGGAACGCATTCCACTGCAATCTGCAAAATGTGCGTGTGTTCGTCGTTCGTGACGATTTGTTTCTTTTCCGAAATAAAGAGATTGTCGCTATCCCGTTCAATCACGGCGTCGGAAAAGACTTTCGTTTCTTTATCCAAAATCGCATAGGATACTTTCGCATTTTCATGGATGACACACTGATTCATAATAACGGCATTATGAACAATCGCACCTTTTTTGACCACCGCTTTTCGGCCAATGATTGAGTGAAATACTTCGCCTTCAATGACCGCTCCGCTGGCGATGATGGATTCTTTTATAAAGGCGTCTTCTCCGTAACGGGAGGGCGACGACATGGTCTCTTTGGAAAAAATCGGTCGATAAGGGCTAAACAGTTGATGACGAATATCGTCCCGAAGCAATTCCATATTGGCTCGGAATAGCGATTCGGCCGAATCAATGTAAAAACACGCCGATTCAAACACATATACGTGCTTGTCAATCGAAGGTGCGTAATCGAACACTTCAGTTAAATTTCGGTAGGGTAATTCATCGTAGTTTTGAATAAAATTGAGCAATAGTTCTTTTGATAATAAAAATGTTTTGAGTCGTTCGCCTTCAATCGACAATACTTCCGTAATTTCGGCACGGCGTTCGAGGTGAGAGGCCAAGACATCGTTGTAATCGATGTTCCAGGCAATGTTGGCCGGTGATACGATTACGTAATTTTGCGTTGATCGCGTAAAGTACTCCTGATGTTCGTACATGCGTTGAAAAGAGATGGAATCCTCACTCTTCAAGTTTAAATTTTTCGGTTGTAAGATAAAAATACCGTCTTTTCGCCGGGATAAATCCCATCGATCTCCTGATCCGATATGATCCGAGAGCGAACGATAATTTCCATAAGGGAAAATGGACACATTTCGAATGTTTGAATTTTTACAGTTGGACAACGTGAAATCAATCAACCGATACTTCGCCCCAAACGGCATCGCTCCCGGCATCCGATGACGCGTCAATTGATTGAAGTTTCCTTTAATGGTCGCATCGACAACCATAAACAAATTATTCATCGATGGCACCTACTTCCCACATTGTGTCGGTATCAATGACATCAACGTGATCTAGGATGGCAACGTAGTTTTCCGGCAATATGACGTTTTTATTGACAATGACATTCTTCAAACGAACATTTTCAGACACAAAAACGTTCGGTAACAAGACCGAATCTTCAATCGATGCGTTTTTCATAACGACGCACTGATAGCCAATCGACGAGTGTTTGACGGTCCCGTCAATAACACAACCATCGGCGATAATACTCTGTTTGATAACCCCATCTTCCAATACGATATGAGGAGGAAGATTCATCGATTTTGAGTACGTTTGAATGCCCTTCGAAACATTAAGCGATAAAAAATTAGGGTCATCAATCATGTCCATATGGGCATCGTATAAGGATTGTAAAGTCCCCACATCGCGCCAATATCCTTTGAATGGATACGCGTAAACGGAGTAGGCGTCAATCAACGCTTTTGGAATGATGTTTTTACCAAAATCGACGGTTTCTTCATTTGCCGTTACTTGCAATAACTTCGCCAAAACGTCGGTTTTGAAAAGATAGATTCCCATCGATGCATGCAAAGAGGAAGGAACTTCCGGCTTTTCTTCAAAGGCCGTAACCTTCGTTGAATCATCGTAAGATAAGATCCCAAACCGATTCGCTTCTTCTAATTTAACATCGGTCGAGGCAATCGTTAAATCGGCTTGCGTTGATAGATGATGTTGAAACATGGCTTGATAATCCATTTGATAAATATGATCGCCCGCTAATATCAGCACATGATCGGCGTGATACTGATACACGAAGTTGAAGTATTGACGAATGGCATGAGCGGTTCCTTTTTGCCATTGAACATCGCCTGCTTTGGAAAACGGCGTCAAAAACGAAATGCCCCCATCAATGGTATCTAAATCCCATGACCCGCCGTTACCAATATACGCCATCAATTCATAGGGTTCATATTGTGTAATGATGCCTATGATATCAATATTGGAATACGTCAAATTGGATAGAGTGAAATCGATAAGACGGTATTTCGCACCAAAAGAAACCGCTGGTTTAGCGGTCTCTTTGGTAATGGATTTAAGACGGGTGCCTTTCCCGCCAACCAAAATCATGGCAATCAGCGATCGTTCCATCAGTTGATAACTTCCGATTCAAACAGCCCTTCACCCGAACGATATTCCAATATCGTTATGGAGAGCGGTGCGACTTTTAGCGTGATGGAAAACTCACGCTGATGCATCGGTTCTTTTTTCGCTTGAAGCGGTAATCCATTGAATACGTTTGATCCGCCGTAAATATCTTTATCGCTGTTCAACAGTTCTTCATAGAGTCCCATTTTTGGAACCCCGATGGAAAACTCTTCATACGCATTCGGCGTCATATTCAAAACGACAATGCAAAAATCATTTGGGTCATGAGCGTAACGAACAAACGAAAATACGGATTGTTCGCGATTGGATGCATCAATCCATGAAAAGCCTTCGGGTTGATGATCCATCTCATAGAGTGCTTTATGATGATTATAAACCTGGATTAAGTCCCGAACAAAACGATTGGCACGTTCGTGCAAGGGGTATTGCAATAAAAACCATTCCAATTCGTCTTTATCTTTCCATTCGTGCATTTGGGCAAATTCTCCGCCCATAAATAACAATTTTTTGCCTGGGTGCGTAAACTGCAATCCGATTAAGGTTCTAAAATTCGCAAATTTTTGCCAGTAATCGCCCGGCATTTTATTAATCAATGAATGTTTTCCATGAACGACTTCATCGTGAGATAACGGTAAGATAAATTTTTCGGAATAGGCATAAACCATACCGAAGGTAATCAGATCATGATGATACTTACGGTATACTGGATCTTTTTCAAAGTACTTCAGGGTGTCGTTCATCCATCCCATGTTCCATTTGAAATCAAACCCAATGCCTCCATCGGAAACCGGATAGGTCATCTTTGGAAACGTTGTGGAATCTTCTGCCATGAGCAGTACTGAGGCATCTTTTTGTTTAATGGTGTAGGATAGTTGTTTTAAGAAATCAACCGCTCCCGTGTTGGTTCCCTTTGATTGATCGCCGAGATAGTAAACGATGTTGCTGACGGCATCGATCCGGAATCCATCACAATGGAAATACTGCATCCAAAACATGGCATTTGAAATGAGAAAACTACGCGTAATCCCTTTCCCTAAATCCAGATTGACGGTCCCCCATACTTCGTTTTCACGAATATGGTAATCGTTGTATTCATAAAGGGGTTCGCCATCAAAAAAATAGAGTCCATGTGCGTCTTTGCAAATGTGTCCCGGAACCCAGTCAAAGATTACACCAATCTGATTTTGGTGACACATGTCAATCAAATACATCAAGTCTTTCGGAACGCCATAACGGGATGTTGCCGAATAGTACCCGGTTCCTTGATAACCCCAAGACTCATCCAAAGGATGTTCGACGATGGGCAACAATTCGATATGTGAAAAACCATGAGCTTTCACATAAGGAATAAGGTAATCAACCAACTCGTTGTATTTATGAAACGAGCCGTCGGGTTTGGTCATCCAAGAGCCCAAGTGAAGTTCGTATATGGACAATTTATCGTGAACAATCGATTGAAAACGGCGCTTTTCCATGTAGGTTTGATCGTGCCAAACATAGCCTTCAAGATCATAGACTTTGGAAGACGTTTCAGGACGATTATCGGCAAAATACCCATAGGGATCGGATTTATAGATGGTTTGTCCGTATGCGGTCACAATGCAGTATTTATACTTAGACCATTCGCCAATCCTTGGTATAAACAGACGGTAAATCCCCATATCGTCTATTTTCTCCATGACGTTAATGCGAGAGTCCCAATTATTGAAATCACCAATGACACTCACAATTTTCGCATGGGGAGCATACACGGTAAAACGAACGCCGGCATCACGATTTAACTCATCTTTGATGAGATGGGCACCGAAATGTTTGTATGCTTCGAGCAATTTACCTTCGTTGAATAAAAACAAGTCTAAATCCGTCATCTTGTCGTTCATGGATTATCTCCCTTCTAAATAGGTCTTTACGACGGCGTACCGATACCCTTTTGACAGCAAGGACTGCGTCAATTTTTGACGATACTCCGTAGTTGAAAGATCCTGTTTGTCCAATTTTTTTTGGATGCGAAGCGCATCCTCTTTGATGTGTTTGATTTCATCATCGGTCGTAGAGAACCGATTGGATTGTTGATTGACAAAGCGATCAACATCGGAAATCGAGTAGCCTTTTTGATGCAAGTATTGCTTCATCAGTATCGTCGCTTTCAATGCTGGTTTCGATTGATAACTGAGAAGCTGTTTGTCAAAGAGATAGGTTAGATTCTCATTTAAATGACTTTCTGATATCTCTAACAAGCGTTCCATAAAATCGTCTTCTTGAAATCCCATTGACTTCAAAGTCATTTTGATTTTAAGCGGACCTTCTTTTTTGATGGTTACCGCGGTATCAATCAACTGTTCAATCAAGCGTTCGTCATTCAACAGATTAAGTTTCTTAAGCTCATCGAGAATGTGAAAAATCGCTTTATAGTCATCGGTTTTCGATTCAAGATACGCTTTGGTTTGCGAAACACTCTTCGAGTAACGAACAACATATGTTTTCGCCTTTTGCATCAAGGCATCCATGGCAACGTCGCTTTTAAAAGCACGAAACGTCGTTTCATCGATTATTTTACCCTTAAGCAAGCGATACTTAACGATTAAATCTTCTGAAACGACGAAATCGAACGTTGATTGATTTTCATCGATTAATACTAATTGGTAGGACTGATTATGGCGCTTTAGGTTTTGTACGCTCTTCATTTTTGACATACACCTCTTCTTTGGTCGACCATTCTCCTTGAATTTCGGAAGCGGGTGTAACATAAACGAACGCTTTGGGATCAATCGAAAGAATGATTTCCCGAACGCGGTGGTACTCACGATTTTGAATGACGGTAATTAACAAGGTCTTTTTACTTTCGGTGAAACCGCCGATACTTTGCAACTCGGTCATACCGCGTCGAAGCGTATTGAATAATTCCTGTTTAATCTCTTTGGGTTTGTCGGTGATGATATTGACTGCTTTTTTCGACTGATTGCCCATGACAATCGCATCGGACACAAAACCGCTAATAAAGACCATGACGACGGCATATAGCAAATTGATAAAGCCCTGATTCAATCCATTCGGATGGGTCAAAGCACCGGCAACGATGATTGCTCCGTCGACAAGGTAAACCGATAAACGCAAACTTAGTTTAGAATACTTCTTGGTAATCTTAATTAAAATATCCGATCCACCGGTGGATCCTCCGTACTCAACGACTAAGCCAAATCCAAGTCCGGCCAGCATGCCGGCATAAAGAATGACCAGTAACAAATCGTTTTGACCAAACGACGGATCGCCGACAATCCATTCGAAAAACGCTAAAAACACAGGGAATAACAACGAACCATAGATACTCGTCAAAAATTCGCGTTTTCCAAGAAAGAAGAGTGCTAAAAACAATATGAACGTATTGAGCACCATCGAATACAAGGAAATCGGAATGGAGGGAATATAGCGATGGAGAATCATCGCAATTCCGGTTGAGCCCCCGACCACCAAACCGGACGGAATGACAAAGAAATGATAGGCAACGGCCATTGAGAAAACCCCAAGGGTCAAGAAAAAATACTGTTCTAATCGTCCGATTTTACGGATACGAAATGATCTTACGGGCACGATTATTCCTTTCTACGATTGCGATTGCATCATTAAGAATGCATCGATAAAATCATCTAAATCGCCGTCCATGACTTTTTGGACGTTACCAGTTTCCTGATTGGTTCGATGATCTTTGACCATCGAATAAGGATGAAACACATAACTTCGAATTTGAGATCCGAACGCATTGGATTGCTTGTTATTGGCTAATTTTTCCAATTCGTCTTGTTGCTTTTCAAGTTCAATCTGATAAAGTTTTCCTTTTAAAACCCGCATCGCCGTTTCACGATTTTGTATTTGGCTGCGTTCATTTTGACATGTGACTACGATTTTGGTTGGAAGATGGGTAATTCGAACGGCCGAATCCGTGGTATTGACGCTTTGACCGCCATTGCCGCTAGAACGGTACACATCGATTTTAAGATCGTTTTCATCAATATCGATGGTTATGGAATCGTCCAATTCGGGAACAACCGTAATCGATGCAAACGACGTATGACGACGTCCAGAAGCATCAAACGGCGAAATTCGAACCAACCGATGAACACCGCTTTCGGCTTTTAGATACCCGTAGGCATTCATCCCAGAAATTAATACGGTAGCCGATTTGATCCCCGCTTCTTCACCGACTTGATAATCCAAGACGGAAAGTTTATAACGTTTGCTTTCGGCATAACGAGCGTACATTCGAAACAGCATTTCCGCCCAGTCTTGACTTTCCGTTCCTCCTGCTCCAGGATGGAACTCCATAATCGCATTGAGTTTGTCATAAGGCTTGTTAAGCAATGTCGAAACTCGAAGTTCATTCACGGACTTGTACCACGCTTCGACATCCGCTTCAACGGTTGACAAATCCATGGTATCATCGATTAACGATAACTCATACGTCATTTGAAACGTATCAAATTGATCATGAATACGATTATAATCATCCAGATGCGATTTAAGTTCGTTCTGTTCGGAAATGATGGATTGAGCTTGTTTTTGGTTAGACCAAAAATCACCTTGCATAACCATTTCATCCAACTCACTTACACGTTTTTGATACGTGGCTTTGGGAAATGATTTATCAAGAATGGCTAAGGCTTCCTTCAATTCAGAAATAATGACTTTTAATTCTAAATGCGTCACGCAATCACCTGAGATTAATGGACGTTGCGTCCATGACAATTTTTAAATTTTTTACCCGAACCGCAAGGACACGGATCATTACGACCGACAGTTTGTTGCGATTTGACGGGTTGTCTTTTTCTGGATTCGTCTTCTTTTCCAGAATACGTTGAAATCGGTTTAGCAACTTGAACGCGTTCGGTGTTTTGGCGAACTTGTGCTTTCAAGACAAACCGCGTTACGTCGTTTCGAATGTTTGAAACCATCGTTTCAAACATTCTAAATCCGGTTTCCTGATACTCACGGAACGGATTAATTTGACCGTAACTTTGAAGTGATACCGCTTGACGGAGTTCACTCATTGCATCGATGTGCTGAACCCAATAAGTATCAACGACGCGTAGCGTAATCGCTTTAAGAAAATCATTGTATATTTTCTCGTTGGTTAAGCTCTTTTTCAGCTCAATCTCTTTTTCCGCCCATTGTTTGACAACCGGGTAAAGATCAGTGGATGAATTAAGAATCAACGATTCCTCTACGACATTTGCTGGGAAATACCGATTGAGTTGTTTGATGATTTCCTTGGAATCGGATTGATAGGTTGAAAGAATCGATTGAATGGTCGCATCAATCATGCTATTGACGTCATCTTCAATGACTTCTTTGAAAAGAACATCCGTCCGTTGTGCATAGATTATTTCACGTTGACGTCTCAATACTTCATCGTATTGTAAGACGGTTTTGCGTCGGTCAAAGTTATTGCCTTCGATTTGTCGTTGTGCACGCATCACCATCTTTGAAAACATACCGTAATCAAGCGGTGATTCGACATCCGATCCTTTGTTCATGGTAATCATTGAAATCATGTTTTTAAAGCGATCGCCACCAAAACGTTTCAACAAATCGTCTTCCGCTGATAGATAGAAACGTGAATAACCCGGGTCACCTTGACGGCCGCCACGACCACGTAACTGATTGTCGATACGACGCGATTCATGGCGTTCTGTACCAATAACTGCCAATCCGCCTAATTCTTTAACGCCTTCTCCGAGTTTAATATCGGTCCCACGACCAGCCATGTTCGTCGCAATCGTCACGGCACCTTTTAACCCGGCATTAGCGACAATCTCGGCTTCTCGTTCGTGCTGCTTGGCATTTAAGACATCATGACGAATCCCACGTTTTTTCAATAAACCACTTAATAGTTCGGAACTTTCAATCGAAATAGTACCGATTAGCAAGGGTTGACCCAATTCATGACGTCGGGCAATTTCATCGGCTAACGCGATGTATTTTGCCTTCATGGTCGCAAAAATCAAGTCGTTGTCATCGACACGAACAACGGGTTTGTTGGTGGGAATTTCCACTACTTCCATGTTGTAGATCGAACGGAATTCTTCTTCTTCGGTTTTTGCGGTACCGGTCATACCGGCTAGTTTTTTATACATTCTAAAGAAGTTTTGGAAGGTAATCGTCGCCAACGTCGTTGTCTCTTTCTTGACTTCAACTGCTTCTTTTGCTTCCAAAGCTTGATGCAATCCTTCGGAAAATTGACGACCATGCATCAAACGTCCCGTGAAGGAGTCGACGATGATGACTTTGCCTTCTTGAACGACATAATCGACATCTTTTTGCATGATATAATTGGCTTTTAAGGCGTTGTTGATGTGGTGCAATAACGTAACGTTGTCCAAATCGTAAAGGTTCTCAACATGGAAAAAATCTTCGGCTTTACGAATCCCGATTTCCGTCAAGTTAACGGTCTTGTCTTTGATATCGACTTGATAATCATCCGATTGAAGACGGATGGCAAAAATGTTGGCTTGCAAGTAGAGTTGAGCGGTATTTTTTTCACCGCCAGAAATAATCAGTGGGGTTCTGGCTTCATCGACTAAGATCGAGTCAACTTCATCGATAATCGCAAATGCTAAAGGCCGTTGTACAAGATTTTCCTTGTAGATGACCATGTGATCACGCAAGTAGTCGAACCCTAATTCATTGTTGGTCGAATACAGAATGTCCGCATCATACGCTTCACGCTTTTGTTCAGGTGTCAACTCACGAAGATTTAAGCCAACGGTTAATCCTAAGAAGCGGAACAAATCACCGATTTCACCGTTAACTTCACGACCGGCCAAGTATTCATTGACCGTGACAATGTGGACACCTTGACCTGTCAAGGCATTTAAATAAGCGGGCATAACGGCGGTTAAGGTTTTTCCTTCACCAGTTTTCATTTCGGCGATATTGCCTTCATGAATAACCACAGCACCCATAACCTGGACTTTGAAGGGCGTCATTTTCGTGACACGAGTCGACGCTTCGCGAACGGTAGCATAGGCTTCCACCATCAGTTGTTCCAACGTTTCGCCATTCTTATAGCGCTCTTTGAATTCGACGGTTTTCGCTTGCAAGGCTTCATCGCTCAACGCTTTGTAGTCTTCTTCTAATCCCAAAACTTGATCGGCAATCCGTTCAAGTCGTTTTAACGTTTTTTTATTGATATTTAAAAATCCAAACATGTTATTTTCACCTCGTATTATCCTCTTCAATAATACCATACTCACACGGTATTATTCAACGATATTTCGTTTTCAATCAAAAAAAAGTGACCTTAAAGGTCACTTCAAGGATCTTATTCTGTTTCGATAATACCGTACTTTCCGTCATCTCTCCGATAGATGACGCAAACCTCGTTGTCTTCGTTTCGGAAAATGAAGAAATCATGTCCTAACAGATCCATTTGGGTAATCGCTTCTTCGGAAGACAAGATATCCAATTGTATGCGTTTCCGTCTGACAGGCGACGTTAATTCTCGTTCAAGCTTATCAAAATCTAAATCATCCATTTTGAAGGCTTCTTTCAGCCCGGAGCGAACTTGAAGACTGCGATTCATTTTGTGTTTGTTTTTCCGAATTTGAGCTTCGAGTTTATCAATGGCAATATCAATGGCGGCGTACATATCCTTGTCGGCTACTTCCGCCCGAATTGTAATAAATTTAATAGGAATGGTTATCTCAACTTTCATCAAGTCCTTCTCAATCTTACAAATAACGAATGCCTCGAGTTCTTCTGAGAAGACTTTTTCAATCTTTTTGAGCTTTTTCTCCACGTAATTTCGAATTGCTGGCGTGATTTCCAAGCCGTTCTTGCCTCTAACATCTAGTTTCATGAATCATCACTCCTTTTTTTTATTGGGTAATACACCTTCATTGTATCACGCTTGAAAAAATGTGTAAACAAACCCGCTTAATATTTATCGAAAAATCCACGAAATCTTCTACAAATCTTCATAAATGGAAAAATCAAAATGGAATAGACTGAACCAAACCACGACGTCATAATCGTAAATCAGGAAAATCCATTCAGGAAGCGTTTGAAATGCATTTTTATCAATCCATAAAAACAGTTCGTTATTTATAAAAGTCTCGTTTATAACCACAAAATAGCGCTTGGCATAACGAAACAACAATCGATTCGCTCGAGGATCATCCTCTTCAAAATCAAAAACCGAGTGATAATATATCAATCCATTTGAATAAGGAATGACTTCGGTTGCGTACACCGGTTGGTAACGATGTCGACACGATAAGCAAAAAACATAAGGTTGAAACAATGTCTGAAATGACGGCGATTCATTCGTCACGTTTCCGCACAACTGGCATCGCACAATCAATCAATCCCTTCTGAATAGCTTCTTGATTTTTTTGACTAATGTAGCGACGAGCCCGATGAATCGAGTCGGTCAGCTCGTGGGTCATAAAGAGAATATCGCCACTGGGAAAATCAGGATGCCGTCCGACACGACCACAGATTTGAATGAGCGTCTCAGTGGTATAGACTTCGTGATCTGCATTCATGATAACCACCTGCAGATTCACGATGGTTATCCCTCGTTCAAGTAATGTCGTCGTAATCAGAACCGGGAGTTTTTTTAATCGGAAATGGTTGATTTTTTGCGTTTTACTCATATCGGAGCTAAAGGTGAAATCACAATAAATACCCCGCTTTTTCAACGCTTTTTTTAGTTCATACCCTTGATGAATGGTCGGGACAAAAATCATGACCGAATGAGATTTATGCCTTATAATCCACGTTAGAAGAATATCTTCGTTGAAGCCGTCACCGCGCATCCACTCAATGTCAAACCCATCCAAAGCATGACGATGATAACGCGCAGATAGTGTCGGGGTTTGCAGCTTAGTCATCTTTTTGGTTCCCATCGAGGTCGATAAGGTCGCCGATAACTCAATCCAATGGCACGATTTTGAACCTGCTTTATTGACAATTCGATGCAAGAAGTCATTATCGCGATACGGAAATGCATCGGCTTCATCGAGAATAATCAAATCAAATTCATCTTCATAATGAATCAATTGATGAATCGTTGTCACCAACATTTGCGCATTTTCATCGTCATGAGAACCGGAATAAAGTGGCTTGATGATGGTGTTTGGAAAGACCTTCATAAACCGAATCGTTAATTCTTTCACAACATCCGTACGAGGAATGGCATACACAATTCGTTTCGCTTTTTTTAAAAAATCATAGATGGTTTCGTAGATGATTTCCGTCTTTCCTGCTCCACATACTGCTTCAAAGTGCGTATACCGTTGTTGATTGGTAAGTTCTAACAGTTTCGACGATAACGATGCTTGTTCGAAAGACAACGTATATTGAGGAACATAGATGGGTTTTTGAACCATGACATCTCGGTGATAACGGTAGAGAAATGATGATTCGTTAATGCGTCCGAACGTTTGACAATCGACGCAATAAAGAAAGTAATAATCGTCAATTTGATTATCGTGTATGATGGAATGACATCGCTGGCAAACGTGATTGCGAATACCCTTGATACGATCAAACGCGCCTGACTTGGGTGGTGAAAGTGTACACTTCATAAAAAACCCCCTTGTAAAACGTTACGTCTCACAAGAAGGTTTGCTTCTTAAATAACGATATTAACTAATTTATTGGGCACAACAATGATTTTTTTGATGGGTTGATTGCCAATAAACGCATTAATCTTTTCAGATGCTAAAGCTTTCGATTTTAAGACTTCATCGGATAAATTGGCTTCAACTTGAATTTTATCGCGTACTTTTCCATTAACATTGATGACCAATTCAATCGTCTTCTCTTTCAGTTTGGATTCGTCGTACGATGGCCACGGATGAAAGACCAATGAATCCGATTGACCCAGCAATGACCACAATTCTTCACAAACGTGAGGGGCAAATGGGTATGTCAACTTAATCAAATCTTGATAATCTTCTTTACCTAATTGATTCATTGAGGTGGCGTCGTTGACCGCAATCATCAATTTCGAGATGGCGGTATTGAACTTCATTTGCTCGATGTCGTCGCTTACGCCTTTGATTGTTTTGTGCAACGTCGATGCATACCCTTCAAAATGAGGAATGTCCATAGCTACTTTTTCTTGAAGGCGCCACAACTTGTCCAAGAAACGACGAGCACCTTTCACACCCGCTTCATTCCAAGGCGTTGCCATTTCGTAATCACCGATGAAGAGGGTATAAACACGGAGCGTATCGGCGCCATAGTTTTCGATAATATCCATTGGATTAACAACATTTCCGCGTGACTTCGACATTTTCTCTCCGTCTTCACCTAAAATCAACCCTTGAGCAGTGCGTTTTTTGTACGGTTCTTGATGGATGACGATGCCTTGATCAAACAAGAATTGGTTCCAAAAGCGTGAATAGATCAAATGACGTGTGACGTGTTCCATTCCTCCATTGTACCAATCGACTTGTCCCCAATAAGCCAACTTCTCTTTAGAGGCAATGGCTTCGGGATTTTGAGGATCCATATAGCGCAAGAAATACCAACTAGATCCAGCCCATTGCGGCATCGTATCGGTTTCTCTTCGGGCAGGGCGATGACATTTAGGACACGTACATTGGGTGAAGGATTCAATGTTGGCAAGTGGGCTTTCACCGGTATCGGTTGGTTCAAAATGTTCGACCATCGGCAACGTTACTGGCAACTCATCATAAGGAACGGGAACCACGCCACAATGATCGCAATAAATAATCGGAATCGGTTCTCCCCAATAGCGTTGACGGTTGAATGCCCAGTCCTTCATTTTGTACTGAACTTTCTCGTGACCGATACCCATTTCAAGAAGATAATCGGTTATTTTCTTTTTGGCATCTTTGACCGTTAGCCCATTGATGAGTTCACTGTTAATCAAAATTCCATTTTCAGTATCCGTATACGCTTCTAACTCGATGTTGCCACCTTGGATGACTTCTTTGATGTCCAATCCATAGGCTTTGGCAAACGCATAATCGCGTTCGTCATGTGCCGGAACGGCCATGATGGCTCCCGTTCCATACGTGATGACAACGTAATCGGAGATAAAGATCGGAATCGGTTGATGGGTTAACGGATGTTCGGCTTCAATCCCTTGAATGCGAACGCCCGTTTTATCCTTATTCAACTGAATCCGTTCAAATTCAGTTTTTTTGGCAGCCATATCTTGATAGTTGGCGATTTCGTCACCATTGGTAATGAATTCGGCCATCTGTTTCAGCAAGGGATGCTCCGGTGCGATAACCATGAACGTAGCTCCATAAAGCGTGTCGGGTCGGGTTGTAAAGACTTCTAAGGAAGCATCATGCTTGAATAGTTTAAACCGAATCGAAGCGCCTTCGGATTTTCCAATCCAATTTTCTTGTTCGATGCGAATTCTTCCCGATGATTCAAATTGATCAAGTCCTTCTAATAACGTTTTGGCATACTCCGTAATTTTTAAGAACCATACGTCTTTTTCTTTTTGAATGACCTCAGTGCCACATCGGTCGCAATGTCCGCCTTGCGATTCTTCGTTGGACAAAACAACTTTGCAATCCGGGCAAAAGTTCACGAAGGTTTTGGACTTATATACCAAGCCTTGTTCGTACATTTTCAAGAAAATCCATTGCGTCCAACGATAGTAATCCGGGTCGGTCGTATCGACGATTCGTGAAAAATCAAACGAAAAACCTGCGCTCTTCAGTTGTTCGGTAAATACTTGGATGTTATTATCGGTCACAATACGCGGATGGATCTTGTTCTTGATGGCGTAATTTTCAGTTGGTAATCCAAACGCATCAAAACCAATGGGAAAGAGGACATTGTATCCTTCCATACGACGTTTACGGGAAATGACCTCCAAGGAGGAATACGCACGGATATGGCCGACATGCATCCCCGATCCACTTGGATAGGGAAACTCCACTAAATTATAATATTTGGGTAAATTTGAAAAGTCTTTGGCTTCAAAAAGATGATTTTGATACCAAAAATCTTGCCACTTTTTTTCAATTTTCTCATGATGAAATGTTGGTACGTATGCACTCATACTAATCCTCCTATAAAAAAATCGCCCTAAAAAGGACGATTAATAACCGTGGTACCACCTAAATTTCGGACGAATCCGACACTTTGATCTGTTAACGCCAGCAACGAATGAACCTCCCGTGTTGCGGTT
Organism: uncultured Candidatus Izemoplasmatales bacterium; assembly: GCA_964501315.1. GTDB lineage: Bacteria > Bacillota_I > Bacilli_A > Izemoplasmatales > Hujiaoplasmataceae > UBA5603. Next base: position 12,065 of record CAZCSO010000013.1, on the reverse strand, counting down.
CATCAGCTCCCTAGACTAATTCATAACGATCATTCTTAGTTTACACCACCACTAAGTCTCTTTAAATGAGCGCGTTATTACTCTTTTCTAGTTCTTCACTTTTGAATTATCATACCATAAAACGATTGCACTTGCAAGATGTAATCACTCAGAATCGTCGTCTTCGTCGCTGTTTGTGGGTTCCTCATCGTCATAGTCATCGGTTTGAGGTGGATTGGACGGATTGGACGAACCCATGTCGGTATGCATGAAATAGTGAAAAGTTTGTAGTTGCAATTCGCGTTGTAAAACAAATACGCTACGATACGCCACAATCATCAAAAGATAAAAAAGGATGTCATCAAAACGAAGCAAATGATAAAAGGTCATCAATACCGCAAACGGGGTAATAGCGAACGCCACCAATTTGAAGATTTTTTTGTAAGGAATAAACTGCTTTAATCGAATAAACGGTAATGTCGATATCAATGTGACAAACAGCAGTAACATCAAATTCGTCACGAAGAAAATCACCACACTCATGCCAAATAACGCATTGTCGATCATCGTCAGTGTTTCTTCGAGTGAAGAACTCGCCATCAAGGGTTGTAAATCAATGGTCGAGATAACATCGGAGTCCCAATAAAACCGGATGGCGTCTTGATAAAAAACCAACGATTGTCCTTCTAATACTAAGCTAGAGGGATTATCATCGTTATCAACGAAATAGACTTGATAACCGTATAAGGAATAGGCTTTGTTCGGTTGGTACGATTCTCCACCACACTGTAAGGTTGTGTTATCGTATTCGCAATAATCGGTAACGTTCATGAGTGTGCTATCATTTCTTAACGAAACTAAGAAAATGATTTGTCCCAAGGAAACAAACACCGTTAATATTAGTAAATACAGGGTAACGTACCACCCTGATTTATTACGATACTTAAGAATGTTTTTAGGAAATAAGAGGCTGTCTTTAAACAGATTATACATTGTATCACCAACCTTTTTAATGATATCACATTTTCGATGCAGATGGAAATGATTTTATCGTGGTATAATGATGTTTAGGTGATATCATGGTAACATTCTTTGAATCAAAGCCTTACTTGAAACTGAGCGACTACTACAAGGATTTATTTCATTCAAAGGTCTATAAGATTGCCCTTAACGGCAATTTTACCTGTCCGAACCGAGACGGAACCTTATCAACGCTCGGCTGCATTTTTTGTTCGGAAATGGGATCGGGTGATTTTGCAGGGAATAAAGACGAACCTTTAGTTGAACAGTTTAAGACCATTAAGGCCATGATGCAACAAAAATGGCCAGAAGGAAAGTACATTGCCTATTTCCAAGCCAATACCAACACGTATGCCCCGCTGCCTCGACTAAAAGCACTCTTCGAAACAGCGTTAATGCTCGATAAAGACATTGTTGGATTATCGATTGCGACACGACCCGACGCGTTGTCAATCGCCACGCTCGACTATTTGGAGTCGCTTTCAAAGCGAACCTTTCTGACCGTAGAACTTGGACTTCAAACAATCCATGAAGCAACGGCTCAATGGATGAATCGGGGTTATCCTTTAAAAACCTTTGAAGAAGCGATGATGGCCTTGCGAAAACGAGGCATTCGCGTGGTCGTCCATATCATCAACGGGATGAAAGGCGAAACCAAAGAAATGATGTTACAGACGATTGATTACTTAAACCAGTTCGATTATCAAGGGATTAAAATACACATGTTGACGGTACTGAAACATACACCGCTTGAGATCGAATTCCAAAAAAATCCGTTCCCACTGCTTTCCTTGGAAGACTACGTCGATATCGTCGCAACCCAAATTGAACATTTAAAACCCACGATCGTCCTCGACCGTTTGACTGGTGATGCCCCAAAAGATTTGTTAATCGCTCCCACCTGGACGTTAAAGAAATTTGTCGTGACCAATGAAATCGACAAATTATTGCGCCAACGGCACACGCATCAAGGAGCTCTTTATGATTAACATCGTGGAAAAATCTCATCAACTCATAGAAACGCTAAAACCGATTGATTGTGCCGTCGACATGACGTGCGGAAACGGACTGGATACTTTATTTTTAGCGAACATAGCGAAAAGGGTAGTTGCCTTTGACATTCAAGCAGACGCCATTCAAACCACGGCTAATCGTTTAAAAGAACTGAAGATCACCCATGTAACGTTGATTCATGAATCCCACGAAAACATAAGCCGATTTGTCTTTGAACCCGTGGATGTGGTAATCTTTAATCTCGGTTACCGCCCCGGTGGGAACCCGCAGATACGGACGACGCCCAGAACAACCACGCTCGCCATTCAATCGGCGATCCCTTTGCTCAAACGTCATGGGAAAATCATCCTGGTTCTCTATCCAAAAAACCACGATAACGAAGCCGAAATAATCCGTTCAATGTGTCAATCGTTACCCGGCAATATCGTAGATTGTATGGAATATCGGTTGCTCAATAAACAAGACGCTCCTTACATAATTGAACTAATTAAACAATAAAAAATGCAGTTCGGCGAACTGCATTATTATTTATGGGAATAATACCGAAGTTTGTGATACTTCAGTATCCGAGCATAAATGCTAAATGGGAATATGGAGATCAGTTGGTTAAAGGATAAAATCTTCGAATCCAAGACAAGGCGTAGTTCCTCCAAATGATCAAAGGTTTCAACCAAATAGCGATTAATGTCATCGGTTTTATCAACCGTTTGCATCAACGTCTGAATCAATTCAAGCAGATTTTTCTTCTCTTCATAAGGAAGTTCCTTGATGACGACGTCTTGATACTTATTCAACGATTCGTTGTCAATCAACTTAGACATGAGATTCGACGTTTTTCTAAGTTCAATGTCAAATTTGGACTGATTTCGAAAAAGATCCTTGTAATTGGTTTGCAATTTACGTATGGACAAAATCGATCCCGCAATAATGATTCCTAATAGAATCAGTATCGGGAGCGCCACTTCTAAAAATAAATCCCACCGGAATAAAAACAAAATCATCACCTATTTCCTTGGACAGTACGCTTTTAGTTCGTCGACTTTATCCAGTCGTTCCCATGGAAGATCCAAGTCGGTACGACCAAAGTGTCCGTATGCGGCCGTTTGACAATAAATGGGTTGTTTTAAGTTCAGTTGATCAATAATGGCTTTGGGCCGGAGATCAAAATGTTTTTGAACAATTTCGCTTAATTCTTGATCCGACAGTTTTCCCGTCGAAAAACTGTTGACGCCAATGGACGTGGGTTTCGCAACGCCAATGGCATACGAAATCTGAATTTCTACTTCATCGGCCAATCCCGCTGCGACAAGATTCTTTGCCACATGACGGGCAGCGTATGCCGCTGATCGGTCAACTTTAGACGGATCTTTTCCAGAGAATGCTCCGCCACCGTGATGAGCGCGACCCCCGTAGGTATCAACGATAATTTTTCTGCCGGTCAAACCCGAATCTCCCGATGGACCGCCAATAACGAATCGTCCCGTAGGATTGACCAAAATCTCCGTGGATTCATCCATGTAATTGCTTGGAATAATGGCCTTGATGACGTGGTTGACAATATCGTTGTAGATGACATCGTTGGTTACTTGCGGGCTGTGCTGACAAGAAACCAATACTTTATCGACGCGTTTGAGACTGCCATCGTCGTTATATTCACAGGTTACTTGTGTTTTTCCGTCGGGACGCAAATACGATAGCGTTCCATTTTTGCGGACTTCTGCCAATCGTTTTGCCAAACGATGCGCCAAAACAATGGTGATGGGCATGTATTCAGGAGTTTCATTGGTTGCGTACCCAAACATCATGCCTTGATCGCCTGCGCCTTGTTCATGGCCGACGGAGTCGTCAACGCCCATGGCAATATCCGGAGATTGACTGTTGATGGAAACTAAAACCGCTAAATTCTCGGCGTCAAATCCATACTTCCCACGGTCATATCCGATTTCGGTGACTTTGGCTCGTACTATTTTTTGGATATCGACATACGTGGTTGTGGTAATTTCCCCCGCAACCAAAACCAATCCCGTCGTGACCAACGTCTCACAAGCGACACGAGCGTTGGGATCGTCGGTTAAAATGGCATCTAAAATGGCATCACTGATTTGATCGGCGATTTTGTCGGGATGACCCTCGGTCACCGATTCTGAAGTAAAAAATCGATACATGGTAAAACTCCTATTCTTTGGTTAATTTATAATATAAGGACTCAAAATCGTCGCCGTATTTAATGAAACGATCGAGTATTTGCGAATCAAAATATGGGTAAAATTCAAGTTGTAGTAAGTCCATTGCGCGTTGGTGCTTTAACCCGCGTTTGTAATTTCGGTCTTGACGCAGTATCTCGTACAAGTGCGCCAGCAAAATGACTTGTGATTCGCGGTTGTTTTGAATCCCGTTCATTTCTTTGATAAAATCGGAATCCGCTGTTTTTTCAAAATGAGCCCGCACGATTTCTTCGGCCTTCTGATCTAATTGAAGGCGTTTGATAATGATGGAACCGACAATTGTTTTTTCACGGATTTTGATAAAATCAGCTTCATCAAGAACTTCTTTTTGATTGTATTCATCCAACGATAACAACGAATTTTTATCGACGTGGATGGTGGAGAAATCAAAGATTTCTTTGCATAATTTCGGCGAGAATCCAAGGTAATTACCCAAACGTGAAGCTAAATCTGCGACCCGTTTCGCCGACGATTCATAAGCAATATCATAATCGGCACTACCGGGACGTTTGTAGACGCTGATGACATCAAAAACATCAGATACAACGGTCTTAAAATCTTTTTCCATGGCACGACGTTTGATTAACTCGGTCTTGCGCTTGGTATTCATGTCTTCGGTGATTTTCGCTGTTGAATACAAAGCTATCATAAATATCGCTAAAATCAGCGTTCTTAATATAATATCCGTGATAATGGGACCGCGAACGTAATTGATCAGGGTCGAAAAATCGTTGGCATACAAGATGACGGGATAAAGAATCGTCACATGAACAATCGTCATCAGAATAATCGCTATTTTAAACATCAGCTTAAGAAGTTTTGAGTCTTGATAGAGCGCTAAAACAACCAGTGAAAAGTAGATGAGCGAATACCCTGCCAAAGCGATGCTAAAGAACGGAGGTTCGGTCGACGAACCAATCGTCAGTCTAAGTTTGATAAAGACGACAATGGCCATCATCAGGATGTAGATGGCTGAGATGTATTCGGCCATTTGTTGTTTTTGCAATGTTTTCGGTTCTTCATGAATGATTTTTTTAATCGATAGATTGGTAAAAAACATCACCAGAAAAAAGATAAACGACAGGATTAAATTGATGGGAAGATTAACCCCCTCAGAGCCAATCATGGTGAAGATTAAGAACACGATGTTCGTCACAAACAGGATGTTTTTAATCACGAGGTTTTTGCGGTAGAGAACTGAGGTTTCATCGAGGATATCGACGCCTGCTTCAAAGCTGAAGAGATTGACCAAGATTAACCCTATACGGTGCCATAGATCAGTCCGTTTATTGGGTTTAACAAAATCTTGTTCGGAGGTATTCGTAGAGGTTTTGGTTTCGTCAAATTGTTTTTTATACGACGTTAATTTGAAGAAATCAACCCATTTTTCCGCAAAGGATTTTTTGCTTTTTGGTTTTGTAGCCGCGACTGATTGAAAATACTCATCGATTTTCTCAGTTTTTGGGCGATGAACGTCTTTTTGAAATTTTCGTTTTTGGGTTGTATCGTTTTTCCGAAAGAATTCATCGAGCGTCTTTTCGCGGTTATCCATAACCTCACCTCCTTCGCTTTATTTCGAATCGATTAGAATAATTTGGGTTCTTCGATAATTTTCGGATCTTTTTTGGCTTCTAATTCGTTTTCGATTTGAGCCACACGTGTGGATGCCGCAGCGGCAATTGCCCCGACGATGTCATCCAAAAACGTATGACATACGCCTTCCTTATGCTTCCCTGCATCGTTCAAATCCGATACAATCAGCGGTTTATTGACATCAATGTCACCAAAATTGGTTTTACCAATGGTTCCATAAAGACCTGCTAATTCCAAACCAAACAATTCATCAATGCCAAACATTCCGAGATCGGAAGCAAGAATTTCTTGGATAGGACCCTTAAATGCCTTTTCTTCGGTCAAACGATCGATTTCCGCTCCTAATTGCAACAAATGAAAGACATCTCTTAAAGACAATATCTTTTCGACGGATTCGACACATTCGAGCATCGAAATTTCCGGTTTCCAACGTGATTGTTGACGAAATGCGATCTCAGCGATGTCTCTGACACTCACACCGCGCTCGGTCAATTTCTCAACATTCATGTTATACATTTCTTCTCGTGAAAATAGATTTTTTTGTCGATTCATAAGGTTTCCTCCTCATCCTGCGATGAAAAAAATACTTAGGGTTAATTATTAATTATACCATATAAAAATGATGAAATGACATTATTTTATGCGTTTTCCGACAACAAACACCGATTTTCCGGCACCATTCATGTAATCTTTCATGGCCATCGGGTTTCTTCCCGAAGGTTGAATGATTTTTAGATAGAGTCGTCCGTCGAGCGTTTTGATTCCGACGTCGCCTTTATGCACATGAACAATCTCGCCAGGAGGGATCAATTCGTCGTCTACCCCGTGCGAATAATCCTTTGAAACCGAAAGTACTTTTATAACGTTTCCGTCGATTTCAAGATACGTCAAAGGCCATGGATGATATGCTCGAACATGATCATAAAGCGATTCGGTCGTTTGGTTAAAATTCAACCGTTCTTCTTCCGGTTTGATGTTCCACGCAAAGGTCACTAACGCCTCGTCTTGAGGGTGAGCTTGAGCGGTATTATGTTCAAGTTCGGATAGTACATGAACCAATCGTTTTCCACCTAATACGGCCAGCTTTTGTTCCAAGATGCCGACATCGTCGGTTTCCTCAATCGGTACTTCTGCTTGATCATATATATCGCCAGCGTCCATTTTCATCACCATCTTCATAATCGTCACGCCGGTCACACGTTCACCGTTTTTTATGGCGGTGTGCATGGGCGATCCGCCCCGATACTTCGGCAATAACGAAGCGTGAACGTTGATGCATCCATAAGGGGCGCCATTGAGCAAAGCCTTCGGTATCATCTGACCGTAAGCGGCTACGACGATTATATCGGCTTTTGTATCCAGAATGGGTTGATAATCCAACTTGATTTTTTCTGGTTGGAAAACGGGGAGTCCCTTCGCCAAAGCAATTTCTTTTACCGGTGGCATTTTTAAGGTTTGTTTTCTTCCAAACGGCCGGTCCGGTTGTGTCACCACCAGTTCAATGGTATGATGGTTCATTAGTTCACATAATAGTGTGACTGAAAAGTCAGTCGTACCCATAAATACTATACGCATATGTCACCTCTACATCGGTGATTTGTCAATCGAAAGATAAAACTCATTCGTTTGAAAATCATCCACTATTTGAAACAAAGCATCATCAAGATTCGGTTCGTTACGATACTTGATTAACAACTGACATCGGTACTTATTTTTTATGCGGGCAACCGGCGGCAATGCCGGCCCTAATACAATGGCTTCGGATGATAAACTTGATTTTAAACGATTTACGATTTCTTTTCCTCTTAAAAACAAATCGCGGATGTTCTCTCCCATGCATTCAATTTGAACCAAAAAGTAAAAAGGAATGTAGCGAGCAAGTTTACGAATTCGCATCTCATAATCGTAAAAGCCTTGATAATCCTGATTGACCGCATACTTGATTGCATAATGATCGGTATTAAATACCTGAACCAAAACATCGCCCTTTAATTCATGGCGACCTGCCCTTCCCGACACTTGAACTATCAACTGGAACGTTTTTTCAGGTGCTCTAAAATCCGATTGATAAAGATTGCTGTCAGCTTGAATAATCCCCACTAAAGTCACTTTGGGGTAGTCCAATCCCTTGGCAATCATCTGCGTACCGATCAAGATATTCCCTTGTGTTTCGAACGAATTTAACAACTTTTCGTGCGCATTTTTAGTGCGCGTTGTATCGTTGTCCATGCGAATAAGCGTCGCTTGCGGAAATAATGCCTGAATCTCCGATTCGATTTTTTGGGTGCCCGAACCCATTAATTGCAAATCCGATGATCCGCACTTCGGGCATACCTTTGGTAAAGGTTCTTTATAGCCGCAATAATGGCATTTGATGGCATGTTCGACTTCATGATACGTGAGTGATATATCACAATTCGGACACATCGGAACGTATCCACAGTGACGACAGATTACAAACGAAGCGTAACCGCGTCGATTGATGAGTAACATCGTCTGTTCGTGTTTTTCCAAGCGATCAGCGATGGCCGTTTGCAATGGTTTTGATAACAACGATAAATTCCCCGACTTAAACTCCTCTTTCATATCGATGAGCTTCACCGTCGGCATCGTCACGTTTTGAGCTCGATTAGGCAGTTCAATTAAGGTGTAATATCCCCGCTTATATCGCGCATACGTTTCCACATTCGGCGTAGCGGATCCCAATATCATCGGGATTTGGTAATAATCGGCACGATGTTGACAAATATCGATGGCATAGTATTTGGGCATGTCGTCTTGTTTGTAGGTCGATTCATGACATTCATCGATGATGATCAACCCCAGGTTGGTAAACGGTGCGAAGCACGCACTACGTGCACCAATGACGATTTTAACTTCTTTACGAATAATTTTACGCCATTCGTCGTATTTTTCTCCCATCGATAACCCCGAATGCAATATCGCCACCTGATTGGTAAAACGGCCTTTAAAGCGTTGAACCATCATCGGCGTAAGGGCAATTTCAGGAACCAAAAAAATGACTTCTTTACCCGATTTTAAAACATCTTCAATCATCGCTAAATACAGTTCGGTTTTACCAGACCCAGTTACACCGTGCAATAAAAACGATTCGCGTTTATTCAGCGATTGTCGCATGCGTTCAAACGCATTTCGTTGTTCATCGGTCAATACGACGACTTTATCTTTGGGTGGTTCAATCGTTTCGATTTCTCGATAAATCTCCCGGTCAAATGTGGAAACGACATTTTTCTTTTCTAATGTTTGAACAATCGATTGCGACAAGTTAGTATCCGATAAGGATTCCGATAACAACGCTTCTTTATTGGGCTGTTGCGCAAGGTAGTTTAAATAGTCCGAATGTTTTTGAGTCTTCGGCAGATAATTGGGGTCAATCAATCGCACCATGCGTTGAAACTTGGGTTTTGACTTTGAGACAATATCGTAGTATTGTTCGATTTGTTTGTCGTGCATGGCTTTCTTGATTTCGCGCAAAAAAGGAGCGACTTCTTCATTCAAATCAATTAGATCTCCAGAGCGGAATAACAGTCGAAGATCGTTTGATAATCGTGATGAATCGATCACCTTTAGTTTGGGTTTATAGACCGCTTTCAAAGCGGAAGGAATCATGGTTTCCAAAACACGAATCAAGACGGTTGTCGTATCCATCGAAACGGTTTTGGCGAGTTCAATTAATTCGTTTGTCACATAGGGTTCGATATCAAGTACCGAACGAATCGGTTTTAAGGGATTTAAGGTATCCTTTTGAGTGGTAATATCCAAGCAAAATCCCATCAAATCACGGTTCCCAAAAGGAACAATAACACGAGAGCCAATCTCTAGGACTGACTCGAAATCAGATGGAATTTCGTAATCAAATAGTCGATCTACTGCTTTTACAGGAACATCCACAAGTACTTTTGCGATCATCCATCTCACCTCGATAATTAGTATACCATACAAAACCTGCGAATTAAAGAGTAAGTCCGAATCGTCTGATGAGAATAAAAGCGTTTTTATTTGTAAAAAACGGCTCAATGGTTTGCAATCAAATCGATAATTGTGTATAATTACATAACAAGAACAACCCCATTCCATCTACAGAAAGGATTAATATTTAGCACCATGCAAAATCAAAAGAAATCTTTTAACGAAGTCGGGATTTTTGCGCTTGGTGGCTTAGGAGAAGTTGGAAAAAACATGTACTGCGTTGAGTATCAAGACGATCTCATCATTATTGACGCTGGCTTGCTTTTTCCGGATGAATATTTAATGGGAATTGACTACGTCATTCCTGATTATTCGTATCTCATCGAGCATCAAGATAAAATCAAAGCCCTGATTATTACCCACGGTCACGAAGACCACATCGGCGCCATTCCCTTTTTATTGCGTCAAGTTTCGATTCCCGTCATTTATGCCAATGGCCTTGCCATCGGTTTGATTAAAAACAAAATGGAGGATCATCGTGGTTTGGTGGCGAATTTGGTCGAATACCATGAAAACCAACCGCTCAAAGTTGGCTCCTTAACCATCGAGTTTTTCAAAACCAACCACTCCATTCCGGATTCACACGGACTGGCGATTCATACTCCCGAAGGAACCATCGTTCATACCGGTGATTTTAAGTTTGACTTTACACCCACGTTTCAAGACGCCAATTATCACAAAATCGCCAACCTTGGTCAAAAGGGTGTTTTGTGTCTGTTATCGGATTCGACCAATGTCGAATTGGAAGACTTTACAACCTCTGAAAAAGTGGTATCAGAAACCATCCATGAACTGTTTGACAGCATTAAAGGCCGCGTCATCATCGCAACTTTTGCCTCCAACGTTCACAGAATCCAGCAAATCGTTGAAGCGTCCATCAAAACAAAACGAAAAATTGCCGTGTTCGGACGTTCGATGGAAAAAAACATTGATGTCGGCATTCAAATGGGTTACATTCAAGCCCCCAAAGGGACGTTCGTCTACGGACGTGAGGTCGACAACATCAAACAAAGCAACATTACCATTTTGTGTACCGGATCGCAAGGCGAACCGTTATCGGCCTTATCACGAATCGCCTCTGGTTCGCATAAGCAAATATCGTTGATTCCAGGCGACACCGTTATCTTATCGTCTTCACCCATCCCCGGAAACCAAGAATCCGTCAACAAGACCATCAATCTGCTTTATAAAGCCGGAGCGACCGTTGTGACACAATCGCCGTTTGCGGACGTTCACGCTTCGGGTCACGCCAGTCAAAATGAACAAAAATTGATGATTAAGCTCTTGAATCCGAAATATTTCATGCCCATTCACGGCGAATACCGCATGTTAAAGAAACATGCCCAATTGGCCATCGATTGTGGTATACCCAAAGAAAACACTTTCATTATGGATAATGGAGACGTCCTTGCCTTAACGGCTGAAACAGGAGAAATCAAAGGAAAAGTTCCCACTTCGGACGTCTACGTTGATGGTGCTGCCATCGGTGAGATTGGTTCGCAAGTCATCAAGGACCGACGGGAACTTTCTGAAGACGGTTTGTTGTCGGTTGTCTTAACCATCAATCAAGAACGGAAAGAAGTCATCTGTACCCCCACCATTATCTCAAAAGGATTTATTTACTTTAAAGACAATGAAACGATGGTCAAGACCCTTCAAACGCTCTCCTTGGATGTTACCGATAAATACCTCGCCTTTGGTAAAAAAATAAACATCAGCGGAATGAAGACTGAATTGATCAAAACATTGGGAAAATACATCCTTGACAAAACCAATCGTCAACCGATGATTATGCCCGTCATCATGGTTTTATAAACAATAACGACACAAAAAAAGCTCCGATTTTTTCGGAGCTTTTTGTATTTTATTCGGGTGTTCTAGCGTAATATTCGGTCACCATGATGATCGGTCCTAAACCGGGAACGCTCGCAGAGATTTCCATGTAACGAGCTTCGCCTTCTACTTGACCGGTATAGCCAAGCGCTTGATAAGCTTGTTGCCACGTCATCGAGTACTGAGTCATTGCTCCGTAAAGGTTAACGATTTGATCGGGTGTCAAATTATGGAATGCTGCCATGTAGACTAAGTTGCCCGCATCGGCTTGAGACAAACCATACGTCATCATCAAGTAACCAACCGAATTAACGAAAGCCGTCGTATCCAACAAATCATCGATGGCAAACGCAAAGGTTCCATCTTGAACGCGAGGATCATAACTTAAGAAATTAAAGGGTTGTTCGATTA
>CAZCSO010000012.1:0-55890 GCA_964501315.1 uncultured Candidatus Izemoplasmatales bacterium | reverse complement strand
TATTTTGAAGGACGGACAGACGGACTCATCCTTGAATCACCCAAGGGAACCGAGGGATTCGGATACGATCCGCTCTTCTTTGTTCCAACTTATCATAAAACCTATGCCGAATTAACCCTTAATGAAAAAAATCAAATCAGCCATCGAAAGAAAGCCTTTAGTCAGCTTTTGGCTTATTTTGAGGACCATCGTGTTATTGATCGTCTTTAGCGATAATCATCGTGACCGTATGTCGGTTGAGTGGATAAAAAATGAAAACCCATACGCCGATCGGATTATATCATTGGGTGATTCGGAAATGAAAGAACACGAACTATCGTCGATGGGAATCATTGGCGTGAAGGGAAATTATCCGTTTGAACCGGATTTCCCGTATGAATTGGTGTTTGAATTTGACGATTGGCGTTTTTGGTTTACGCATGGCCACAAGTTTTTTGTGAAAAGCGGTCTTCGAACACTTCTTGAATCAGCCCAATCGCGTCGGTTTGATGTGGTTGTCTTTGGGCATACCCATCAAGCGCTCGTGACGCGAGAAGAAGGAATTATTTTCATCAATCCGGGTTCTTCATCGCTTCCCAGAAGCACTCGTCCCAAAACCTACGCCGTCATTCATACCCAACTTGCATCCATGAGCGTTGAACTTAGAGAAGTCTTTACCAACAAACTAATCGAAAAAAACATCTTTCCCAAATTAAAAAAGGAGGATGACTATGGATTTTGAAAGCAGACTTGAAGCGCTAAAACAACACGAAGCCGATGATACGCTCATTCAGGAATTGGTGAGTGTACAAGAAGAAGCGTTTGCGGCTAACGACGCCGACAGCTATTTGAAATGCACGCATTGGTTATTTGATCTTTACGTACAATTAGGCGAAACCGATCAGGCCACTTCGCTTTTTTTAGAACTGGTTGAATCGCCACCGTTTGAATCGTATAAAACCAATTTCGCAATTATTGACAAATTGATTAACCTGCTGTTAAAAACCGAAGATTTTCAGGCACTCAAAACCGTTCTTTTCATACGCGAACGCTATCTGCCTTCCCATCCGGAACAGCGATTGATGCAATCGTTTTATCTTGCGGTTTGTTACGAAGGGCTGAAAGATTATCCTCAAGCCATCCAGACCTTAGAAGCCATCACCGATACCATTTCTAATTCGAATCTTGTCAGTAAGTACCTCAAATTAGCGATGTTATTCATCAAAACCGATCAACTTCACAGTGCCAAAGCCGCATATGATCACGCCGCTATTTTTGATAAAAAGAAAAAGAACGATATGTTTTACTTGGTTGCTTCCGACATCGCCTATGCCGAAGAACGCTACCAAGACGCCTTAAAAGAATTTGAAGCTTTCTTTTTAAAAACCAAAGTCAAGACTCGCTACTTAGATCGGTATCTTTGGATCTGCATTCAATTGGAAAAATGGACGGAAGCCTGGGATTTTTATAAAACCTATCTACCGAAGATGAATCAAACCATGTCGAAAAATTATCGGTTGCTTTTTTACGAAGCCAGTTTGGCCTTGGCAAAAAAGACCAATCAGATGAACGAACAATGGATCCTCTCAGAAGCGATCGCTGTTTTGAATGATTCGAATGTGGAAATCAACGATGCGTTTGATGGCATTCAAAGTTTGTTGTCAATGATCAACGATCCCGCTATGTATCAGTCGCAACGAGATGTCATTTTGTATACGTTTCGGAGTCTGGGAGGATTAATCGACGTCAATCGTCTGATTTATGTTGCGCCATCGCTCGACGGGTTAACCGTCTATACGTATAAAAAAGGCTTATTGATGGAAAAAACGTATTCTCAATCGCAATGGTCAAAAACACTATTGAATACGATTATTTCAGCTGATTTAAAGTTCCATTTGATGAATCAAGAGGACTTATGTAAAGAAAACGATTATCTATCCTCAAGTCCATTTGAGCCTAATACGATTTCACACGTGTTAAGTTATCGGATCGAGTCTTTCCATGCTTTTGAAGGCATGATGATGCTCTTTTTATCCGAAGAACGAACCTATGACTACGTCAATCGATTGGCAATGACGACACAAAAACTTTTGAATCATCACCTAACCATCTACAAGCAATTGACACAATTTAGTCAGACGTCGACCATAACCAAACGGTTGTTAGAAAAAAAACAGTTTGGATTGCTTAAGATCAAAGATAACGTCGTCTTTTTTGAGAACGATCGTGCAAAAACGATGTTAGAAACGCGCCATGATTTTATCGATTACGAACAATTTCAATTAATGATGGGTGCCCATCCTGTTTATATAGACGAATTTTTACGATCGTCGACGATTCGCTTAAATCTTTCCATCCGAAATACAAATCGGGTAATCGATTGTTCGATTTGGCTGATGGAACAGGATATCTACTTGTTGTGTGAAGATATCACCGAACGCATCGACCGTGAAGCGATAGAACGCCATGTGCGAAACAATCATCCTTACCGTCCCATTCATACGCTTTCGCATATGCAACAATGTCTTAATGACAGTCACGTTGCCCAAACGTTAATGACCTTTTGGTTTTTAAACGAATCTGACGACGGCATGGTTTCGCGAGAAATGAGATTAGATTGGTTGATCAAAACCGTTGAGAAACAAGCTAAATCAGCCCTTCAAAGCATGGTGATAGAAGATGCTTGCCTCATCGTATTGATTAAAACGACCGACAAACGGATCATCGAACGAATTTGGAATGAAACCGAGTCGGCTTGGAATTTAGCGAAAATGGCTTCGCCGTTCTTTTCACCCACCATGACGCTTCGGGGTTCTTCGTTTGCGACAACGCCCAGCGATACGCTCAATCAAGCCCTTGTCCAAATGAACAAGACGTTATTCATCGACGAGAATAAACCCGGACATTACCCCTATAACCGGGTGTTTGTGAGTCGTTGGAATCAGATTGAAACCCTGCAAAATCAACTTCGCGATGACCTAAAACAAAAATCATTGCCACTGATGGCTTCACAAGTCGTCAATGTACTCACTAAAAAGACCGAGTGTTACCTGATTGAAGTTGATCAAACAAGCTGGTTAGCGGATAAAACCTACGTGCCAGCGATGTTAAACTATTATCATCTAGAACGGGAAATGGGCTTTCTGATGATGGATCAACTGGTTCAATCGCTCATTCGCATGCAAAAGAATGAACAAAAAACGATTTCGGCGATGGTGGATGTCCCCGCTTGTGTTCTTGCAGAAGACAAACGATTGGACGATTGGCTGATTAAGTTCAAGCGTAACAAATTCAAATTGTCACAACTCTATTTTCGAATTACCGACAAAAGCGTGTTTGATTGGGGCATCGAAACCGTAAAAACGTTAAAAGAAAAAGGCGTCCATTGGGTATTGGCTTTACCCAAATACGATGCCTTGAAGGTATTGGAAGAACACGCCGATTTGATTGATTACGTTTACTTTGATGCATCGGATTCGTTATTCAAACAACCCGCTATGCTTTCGTTATTTACGCCGTCTCGACGTATTTACTTAATGGTTGGCGGCATCCAAGATAATGAAACCATGACGTTGTTCAAATCCTATCATGTATCGTTGATGATGGGCAATCTGTTTATTCACGACGTGAGTTTGGATACGCTGTAACAAAAAAACTCGATTCAAACGGTGTTCGAAATCGAGTCAATGATTCAAGAATCCTCCATTAGTTGAGGATTTTTATTTTAGAATTGAAAAGCCATAGGGTGCAAGCGTCCGTTGAACGATGGGATGCTTGAAATCTTTGTGATTCCATACATCGTATTGACACGCAAACGGCAAATCGATGGTTTGTTTTTGATCAGAGCGATTGAACGACAGGATCATCGGCCCTTTGACGAGGGTCAAAACCGAATCATTGGTCAGGTTCGGAAGTTCAAAACTTGGTTGCGAAAAACTGGGTTCTTGCTTTCTTATGGCTATTAAGGATTTAAAAAAGGCGAACAGATCTCGGTTTTGTTTTGATTCATCCCAAATCATCGGTTCTCGGTTCCCTCTAGGGCCTTCACCGCCGATGCCGATTTCATCACCGTAATAAATAACGGGTGCCCCGGGTAAGGCAAAAAGCAACACAAACGACAGTTTGAATAAATCCAGGTTCCCGTCGACGAGGGACAGAAAACGTTCGGTATCATGACAGTCAAGAAGATTAAATTGATAAGGAAGAACGGCATGCGAATAACGACTCACATAATCGATGAGTTGGTCTCTGAATTGATTGGCAGAATACGGAAGCAGCGGTTTTGCGGATAGAAAACTCACGAGTGAAAACATTAAATCGAAGTTCATGGATCCATCAAATTGATCGCCTCGTAACCAAGGTTCCGAATCGTACCAGTTTTCGCCTAAGATAAAGCAATCGGGTTTGATTGCCTTACAGGCTTTTCGAAAGTCGCGCCAGAAATCATGGCTGACTTCGTTCGCCACATCCAATCGCCAACCATCAATATCGAATTCTTTAATCCAATAACAGCCGGCATCCAGCAAATGCTGGCGCATGGGTGGGTAATCGACGTTGGTCTTGGGCATCCCATGGCCAAAGGCGAAACTATGAAAGGATAAGAACGGTCCTTCGGTATGGATTCGTTCATAAATGGCGCGCATATTGACAGGATTTAGCGATTCATCGACGTCAAAATTGATGGGAGGATCTTGAAAGAAGCAATAATAGGGATAATACTTCGATTCTTTTTGATGCCGAACCACATCCAGAAAGAACGGATGGTAATACGACGTATGGTTGAAGACGGCATCCAGCATGACCTTTAGTCCGCGTTGATGAGCCGAATCGACGAGTTCCTTTAAGTCCGCTTTGGTTCCCAAACGCGAATCGACTTCGAAATAATTGACGGTATCGTAGCGGTGTTGCGTACGGGACTCGAAAATGGGTGTCAGGTAGATACCCGTAATCCCCAAATCAACGAGATAATCGAGTTTCTCGGTGATGCCTTTAAGGGTACCACCATGGAATTTGGTTGTAAAAGGCGAGAATGATTCCTGGGTGAAATGATCGGAAAAATCAGAATGGTCTTTTCGAAATGAATCGGGAAATACTTGGTACCAAATGGTTGATTCAACCCATTGGGGCGCTTTGAACAAATCGGCTTCATTCATCCAAGGAAAGTTAAAGAGTTGATAGAGCCAGAATTGATTGTCGTAGGTGATGGTCGGCCACTTGGAAAGCGGCAGCAAATCACGGCTGGTCAATAAATACGCATCGTCAATGACAAACCCGTATTTGATGCGTTTATGGAAAGGATGAATGGCGATAAACCAGTAATCGTAGGTTTTTGTTTCGTATACCTTCTCCATAACAACGCGTTGTGAAACCCATTTATGGAGATTACCTTCAAAGCGAAACTCAAACCCATCGCCCCATAAAAGTTGGATGGAATGGCAGCTACCATGACGACTTTTCAGTCGCACATGAAACGTCGTTTCATTGTAGGCATAGGCGTCTACTGATTTTGGTTGATGAATAAAATTGGCTCTGTCCATAATTATCATTCCTCTTTCCGGCATTATACTTATATTTTAACGTATTTGAAACCAATTACACATCATTATTTATTACTAAAACGATTACATTTTGATTTGAAGTGTGGTATCATTAAAAATGATAAGGTGAGAAAGGAGATTTCTATGCAAAAAGAACCATTCAAACTGGGACCATTTCTCCTCAATATTCTGAAGTGGATCTATCGACACACCATTTATGCTATCGGTCATTTTTTTAAAAATCTTGGCGTGAAAACCGTCAAAAAAGTCAATCATTGGAAAGCTCATCCCGTAGCGTTCCGAAGAGGGCTACGATCGTTCTTTATTCCTGGATGGGGGCAACTAAAAAACAAACAATGGTACAAAGCCATTCCCTTTTTTGTATTCTTTGTTTTAGTGTTGACCATTGAACTGGCTACCAGTCGTTACTTCAAAGCCTTTCAAGAACTGAAGGATTATCCCATCGTCACTCAAGAGATGATTGAAGGCGGTACCTTCTTTGAAAAATACCGGACCGACGGAACCATTGTCAACGGCTATTTTGTGACCGAAGAAGATGTTGCTGAAGAAGGAGCTTATTATCAAGAGTTCCGTAAATCGGGTGACTTCGTATTAACCGATGAAGGTTATGTCGTACTATCGGATAATGATGTATCGGCTAGTGGTGCCTACTACCAAAGTGTTTATCTGGTAGGTGACATTACCGGAACGGAAGATGAAATTCCGTATTTATTGACAACCACCGATGTCGCCGAAGACGGGGATTATTACAACACGTATTACGAAATTGGCGATATTGCATTGTATAAATTAACCACCGCTGACGTATCTACGGGTGGCGAATACTTCCAAACGTATCGAAAAGCGGGTGATTTGGTATCGTATATTGTCACCGCAGCCGATTTGTTACCACAAGGAACGTATTTTGAAACCGATCGCGTCGTTGGCAACATAATTAAACACGTTATTACCGACGACGATTTAGCCAGCGGCGGTTTGTACGAAGGATCTGGAAAAGCCGTTGGCGATATCGTTTATGTTACATTGGATGCATCCAATGTGGACGATTATGCGGGTTATTTAATCGCTGGTGACGTTCTCAATGGCACCATGCTTACGGTTCCTGATGGCAATTTCCGAATTGCCGGCGACGTTGTTTGGGATTCCACCAAAAACGAATACCGTCAGTTGACCAGCGCTAATGTATCGAGCGGTGCTTCGTATTATCAAAGTCCTCGGGCAGCGACGGATATCATCAGTGCCGATGGCATCAATCGTCCCGTGTTATTAAAGGCTGCCGATGTGGCGGATGAAGGATTGTTCTTTGGATCATCCTATACCGCCGGCATGACGGCAAAGTACACACTGACGGCTGAAGACGTCGCCGAAGGTGGACGTTTCTTTCAAACTTATTATGCGAAAAATGACTCATTTTATCGGTTAATCGATGAATTTAGCATTACACCGAATCAGATTGATCTCAAGATTGCAGCCGGCATTTACCGTCAAGTATTAGGCGTACAAGCCGATAATGCAACGGACCGACTTTATTTCTTTAGAGATTACGGCGGATGGTTCACACGCGGATTGTGGGGATTATTTACATTAGGAAGAATTCCAACCAAAGTGAATGGTGAAGCTACTTGGTATCGTGGATGGCCGGTCATCGTTAGCCGTGCTTCCACCCAAATGGATTATCCTGCTTGGGTTGAAGCGGATAACTCAACAAGCCTGTTAACCAATGGCGTTATCGTATTGGTTGTCGTATTAATTCTGGTGATCATTTGGATTGGCAACGTATCCGATGCCTACAAAACGCAGATAATGACGGAAGATACGGGTGTCATCGAAACACCGAAGAAGTTCATACGGCGTATCTGGGATAGTTATTTCTCGTACATTATCGTCATACCAACGTTCTTATTGATTGCGTTCTTTACGTTAATTCCGTTCTTATTCTCCTTCTTAACGGCCTTCTCCTCATGGAATTCGCAAATATCGGTTCCTGAGAAGCTGATTACGTGGGAAGGATTGGTCAGTTTTAGTGAAGTCTTCGCTGGAAACGGTGTTAACTACAAATACTTTGGTAATGTATTCGCTTGGACGTTAATCTTTGCGATTACCGCATCGCTCACCTGTTATATTGTGGGGATGATTCAAGCATTAATCATTCAGTCGAAGTACGTCGTCGCCAAAAAATTCTGGCGGACGATCTTCATTCTTCCGTGGGCGATTCCTTCACTCGTTACCTTATTGATGTTTAGGAATATTTTCAGTGCACAAGGGGGGTTGGCCAATCAGATCATCGATTCATTTGGTGGTGTCGACTTGTTGGTGAAGATCAAAGGGGTATTGGCATCGCTCGGTTTGTATTCGCAAGAAGCAGCCGGGTCGTTCTCAGGTCAGTACATCCAATGGTTTGGTCTGGTCAACTACAAACTCGGGCGCTTGCTGATTATTGTGATTAACCTTTGGATTGGGTATCCCTACTTCATGTTATTGATTACCGGTACCTTGACGTCGATACCTTCGGATATGTACGAAGCAGCCGACATTGACGGAGCAACCAGTTTACAAAAGACGAGGTACATTACCATTCCGTGGATACTCAGGGCGACCACTCCCGTTATTATCACGACCTTAACGCACAACTTTAATAACTTTGGTGTCATCTACTTCCTGACCGGATCGGTACCCGCCACGTATACGTGGACGGAACTGGGAGCCTATACCAATATTGGGGTTCCGAACAGTGCTCCGTCCATCTACGATATTCTCATCTCATGGGTTTACCGATTAGCGATGTTGACGACGATTCGCGAATACAACATTGCGGCAGTCTATTCGATTATCATTTTCTTAATTGTCGGTATCTTTTCGGTGTATAACCTCGCAAGGGTTAAATCGTTCTGGGAGGAGGATTAATTATGACTTTTAAAGACTCAATCCATTCCTGGTGGGATAAACGAAAAAAAGAACGGTTGGCCATTCGTCAAGAGAAGCGCATTCAACGGAAAGCCTTTTGGCGCAATCTGGTTCACCGATTCACCGTTAAAAAACTCATAACCGGAATCATCACGTATGTATACCTGTTGATTTGTGTGGCCATCGTATTGATTCCCATCATGTGGTTGGTTACGGCTGCCTTTACCAACGTAGCAGCCATCATCAATAATCCTGATGGAACCGTCACCTACAATTTGACGAACCAAAATGCCTTGACGGAAGTCGTCGATACGTATCTGGGTGCCGAACGATCCGTAGGCGAATACGGATTATTCCCCTTCGTTCCTGATTTCAGAAAGTACTCACTCAACACCTATCAGTTCTTACTGTCGTATAACCTAGAACCCAGTTTTGACTTCATGAAAGCCTTCTTCAGAACCTTGGGTGTTGCGACGCTCAATACCTTGTTGGTCGTGACGTTCTCGTCGTTAACGGGATTTGCCTTCTCACGTTATCGGTTTAAAGGTAAGAAAGCGGCGTTATTGACGCTCTTGACCTTGCAGATGTTCCCGGCCTTCATGGGCATGATCGCCATTTTGGGGATTTTCGAAACCTTTGGATGGCGCGATAATTGGGTAGCGCTCACGTTCATCTATGTGGCTGGCGCAATTCCGTACAACACCTTCATTGTCAGAGGATACATGCGAAACGTCTCAAAATCGCTGGATGAAGCGGCGGCAATCGATGGCGCGACCAATCTTCAAGTGTTGGTCAAAATCATCGTTCCGTTAGCCGTTCCCATCATGGGATTCATTGCCGTTAACGCCTTCATGTCACCGTGGCTCGATTACATTTTGCCATCCATTATCATGAATGGTAAGCCGACGGTCGGCGTCATTTTATACAAATACATCGGCGGTACGGTTTCCTCACTCGTTAACAATCCGGTCGTCTTCATGGCTGGGGCTTTGTTAATCGCCATACCGATTATGCTCGTTCAAATCTACATGCAAAAGTACATTGTCTTCGGATTAACCTCCGGCGGCGAAAAAGGATGATTAAATGCGCATAACTGCGCATTTTTCATATAAGGAGAATTTACATGCCGAATACCTCGAATGCCTTTTTCCCTAAAGTCTTATTTTCAAACAAAGAGTTGTTAAAGACCAATCGTTGGTCGATGGGAAAACTAGTGCTTATTTTTATCCTCAATATTTCGTTAATCTGTGCTCCCTTTTTCATGTCAAGAGCCAAAACCGATGCCAGCGACGTCATTGACTACATGCCGGGCATTGAAACCGCATTGACGGAACTCTATCAGTTGGAACTAAATGCGAAAATCGAAAACCTGACGTTTGTCTTATCTGAGCCTTACGATACCGTTTTAAATCTCAATGGTTATCAGTTATATTTGTTACCAACCAGCTTGGAAAGCATCAATGCCTACGAATCGCGAATCATCTTTTATGAACACCGCGTCAGTTTGCATTACATCGATAGCGAGGATGAACGGAACAACTACACCATCGACAGCTCTTATCGTCTCTTAGAAGGTTTGGATTTTTCAAAAATTAATCGCGTTGATCTCGAAATGGAATACTACGATGATACGACGTTTTATCGAACCATCAACGAGACGGTTTTGACCAGCATTTTAAAAAGTGATCTCCCCGGCGATTTGTCCATGATCTATTTGGCACAGTTTGTGCAGACAATACTTTATGCGCTGATTATGTCGTTTTTACTGATGGCAGCGAACCTGAGACGCCAGGTCAAAAAAATCTATTACAGTTCATCGTTAAAGTATACGATCTTTGGCATAACCGGGCCGGCAATCATTGCGGCCATCGTTGGTTTATTTTCAACGTTGATTGGTACCATTCTGTGGTCTGCGCTCTACGCCGTTCGAATCATTATCCTTTATACAAAAATCAATAACTCCGACGAAACCTATTAATCCCGTTTTTCTCGGAAAAAGACCCATTTTTAAGCATAAGCGATATATACGGTAATCTATGATTATTCTATATATCGTTTATTTTTTAATATATTGTGAAATATGTAAGCGGTTACGTTATGTAAGTAAATTGAAGTTTACGAATTATAATGATATTATAAATTTGCTTTTAAATATTTTAAGGAGGAATAAAATGAAAAAGATTTTAAGTTTACTTTTAGTCTTCACACTTGCTGCTGTATTGGTAGCTTGTACAGAAAAAACGACGACCACAACGACGACCACTGAAGAAGTATGCGACATCGATGCCAATGGTATCTGCGTGTATAACAATGGCGACATTGAATGGGAAGTTGACGAAGATGGCGACAAAGTTGTCGTTCAAATCGGCGTTGACGTCGCTGCTATGACCGCTCCCCTCGAAGCTGCTTGGGATGCTGCTTACCCAGATCTTGCTGGATTAGTCGACGCAGTCGTCTATGAAGCATCGGATGGCGAAAGCAGTGGTGTTACCGGTGTTGTAACGATGAAAGAAGCTGCTCCAGACGCTATGATTATTATTGGATCAGGCTCTGTAGGCCGCGAAGTTAACTTCTTAGATATCGACAACTACATGGCTGACGTTATCGAAAACGACGTTCTTCAAACTGCTAAAAACGCTGTCAATAGCGGTGACAAAGTTCACTACTTACCCGCTGTTTATGATGGTATGGCATTTGCTTGGAACAAGACAATGTTAGAATACTTAATCGCTGATGGCCAATTAGACATTACGTTAACGGACACGGATGGCGACAATCTCCCCGATGCATTTGACACTTGGGAAGAAATCTTCGCAATCGCTGATGGCTTAACTGGCCGCTTGACCTTTGAATATACCAAAGACGGCGATGCAGCTGCTACCACGCAAACGATTTATGAAATTTATCCACTTTGCTTAGACCAAGAATGGTCCAACTACTCAGCTTACAGTGCTGGCGGATTTGAATTATTCCCAGAAGCTAATTACGCTGAACCAGGATTTGATACCGACGAATTCTTAGCTGGATTAAACTTCATTAAAGAATTTAGTACTCATGACATGAGCTTCCAAACCGATGGAACGACCAAATTGGCCGCTGCTTCCATGGGATGGCGTTGGGATAACTTCTTAAAGAACGAATACCCATTTGGCTTAGTCGGTACTTGGATGGATGTTGACACGAACGAAAATACCTACAATTCTGATTTCGTATTCTCCAAAATGCCAACGTACAATGACATTCAATTACGTCCAATCGTAAAAACCAAAGGTTTTGCCGTTAATGCTTACACCGATGCACCTGGTGCTACGGTTACCGTATTAAAATGGATTTACACCGCTGGTGGAATGGGTGTCATTTCTGACAATTCTTCTTACTTGTTAGCATTAGAACCAGATTCAGACTTAATCCCGCCGACATTGTCCGATAATAAAGTCCAATTTGGTGCTGCTCTTGGCTTCGGATTCAACGAACCAGCTGCTAAATTGCCGCTCGGAACCGTTTTGGCTGTCAACGTTCTTTACAACAGTGGTATTACCGCTGCTCAAAGAGAAGTGTATGATGGAACCTTAACACCCGCTGCTGCTCAAACTGCTATCGTTGCTGCCGCTGCTACATGGATTGCTGACAACAACAAAGCTGAATAAGTTTTCTTGCTTCATAAAGGACCTTCGGGTCCTTTTTTTTATTTGTGGAAACGGTTTTGATGGTTCCTTCATTCACAAAGGTTTCAGATTGCCGTATAATAGAAGTAATCTAGGAGGATCTCTATGGACGCATGGTGGAAACATCGAACAATCTATCAAATTTATTTACGCAGTTTTTACGATTCGAATCACGACGGTATCGGTGATTTGTTGGGTATCAAGGCCAAATTGCCGTATTTAAAAGCGCTTGGAATTGGTATTATCTGGATTAGTCCGCACTACGACTCGCCGATGGACGATAACGGGTATGACGTTCGTGACTTTTACAAAGTATCCAACGATTACGGTTCGTTAGACGACTTTAAAGCGTTGATTACCGCAGCGCATGACTTGGATATCAAAGTCATCACCGATTTGGTCTTGAATCACACGTCGGACGAACATCCTTGGTTTATCGCCGCGAAAGATCCGAATCATCCTGATTTTGAACGGTATCATGATTATTACATTTGGCAAAAACCCCGTATCGCTCCTTCGGGTAAAAAAGAACGACCCACTCGGTGGATGGGGTGGTTTGGATCACCCACATGGGACTATAACGACGCAACGGATGAGTATTACCTTCATATCTTTTCAAAAAAGATGCCGGATTTGAATTGGCGCAATGCCGCCATGAGAGAAGACATCATGACGATGATACAGTGGTGGGTCGATTTGGGTGTCGATGGTTTCCGGGTTGATGCCTCCAATCATCTTGAAAAGAATTGGGATTTCCCCGATGCCTTTCCCGGATACGAAAATTTTTCATCCTTGCCAAAGCATCACGAGTACTTACAAGAATTAGGAAAGCGAATCTTCGTTCCGAAAGATTTGTTATCGATTGGTGAATCAGGAGGAGCCAGTCAGGAAGAAGCCTTGAAATACGCCGGATATGGGTCCAATGAATTCAATATGTTGATTCAATTCGGACACTGTTGGGCAGATGTCAGCAATCATCACCCGCAATTGATGGGTAAGTGGGCGCAAGGTACGCTCGATATTCGGATAATCAAGAACAGTTTTTACAATTGGTACCAAATGCTCGATCAACAAGGATGGAACGTCGTTTATTGGCACAATCATGATCAACCCCGTGTTGTCAGCCACTATGGCGATGATCAAACGTACCGGGAAGTATCTGCTAAAATGTTGGCCATTGCACTGTATGTGATGCCGGGATCGGCCATCTGTTATCAAGGCGAAGAAATCGGCATGGCGAATGTGACTTTCGATTCGATTGATCAATTCCGTGACGTCGAAGTCTTTACTGAGTTTGAAAACATGAAACAACGGGGCATGAGCGAAGCAGAAGCACTTGACGTCATTCGCAATCGATGCCGCGATAACGCGCGAACCCCCATGCAATGGGATAGCAAGCCGTTTGCCGGATTTTCAACCGTACAGCCTTGGATTGACTGTAACAGCGATTTTAAGCAGTATAACGTTGCCAATCAAGAAAACGAACCCTCGTCTGTTCTATCGCTTTACCGGTATCTATTAAATCTTAGAAATCAAGATCATTCGATTGCGGACGGACATTTGGTCTACTTGGATAAAGAGAGCCTTCAAAACTTTTCATACCTTAACAGCAGCGATAGCGGTGATTACTTAGTTTTATGCAACTTCTCAAAATTACCGTTAACGATGACGCTGACAATCGATAATTTAGACGCTTTTTCGTATGTCATCGGTAACCAAAACGGTGAAAAACCCCTCGCCAAAATGATGGAATTATCGCCCTATGAGGCGCACGTTTACCGGCGAAACCACTCATAAGTCTTGACTTATGAGCCAATTTATATCATAATAAGAGTGCGTTTGTTCCATTTGGTTTGACCCAAGAGCTGAAAAGCTCGAAGATTGGACTTAAGAAGCAAACGCCTTTTCTTTTCATATTAATGAGATGAGGATTGAAAAATGGGTAAAAAATTGATTGTAATGAATCATATTTCTAAAAGTTTCGGGGATCTGTTGGTCCTCGATGATTTTAACCTTTACATTAACGAAAATGAGTTCATTACGTTATTGGGTCCCTCGGGTTGTGGTAAGACAACCTGTTTGCGTTTGTTGGGTGGGTTTGAAACACCCGATTCCGGTACGATTGAATTTGATGGAAAAATCATCAATGATTTGGAACCCAATCAACGTGAAATCAATACCTGTTTTCAAAAATATGCTTTATTCCCTCATCTTAATGTGTACGATAACATCGCCTTTGGCTTGAAAATAAAAAAGACACCGAAAGACCAAATCGAATTGCGTGTTAAAAAAATGCTTAAATTGGTCAAACTGGAAGGATTTGAACATCGAATGATTTCGACGCTTTCCGGTGGTCAACAACAACGGGTTGCCATCGCTAGAGCATTGGTCAATCAACCGAAAGTCTTGTTACTGGATGAACCACTCGGGGCATTGGATTTAAAGTTACGTCAGGAAATGCAATACGAACTCAAAGAAATGCAAAAAGAATTAGGAATCACCTTCGTCTACGTCACGCATGACCAAGAAGAAGCTTTGACCATGTCGGATACGATTGTGGTTATGAATCAAGGTAAAATCTTGCAAATCGGTACCCCCGAAGATATCTATAATGAACCGAATTGTCGATTTGTGGCGAATTTTATCGGTGAGTCCAATATCTTCCATGGTACGATGATTGACGATTATTTGGTTGAATTTTGCGATCATCAATTTGAGTGTGTTGATAAAGGATTTGAGCCTAACCAAGCGGTAGATGTCATTATCCGTCCTGAAGATTTTGACTTCGCTCCACCTTCAAAATCAAAAATAGTCGGTGTTGTCGATTCGCTGGTGTTCCGTGGTGTTCATTACGAAATCAACGTCATTGTTTCTGGAAGAGAATATACCATTCACACCACCAAACACCGGAAAATCGGCGATAAAGTCGGTTTGACCGTGGATCCTGAAAACATTCATATCATTCGGAGCGTTTCCGATGAAACGGCTTAGAGTCTACAGTGTCCCTTATTTGGGATGGATGATTCTCTTCATCTTGATTCCGTCGTTGTTGTTGATTGTGCTTGCATTCAGCGATTTGAACTTATACAACGTCGGCGTATTTGACTTGACGCTCTCACATTTTCAAATTTTCGCCCAAGATCAAGTTGTGAATGCGCTGTGGAACTCATTAAAGTATTCGATCGTAACGACGATCATATGTTTCGCAATTGGTTATCCCGTAGCATTTTACTTATCTCGGCTATCTGAAAAGAAACGCAAAATCTTGATGGCGTTGATGATTGTTCCGCTTTGGAGCAATATGTTACTCAGAATTATTGCTTGGGAAAAGATTTTTACGCCGGAATCCATCATCTCTGATGTCTTTGGTATTTCGTTCAACCTTTTAGGAAGCGAATTAGGCGTATTGATTGGATTAGTCGCCATGTATCTGCCCTTCATGATTTTCCCCATCTTTTCAGTTTTGGAAAAACTCGATTCCAAATTGATTGAAGCTGCTTCCGATTTAGGAGCTTCCCGCGTTCAAACCTTTTTTAGAGTCATTTTCCCGCTTTCATCAGGAGGCGTCGTGTCGGGCGTCATCATGACGATGCTTCCCGCGATGACCTCGTTTGTATTGCCCGCTCGAATTGGGTTAGGAAATATCAATTTAATCGGCAATATCATTGAATCGAAGTTTATCAAGGAAGGATTAGGATCATCGGGTCAATCGATTAACGATGGATCCATTATTTCTTTGTTATTGATGGTTTTCTCTGTTTTATCGTTCGTCGCGATTACTCGCGTCGATAAGGAAGGAGAAACGTTAATATGAGAACGCTGCTTAAGAAATGGCCTAACGGCGTTGGCCTAATGGCGACGATTGTCTCGTACTTTCTGATTTTTATACCGATTGTGGTTATTTTTATTCTTTCCATCAACGCTTCCACAAAAGGGTACTCATGGGAAGGATTTTCCTTAAAATGGTACCAAGAACTGTTTTTAAATGATGTGATGCACGAACCAATTATGAATACGTTGGCCGTAGCGGTCTCATCAACCCTTATCTCCACAATCCTAGGAACTTTATTTGCTATTGGCATCAATGCATTAACGAAAAAAAGACGCGTTCAAATGATGATTTTGAACAACATTCCCGTCGTCAATCCCGATATCGTAACCGGGATTTCCTTGATGATTGTCTTCTCGATGTTAGGAATGCTATTGGGTTTTACAACGGTCTTAATTGCTCATGTGTTCTTTTCGATGCCTTACGTCATTTTATCGATTTTACCGCGTTTAAAACGATTGGATCCAAACCTTTATGAGGCCGCCTTGGATTTGGGTTGTTCACGAATTTCAGGTGTGACGAAGGTCATTTTACCGAACATATCCACCGGGATTATTTCTGGTGCGTTGATGGCTTTCACGATGTCAATCGATGATTTCATCATCACTTATTTCACCTCGGGAGCAGAGTACATGAATGTGTCAACTTGGCTTTATTCGTCGTTATCGAGAGGACGTAGCTTCACACCCGCTGCCTATGCGTATAACATCATTATCTTTTTCATGACCATTGCGATTATATTATTCATCAATCTAAAATCGATACGAAAGGAAAAAAACGGATGAAAAGACTTGTATTTTTAATGGTAGTTTTACTGACCGGCATGGCGCTTATGGCCTGTACTGCCAAACCGAAACTCTATGTGCTAAACTGGGGAGATTACATTGATCGTGACTTATTGGATGAGTTTGAATCAACCTATAACGTCAAAGTCGTCTACAAAGAAGTGGGCTCCAACGAAGAAATGGCCACGCTTATCCAAGCAGGATCCTCTACGTATGACATTGCCATTCCCTCAGACTACATGATTGACAAACTTAAATCGTTGGAACTCATACAACCCATCGATTTTACAAAATTAACAAATTGGGGTAGCCAAACCGTCATTCCGACGCTTTATAATCTTTATGATTCATTGGGCTATTCCGAATACATGGTTCCCTACGCCTGGGGAACGATTGGCATTTTGTATAATACGGATGATGCGGCATTAAAGCCACTCATTGAAAGCGAAGAATGGGCTGCTTTATTCGAACACGGCAATGATTATCAAGTGGGAATGTACGATTCTCCCAGAGATGCCATTGCCAGTGCGCTACTTTACAAAGGATACAACGTCAACAGTGAAAACGAAGCCGAATTATTGGAGGCCGAAAATGCTTTAAAATCGGGAGAATTTTATGCCTGGGGTGAGGATAACTTAAAATCGTTGGTCATTCAAGGAACCTTGGATATGGCGTTGGTTTATTCGGGTGATTATTTTTCTGAATATTACTTAGCGTTAGAAGACGAAACAACGATTAACTTCGATTTTTACGTTCCGACAACCACCAATGTTTGGGTCGATGCCATGGTTATTCCCACAACGGCTCAAAATGTCGACTTAGCCCACCAGTTCATCGATTTCTTCTTATCCGATGACGTCGCATTACCAAACAGCGATTACATTGGTTATGCACCCTGTTATGAACAAATTTACGAAACCATGGTTACCGATGAGGATTATGGTTATGATTTTGATACGTTCAATCCCTATCCGGATGGATCCAATCGACAAATGTACGTCTACGGATCCGATGATCGCAGCGAGCTCTTGGTCAACATTTTGTCGAGAGCCAAAGCAAATTAAGATTAAGCGTGCCTTAGGGCACGTTTTTTTACGATGCCACGACAATCCTCTTTATAAACGTATGATTTTGTGTTACAATAGAACAATAAAATAGATTAGGTGAGACTATGAGTCAACGAAAAAAACGCGAATTAATCGTCACCGCATTGTATGCTCGCTTCATGAATGGAAATTATGAAAGCGACGAAATGTCCGACGATATCAGACAAACCATCTTAGCCATTGAAGAACACGCCGATTCGCTCGATCATATCATTTCTGATAATTTGGAAAACTGGACGATAGACCGGATTAATTACGTCGACAAAATGATTATTCGTTTGGCGGTATACGAAATGATTTATACGGACACTGCCGTTGAAATCATCATCAACGAGGCCATCGACTTAACGAAGAAATTTTGTAATCTAGATGACGATAAGGCTCGAAAATTCAACAATCGTTTGTTAGACACTATAAAAAATAAATTGGGCAAGTGAGGCGATGCGGATGGAACGAAAAGCCATCACCGTCAGTGCACTCAATCGGTACTTAAAATACCGTTTTGACAACGACCAGAATTTAAAAAACATTTGGTTACAAGCCGAAATATCGAATTTTAAGCGTCACAGTCGTGGACATCTGTATCTTTCTCTTAAGGACGAAACCTCACAGATTAACGCTGTGATGTTTTCGCAATATACACAAAAGCTGACGTTTGAACCCAAAGACGGTGCAAAGGTCATGGTCGAGGGCTACGTCAGTATCTACGAACCCATGGGAACGTATCAAGTTTACATCACCGATATGAAAGAAAAAGGCGTCGGTGATTTGTATCAGGCATTTGAAGCGCTTAAACAGAAATTGCTTGCACAAGGATGGTTTGATGCTCAACATAAAAAGCCCATTCCAACGTATCCGCGAACCATTGGTGTCATTACCAGTCCGACCGGTGCAGCGGTTCGCGACATCATTCACATATTAAATCGTCGTTATCCCTTGGCCAACGTCTTAGTTTATCCGGCTTTGGTTCAAGGAGAAGAAGCCAAGTTTTCAATCGTCAAAGCGATTGAAAAAGCCAATCGAGATCGCATTGCCGATGTGTTGATTGTCGGAAGAGGTGGCGGCTCGATTGAAGATTTATGGGCCTTCAACGAAGAAATCGTTGCTAAAGCAGTCTACGAATCAACGTTACCGATTATTTCGGCGGTTGGCCATGAGACCGATACGACCATCATCGATTTTGTCTCGGATTTACGGGCGCCAACGCCATCTGGCGCAGCGGAATTGGCCGTACCAGATCAAACCACACTGGTCACGTCTCTGCTTTCCCATCAAGAGATGTTGCATCGAATCATGAATCGTCACCTTGACCTTTGCCGAAAAGAACTTCGCCAAATTGAAAGTTCCTACGTGTTTCAAAATCCAGCTCGGTTGACCGAACAAGCTCAATTGCAGTTAATGCACGTGACTGAACGGCTCAATCAAGCACGACCGGACAATCGTTTAAAACAGGGTTTTGAAAAACTTCAGACGCTTCGATCACGCCTTGATTATGTAACTCAGCAACAACTCAAACAATCGATTTCAACCTTTTTGAATCTTTCTGAGAAACTGAACATCCTCAATCCATTGGTCATGATGGGAAAAGGATTCTCGTTGGTGAAAAAAGACTCTGTGATCATCAAAAGCGTTGAACAATTATCGTTGCACGATGCCTTTACCGTTACCTTTCAAGACGGTACCGTTGAGGCGGACGTCACTAAACTGAATAAGGATGTGTTGCCATGGAAACAAAATTAAGCTTTGAAGACGCGATGAAAAAATTGGAAGGATTGGTCAAAGAATTAGAATCCGGCCAACTGGAGTTGCAACAATCGATTGCCAAATACCAAGAAGGCATCGAATTAACCAAGTATTGTCACGATCTATTAAAAAGCGCTGAATCCATCGTTGTCAAAATGATGAAAGATGACGAGATTGTTGACTTCCCAAATCTTGAAGAATAACGAAGGGGTGCCCCATGGATCTACGAAACATTAAAGACCCTTCTTTTCTCAAATCGCTAAATGATAAAGAATTAGACGAACTGGCGAAATCCATTCGTTCGTTTTTGATTGAATCCATTTCGCAAACCGGTGGTCATTTTTCATCCAATTTGGGAATTGTCGAACTAACCATAGCCTTACACAAAGTCTTTGATTCCCCTCATGATAAACTTATTTTCGACGTGGGTCATCAAGCCTATACCCATAAAATATTGACGGGTCGGGTTAACGAATTTTCGACCTTGCGTCAGTACAATGGGTTATCAGGCTACCTCAAACGTGAAGAATCCGTTCACGACGTCTGGGAAGCGGGTCATTCCTCAACCGCCATCGCAGCTGCGGCTGGTTTTGAATACAAAAAACGATTGACGAATGAGAATTATAAAGTCGTTGCCGTTGTGGGTGATGGATCTCTCAACAGTGGTTTGAGTTTTGAAGCATTGAACTTTTTGGGACACCAAAAAGAACTCGCTCCCATCATCATCATCAATGATAACGAAATGTCCATTTCCAAGAATGTTGGAACGTTTGCCAAACTGCTCAACTCGATGCGTGCTAACAAAACCTATATAAAAGCGACCAAAACGGGACGTTTCTTCCCTGGTTTCATCCGCGATTTCAAAAATCGTGTTGGACAAATGATTCGTGGATTCGCAAAGAATACCACCATTTTTGATGAATTCGGGTTTAAGTATTACGGGCCGATCGATGGCCACAATATCAAAGCTTTGATTAAATACCTTACCTTCGTTAAAACAATGAATCAACCGACCGTCCTTCATGTGATTACCAAAAAGGGGAAAGGTTACCCCTTGGCAGAAGCCGATAAGATCGGTCAATGGCATGGCGTGAAACCTTTTAACGTTGAAACCGGCGAACCGCTTGTAAAAAAAGCGGAAAACGAACACTCTTGGAGTAATATTATCAATGAGTATTTAACGAGAAAAGCCAATGAACTTCCTTTGCTTCGCGTCATCATCCCGGCGATGATTTCCGGAAGCGAGTTATTGGGTTTTCAAAAGGCACATCCCGATAAAATCATTGATGTCGGCATTTGTGAAGCCTTCGCTGTCTGTTTTTCGGGTGCGATGGCATTGGAATCGATTCCGGTGTTTGTCCCGATTTATTCATCGTTTTTACAACGTGCGTATGATCAAATGAATCACGATATTTGTCGTCAAAACGCTCCCGTCGTCTTTGGCATCGATCGTTCTGGGATTGTCGGCGATGATGGCGAAACCCATCAAGGCATCTACGATATCGCCTATTTGCGCCATTTGCCAAACATGACGATTACCCAACCCAAAGACCCTTTAGAGGCTTATTCGCTTTTGAATCTGGCATTCAAAGAAGCCAAAGGTCCCTTTGCATTACGGTATTCAAATCATCCCGTCAATTTTACTTATCAAGACACGTACTCGTTGCCTGAGATAACTTGGGGAAGCTGGGAGCAATGTCGATTTGATGGCGATATCAACGTCATTGCTTACGGTGATAACCTCAAACGAATCGAAGCGTTGATGGCTGAAAATGAATTGAAGGCCAATCTCTACAACGCTCGATTTATTAAACCGTTTGATGAAGTAGCGCTTAAAAAGATTGTCGATTCAAACCTTAAAACGTTTGTCATAGAGGATTCCATCATCAGCGGTGGTTTGGGCAGTTCGTTATTGGAATGGATGAGCAAAAATCATGTTTCATCGGATCAGTTTGAACTGTTGGGATTACCGGATGAATTTATCCAACAAGGAAAGTGGCACCAACTTTACGAACACTATCACCTGGATAATTCATCGTTATTAGCACGTTTTCAAAAAGCCATTGCCCAACGCTAGGAGGCGTCCATGCTAAAAAAACTCACTGTTAAGCACTTTGCCATCATCGATGATGTCACGCTTATGTTTCAACCGGGTATGACGGTACTGACAGGGGAAACTGGCGCAGGAAAAAGCCTTATTATCGATGCTATTGGGTTA
Source organism: uncultured Candidatus Izemoplasmatales bacterium (assembly GCA_964501315.1). GTDB lineage: Bacteria > Bacillota_I > Bacilli_A > Izemoplasmatales > Hujiaoplasmataceae > UBA5603. Next base: position 34,103 of record CAZCSO010000012.1, on the reverse strand, counting down.
TTGCTCGGAGATCGAGCTCAGCAAGAAATGATTCGTTCCAACGAAACATGGGCTAGCGTTGAAGGAATTGTCAGCATCCAATCCGAACGACTAAGACGATCGCTTATGGAACACAACATTTCATTTGATAACGATGAATTTGTGATTTATCGCGAACTCTCCGTTCAAAACAAAAACATCATAAAAATCAATCAACAATCCGTGACGCTTCAACAGTTAAAAGAGATTGCCCTCCATTTTGCCGATTTGCATTCGCAATTCGATACGCAAAAACTGATGACGCCTACGTATTACCTTGAGTTAATCGACGGGTATAAAAAAGACGGCATTCGACCGTATCTCGAACGGTACCGTATTGCCTTAAACGCTTATCAACAAGCACTGAGTGATTATCACTCGTTATTGCAAAAACAAAAGAGTCTGCTTGAAAAGGAAGAACTATATCGTTTTCAGTATCAGGAATTATCGTTACTCGACTTGAAACTTGACGAAGAAGAAGCGTTGAAACAATCGGCTTCTCAACTCGAAAATTACGATAAAATCAACACGCTGATTGCGCATGTATTGTCGTTATTTGAAGACGGGCTATCCAATCAACTTTACGATTTGTCGCACGATTTAGAAAGTCTTCATGCATTTGGGATGAATTTGGAAACCGAAGCGACGAAAGCCAAGGATGCGTATTATGAACTCGATGACATCCAATCAACGCTTATCAAGCAACAGCGTCAATTAGCCTTTGATCCGGATGAATTGAACCGAATCGAAGAACGATTGGCCATCTTAGAAAAAATCCAATCGAAGTATCATCAACGCATTCCGGAGTTAATCGAGTATTTGAATTTTCTTAAAAATTCACTGGATCAAACCGATCATTACGATGATTATCTAGAAGCATCCAAATCATCCGTCTTAACGACACACAAAGAACTTGTGAATGCAGCCCAATCGATCTCTGCCTATCGCATCGAGGGCGCAAAACGGCTTCGCAATGAACTCTTAAAAACGTTTGACGATTTAATGCTGCCGAATATGGCGTTTGAAATTGAATTTTCACACGCTTCCTTCGATGATCCGTTAAAATCGGATGGATTTTCACCCAATGGCATTGATGCGGTTGATTTCCTAATATCGACCAACGTGGGGGAATCGTTGAAGCCGCTATCGAAAATCGCTTCCGGCGGTGAAATGAGTCGTATCATGTTGGCATTCAAGACCATCTATGTCAAAAGCCAACAACTATCGACGATGATCTTTGATGAGATTGATACCGGAATATCCGGTGCGGTTGCCAAACAAATCGCACGAAAAATCAAATCCATCGCGTATGGATGTCAGGTACTGGCGATTTCTCATGTCCCCCAAGTCGTCGCCATGGCGGACCGTCAACTCAATGTCACGAAACACGAGCAAAACCATCGTACCGTTGCGGAAGTGTCGGAATTAACCTTTGATGAACGCGTTTTAGCCATCGCACAAATGATGGCGGGACTTCGGGTCAATCAAGCGACGTTAGATACCGCAAAAACCTTACTGTTGGAACAAGATTAAACAAAAAAGAGATTCGTTTTCGAATCTCTTTTTTTTCATGGATTTTTTTAAATTATCCCAAAACCGAAATGGCACCGTAAATCGCTGCGATAACTAAACCAAGAAACATTCCAACAGCGAGAATCAACAAAATGATTTTACCAAATTTGCTTTTGGTTGGGTCGTATGATCTAATTTCTTTTTCGATGGCGGTTGGTTTGGGACGTTTTTTACTTTGTGGCATATTTTTCACCTCAACACTTATTCGCTTCATATATTATACTCAATTTGTGATAAAAAGAAAAGTTATTTTTTTCGATGAGACCAAGTTTCTTCATTATTTTCATCGAATTGTCTAAGATAGTCGATGACGGTTTGGGTCAAATGCGTGGGCGTCGACGCACCGCTTGTGACCGAAACGGTTTTTATACCCATTAAGGTATGAGGATCAATCTCATCAACGGACTCAATTCGAAGTGTTGGAACATGCGTTTCTTTTTGCGATATCATCGCCAAACTTCGGGTATTATTGGATACGGGATCCCCCACCACAAAGCACAAATCAACGCCGTGATTGTACGTTAGGATAGCTTCCTGTCGAATTCGGGTCGAATGACAAATTTCGTCACTGATTTGAGCAGAAGGATACCGATTGACAATCGCATCGAAAAGTGATGAAACGTCCCGAATTGACAACGTTGTTTGATTGGTCACAAAAATCGGTTTTGTGATTGCGGGCAACGATTGAATATCGTCAATCGATTCAACCAGAATGATTGATGGATCTATTCCCAGTGCACCTTCGGTTTCGGGATGATTTTTCTTTCCGACGTAGATGATTTGATCGTTTTGTCGCAAATGAAGGCGAATGACGTCGTGAGTTTTTAAGACGTCTTTGCAGGTGGCATTGATAAGCGTAAGTCCTTTATTTTGTATGGCTTCAATCACGTTATCTTCAATACCGTGAGCCGTTACGATGACGGTGCCTTCCTTGATTTCGTTGACCCAATCAAGTCGTGATTTTCCGGGTTCGTCAAGCGTAATGACGCCAGCTTGGGTCAAATCATCGACGACGAACCGATTGTGTACGATCATGCCAAGGATGTAAAGGGGCCGTGGCAGCGTTGGGTTATGGATGGCATCGTAGACCATTCGGATAGCGCGGACGACACCAGGGCAATAGCCACGAGGGCTAATGGGGATTACTTGCATAGATACACTCCCTTTTGTTTTACTTTAGCTCATAAATATTATATAATATATTCAGACTTTTGACAAAAAGAAAGCAGGGTATTTATGTTTCCATACAAACCATTTATTCAAACCGCCTTATCCGAACGCGGGTTTACTCAATTAACAGATGTTCAAGAAAAAGTCATTCCTTTAATCATGGATCATAAAGATTTGGTGGTTCAAAGTGCGACGGGAACGGGAAAAACACACAGCTATCTCATTCCTATTTTTGAGCAGCTTGATCTCACCAAAGCTGAGTGTCAAGTACTGATCAGCGCTCCAACCCGTGAGTTGGCAACACAGATTTTTGCGTTTGCCAAACAAATCGCCCAACATTCCTCAACCCCCATCGATATTCGTCTTTTTTCGGGGGGAACCAATCGTGCGCTTGAAATTGCAAAACTAGAAAAATCACAACCCCACATCGCCATCGGTACGCCAGGCAAATTGAAAGACTTAGTTGTCAAAGCCAATGCGTTGAAAGCCTTCCAAGCGTCGGTTTTCATTGTCGATGAAGCCGATATGACCTTGGATGAAGGCTTTTTGATGGATGTCGACCAAGTCGCCGCAACCATGAACGAATCGATGCAAATGTTGGTCTTTTCAGCGACCATTCCAGAAGCCATTCAACCGTTTTTGAAAAAGTACTTAAAGCGTCCTGAAATGATCTTTTTTCAAGATAAATTGGGCGTCAATCCTCTGATTAATCATGGATTTATCAAAACCAAAGGTCGAAACCGGATGTCGGTGTTTGATGATTTATTGACGAGCATACGTCCGTATTTGGCCATCGTCTTTTGTAATACCAAAGAATCCGCAGAAGCGCTCTATGCCCATGTGAAAGACAAACTCGATAGCGTTGTGATGATTCACGGTGGTTTGGAAGCTCGTAACCGCAAGGCGTTGATTAACCGAATCAGAGCCAATGAATATCAATACATCATCGCGACCGATATTATTTCCCGTGGCATTGATTTGGATTCGATTTCACACATCATCAACTACGAATTGCCTCAAGACATTGAATTTTACGTTCACCGTAGCGGAAGAACCGGTCGAATGAACAAAGATGGGCAAGTCTTATCGCTCTATGATTTTGACGACGAGCGTTACTTGGATCTTTTAGAAGCCAAAGGTATTCATTCGGAGTACTTTGAAGTGAAGGACAAAACATTGATTCCCGCCCGGGAGCGTCAAGCCAGACAAAAGAAAGATTGGCGTCCATCTCGTGAGATGGCCGTTGCCAAATCCTTGGTCAAGAAACCGACGAAAGTGAAACCCGGTTATAAGAAAAAATATCAGCAAACCTTAAAAAGTGTCGAAAAGAAATTAACGAAAAAAAGGACGTTTTAACATGATCATTGGTTCACACGTATCCTTAGGCGGAACGCGTCAATTTTTAGGGAGTGTCGAAGAAACAATCCAGCATGGGGCCAATGCCTTGATGGTCTATACCGGTGCACCTCAAAACACCCTTCGTACCGACTTGAAAAAGATGCGCATCGACGAAGCGAAAGCATTAATGATTAACCATGGCATTCGTTTTGAACACATCATCGTTCATGCACCGTATATCGTCAATTTGGCCAATCCCGATACGGAAAAGCAGGCTTTTGCGGTATCGTTTTTGACCGAAGAAGTCAAACGTACCGAAGCGCTGGGCTCAACCATCCTTGTCCTGCATCCGGGTGCTCATATGGGCGACGGGGCAGCTTTGGGGATTGAACGTATCGCTCAAGGAATCAATAAAATAATCGAAAACACACCGCATTCCCATGTCGTCATCGCCTTAGAAACGATGGCAGGAAAAGGAACGGAAGTGGGTTGTACGTTTGAAGAAATTCGACAAATTATCGACCGCATTGAGCAAACGGATCGCATCGGAGTTTGCTACGACACCTGTCATACGCACGATGCCGGTTACGATCTCATTCATCATTTTGATGACGTATTGAACGAATTTGATCGCATCATCGGATTGTCCTATTTGAAGGTCGTTCATATCAACGATTCAAAAAATGACCTGGGCGCTCATAAAGATCGCCACGCCAACATTGGGTTTGGATACTTGGGATTTGAAACGATCAACTACGTCGTTCATCACCCTCGTCTCGAAACCATTCCTAAGATATTGGAAACGCCCTACGTCGACGATCTTGATGATTCCAAAAAGAGTTATCCACCCTATAAATATGAAATTGAAATGTTGAAAAGCAAAACGTTCGTTCCGGATTTGCTCAATTTGATTCGAGAAAGCGAGAAAAATCAATGAGTCGACATGTCGTGTTATATCAACCTGAAATTCCTCAAAACACAGGCAACATCATGAGAACGTGTGCGGGTACCGATACGTTTTTGCATCTCATAGAACCACTGGGATTTCGAGTGGATGAAAAAACGTTAAAACGAAGTGGCGTCAACTATTTAGAACACGTCCATTTCAAAGTCTATCCCGATTGGGAAACCTTTCAATCGCAAAATCCCGGCTACTATCTCTTTTTCACGCGTTATGGAACGAAAACACCGAATGAATTTGATTTATCCGATGTGAACCAACCCATATACTTAATTTTTGGACGAGAATCAACGGGAATACCGAAAACAATCTTGAAAGATCATTTGGATCAATGCACCCGGTTCCCTATGAACGAAAACATTCGTTCCTTAAACTTGGCCAATACGGTCTGTTTGGGTATCTATGAGCTTTTACGGCAACAAAACTATGCAGGGTTATCCTTCACCGAACCCGAATCGATGAAGGGAAAAGATTGGCTAAAACAGCCTTAACAGGAGGTTTGAGATGCTTGAAATTGGTAAAAAAATATCGGTTCAATCGTACAAACACGATCAATCGCTTCATCGCATTTGGGAAGAAGCGACGGTCATCGCCGAAGACGACGACGTGATTATCGTTGGCAATAAAAAGACCAAAGTCATTGAAGCCAATGGCCGTTTTTGGCATACGAAAGAACCGTCGGTGACTTTTTTCTTCAAACATCATTGGTTCAATGTCATTGGCATCATCAAACCAGAAGGAATCTCTTATTACTGCAATTTATCATCTCCGGTCTTAACCGACGAAGAAGCGCTTAAGTACATCGATTACGATTTGGATATCAAAGTCAGCGATGATTATTCGTATCATCTTTTGGATCAAAATGAATACAATCGCCATAAGATTCAAATGCACTATCCGAAGGATTTGGCCGAAATATTAGAATCGGAATTTAAAGTCTTGGAATCCATGGTTAATTCAAAAACATTTCCATTTCAGGAAGTTGAAGTAAAACGATGGTACCAAACGTTTTTAAAAATAAAAGCATCGTAATCAATAATATTTCTTTCAAAGAGGAAGATGATGGGTAAACATTATCTTCCTTTTATGTTATAATAGTTAAGAAATGGATGTGATCTTATGGAACTCACTTATAAAATTAACAAACCTCAAGCCATCACCGATTTTTTGCACGACCATCAAATCCCGTTGAAATTAATCGTGGTTGAAGGTTCTAAACAATTAATCTACGTCAACAACGATCAAAAAACACGGAAGGATACCGTCCGTAAAGGCGACACGCTTCGCATCGTTATTCCCGACGAAGAAGCCGACGAAGCCATTGCTCCTGAAGCAATGGATTTATCCATTCTTTACGAAGATCCGTATCTTCTTGTCGTCGATAAACCGTATGAAATGCCCTTAATGGTTACGAAAAATCATCCTGAGCATACCTTGGCCAACGGTTTGGCTGAGTATTACCAACGTCATAACATCCAAAGCAAAATCCACATCGTCAATCGTATGGACATTGATGCCGGCGGATTGATTTTGGTTGCGAAAAATCGGTTCATCAAGTATTTGCTGTCGCAAACCGAATTAGAGAAAGAATACATGGCCATTATTGATGGCATCGTTCCTAACAAAACATTAAGAATTGATTTACCCATCGATAAAATCGATGATTCTTCACCGCTACGTCATGTGAGTGAAACCGGTGAGGATGCCATAACCGATTTTACCGTTATCAAAGAATTTAAAACGCAAAGTTTGGTTAAAATCACCCATGAAACCGGTAAAACGCATCAAATCCGTGTTCATTTCGCTCATTTTGGATTCCCCTTAATCGGTGATTTACTCTACAATCCCAAAGCGAAAAGTGGATCGACGTTGCTGCTGTATTTGAATCATTTGGTCTTCAAACACCCTTTGACTCAATTACCCGTCACCATCGACGCTTCGCTTCCCTTACCGTTCAAAAATTACTTAGCAGATAAAGGAGTCTCCCTGGAATGAAACGTATTTTGCTTATAATCAGTTTTCTTTTGGTGACATTTTTGTCTGGGTGTACCCTGTCATCTACCACCGCTTCAACAACGACGTTACCAACGTTAATTTCATCGACTAGCTCTTCACTAACGACATTACCCTCCATTACGACCGATACGTTGATTTCCACTTCTGAAAACGCAGAAGGTCCCACGTACGAAACGTTATTCAACAATGCCATCAAGCATCGATTTGTCATTAGTTTTTCTCAATCTAATTTTGATAAATTGATCGATGACATGCAAAATTACTACGATGAATTTGGTTCATACCGAGATAATACGATTCAAGAAGTGGATATTCGTTACGAAGATTCATCCGGATCATTTGTTGAACTTAATGAAGTTGGTTTTCGAACCAAAGGGAATATTTTCTCTCGGGTTCTTCCGGTAATTCTTGAAGACGGCGAAGTCGTCGGCTATCAGCAAGTCTCGTTTCAACTCGAATTCAACGATACATTTGATTATGCCGAAGGATCAACCCAATACAAAAATCTTAAAGAACGTCGAATGTTCGATTTGGAACAACTCAACTTCAAATACATACGTCCCGATGATACCGGTGTGGTCACCGAAATGGTTGCCTATGATTTCTTTTTATCCATTGGCGTTCCGGCACCGCAAACCTCACTGGCCATCATCTATTTTGATATTGATGGCACCTTGATTCCTTATGGTTTGTTTACCGTAACCGAACCGTTAGACGATGTGTTTGCACGTCGTGTATTCGGTAAAAATAACGATGGGTCTTTAGGCGATTTATACAAATGCGTCTGGCAGGAATTCGGTCCAGCAACATTAAAAGACGATTATTCCTTGAGTGCCGTTGGTATTTCAGATTACAACGACGGTTATCGTAAAAATTACCAACTGAAAACCAATAAAACGATTTCCTACCAAGGGGTCGAATACCCACGATCGGACTTTACGGTGTTCCATCATTTTGTCGATCAACTCAACGATTATTCGGACACACTCGCTTATCAAAATACATTGGAATCCATTCTCGACGTTGATACGTGGTTAAAAGCGTTGGCGATGGGCTTCCTGATTGGTAATCCCGACGATTATCGCAACGACGCCAACAATTATTACTTGTATTTTTATGAAAACCAAGCTGTTTATATCCCGTTTGACTTTGATCAAAGTTTGGGATACGGATGGAATCCTTTTGAGGATTATGGCATTTCACTCGATATTTACGATAAGACCATTTCTCAAAAATACTCAATCAATCAAGCTGATCTGGTTTTGGTCAACAACGTTTTAGCTTTTGAAGATTACCAAGAACGCTACGAAAACTATATTTTGGAGTATACCGATCCGGAAACGGGTGTATTTTCGGTGCAAACGTATCTGGATGAATTCGCATTAGCGAAAACGTTGTATGAAACCGAACTGAATGAAAATAGCCATCTTGGTCTTCGCGTGTTTGACTTATCCGAACGCACCATGAGCGTTCAATCGTATTTCCAACAAAAAATTATCTACGCACGTGCGTACGTTGATTATTATCAATCGAACTAGGAGGCCTCATGACGAAGGTATGGCTTAAACGACTCATTGTGGGTGTGGTGTTGATCACCTCCATTTTTGGTCTTGCCTACCTGAAAAGCCTCAGTGCCGAAACGGGATATGAGGAACTCACTCGTCTAGCCAATCATCGAAAACAAAAAACCGATTATAAAAACCTATTCGACCGAACTTTGTACAAATCCATCGTCGTCGAATTCAGCGATCAAGCGTTTGATGACTTAATTACGTCGATGGAAACGTATTTTGAAACGTACGGATCCTATCAAGATAACACGATGGTTCCCGTTACCATGACGTATTACGATGGTTTAGGAAATCAGTTCACGTTAGAAGAAGTCGGATTTCGAACCAAGAGCAATACGTCTCGGAATATCCCCCTAACAGAAGACTGGCGGGGACGCCCGGTTTACTATCAAACATCGTTTCAGTTGCAATTCAATGAAACCTTCGATTACGATTCGGATTCGAATGAATACGGCGTATTAAAGAAACGAGAAGCATTCAATCTTAATCAGCTCAACTTCGAGTATTCGAAAGTGTTTGAAGGAAAACCCGACCAAGCGATGATTTCAGAAGCTTTCAGTTACGCGCTCTACCGAGATGCCGGGGTAACCGTATCGCAAGCCTCGTATGGACTCGTTTACTTCAAAATCCACGGCGAACTCAAAGGATTTGGTTTCTACACCTTTATCGAACCCATTGATCAGTCGTTTTTGGAAAAGCAATTTGATTCGAATGTGATCGGCGATTACGGTGATTTGTTCAAATGTACCGATATCGAGCAACTCGCCACGTTGAAATTGACGGAACCGTTATCGATTGGGATCAATCAAAATGATGTGAACGAACGGTATACCTATTCGTTAAAAAACAATCAACAAAAGGGTCTTCGAACGGACTTTTCAGACTTTGAAGCTTTTCTTGAAGCTGTCAACGACGATCGCCGTTTTGAGCAACAAATCGACGATTATCTCGATGTCGATGCGTTCTTGAGAGCGCTCGCGATGGGCTTTCTGATTGGCAACAGCGACGATTATCGATTCAACTACAACAACTATTATTTGTACTTTGATGTTTATACCCAAAAGGTTACCTACATCCCCTTTGACCTCGATAGTTCCCTCGGTTTTGGCAAACACATCGACATGTCGGGCAATTACGGCATTGACTATGGTCTCTTGCAATACAGTGAACAAGCCATTTTGGTTGATAAATTGTTAAAGATCGATCGGTACAAAGAAATCTACTTGACGTATTTGAAAACATTTGCTGAAACGTTGTTTGACGAAACGGCATTTGAAGCCGAATACCTTCAAGCAAAAGCCTTATACGAGCCCGTATTGATTCTCGATAACCATTTGGGAAATCAACGGTTTGATCTTCGCAATTCGATCACCTATATCGAGGATAAAAAGAACTTTGTCTTGGCTCAGTTTTCATCCAATTAAAAAAGCGTCTTGGACGCTTTTTTTTATAAAAAAAACGAGGAAATTTCCTCGTTTTATGTTAAATCGTATTTTAAAATGGCGCGTCCCATCTTCGTATCCAATGATTTAAATCCATGTGATTCGTACCATTGAACGGACCCGCTGTACGTCGTAACGCTCATGTCTTTAGCTTGTGGCATGACCAAAACTTGAACATACCCTAAGCCTTTGAGATCATCCAAAGCATAGGATAACAAGGCATTCATGACGCCTTTTTGGCGGTAACGCGGATCAACAAAGAAACAGACAATCATGGCCGTATCCATATTCGCATACGGCGTTGCGTAGGCACTTAAACGCGGGTAATTCTCCCAATGACCGGCATTGGCCCACCCGATTAACTGATCGTCTTCAAACGCCAAATAACCGTGCATATAGCCTTCTTTGATGGCCTGGATGGCTTCGTTTCGATTGTCTTCGCCTAATTTTTGTTTCCATTCGTCGGTCGAACCGTTGGTTTCGTAGTACCGACAGTAACAGCCTTTCCATTCAGGCTGATGATGATAATCGGCTTTATCCATCCAATCGATCCAAAGTTTGGAATCGTGAATGGTCATAGGACGTATTAACATAGCATTACTCCTTTATGTACACTAATAGTAATTTTAATGTGGCTTCCAATGCATCGACATGGGTCCGTTCCATACCGTGAGAGGCATGAACGCCGGGACCGATTAATCCGCCGCGGATGTCGTTACCACCACGGTAAGCGGCCGATACGTCCGAACCGTAATAGGGATAAATGTCGGTAGCGTAGGAAAGATGATTTTCTTCTGCATTCTTCACGAGTTTTGATATGATCCGGTAATCATAAGGTCCGCTGGAATCTTTTGCACAAATGGACACCATTTGTTCGGTACACGATAAATCTTCCCCAATGCATCCCATATCAACGGCTATCAATTCGTCGACGGTTGGTATGAAGGCGGCTCCATGACCGACTTCCTCGTATGTCGATAAAATGATTTTTAATGTGGGGGTCGGTTGACTCTTTGTTTTGGATAAATGATAGAGCAAACCAAAGAGAATCGCAACGCTGATCTTATCATCGAGAAAACGGCTTTTGATGAATCCGGACGGCGTAATGGTTGTCTTGGGATCAAAGAAGATGTAATCTCCCGGTGCAATGCCCAATGCTTCGGTATCGTCTTTCGAATGGACCACTTCGTCAATACGAACCATCATCTTATCGGGTGTCCGTTCGGCGCTGTTGGCTTCTTTGTAGACATGCGTCGACGGATGGGTGGATAAAAAGGTCCCTTGATAGGTTTTTCCGTTTCGTGTTTTGATTGAACAGTATTCGCCATCGAGCGTCGGCCAGATGGGCCCTCCAATCGGCGTGAATTTTAAATCCCCGGAAGGGGTAATGCTTCGAACCATCGCACCTAACGTGTCGACGTGTGCCGATAAACCCAACACACGGGAGGTTAATCCTGGCACGGTGATGATTAAATTTCCTTTTTTGGTGAATTCGGTCTTATAACCTAACTTTTCTGCCTCGGTTTGACAGAATAAAATGGCTTCTTCGGTATAGCCTGACGGCGATGGGATCGCCAATAATTGCGTACCAAAGTTTAAAATCTTTTCGATTGTGTCTTTCATGGTATCACCCCAAATTATTATAGCACAAGGACGGTAAAATGGCGAGATTGTTCTTTGAAAAGGGTAATCGTTGTGATACAATTAAGGTAGAGAATCGACCTTGTAAGGAGGATTGCTAATCATGATCGTCGTATTTGGAGGTGCCTTCAACCCTCCCACCAAAGCGCATCAAGCCATTTATCATCACGTGATGAAGCATTTACCCTGTTCGTTGTTCATCTATTTACCGGTATCGAATCTGTATACGAAACGCTCTTTGGCCTCGAATTTTCATCGAATCGAGATGCTAAAACTGCTCATTCGTGATTTGCCCAATGCCATCGTTTCATCGATGGAATGTGAGGATTCGGATTACTTGGGAACCTATCAAAGCTTGATTAGAATTCAAGAAGCGAATCCTACGGAAGAAGTCGTGTTTGTAATCGGAGCCGATAATTTGGCTAAATTACATAAATGGATCAATGCCGAAAGTTTATTATCCGAATTCCGTTTCATCGTGATTAACCGCAATCAAACCGACATCGAAGCTGCCATTATGAGTAATCCGATGTTGGCCAGTCACCGACACCAATTCATATTGCTTCCGGATTTTAACGTCGATATCTCATCTACTCAATTTCGCGAAACCATGGATCAGGCAGCCGTTACGAAGCCCATCTATGAATACATTCAAATTAATCATCTTTTCTGAGGTAGCCTATGTATAAAAATGGATTTATGAAAATTTGCTTGGTTAGTCCCAAACTAGCCGTTGGCAATCCCGACTTTAACGTCGATCAAATGATTAACGCACTGGACGGCAACGAAGCCGCCATCGTGGCGTTTCCTGAACTAGGAATCACGGCTTATACGTGCAACGACTTGTTTTTTCAAAAGGCGTTGTTTACCGATGCGTTAGCCGCTTTAAAAAAACTGCTCGACCAAACGGTGTATAACGGTGTCATCGTCTGCGGTATCCCATTGGAAATCGAAGAGATGGTCTTAAACTGCGCCGTGGTCATTCAGGGTAAAAAGATTTTGGGCGTCGTCCCGAAATTTTACTTGCCTAATACCAAGGAGTTTTATGACAAACGTTGGTTCAAATCGGGATTTGAAGTCGTAAAACACGTAAAAAAAATTCAGTTGTTAGGCCAAAAGGTTCCGTTTGGAAACTTGATATTTACCCATGAAAAAGTCAAATTCGGCATTGAAATCTGTGAAGATATGTGGGCAACCATCGCGCCTGGTAATTACATGTCTATCAACGGTGCGAACTTAATCATCAACTTATCCGCCTCCAATGAGACGTTAGGAAAAGATACCATCCGCCGGAGTACGGTTTTGGAGCATTCACGGAAAAACTGCGGTGTCTACGCCTACGTATGCGCCGGATTGGGTGAATCCACCTCAGAAACGGTATTCGGCGGTCATAATATCGTCGCAGCCAACGGCGTTTTGTTGTCAGAACAAGCTAATTTTTCGTTAGAAACCGATATGATGTGCGTTGACTTGGATTTCGATAAAATCGCCTTTGACCGTCGGAGCAATTCGTCGTTCCGCGATTCCATTTATAAGTACCCGCAAGAGTATCAACAAATCCCTTTCGTAATGAATCCATCCAACGATTATCATTTCAATACCTTGTTGGATGCGACGCCGTTCGTTCCCAAATCAAACCGTTTCGAAGCGTTTGAAAAGATTGCCTCGATTCAGGAATTCGGATTGGTTAAACGTTTGAAGCATTTGAACCTTTCTACGGTTTTAATCGGCATTTCCGGAGGGCTGGACTCTTCACTGGCCTTAATCATCGCCTGCCGCGCATTTGATCGTTTGGGCTTGGACCGTAAAGGCATCATCGCCCTCACCATGCCCGCCATGGGCACAACGTCCCGGACCGCTAAAAATGCGATGCGTTTGATGAACGGACTCGGGGTTACGGCGAAAACCATCGACATCAAAGAAAGCGTTGAGGACCATCTGGAATTATTGGGGCACGACGCTACGACCGAAGATGTCACGTATGAAAATGCTCAAGCACGCATTCGTACGCTGTTCTTGATGAATATGGCGAACCAATACCACGGAATCGTCTTGGGTACCGGCGATTTATCGGAAATTGCGCTCGGATGGTCGACGTACAACGGCGATCAGATGTCGATGTACAACGTCAATGCAGGGATTCCTAAAACGGTGGTTCAATTCATGATTGAAAGCTACGCCAAACACGTCTTCAATGAAGATGTAGAAGCGGCACTCACCGACATTTTGGCGACACCGATTTCACCGGAACTAAAAAAAGCACAAAAGACTGAAGATATCATCGGTAAGTACGAAATCAACGATTTTATCCTTTATCGGTTTATGGTTTGCGGTGATGAACCGGATAGAATTGAATTTTTACTCAACAAAACGTTTGGCATGAGTGCAGAAGCCGCAAAGAAAACAACCAAACAATTCTTTGATCGCTTCTTTTCGCAACAATTCAAACGTCAAGCAAGTCCGGACGGACCGAAAGTATTGGATATCGGCTTATCGCCCAGAAGTGATTTTCGGATGCCGTCGGATGTTAAAAGATAGGTGAGTTTGTGAAAAAAGTAATCGTCGGACTATCGGGTGGCGTCGACTCCAGTGTCGCCGTTGCCCTTTTAAAAGCGCAAGGTTATGATACCGAAGCGCTTTTTATGCGTAATTGGGATAGTGCTTTGAATAACGATATCGCCGGCAATCCCGATTTTGACGATGACGTTTGTCCTCAGGAAGTCGATTATCAGGATGCCGAAAAAGTGGCTAATCAATTAGGCGTCATTCTTCATCGGCATGATTTTATCAAAGAATACTGGGATTACGTCTTCACGTATTTTCTGGAAGAATACAAACGCGGAAGAACCCCTAACCCAGATATCTTATGCAATAAGTTCATTAAATTCAAAGCGTTTTTAGACGTCGCAAAATCGTTGGGTGCCGATAAAATCGCCATGGGACACTACGCACGGGTTCGTGAGTTTGGCGGTGAAACCCAACTTCTAAAAGCCATCGATACCAATAAGGATCAAACGTATTTTTTATGTCAATTAACACAAGAACAACTAAAATACGTGTTATTTCCGTTAGGTGAACTAACCAAACCCGAAGTCAGAGCGATTGCGGAAAACTATGGTATGGCAACCGCAAAGAAAAAAGACTCTACGGGAATTTGTTTTATCGGTGAACGTCATTTCGCTCAGTTTTTATCCAATTACTTACCGGCACAAAAAGGCGATATCATCACCGATACGGGTGTAAAACTCGGTGAACATCAAGGATTGATGTACTATACCATCGGTCAGCGAAAAGGATTGGGCATTGGCGGCCATCCGGATTTTTCATTAGAGCCTTGGTTTGTAGTTGGAAAACGATTAGCCACCCATGAACTGATTGTGGGACAAGGGTACCACCATCTTTTGTTGTACGCCAATCAATGCATCGTCGAAGATGTCAATTGGATACCGAATCATAAATTTGACGGCGTTTTTGCGTGCCATGCGAAATTCCGATACCGTCAAAACGACATACCGGTCACCCTCGAATGGATCGACGAAACCACAGTGAAGGTCAGGACGAACGAACCGGTTAGAGCGATTACGCCTGGACAAGCTGCGGTATTTTATGCGGATGAAGTCTGCTTGGGCGGAGGCACCATCGATACGGTTTACTTAAATGACGAACGACGTGAGTATTAGGAGGTCATTATGAGCAAATTAGGGTTGTGTCTAGCAGGCGGTGGCGCGCGTGGTGCTTATCAGATCGGTGTTGCCAAACGGTTAGAAGAACTGGGTATTTTGAATCAAGTATCGGTCTTTTCCGGAACGTCCATCGGTTCGGTGAACGCCGCTTTGTTAGCGACCATGCCCGTTGAAAAAGCCTACCAATTATGGTTGGGCGTGACAACCGATGAAATCAAGCGAACCGAATCGATTTTTTCTCGCATTCGCATGGAAAAAATAAAACTGATCGAAAATGGTATTTTTACCATTGAAGCGTTACGAGCGCGGCTCGTCGACTATATCGATGAAGACGCACTCAAAAGAGCAACTGTCTTCGTGACCTTATCAAAAGGTGGCACTGAAGATGAATCCATCGTCGGACTGTTTAAAAGTGCCTACTCTCATTACATTAAGAAAGAACAGAAAACCTGGTATCCCTGTCTTAAGGATTACGCAAAGGACGATATGATTGATATGATTTTGGCGTCCTGTTCAATACCGATTGTCTTCCCTCCCGTGACACTTGAGGATCATCGCTATTACGACGGAGGTGTCTTCGATAACGTTCCGATAACGCCGCTTATTGAGGCCGGTTGTGATGAGATTATCTGTATTCCGCTGCATTTGTTTGATCGGTTTAGCCTATCGGCACACCACTCTGTCAAACTCTATGAAATTCGGTCGAAACATTTGTTGGGGAGTCACTTGAAATTTGATCCCGAACATTCAAAACGGTTGTATCAACTCGGTTACGAGGATGCGTGCGCCTACTTTGAGGACCATCCGTTTCGAACCGAATAAGCCAGAAAGAAGGTCTACTATGCCATTTGATGGTCAAATCATGTCGCGATATCTCTCGAGTGGTGACATTCCCAGTATTTTAGAATATCTTTCGACACTTCCCGATGAAAGCGATACGTTAGCGGCTTATCAACGCGTGTTCGCTCAAGAACCGCCTGTTTTCGAATATCCGACCACGGACGAAGAGATGATTCAAATTCTTTCGTGTTACTACCGCTATTTTGTCTTTGTTTTTGGCAAACGTCATTCTCCAGAAGAAGGAAAGAAGTATCTTCATGACTTGTTTTGTCAGGAATTTTCGTTTCCAAAATGGTTTCCTTTACCCTGGATTGAAGGTTTTATTGGCTACAAAGTTCATCGCTTAGGATATCACTACTTAGGCGGTACCACCTCCGCATACTACGGTCCCTATATCTGGAAAACAACCGAAAAAACCGTCTACTCCGTTGAAATTCCTTCTGGGATTGTGCAGATACCGGTCTTTTTCATGAAAGAATTTTTATCCAATAGTTGGCTTTCATTTTTGTCGTTTAATCGTACCGGTACAGGCGGTTGGACGAAGAAAAAGGGACTTTATTGCCGGTGGGATAGTTATGTCGATAAATTGGATAAACCTTCGTTTACCATCTCGTTTTTAAAGCATGAAGCGCAACATCACGCTGACTTTGCTCGCTTTGGCAAGCGCCTCGTTCCGTCACAATTGGAATACCGCGCAAAATTATGCGAACTGTGTTACTACCCGAATTCTGAGTTGTTAGAACGCTTTATCAATTCTGCCAAAGATGACCCCCATTACGCCCATTCGCAAGCCGAATACTGGTTAGTGAGCGATTTATCGAACGCACTGTTCAATCAGCCCTTCCTCAGCGATTTGAATCAATGGAAAGAACGATATAGTGACGTCGCCAAAATCGCTTTGGACTTATTGAAAAACGACCATCGTCTTTAATACCAACGTTAAAAGTGATTGAATAAATAAGAAAAAACAACCTCCTCTGCGTATGATGTATGCAAAGGAGGTTTTTTTTATGAAGAAAATCACGATACTGATTATTGTTGGCATGCTTCTTTTAATACTAAGCTCACAACCGGTGATGGCCGATGCGTATCAAAACTATCAAGAAATCGAGTTTATCGAAGAGGATCATAAGCTGTTAAAGGATTTCAAAAACGCCGATTACACCAGCTACTACAGTAATTTTAAGAAAAGTTACTTCATGGGATGGCGCATCTTGACGGTGACGAAAAACGCCGAAGTGGAATTCTTGTCCGAGACAAAATTAAAAATTTACAACAACGGCTATTCCACTATCAAACACACCATCAATTTGTCAACGAAAGAAGAAACAAAGTTTCAAGTCAGTGCCACAGGGGAAATTGATGTGAAAGTGACAGGAAATGTAAAAAAATTCAAAGGTGGACTCGATGCTAACATCAAAAGCACCATTCAGTACAGCAAATCCACCACCGAAAGCGAAAGTTATGAATTCGTCATCATCGTCGATCCCGGAACGTATGTATCGATTGTGACTCGGGGAACGGGAGAAGTATCCAATGGCGTTGCAAAACATTACGTTTGTTGGATTCAGACCAAAAAAGGTGGTTGGGAGACGTTTGTGGTGACATCAGAATACTTTGAAATCATCAAGGATCGGATATGAAACGTCGGGTTGTCATTATCATTTTGATGTGTTATGCCATCGCTGCGGGATTGATTGTTTTTTTCTCGAAAGAAGCATCCCATCAGGTTTCAATCTTAACCGTCCGACGTTTGACATCGCACGTCATTACAAGCGAAGAAGAAACCGTGAGTTTTTATTGGTATTTGAGCGAATCGGATTCGTTTTTGTCGAGCAAGGAAGCAATTGTCAATGCACAACTGATTTCTGATGATTTTGAACTGGATGTGGCAATCCCATCGATTGAGAATCTCGAGGTCGTTCAAACGTATGACAACGAAGCGTATTACGCATTTCGTATCGATGTGGATGTCTCTGAGTACGGTCAGTCCAACCTAGAAATGACGTTTGAAGATGCCCTATTAGCCTTAAGGTATGAAAACGATGCGTATTTCGAGTTATCGGTGGGGGATGTCTATTTGTCATTTGTCCCGATTGAACGCGCTTTCGACATCGACTTTTTTCGGTTGAAAGGGGTGTTCGTCGACACCAGCGATGAAAACGAACTAACCGGCATTGACATCGGATTTGATTGCATTACGTGTGAGGATTTGATTATTCATGAGATAACGGCAGGATTACCATCGGTGAAATTTTCTCCGGAAGGAATGGATTCATCAAATGGATGGACGCCTCAAGAAGACGAAATGGTGAGGTTATCAATCAATAAAACCGATGCTTTTTGGGGTCTCAATCGCTTTGCGTTGATTCTAACGTATTCCTGTCATGACGAGATAAAACGATGGGTCATCGATGATTTTTTGTTTCGTTCGGTGAATCTGACACTGCCCAAAGGAGCTGAAATGATTGTTAAGCAAGTCTATACGTATTGAAGTGAAGGACTTAAAAAAACACTATGGGACAAAACGTGGCCTTGATGGGTGTAATGCCGAATTCAAAAGCGGTGATTTGAATTTGATTGTAGGTGAAAACGGATCGGGAAAATCAACGTTGCTCAAATGCATCATGGGATTAATCCGATACGATGGGATGATTATCAAGGAATCTTACTTGACTGGGTATGCTCCTGAGGAATTCGTCATGCCTTACTTTATGAATTCTCGTGATTTTTTGGAAAGCATCGGACGACTGAAAGATGTGGCTTCTCATAAACTTTCCCTGCAAATCGAAGACTCCTTGGCCTATTTTGATTTGTCGGAACACGCCGACAAACACATTGGTTCGCTATCCAACGGCATGCGGCAGAAAATCAACTTAATTCAGGCGTTTTTGAATCATCCGATGATGATATTATTGGATGAACCGTTGCACGGATTGGATGCATTGAGCCAAGAAAAAACGATTGAACTAATTAAGCAGAACCTAAAAGATACGTTGATCATCATCTCGACGCATTATCCCGAGCAGTATCGAACTCGACGTAAGAAAATATACCGGATGGAAGCAGGAAAAATCGTTCATGATCCGACGTTGTAATTTGTTAATTGCGTATCTTTTTAATCGGGTTTCGTTTTGGGTTTTGGGCTTTATTTTGATGGGCTCGTCGGTCGCCATCATCATCTCCTCGGGCATCGAAAATCCGCAGTACTATCTTGATATGCACCGAGAGCAAGGGTACCTTCAATGGATGATGGCGTGCGTTACCATTATGAAGGTGACGTTAACCGTTATCAACACCTACCTTATCATTCAAGCTTTTTATCCGGCATTTACGCACTATAACGTGTATTTCATTCAAAACAAGCCCGATAAAAAACGCTTGTTCATCAGTAAAATGATGGCACTCGGACTGATTGAAGTCTGGGTGTTTGTGCATCTAATAATCGTAATGGGTTTAACGCGGATGTTTGCGACGCCTTATGGATGGAATGAAGGGGAATGGTTGGCCTTGTTGGGACCCCTATTAGTGTTCGGTTGGGTCACTCTTTTTTTAGGGATTTTTGCTATTCAGCTGGTTAATTCGCTCTTTTCGGGACTATTTCCGCTTATGTTTTTTTATCTGCTTGAACATCAGACGGCGATCGAGTATTCGTCATTACCACAGTGGATGAAACCACTTCTAAGCGTCATTCCTTTTCCGTTTTGGAGCGAGGGACACTGGCGAATCGATTATAAAATCGAATATACGGTCATTTTGATGACGATTTTCTTTCTTATAAATCTGGTAATTTTCAGTGGTAAGGATATCAAATAAACGGCCCTGTGATATAATAGAATATCATGGGATGTGATACCTTGAATGAACCACTACAAATCGATGGCTATTGGCGCTATATCCCCATCCATGCATCACTTCGAAACGTACGACCTTTCGGCGGTATTGATTACGAGACTGCGTTGTTTCGTCATGCCATCAAGACCTTGCACGACCAACTGATAGAGCAAATCAAAGAAACCGATCGTCTTCCAAAGACCTTAAACGACATTCTAACGTTTTATACGATGATTCTTGAAGACGGCTATTTCATTCACGATGTCGAAACGTTGATCAACGAATCGAAGCTGACTGCGATTTCGGCATTGGATTGGTACTTTCAGACCACGTTTTCATCGTTTCAATCGGCCTTTCCGTATTTTCAAGCCAGAACGTTGGATTTTTCCGATTTAAAACAACGTTTATCGGCCATTATGGTCCATCCTTCCATCGACCCGACCATCGAAGAAGTGCATTTGAGTCAACCCACCATCATCGGTATGTCTTATCCTTCGGTTTCAGCGTTGTTATCGCTTGATTTGACCCATGTGGTTGGCATCGTCACACCGGAAGGATCGGCGCATTCGCACTTCGCCATCATTTTAAAATCCTATCAAATACCTTACACCATCGCTTCATTTTCAGAAGCGACTTTTCGGGATGGTACGTATGTCCGACTCAACTTGACAGAGTCGATTTTGACAAAGATAGATCCCGGCGAATCATCGCAGGAATGGCGAGTTTCTAATCTTTCTGAGGAAAAACAAGCGGAACTGAGGCTGCATCCTTCCATCAATCGCAAGGATGAATTACCGCAAATCATTCCATCGAACTGGCAATCCATCGGGTTGGTAAGAACCGAGTTTATGTTTATGGATTTGGCGACGATTCCCGATCGGATTACACAGTATCTTGACTATCAAGAAGTGGCTCGCAGAGCACACCCGTTGAGAGTTCTTTTCCGGCTGTTTGATCATGAACCCGACAAACCCCTTCCTGGAATAGAATCCAAACAGACGGGGATGGATTTTTTGTTGTCTCACGTACCCATCTTGACAGCTCAATTGGACGTTTTAATCGAGCTGGCGTCGCATTATTCGATTGGCATTACCTTACCGATGGTCAAAACACTCGATGAGATAAATCGGTTCACGGCTATTTATCAATCGATTCTTAGTAAAAAAGCCGACTTGTCGGGTTCATCAGAAGCCATCAAACTGGGTATCATGGTTGAGCAGCAATCCATCATACCCCATTTGAACGACCTTGAAGGCATCGATTACGTTTTGATTGGCACAAACGACTTAAGTGCTGATTTGGGCTACGACCGAATGAAATCGATGAAAGAAGAAGCCTATACGCAAGCATCGCTTCGGAAGCTTTGCAAAGATGTCAAAGACATCGCTGATCAGAAAAATTGGTCTGTCATTATCTGTGGCGATGCGGCCAATGATGACGCAATCTTATCGGTCTATCAAAACGATGGATTTTCCGATTTTGCGCCATCACCTTCGGTGTTAGGAATTCGAAATTAACTCGTTTCATGGAAATAAACCATGAATATATTTGAAAAAATGATGCCGATGGCTTATAATAAGATTTATGTTTACGAATTCACGATTTGGAGGAAGATACGATGTGTGGAATTGTTGGTTATCTCGGTGATAAAAAAGCATCCGATATTATATTATCGGGACTAGAGAAACTCGAATATCGTGGCTACGATTCCTGTGGCATTTCTTTTTTTGCAGTCAAAGAAAAAGAATTTATTACCTACAAAGACAAAGGTCGAGTTAAACACCTCATCGACGATTTTTCGTACCGTTATGAAAATCATTTGGGCATTGGTCATACACGTTGGGCAACTCATGGGAAACCCAACAAAACCAATTCGCATCCTCATTCGTCGCTTTCTAACCGTTTTACCATCGTCCATAATGGTGTGATTGAAAATTATAAAGAGTTAACCGCTCGTTATTTGCATAACGTTGACTTTATCAGCGAAACGGATACGGAAATCATTGCCAACTTAATTGAACACTTCACCCAAGACTTATCGGTTGAAGAAGCGATACGGAAGACCTTGTCACTGTTGGAAGGTTCGTATGCTCTTTTGGTGATTGATAAGACCAATCCTTCTGTTTTGTACGCTGCGAAGAACAAATCGCCGTTGTTAATCGGCTTTGCGGATACCGGCATCACCTTGGCTTCCGATGTCATGGCGTTGGTAGGCCATGCGGATCATTACTTCCCGATTGAAGACAAGACGTTCGCCATCGCATTAAAAACACCCGACCATCGCTATCAGTACGAAATGCTGGACATCATCGGCAAACCCGTCACCCCTCATTTTATGAAGATGGACATGGTTTTGGATGAGATTGGCAAGGCTGGGTATTCGCATTTTATGTTAAAAGAAATATGTGAACAACCTTCAGTCGTCCGCAAAATCATGTCGAAATACATGGAAAACGACACCTTTTACATCACGCCTGCGATTCTCAATATGTTTATGGGAATTGAACGCGTCTACATTATCGCTGCGGGAACTTCGATGCACGCTGGATTTGTCGGTAAGTATTTGCTTGAAAACTTATCTGGTATTCCAACAGAAGTATTCATTGCCAGCGAGTTTGCCTATAATCCGCCTTTGCTCGTAAAAAAACCGCTCTTCATTTTTATCTCCCAATCGGGAGAAACGGCAGATTTAAGAGCCTGCTTGGTCAATGTTAAAAATGAAGGCTATCCGACATTAACCATCACCAATGTGCCCACTTCGACATTGGCCAGAGAAGCCGACCATTTCCTAGAAATCTTTGCGGGTCCCGAAATTGCGGTAGCGTCAACCAAAGCTTACGTTGGCCAGATTATCATTCTGACGATTTTGGCGTATTTATTGGCTCCCAGAAAGCCGTTTGATTTGCATCACGAATTATCGAAGTTGGCGGTTTCTATGGAAGCCATTATCGATAAACGCGATTACATTCACGAACTTGTAAAAGAAAAATTGACCAAACGCAATTGTTTCTACATTGGTCGAAGCATCGATTATTATACGTGTTTGGAAGCGGCATTAAAATTAAAAGAAATCTCTTACATCCAAGCGGAAGGATTCGCAGCGGGTGAATTAAAGCACGGAACCATTGCGTTAATCGAAGACGGCGTTCCCGTTATCGCGATAATTTCGCAATCTGCCATCAATAACAACACTCGTTCGAACATTCGCGAAGTGCTGGCTAGAGGTGCGAATAAACTTGTTATTTCGCTAGAGAGTGTTTCTGATGTCACCGATGAAATCATCTTGATGGATGTCCATCCGATGTTAACACCGTTGGTAACGGTCATTCCAACACAACTTATTGCTTTCTACGCGGCTTTGGATTTAAATAAAGACATCGATAAACCCAGAAATTTGGCAAAATCGGTTACGGTCGAGTAGCAATTATGAAATACTTTGGTACCGACGGCATCCGTGGTGTCGCCGATGAATTTGTAACGGAAGCGCTGGCGTTTCGCGTAGGCCAGACGCTGAAAACCTTGAAGGTTAAAAAAGTAGTCATTGGCCGCGATACACGTGAGTCGGGTCAACGATTAGCGAAACAAATCGCATTGGGGGCACAAGATCAAGGGTTATTAACGCTTGACTTGGGAATCGTTTCGACCCCGATGCTTGCGTACATCAGTTCGAAATTAGCCATGACCGGTGTGATGATTACCGCCAGTCATAATCCGTATCATGACAACGGCATAAAAGTCTTCAAATACGGCAAAAAATTGTTTGAATCCGAAGAAGCCGCATTGGAAACATTGTTAAATCAAGACGAAGTCCTTCCCAGCGCTCCATCGAAAGGGCGTTCGTTAGCACCGATTGAATCGTATAAGCTGTATTACCGATTAATTCACCATATGCATGTGAAAACCAGTTTAAAAATCGGTTTGGATTTAGCAAATGGTGCCACCTATTCGATTGGCAAACGCGTGTTTCAAAAAATCACGCCTTATCTTCATGTCATGGGCGATGAACCCGATGGAAAAAACATCAATTTAGGCGTCGGATCAACGCATTTGGAATCACTTATGGATCTTGTTAAACGCGAGAAACTGGACGTTGGTTTTGCCTTTGACGGCGATGGAGACCGCGTACTAGCCGTTGACAGTGATGGCAACGTCGTCGACGGTGATTGCCTTATTTATGTAATCGCAAGCTATTTAAAAGAAAAAGGCAAGCTGAATCACCAAACGGTAGCCTTGACCAAGATGAGCAATATCGGCATCATCAAAGCGTTAAATGCCCAAGGGATCGAAGTCATTCAAACCAATGTGGGCGACAAGTACGTCTTAGAAGCCTTACAAGCCCATCATTATGTATTAGGCGGCGAAAGCTCAGGACATATTATCAACCGAACCTTAATGGATACGGGCGATGGAATTTTGAATGCGGTCTTGCTTGTGAAAATCATGAAAGAGACGCGTCAATCGTTGAAACAATTAACCCAGGCGATTTCGCTCTATCCTGACAAATTGGTTAACCTAAAAAATATGGATAAATCCTTATTAAAGGATCCTTTGATAATCGAGGCGATTGAATCGCATCAATCCTCGTTGGGTAGTGAAGGAAAAGTATTGGTTCGCGCTTCCGGCACCGAACCGTTGATTCGAATTCAAGTGCAGGCACAGACGATGGAAAAAGTCGATGCCATCATTGAAGATATTAAAACTAAGCTTACGTCGTTGGCGTCCAAACAATAAGGGGGTATTGCGATGAAACGATATGCCATTGTTTTAGCAGCAGGAAAAGGAACGAGAATGAAAACGGAGTTGCCCAAATGCGCGTATCCGTTGATTAAGAAACCGATGATTGCCTATATCGTCGAAAATTTGAAATTATCGAATCAAATCGATGACATTTTTGTTGTGGTTGGCCACAAAAAAGATGTCATTAAGGACATTCTTAACAGCAGTGTTCGCTATGTCGAACAAACCGAACAACTCGGAACGGGCCATGCCGTAAAGATGGTGGAACCCGCCATCCCTGACAAAAACAGTCATGTCATTATCTTGCCGGGCGATATGCCGCTCGTCGACAGCGACCTGATTGAACGAGCGTTCAAAGAACATCAAACGCGACGCCACGACATCACCGTTGTGACGACACGTTTGAATGATCCGTTTGGATACGGTCGTATCATTCGCGACGAATCCGGGTATTTAACCGAAATTGTCGAAGAACACGAAGCCACGCCCGCTCAAAAATTAGTCGATGAAATCAACACGGGCATCTACATTGTCGATACGAACATTTTGTATTCGACACTTTCAAAAGTGACCAATCAAAATCAAAAACATGAGTATTATTTAACCGATATCGTCAAAATCGCTAAATCCGAGAATTATCTAGTAGGAACCTACACCATTAAAGAATCGTACAAAACGATGGGGATCAATGATTTATATGCTCTGTCCATCGCTGAAAATATCTTGCAAACGCAAATCAATAAAATGCATATGAAAAATGGTGTTGCGATGGTGAATCCCGAATCCATTATTATCGGTCATAACGTCATTATCGAAGAAAACGTCACCATTCATCCAAACTCCTATATTACCGGCAATACCATCATCAAAAAGGGTGCGCAAATCGGACCCAATACCGAAATTCATGAGAGTTACATCGGCGAACGTGTGGTGTGCAAACACTCATTGGTCTATAACTCGAAGGTTCATGAAGATACCACCGTCGGTCCGTTCGCTCATCTGCGTGATGGTGCCGAAATCGGGCCAAAGAACCGTGTCGGCAATTTCGTTGAAATTAAAAAATCATCCACCGGTCGAAACACGAAGATGTCGCACTTGGCTTACATTGGCGACACAACCTGCGGATCAAACGTTAACTTTGGTTGCGGATCGGTAACGGTCAACTACGATGGTAAAAACAAGTATCAAACGACCATCGGCGATGATGTTTTCATCGGTTGTAACGTCAATTTGATTGCCCCAATCAAGGTGGAAGACAACTCCACCATCGCCGCGGGTTCGACCTTGACGACGAACGTTCCCAAAGGCGCTTTGGCCATCGCCAGAGCCTACCAAGTTAACAAAGAAAACTACATCAAGAAACCCAAAGACGAAGACAAAAAATGAGTAATTGTTTTTGTTGACAAACGAAGCTTGATGCGCTATAATGTAAGAAGTTAAAAAATGTAGAAAGTAGAAGATCCCACTTCTCACCTGATTGCTCGATCAATAGGTACGTGCTACGCATAAACTTTTCAATCGAATTGTTTAAAGTGGGTCTTGATAAGATCCACTTTTTTAATACCTTGGAGGTGTTCAATATCTATAACAACAAACCCATTAAGAAAGATGACACATTGATCAACGAAGCCATTCGTGAAAAAGAAGTGCTTCTCATCGGTAACGATGGCACTCAGTTGGGCATCAAACCCACGCGTGAGGCTTTGTTCATTGCGCAACGAGAAGGTTTGGACTTGGTTTTGATTGCGCCCACTGCTCGCCCACCCGTATGCAAATTGCTCGATTACAGCAAGTATCGCTACGAGCAACAACGGAAAGCGAAAGAAGCGCGTAAGAACCAAAAAATTGTTGAACTCAAAGAAATTCGTTTGACGGCCGTTATTGATACGCATGACTTTGAAACCAAAGTCCGTAATGGTATCAAGTTCTTAGAACACGGTGACAAATTGAAAATCACAGTCAGATTGCCTAATCGGGCACCGGCTATTTTGATTCAGCAAGGAAAAGAAGTTTTAACCAATTTTGCGAATAAATGTGCATTGGTTGGCGACCCCGAAAAAGCAATTGCTCAAGAAGGACGCTACCTATCACAAATTTTAGCACCCAAGAAAAAATAACGGAGGAAAGAATCATGCCAAAAATGAAATCCCATTCGGGAACAAAAAAGCGCTTGAAAAGAACCGGTACCGGTCTTTTAATGAGAGCTAGTACGTTTGGAGGCCACTTAATGAGCCATAAATCACCCAAACAAAATCGTCAACAGCGTCGTAAAGAAGTGGTGGGGAACTCGGACTTAAAACGTATTAAGCACCAAGTTCCTTACTTGTAAGAGGAGGAATTTAACATGCCAAGAGTTAAGGGTGGCTATGTCACCAGACAAAGACGTAAAAAAGTATTAAAATTAGCCAAAGGATATTACGGTGCCAAACACCTTTTATTCAGAACCGCAAAAGAACAAGTCATGAATTCATTGGCGTACGCTTATCGCGATCGCCGTAGAAAAAAACGCGATTTCCGCAAACTTTGGATTACGCGTATCAACGCTGCTGCACGGTTAAATGATATCAGTTATTCACGGCTAATGGACGGCTTGAACAAAGCCAGCATCGACGTAAACCGCAAGGTATTATCCGATATCGCTATCAATGATCCAAAAGGCTTTACGGCTTTATGTGATCAAGCAAAAAAAGCATTGACGAAAGCTACTGAATAAAAGTTAAAAGTCTATTTTTAGACTTTTTCTTTTTTTTTTACACCATTTCATTGAAAATACGTTAAAATAAAACATAAGGACGCTTGTGTTCGGATTTTTCATTGTCAATCAGTGAAAAATTTGATAAACTATAGATGATAACTCATGCGAGAAGGTGCTAACGAATGAATCCCGTTTTAACAGTAAAATCAATTTCAAAAACCTTTAAACTGTCTAAAAAACAACAAAAGATAGAACACGTATCGGTTCCCTACAAAAAAGCCGTCAATCAATTATCCTTTGAAGCGTACCAAGGCGAAATTTATGGTCTCTTAGGTCCTAATGGTGCTGGAAAGACGACCACACTTCGGTGCATTTCAACGTTGATCAAGCCCGATGAAGGCGATATTACGATTCACGGACATAGCGTCTTGACCGATGAAACAACGGTTCGCCGATCCATCGGTTTTCTAACGAACGAATTGAAGCTTGAAGATTTTTTCACACCCAATTATTTATACGATTATTTTTCCAACCTGCATGGTGTCGCTGAAATGACCGCCAAGGAACGTAAAAAAACGTTATTCGAAAAATTCGGAATCGATCATTTCGCCGAAGTGAAAGTCGGCGAGTTGTCCACCGGTATGCGACAAAAACTATCGATTGCCATTGCCTTGGTTCACAATCCCGATGTCATCATCTTTGATGAACCGACCAATGGACTCGATGTGTTGACCGCCAAAGTGGTGACCGATTATTTGAAGGAACTTCGTGACCAAGGAAAAACGTTGATTGTATCGACGCATATTTTCAGTTTGGTAGAACGGTTGTGCGATCGCGTCGGCATCATTATCAACGGTAAATTGATGCTTGATAAACCGCTTAAAGAGCTCGCAACGTCCGAATCGGATTTAGAAGCCATATTCTTTGATCTTGTCCAAGCCGAAAGCGAAGGTGAGATCCATGCGTAATCTAATGACGATTTTTAAAAAAGAATGGGACCGGGTCATGAAAGACAAACGCTTGATTTTCAGCGTCATGATTCTACCCGGCTTGATGATATTTATTATCTACAGTTTTATGGGGTCTGCCATCACCAGTTTCATCGAACCCGATGAACCGTCCGAGATAGCCATTGTGAATGATTTTGGAACTTTTTCAAGCATCTATCAGATGTATGAAACGGATGAAACAGCCGTCATTACGACGATTGATTCTTCAGAAATCGCTGACTATCAAGACTTAATCGATAATCGAGAGTGGGATTTGCTCATTGTCTTCCCCTCTGATTTTGAAGCGACAGTGGGTACCTCGCAACCCGAAATGAGCCTTTATTATAATCCTAATGAAATGCAATCCGACGCAACCGCTTCTCGGTTCATGAGTTATCTAGAAACATTGCGTGCCGGTTATGTTACCGAAACGTACGGTGACATTTCGTTCTTTGATGCGATTATCTCATCGACCCCGCTCGACGAAGAAGAAATGATTGGGGAAATGATGGCTATGATGTTACCGATGCTGGTCATCATGTTCTTGTTTGCCGGAGCCATGTCAATTGGACCTGAATCGATTGCGGGAGAAAAAGAACGTGGAACCATGGCGACCCTTTTGATTACGCCCGTCAAACGAAGTGAGATTGCCTTGGGTAAAATACTGAGTTTGGGTATGCTCGCTTTGATATCGGCGATATCATCGTTTATAGGCATCCTTATTTCGTTACCGAAGATTATGCAAATGGGAGAAATCGACGTCAGTATCTATGGTTTTTCCGATTACCTCATGATTTTGTTATTGTTGTTTTCGACTGTCTTTGTCATGGTTGGAATGATTGCGATCATATCCGCGTATTCCAAATCGTTAAAAGAGGCCAACACCTTGATTATGCCTATCTATATCTTAACGATATTAGTGGGCATCAGCTCGATGTTCGGTTCGAAAGCCAATCCGATGGCGCTTATGTACCTTGTACCCATTTACAATACCGTTCAGACGTTGACGGCCATTTTGTTATTTGACCCAAGAACGTGGTTGTATCTGTTGATTACGTTGGCGGCGAATTTAATGTACGTGGCTATTCTTGTCTTCATTCTCAACAAAATGTTCAAAAGCGAAAGAATTATGTTTGCAAAATAGGAGGTGGGCTATGAAAATCATCCATATCTTCGGATCATCCGGTTCGGGAACGACAACGCTCGCAAGAGCCATCTGTCAACGTTATGGATTTCATTTGATTGATATCGATGATGTCTTTTGGTGTCCTACGGATCCCCCCTTCACAGTCAAACGTGATGTTAGTGAACGCATTAAAATCATTGAGAACCGGTTAAAACAACACGATAACGTCGTCATCAGCGGCGCTTTCGTCGGATGGGGGGATGTTTTTATTTCTCGTCTTGATTTAGCCGTTTACCTTCATTTGCCAACGGATGTTCGAGTCGAACGAATCAAGCACAGAGAATCCCATCGGTTCGGCGATCGTGTTAAACCCGGAGGCGATTTATATCAACAGCATTTAGATTTCCTTGAATGGGTCAAACAATACGATAACGGCGATGAGACCACCCGAAGCCGCAAACAACACTTAGAATGGATGAAACAGTTAACCTGTCCCATCGTTTCGATTGAAGCGGTCTTATCCATCGACGAATTAATCGCTACCCTTAAGCCTTACTTGGAAACGGAGTAAACTATGCAACTAATTGAAATCATTTTAAAAGCCGTCGCTTCCGTTGGCATCATCTATGCGCTATTAATCCCTTCGTTCAAACATCATTACGTCGTAAAAATCATCGATAGCATAGGCTTCGGTTTGATTGTCCTGAGCAGCGCTATCCTATGTGAAACAACGAATTATCTCGCTGTTGGTATTGTGATGGGTTGCTGTTTGATTGTTTATGCTGTAGTAAGCTTTCTAACTTACCGTCGCAATGAAACGTGGTTAATGATGTTTAATTTGAACATCAGTGGTTATGAAGCGGTCAAAGCAACATTGATGAGCAATCCTGAATTACTCGATGATGAATTGAAAGAATCCATTCATTGGGTTAAATGGCCCTTTATCCTCATCAAACCAACGAATAAAAAAACAGTGAAAGAATTGACAAAACCACTCGAAACCGCAATTAAAACTCAAAAAGCCTATCCTTTTTATGTTCAATACGGTTTGTTTTTATTGGTTTTTATCTTGTTAATATTGATTTGGCGTTATTAAAGGAGTGAGGCTGTGTGTTATCGATAAAAACGATCATTTTGCCATCAAAAGCCCCTAAAAAATGGTTTGGTATCGATTTTGATCTCAATCTCTACGGTCATAAGTCGTTGCAGAAAAACGACGTTTTATCGCCGTTTTTTCAGCGCGAGTTAATGCCTATTGAATCCGCTATTTCGATTCTGAACGATGAATTGACACGGGGCATCACGGGTAAATTGATTGGCATCGGACAAGGTGGCGAACCGTACAGCGAATTAGAATCCATCCATCACCTTACGCAGGGTGCACTGAAATTGCTCGATCAAAGCCGCAATGGTGTCGTCATTTTCACCCGAAACGATGGAGTTTTAGCGAATCTGGATGAGTTGAAAGCCATCCAACGCCATAGTCAGGTTTTTGTCATGGTGATCATGAGCACCTACTCGGACGAGTTGTCAAAACGGATTGAACCAGAGTATTGTACGCCATCGCAACGGTGGAAACTGCTCCATAAACTCGAATTAGAAAAAATACCGTGTGGGATTTTGTTATCGCCGATTATTCCGTATATCAACGATACGACGGAAACGTACCTTCAAATAATACAAAAAGCGAAAGATCTAAAAATCCGATACGTTTATCCAACGTTTGGCATGATCCTTAACGATGAAAAACGTCGAAAATTCTATGAACTCATTGATCGTGAGTTCCCAGGACTTAAGAATGTTTATATGGATCACTTTGGTTCGAAACCGTCGTGTCAATCACCCGATGCACAAAAGCTAAAAAAAGAATTTGTCATCGCGTGCAAGAAAAACAAAATCAAATACGCCATGGGTGATTTTGTGAAACACATTCACCCAGAGGATCATGAACAAATGAAGTTATTCTAATGCTTAAGGGGGTGAGCCAATGCAAGTCTTACTTGACTTTCTAGAAAAATACGGACTATTTTTAGGCCTTGTTTTTGGCGTTGTCTTGCTCTTGGTAGTATCTTTTCTTATCTTCAAAAAAATCCATCAGCGAGCATTTAAACGACCCGTATTATCAACGACGCTCGCACCGGTAGAAAACGAAGACAATCAAAAACAGCCAAAACCCAGAGAGGCCAAGCGCGAGGGCAATTCACTTAAGACCGGCGTTGTATCCTATCGTTCCGAACAAGAAGAAACTCCCATCGTGAATCAGGAACCGCCACAAGCAACGCATCACGAACCCATTTCTCAGTTGGAAACGCCGGACAGTCTCAAAAATCCGATTCAACCTTTACTCGATGACGAACCCATGGAAAACGTAGAAATAAAAGAAAGTGAACCGGATGAAACGCAGATTACCGAAACCATACTGGTTGAAGAAAGTCATCCTCAACCAATCCATTACGATAAACCGGAACCTAAAATAACCAACGAAACGATGGAACCTTTACCCATAAAAAAAGACGTTCCACCCATGATAAAACGGACATTACCCCCTCTTGATGACGATATCAAACCTAAAAAAACAGTCAAATCAACGCCCAAACCGACGCCGGCACCCAAAAAGAGCGAACCAGCGGTCACGCAGGTCATCAAGAAAAAAGCAGAACCCAAAAAGAAAACACCGCCTAAGTATCACGTATTATACCGTCCTATTGACGATAAATGGTATGTCAAAAAAGAAGGAAGCGAAACGATTATCTCCGTTTTGGAAACGCAGAGAGAAGCCATCAGTTTTGCGACCATTAAAGCGTTGACATCCGATTCTGACGTCATCGTCCATCGTAAAGATGGTAAAATTCGGAAAAAAGCGACGTTTAAGGATGTTATTGATTCAGAAACGGATGAATAACATCCTTTTTTGCATGGTTTTTTGAAAAATAACAATAAATACGGATGTTCGACTGTTATATGAGTGTCATCAACCATCAGTCGCATCCTTCAGGAGGTGAGACTGATGCAAGACCTTGAACAAATCGTAAAACGATTAAAGAGCGGTGAAGTTTCTGTTTTTGATGAATTTTACGATCGCACCAACAAAATCGTGTTCTACAGTGTCTTGGCGATTGTTCGAGACAAAAGCAAAGCGGAAGACATCGTGCAAGATACGTATTTGAGGTTCTTGCAACAGATTCACCGTTATCAAGAACGACACATTGTTGGCTATTTGGTCACCATGGCGAAACGACTGGCAATCAACGAATACCAATCGCAAAAACGAGTCGTGTATACGGGCGATGATTTGGATTTTTTAGACAATTACGCGTTGGTCGGTCACGTAGAAATCGAGATGGAACACCAAGCCATCATCCAAAAAGCTTTATCGGTATTAGACGAAAACGAACGCAACGTGGTCATCATGCACACCATCGATCAGTTGACGCATCGCGAAATTGCGTTAGCGCTCGACAAACCCATCGGCACCATCACATGGTTGTATCAACGTGCCGTTAAAAAAATGAAAGCAGCCGTAAAGGAGGATTAAGATGCGGTACTCACAATTAAAAAAATCGATGGCGATGCACGCATCGCTTCCGATTACATCCCATAAAGAAGCCTTTGCAGAGGTATTACAAGAACTGACGATTACCGATTCTGCACCCGCCCCTCGCTTTCAACCATTCAAACTAATCTATTCCATGATGAGTTTGCTTCTCGGAGTGATTGGCATCGGTTTTACAATCGTCGAATTTTCTCCGGTAGCGACCCTAAATGTCGAAATGAACCCTGCTTACGAGCTATCTGTCAATCGCTTTGGTCGAGTTGTCGATGTCGAAGCTTTGAATGACGACGCCGAAGAGTCACTTTCTGAGATCAACTATTGGCATGAGTCCACTCAAGACGTACTTGAATCGATGGTTCAATCCATGTTTGGTGAAACACCCAATCCTCAAGAATCAGCGATTTTAGTATCCTTTTCTTCGGGAGAATGGACCGATCTTACATCAGTTAAATCAGCCATTGACGACACATTGACGACCTTGACGATCACATCGTTAATAATCGATTCGCATCAATTCATCACGGAAACAACCACTTTAGTGACCGCGACGTCCAAAACAACCGATGAATTTACGGTTCCCATCTATACGGACTCCGCTGTCAATGATTCGCTGGATTCGACGGCCGGATACGAATCATCGATTACTAC
Source organism: uncultured Candidatus Izemoplasmatales bacterium (assembly GCA_964501315.1). GTDB lineage: Bacteria > Bacillota_I > Bacilli_A > Izemoplasmatales > Hujiaoplasmataceae > UBA5603. Next base: position 269 of record CAZCSO010000012.1, on the reverse strand, counting down.
TCCAACCAATACAACTGGATCGATACCCGTCTTTTCAGCATGGCAGTATGCGGCAGACGAATACAATGTAAGCATCCTCCATTATCAGATTGTCACGTCGGTTTACTACAGTTACGATGTTTATACGACGCAGGCCGATTTTGAATCGTTGTTGGCATTACCGCTTGTTGAACTTATTGACCTCTACAATCAACGCCCCCTTGAATAACCTTTAAACAGACGTATTATCGTCTGTTTTTTCATAAAAAAAGATGATTGTTCACAGTTTG
>CAZCSO010000011.1:0-60028 GCA_964501315.1 uncultured Candidatus Izemoplasmatales bacterium | reverse complement strand
TTTACGGCGTGGACTACCAGGGTATCTAATCCTGTTTGCTCCCCACGCTTTCGTGTCTCAGCGTCAATTCCGGCCCAGCAGGTTGCCTTCGCCATTGGTGTTCCTCCATATATCTACGCATTCCACCGCTACACATGGAATTCCACTTGCCTCTACCATATTCAAGTTCACCAGTTTCCATTGCCCTACACAGTTGAGCTGTGATCTTTTACAACAGACTTAGTGTACCGCCTACGCACGCTTTACGCCCAATAAATCCGGATAACGCTCGTCCCCTACGTATTACCGCGGCTGCTGGCACGTAGTTGGCCGGGACTTTCTAATCAAGTACCGTCACTTATCAATCATTTCCTATCGATAACATTCTTCCTCAATAACAGAACTTTACAATCCGAAGACCTTCTTCATTCACGCGGCATTGCTCGGTCAGGGTTCCCCCCATTGCCGAAAATTCCCTACTGCTGCCTCCCGTAGGAGTCTGGGCCGTGTCTCAGTCCCAGTGTGGCTGTTCCGCCTCTCAGCGCAGCTACGCATCGTCGACTTGGTAGGCCATTACCCCACCAACTATCTAATGCGCCGCAAGCCCAGCTCTAAGCAGTGCCTCTCAGCACCTTTAAATATCTCATCTTTTGATAAGATATCCTATCCAGTTTTAGCTACCGTTTCCAGTGGTTATCCTCGTCTTAAAGGTTGGTTACTTACGTGTTACTCACCCGTTCGCCACTAACATATTGCTATGTCCGTTCGACTTGCATGTATTAGGCATGCCGCCAGCGTTCATCCTGAGCCAGGATCAAACTCTCCATTTGTTTTATGAATTGTTTTCTTAACTCATTCTTTTGTTTTCGAAGTTTATTGTTGTACTTGCTTTCTGTTCAGTTTTCAAAGACCTGTGCGCCGCTTTCTCTCTTGCGCGCTTTTATATTCTATCATACCAATTTCTTTAAGTCAACTATTATTTACCGGGAAAATTTAACTTTTCTGTTTTTCTTTCTTATCCATTAAATAAATCATAAAAACCCTATCTTTAGCCATTGTGAAAGCGTAAAAAAACCAACCGATTGGGTTGGTTTTGTATAGTTAAATTCCAAACAGCCTCAAGATGTCTTTGTAGGTAATGAAGATCATTAACCCAAAAAGCATGAATAGAACAATTGTATGAAGTAGATTTTCGACTTTCTGATTCGGTTTTTTACCCGATATGGCTTCGTAACCGATGAACGCCAATCGACCACCGTCAAGAGCGGGAATCGGCAATAAATTAACCAATCCTAAATTAACCGATAACAAACCAATCCACGATAACAAGCTTTGAAGACCGTTGCTGGCGGCTTCGGACGTGAGCGAGTAAATACCCACGAATCCAGAGAGATCACCGATGCCAACTTGATCGCTTGTAAATAACAAACCCAACGTGGCGTAAATCGAGATTGAGGAACGGTATAAACTTGCAAACGCAGCTTCAAAAGATCCAAAGAATGAAAATTTTGAAGAACCGGCAATTCCGACTCTCGTCAAAAATGCAGCTTGTCCCATTGCCGATAACGTATCTTCGTTGTAGGCGACGTATTCAAAGGTTTTCGTTTCACCGTTTCTATCTATGACAATAACGGTGGGATCATCGTCGGTTGAGCCTGCATAAGTTGATGAAAAATCAATGACGTCTTGCCATGAATTCATGGTTACGCCGTCAATCGAGATAATTCGGTCTCCCGATTTCAATTCCGTCGTTTTGTAAAGCGGCGTTCCGATGATTAAGTCATCGCTGTTCGTTGTGCTCGTAAAGCCAAGATTGTAGAACAACATTTGTTTCTTAATGGGCGATAGTACCAAGGTTTGACCGTCACGTACGACGGTAAAGACGATTTCTTCAAGTGTGTACTTATTCAGTTCGGTATTAATGGAAGCCAATCCGTTATCCAAACTCCACGATGAAACGGTAACCCCGTTGATTGCGATGATTTCATCACCATCTTGTAAAATTGACGATGCCGGCGAATTCGTTGTGACTTCGCTAATAACGGTACTCGCTGGATCGCCAACCCCCCAAAAAAGTGCCATCAGTAAGAACACAACAAACGCTAAAATGAGATTCATCATCGGTCCGCCAAACGTCGTCATAAACCGTTGACGTTTGTTCTTGGTATTGAAATTACGTTCTTCGGGAGCGATTTGTAAATCAACCCCATCGATTAAGTAAAACGCATCTCGTCGAACCGTGTAGTCGTTGATATAGAGCGGGGCCATCTTTTCACCCCATAAATCAATTTTATCGACCACTGTGTTTTCAATATCGCTATAAGTGTTGGCTTTTGGTTTTAGGATAATCCGTTTGACCTGATGAGTTTCATCAAACATCAATTTAACGGTGTCTCCGACTTTAATGATGTCTTTGTTGATTTCCTCGCCCGCCATCGAGACAAAGCCTCCTAAAGGAAAAGCTCGAAGCGAATACGTCGTTTCACCTTTTTTCTTACTCCAAATCCGAGGCCCCATACCCAACGAAAATTCATGGCAGAGAATACCGGCTCGTTTCGCAAAGAAAAAATGACCCAATTCATGAATAATGATGACGACTGACAAAACAACGATGAAAAGCAGTATATTTCCTATAACTTGTAAAATTCCCATAATAATCACCTTCTAGTTAGATAATGTTCGTAAATGGCAGCTTTAACGATTTGGTCCGTCTTTAGCAATTCATCCAGTGTTGGTTTTTCAATCCAATCGTTGTTCAAAATGGCTTGACCCACAATCGTTTCAATTTCTAAAAAGGAAATGTTTCTTTTTAAAAACAAATCCACTGCCGCTTCATTGGCCGCATTCAGTATTGCCGGTGCATTCCCACCCCGTTTTAAAGCATCATAGGCATAACCTAAACACGGATAACGCGTAAACGATACGTCTGAAAACGTCAATTGTTTGAGTTTTGTCCAATTCAAAGATTGAACTTGATTTTCTCTTCGCTGAGGATAAAACAATGCGTATGAGATGGGAAGATGCATATCGTGATCGGATAGTTGTGCAATAATCGAATGATCCGTAAATTCCACCATCGAATGAATGATGCTCTCACGGTGTATAACCGTCTCAATGGCTTCTGGTGGAAGATGAAACAAATGATGGGCTTCGATGACTTCAAATCCTTTGTTCATCATCGTTGCCGAATCAATGGTAATTTTATCTCCCATCGACCAATTCGGGTGGCTTAGTGCTTCTTCGACCGTCACGGACTCTAGATGACTCCGGACGTAATCGCGAAAACTACCCCCGCTGGCCGTAATGATTAATTTTGATATCGTTTTATAATCTTCACCCCGTAAACACTGCCAAATGGCGGAATGTTCAGAATCAATGGGATAAAGTTCGACACCATGGGTTGTTAATAGTTCATTGATAATGTCACCGGCTACAACCAGGGTTTCTTTGTTTGCCAGCGCAATGGTTCGCTTGATTTCAATGGCTTTGACCGTTGGTAACAGTCCGACGATTCCGACCAATGCATTGACCAATAGTCCGTATTGATCATCCGGTTGATAAGTAGCTGCTTGTATTAATCCGTCTTCTCCCCAACCAACATGAAGTGTCGGGAATCGTTCTTGAAGAAGCTTTGCATCGTTCATTTCGCCCACTGAAACATACGCTGGATGAAATTCGTCAATGAGCGTTATCAAATCATCAATTCGATGATTCGCAGTCAGCGATCCTATTTTAAATTCAGTTGGATTTTGACGAACGATATCGAGGGTTTGACGTCCAATCGATCCCGTAGCACCCAACAAATAGAGTGTTTTCATACTAAATCAACCCAATAATAATCATAATCATGACAAGGTGTAAAGCCGCAAACATCGATGAATCAAAGCGATCAAGAATACCTCCATGACCCGGAAAGATATGAGAGAAATCTTTGATTTGTGCTTGTCGTTTAAATTTTGAAGCGACCAAATCACCGATTTGACCAATCACTGAAATCCACAGAGAAATCATCAAATAGAAGAAAACCGATCGACCTGCAAATAAATCCATGAAGTATCCCAATAGCGTACCAATAAGAATTCCAAATGCTAATCCAGCAACGGCACCTTCGATGCTTTTCTTGGGACTAATTTTCACCGCTAATCGATGTTTACCAAAACGGATTCCAAAGAAATACGCTGCCATATCCGTTCCCATGACGATGGCCAGTACAAAGACCACCATCCAAATGCTCTCTTGCCTTAAATAGGCAAACGCCGCAAAACCTAAACTTGTATAAAGAACCGATAACAATCCGCGACTGATATCATCAGGCGTGACCGCCTCGATAAAAATCATGAGTACGGTATTCATCAGTAAAACACCGATGATGATTAACAAAATAACCAATGCGTTAACATCAAAAATCATGACGCTCACAACACCCCAATACAGCAACGAAGATGCCACAATATTGGTAATTTTCAAGAGTGTGGGTAACGGTTTTTGATGGTGTAACATCGTTTGAAATTCGATGGCTGCGCCTATCGACAGTAACCAGCAAAAAAGTTCAAAGATAATGAAATAATCTCCGAAGATAAGAATCGGAATCATAACCAGTGCCATGCCTATGGCCGTTAAAAATCGTTGATTCAATGAAATCACTCCTTGATAGCGCCAAAACGGCGATGGCGTTGACCGTACGATTCAAATGCTTTAACTAATTCATTGCGTCCGAAAGCCGGCCAATGAACGGGTGTAAAATAAAATTCGGCGTAAGCGGCTTGCCATAATAAGAAATTCGATAAACGCAACTCGCCTGACGTTCGAATCAATAAGTCGAGTGGTGGTAAATCTTTTGTATACAAATGATCGGTGATTGTCTGCGGTGTAATCTCTTCGACCGCCAACATCTCATTTTTGACTTTTGAAGCAATAACTTGAACCGCTTCCGTCAATTCAGTATACGATCCGTAATCGAAACAAACATTAAGAATAATGCCTTTTCGATGTGCGGTCGAAGTCGTTAGTCGTTCTAAAATCTCAAGATTCTCTTTCGATAACTTCGTTTTGCGACCACTGAACATAACCTTAACATCATTTTTTTCAAAGTCAGCACTGAATTTTTTTTCAAATTCAGACGGCATTGTCATCAAATAATCGACCTCTGCTTGAGGACGATTCCAGTTCTCGGTCGAAAATGCGTAGACCGACAATACCTGAACGCCCATCTCTTGGCAGAGCAGCGTCATGCGTCGAATATTCTCAATTCCCGCTTGATGTCCTTGCGTTCGGGTCATGCCACGTTGTTTTGCCCAACGTCCGTTACCATCTAGTATAATGGCTAAATGTTTGGGAATTGTGATTGTTTGTTTTTTTCTAAACATCATAACGAATCGCTCCTAACTTATTCTATTATACACCAAGTCGATCATTATTGACCATATCTAGAAAAATAAGACTAGAAAACTAGTCTTATATATGCATGATATCTTTTTCTTTTTCAGTGAAGACTTGATCGATTTTCTCAATGAATTTATCGGTCAACTTCTGAACTTCTTCTTGCCAATAAGCTGAGTCATCTTCCGATAATTTCTTATCTTTTTCCAATTTCTTCACTTCGGTAATGGCATCTCGACGAATGTTTCGAATCGCGACTTTGTTATCTTCAGCCATCTTGTGGATGGTTTTGACATTTTCCTTCCGTCGTTCTTCGGTCATTTGCGGCAACACAATGCGAATACCGACACCGTCGTTGGTGGGTGTGACTCCAAGATTGGCTGCAAAAATAGCCTTTTCAATTTTTTGAAGCAACGATTTGTCGTACGGTTTAATGTAGAGTTGATTGCCTTCTGGTACGGTAATGGCAGCGACTTGATTAATGGGACTATCGGCTCCATAATAATCAACCGTGACGCGTTCGAACATTTTGGGGTTTGCACGACCACTTCTTACCGTGGAAAATTCACGATGTAAAGCATCAATCGTATGCTCCATTCTTTCTTCTGCGTTCATTAAAATCATTTCTGGCATAGACGTTCCTCCTTTATTGTTTACGGATCATGGTACCGATTGGTTCCCCCATAATGACCCGCTTAATGTTGCCTTTTACGTTCATATCAAAGACACAAATATCGATGTTGTTATCATGGCATAGTGCCGCAGCGGTAGAATCCATCACCATCAATTGTTGTTGCAAAACGTCTTGATGGGTTAAGGATTCGTATTTCTTTGCGCCATGATTGTGTTTGGGATCTTGATCATACACGCCATCAATTCCATTTTTAGCCATGTAAATGATGGATGCATTCACTTCAGCGGCTCGCAAAGCTGCCGTTGTGTCGGTAGAAAAATACGGGTTACCCGTACCGCCACCGAAGATCACAATCCGGTTTTTTTCCAAATGACTGATTGCTTTTCGTTGAATATAGGGTTCACACACTTGCGGAATATTGATGGAAGACATGACGCGTGTTTCGACCCCTAATGCTTCTAAAGAACTTTGCAATGCCAAGGAGTTGATAATGGTTCCAATCATTCCCATGTAATCAGCGCTGGATCGTTCAATTCCCATTTCGGTTGCCAATCTGCCACGGAAGATATTCCCTCCGCCGATGACGATACCAATTTCGCAAATGTTAAGATCGTACGCTTCTTTGATTTCATGAGCGATGGATTTAACGACGAGTGGATCAATCCCGATGCCAGATTTACCGGCCATCGCTTCGCCACTCAACTTAATCATTACAATTTTTTTCATGTCTTATCCCCTTTCATAATGAAAATAAAGGACACATTAAAAAAGTGTCCTCAATCGGTTATTACTTTACGGCAGCCATGACTTCTTCGGCAAAATTTTCTTCTTTCTTTTCAATGCCTTCGCCCACTGCTAAACGTTTAAAAGCAGCAACTTTTCCACCTTTGCTGGAAACATACGCTTCAACAGTAAGATCTGGGTTCTTGACGAATGGTTGGTATAACAAGCAAATTTCTTTCATGTTTTTTGCCAAACGGCCTTCAATCATTTTAATGATGATGGCTTCTGGTTTTGGTTTTTCGGATTCAGCATTTTCATTTAATGCCGTTTTCGTCAACACTTCACGTTCGTGAGCCAATTCTTCAGCTGAAATATCGCTGGATTGTAAGAAGCGTGGAGCCATGGCGGCAACGTGCATGGAAATGTCTTTAGCGGTATCTTGATCGCCGCCGTTTAAGATTGCCAACGAAACAATTTTGCCACCCATATGGGAATAGTGACCAAACACTTGGTCATCGGTTTTTTGAATAACTTGGACATTGCGAAGCGTAATGTTTTCGCCGATACTGGATACGGCTTCTAACAACATTTCTTTCAACGTTTTTCCATTAACGGATAATTCTAACGCCGCTTCGGTCGTTGAGGCGTCTGAAGCAATCAAAACTGAAGCAACGGCTTCAACAAGGTTCGCAAATTTTTCGTTATTAGCAACGAAATCAGTTTCGCAGTTTAATTCGAAAAGGACGGCTTTGTTGCCATCGATTGCGATTTTTGCAACGCCTTCAGCAGCGACTCTTGATGCTTTCTTTTCCGCTTTGGCAATGCCTTTTTCACGTAACCAGTCTACGGCTAATGCAATGTCGCCTTCGGTAGCCATCAATGCTTTTTTGCAATCCATCATGCCGGCACCGGTTTTATCTCTAAGTTCTTTAACTAAACTAGCAGTAATTTCCATTTTAATTCCTCCTAAATACACTATATTTATATTATCATATCTTTTGGGTTTAGACAATGCCAATTCTTTAAAAATAGGAGGCTCACTCGCCCCCTATTTTGGCATTATTTCAAGGCTTCGATCAAGTCAGCTTTAACTAAGGTAGAGTAGCCTTTAAGGCCTCTTTCTTTGGCTAGTTTCTTAAGATCGGTAACGGTCATGCTTTCAAGATCCAACTTCGGTTCTTCCACAACAACGTTAACTTTGGTTTCTTTAACTTCAACTTTCGTTTCTTTTACGTCTACTTTGACTTCTTTTTCAACAACCGGTTGAGCTACTTTGGCTTTCTTTTCAACTCTGGGTTGTGGTTTTTCAACGATTTCTTTTTCTTCTTCTTCAGAATCGATGACTTTTTCTTCTTCTTCGGCAACTTCTTGATCTAAGGATACGCCACCGTTGGCTTCGATAATGGCATCAGCCATTTTGGAAACGATTAGTTTGACGCTTCTTAAGGCGTCGTCATTGGCAGGAATGATGTAATCAACGTCATCGGGATCACAGTTCGTATCAACAATTCCGAATACCGGAATCGATAATTTGCGAGCTTCTAAAATTGCATTGCGTTCTTTGCGTGGATCGATAATGAAGATGGCTTGAGGAATGTTCTTCATTTCTTTGATTCCACCTAAGAATTTTTCTAAACGGTCCATTTCCTTACGTAAGTTGATAACTTCTTTTTTGGGTAAAACAGCGAATGTGCCGTCTTTTTCCATTTTGTAAAGATCTTGAAGGCGTTTAATGGATTTCTTAATCGTTTTAAAATTGGTGAGCGTTCCGCCTAACCAACGTTTGTCAACGTAGTATTGACCGCTGCGGATAGCTTCTTCTTTAACCGGTTCTTGTGATTGTTTCTTCGTGCCGATGAACAGAACCTTTCCTTCGGCTGCAGCGATGTCAAACATTGCTTTGTAAGCAACGTCGATGCAATCGCTCGTTTTTTGTAAATCGATGATGTGGATTCCGTTTCTGGACGTGTAGATATACTTCGCCATTTTCGGATTCCAACGACGGGTTTGATGCCCGAAATGCACACCTGCTTCTAACAGGCCTTTCATGGAGATTACTCCCATTTTTTTTGAATCCTCCTCTTTTGATTTTGCCTCCACTCGATTCAACGCAGGTACCACCCATTGGGCTCTCGGCACCTTACTCCTCGGTGTGTGTATTTTTTACGGCGCTAATATTTTAACAAATATTCATTAAGAATGCAAGCAAATTCGATGGGTAACGCCCGAAATCATGCAATAAAAAAACCATTCAATCGAATGGTCAATTATCAGTACTTCCGAAGCCGCCTTTTCGGGACTCCTTTTCAGGAGCGTCATCATCGATAAGCAAGTATTTTTGAAACATGGCTTGGGCAATGGCTTCGCCTTTTGAAATCGTTACTATGTGGTCGGACAGGTTGTATACGGCAATGAAAATATGACCGCCATTTTCTTCATTATCATAATAATCGGCATCGATAACACCAACGCCATTGGATAGAATCAATGCTTTCTTCTTAAAGAGCGAGCTTCTCGCAGAAAGAATGAGCACTTCATCATCCATCATATAGGCTCTCATCCCCGTTGGAATAAATGCTTGCGTTTTTGGCATAATCATTTTGGTTTCGGCTGCTTGCAAATCATAACCAGCGCTTTTTGAGGTTTTTCGTTTTGGTAACGAAAGTCCTTGGTTTTGATACGTTGAAATGATTTCAAATCCTCGTTTCATAGTATCACCTAAAAGTTTCCTGCGCCCGTTTGTTTGATTTGTTTCTTTAACTCATTTTCAGCCAATGCCAACTCAATGTTACGTTTCTTATTTTCTTCGATACGCGAGCGACGAATGGCTTCTAGATTATGAAATGCCGATTCCTTCGAATCACCAATATAAGCATCTTGAGCAATGACGGTGATCACGTCATGAACTTGTTGTACCAAGCCATTGACGATAACAACGTAATAAACCAAGTTCTGATACGTCATCTTGACGTAACCTGTGTCAATCGTAGAAACAATCGGAAGGTGTCCTGGGAGCATCCCATATTCGCCGTTATTGGCCGATGAAATCACAACCGATGTCACTTCTTCATGATACAATACTCCTTCGGGAGTAATGATGCTAATCTCCATAAGACAACCTCCTTTCGGTTATTTCTTTGCTTTTTGAATGACGTCGTCAATCGATCCGACGAGACGGAATGCATCTTCTGGGAAGTCGTCGTATTTGCCTTCCAAGATTTCTTTGAATCCTCGAACCGTTTCTTGTACCGGTACGAAACTTCCTTTTTGCCCCGTAAATTGTTCAGCGACATGGAAATTTTGAGATAAGAACAAACGAATTCGACGGGCACGATGAACCAAAAGTTTGTCGTCGTCATTCAGTTCGTCCATTCCTAAAATGGCAATAATATCCAGCAAATCGTTATAGCGTTGTAGGGTGCGTTGAACTTCGCGTGCGACGCGGTAATGTTCTTCGCCGACAATTTCCGGAGTCAACGCCCGTGACGTTGAAGCTAAGGGATCAACGGCCGGGTAAATGCCTTCTTCGGAAATCTTACGAGACAAGTTGGTGGTCGCATCCAAGTGCGTGAAGGTTGTTGCCGGAGCTGGATCGGTGTAATCGTCAGCGGGAACGTAAACGGCTTGAATCGACGTAATGGAACCATTCTTCGTTGACGTAATTCGTTCTTGAAGTTGGCCCATATCGGTTGCTAAGGTGGGTTGGTAACCAACGGCAGATGGCATCCGTCCCAACATGGCTGAAACTTCAGAACCCGCTTGAGTAAAGCGGAAAATGTTGTCAATAAATAATAAGACGTCTTGGTGCTCTTCGTCGCGGAAGTATTCAGCCATCGTCAAACCCGACAACCCGACTCGCATACGAGCCCCAGGCGGTTCATTCATTTGACCGAAGACCATGGCGGTTTTGGAAATAACGCCAGACTCAGTCATTTCGTGATATAAGTCGTTGCCTTCACGGGTCCGTTCACCGACGCCGGCAAAAACGGAGATGCCACCGTGTTCTTGAGCAACGTTATGAATCAATTCTTGAATCAAGACGGTTTTGCCAACACCCGCACCACCGAAAAGACCAATCTTTCCACCTTTGATGTAGGGTGCCAACAAATCGACGACTTTAATACCCGTTTCTAAGATTTCGACTTGTGTATTTAATTCTTCAAGTTTCGGTGCCGGACGGTGAATCGGCATTAATTTTGCTTTTTTTAAGTCAATCGGTTTTTGGTCGATGGGATTACCCAAGACATTAAACAAACGTCCTAACGTGACATCGCCGACAGGAACTTTGATGGGAGAACCCGTATCGGTAACCGTCATGCCACGAACCAAGCCATCGGTTGAATCCATCGCAATGGTTCGAACAACGCCATCGCCTAAGAAAAGCGATGTTTCTAACGTCAAATGAAGGGCGACCCCATGATTTGATTCAGCGGGTATATCGATTAATAACGCATTGTTGATGGACGGCATTCCGTTTTCAAACAATACGTCAACAACCGGTCCCATTACTTGGACAACTTTTCCTAAATTTGGCATGGTTTCCTCCTATGTGACGGCATTTGCGCCACCGATAATGTCGGTTAGTTCTTTGGTGATCGCATTTTGCCGTGCTCGATTGTAATACAAATTCAACTTGGTCATAACCTCTTCGGCGTTATCGGTCGCACTCTTCATCGCAGTCATGCGTGCTGCATGCTCGCTTGTTTTTGCATCCAGGATAATGCCAAACAGACTATTTTCCATAAAGATCGGTAACAAATGGTCAATAACGACTTGCGGAGAGGGCTCGAATAAGAACTCGGCAACCGATACGTCTTTTTGTTTTTTCAAATGCGTAATCGGAAGCAAGGTTTCCATTTGAACGGTTTGCGTCAGGGTATTGACATAATGATTGTAAACAACGACGAGTTTATCGATTTGATGCGTTTGATACATCGTTATGAACGCTCGCGATAACGCTTGAAAATCGATGAATTCTAAATCGTCGCGCGAACCAATCGATTCGCTGTTGATAAGAGTAAGTCGGTTGCGTTTGCAGTACGAATACCCCTTGAAGCCAATCGTTCCGATGACGTAATCATCGGCCTTCGAATGTTGTTCTCGTAAGTGTTGCTTGAATTGTTTAAGCAGATTATTGTTATACGGTCCCGCTAATCCTCGGTCTGAGGTAATCAAGAGATAGCCTGTCTTTTTGATATCTCTCGGTTCTAACAGAGGATGCGTCACATCGATGTAGGTCGCTAAAATATCTTCTAGAATGGTTTTGATGCGGTCTTTAGTTGGCGTAAAAGCACGGTATTGCTTCTCGGCCTTCCGAAGTTTCGAAGCCGAGACCATGTTCATCGCCTTGGTGATTTGCGATGTTTTTTGGGTCGCAGTAATTCGGTTTTTAATTTCACGCATGGAAGCCATGTTTACGCCCCCTTTCTAAAAAGATTAAATAAATTCGGTTTTAAACCGATCGATAACCGCACTGATTTTTGAAAAATCAGGTAGGGTTTTGGTCTCACGAATATGATTTAAAATTGTTTGTCCATCGGAATCGTGTTCAAAGAATCGATGCATATCCGATTCAAACCGTTTGATATCCTCCAAAGAAATCGAATCCAAATGACCTTTTGTCAGCGCAAAAATACTCATCGCTTGCAATTCGAACGGCAAGGTCTTGTGCAATTCTTGTTTCATGATTTCAACGGTCCGTTTTCCCCGTTCCAACTTGGACTTCGTTGCGTCATCCAAATCCGAACCGAACTGCGTGAACGCTTCTAATTCTCGGTAACTGGCTAAATCGAGACGCAATGTTCCGGATATTTTTTTGATCGCAGGGTATTGTGCAGATCCACCAACACGTGAAACGGATAACCCGGCGTTAATCGCGGGTCGAATTCCGGAATAGAATAGATTCGATTGTAAGAATATCTGACCATCGGTGATTGAAATAACATTCGTTGGGATGTAGGCTGAGATGTCGCCTTCTTGGGTTTCGATAATCGGCAATGCCGTTATCGATCCGCCCCCTAACGATTGATTTAATTTCGCAGCCCGTTCCAATAAACGAGAGTGCAAATAGAAGACATCGCCAGGGAAGGCTTCACGTCCCGGCGGGCGTCTTAAGAGCAACGATAGTTCACGATACGCAATCGCATGTTTGGTCAAGTCGTCGTAGATAATCAAGACATGCTTGCCTTCAAACATGAATTCTTCTGCCATCGCAACCCCCGCATAGGGAGCCAAGTACAAGAGCGGTGCAGGATCCGAAGCGGATGCGGCAACCACAATCGAATATTTCATGGCATCGTATTTTTTTAAGGTTTCGACAACGTTTAAAACCGTGGATTCCTTTTGACCGATGGCAACGTAAATGCAAATGACATCGTCGTTTTTTTGATTGAGAATCGTATCGACAGCCAAGGATGTTTTTCCGGTTTGGCGGTCACCGATGATGAGTTCACGTTGTCCGCGTCCAATCGGAACCAACGCATCCAAAACCTTAATACCTGTTTTCAAGGGTTCAACGACGCTTTGACGGTCGATAACGCCCATGGCTTTACGTTCAACCGGACGTGTTTTTTTGGTTTTGATTTCACCGAGTCCGTCAATGGCTTGACCTAATGGATTGACAACGCGACCCATCAGTTCCTCACCAACCGGAACTTCCAATATTTTTCCCGTTGTTTTGACTTCGTCGCCTTCTTTGACGCTCGTTGCGTCGTTTAACAAGATGACACCCACGTTGTCTTTTTCAAGGTTTTGAACCATGCCAAAAACGCCGTTAGGAAACGCTAAGAGTTCGCCACTCATGGCATTATCTAATCCATAGACCAAGGCGATACCATCGCCGATGGAGACAACCGAGCCAACGGTTTCGGTTTTAATTTGTTTTTCGTATTTTTTGATTTGCTCTTTGATGAGCGAACTGATTTCAAGCGGATTGATTTTGCTCATACGTCACCTCGTTATTTTAATAAAGATTGTTTGAGATTATCCAATTGGCGATTGATGGTTTCGTCCATGACAAAGCCATCATAGCTGATTCGATAACCGGCAATAATCGATTCGTCAACCACATTGATAAGACGAATCGTTCGATGATATTGATTATGAAAACGTTCGGTAAATTGATGAGTTTGCGCCTCAGATAACGGTTGTTTGGAATAGACGGTTATCTCCATGACCGCATTCATCGATAGGACCAATCGGTCGTATTCAAACGCAATTTCATGCAAGAGATTCAACCGGTGATTATCGATTAGGACAAATAATAAGTGTTTGGATAACGGATCGGTAACAACCGATTCAATCACTTGCTTTTTTTCTTGTTTTGTCATCTTCGGATGATTGAAAAAAGCTAAGGCCTGATTATCAAACGCTTGAATGACGTCCTGCCATCGCGATTGAAACAATTCAACTTCCTTTGTTTCAAAAGCGCGAGAAAAAGCAGCTAAAGCGTATTGCCGAGCCAACTCATTCATGAGAATCATCCTTCTGTTTGACGGATGATGAACCTGATTGATAATTCGCTGCGTTCACTTCTTTTTCTAAGATCTGCGAAGCCATCAAGGCAGCTAATTCAACTGCTTGATTATTGACTTCGGCTTTTGCCTTTTCAATTTCCAAATCCAATGAACGTTTGGAGTCTTCTTGGATTTTTTTGGCTTCTTGCTTGGCTTGGCGAACAATCAATTGACGTTCTTCTTCAGCTTGATGACGGGTACTTTCCAAAATTTGTCGCGCATTCTTCTTTAATTCGTCGGCTTCTTTTGACGTCGTCTCTTTTAATAATTGAGCTTCTTGAGACAACGTTTCAGCGTTTTTCAATTCCGAATCGACGAATTCTCGACGCTTGTCCAAAAAGGCCGTTACTTTATTCCAAAAGAAATAACGGACGATTAATACCAAAATGAGCGTGGCCATCAACTGAACAAACATGTCGAGCAAGTTCACGCCTAACGCCGCTTCAACGGCTTCTGATACAGCACTCGTGATTTTATCGATGATATTCATCACGAACACCTCCTTTACGGGACAATGATTTATTTACCAAGCAATAAAATAGCGATGATTAACGCGTAAAGACCGGTGGTTTCCGCAACGGCTTGCGTAACGAGTGTCGTAACCAAGATTTTACCTTGTACTTCGGGTTGACGGCTGACGGCTTCAGCGGCTTTACCGGCTGCGAAACCTTGTCCGATAGCAGGTCCAAATCCAGCAATCATGGCGATGCCGGCTCCGAGATATGCCATACCCGATGAAAAATGTTCGTTGTATTCTGTTAAGAAATTGACAACAGCATTGAAAACAGTTGAAAACATGGTAATTCCTCCTATAATGAACTTATATTTTTTTTATTATGCATCTGATCCCATTGAAATGGTGATCAGGGAAAGCATGAAGAAAACAAACGCTTGAATTAAACCAAAGAATATATCAAACAAAAGATGAATGAATACTCCTGCAAAGATTCCGGCAGCCCAATGCAATACGGTATAGACCATAACGGAGATAACCATACCGCTCATTAGATTACCGAAGAGACGAACGCCCATCGTAAGCGGAGTCGAGAACTCGCCAATAAGGTTGATTGGCAGCATAATCGGCGCTAAGGGTTTTACATAGCCCAGCAATGAATCGAGTTTTTTGACAACACCCATGTATTTTAGTTCGGCAATTTTTATCAAAACGAAGGTGATGACCGAAAACGTTAGAGCAATACCGAGATTCGCTAAGGGTGGCTGTAATCCAAAGAGCGAAATGGTGTTCGCGACCGCCAGGTAAATAATCAAAGAAAATAAGTAAGGTCCAAACAACTTGAATCTTGAGCCGGGAAGTTGTTCTTTGATGAACTTATTGAAGATATCCACAACCATAATCCAGAAGAACGTAAACCCCTTGGGTGTTTCTTTGGGATCCAGTTTGCCAATGCGAGTCCCTACGATGATAAAGATTAGGCTTAAGACTGCGACAACAATGAGTGATGAAATGACATTAGGGGAAAGTGGCTCTAATAACGTAAACTCAAGCCCCATCGTCTTCACCCGCCTTTTTAAGACTCATGACAAGCGTAACCACCCATAAGACGACGCGGTACGTTAAGATACCACCGGCCGTAAACCATAGATTGTAATCCGGTTCTTGACTGACGTAATAAAGAATGAATCCATAAAACGCCATTTTCAAAAGATAAAACAAAACCGTGCGTTGCGGAATGGATTTGGGCTGATTCGCAAACGTCGACTTCATCGTTCGATATTGCAAGGAATTGAGCATCAACCCAGAAGCGACCCCTAAAACATACGATAAGGCGTCATCCCATCGACGAGTGATGAGATAAATGATGAAAAAAACAATGAGCGAGGTCGGTAGTGCAACTACAAACGTTCGTTCAATGAGATTGGTCGTTTTTTTCATGATGGTCACCTCCTGTAAGTTTGAGTGCCCGGATAACAAGGTTACGAAAGCCGGCAAATATACCGGCAATCATGAGAATGTAGATAAAAATATGTTTGTCGTCAAACAACCATTGATCGAGATAGTTTCCGGCAACATAACCGATTGCGATGGAAACAAATGTTTCGATAAAAAATTGAATCATCATTTGGATGATTTTGTAGGTTGATTGATGATTTGATTTCATTATTTTGTGCCGAAGAGACGATCGCCACAATCCCCGAGTCCAGGAACGATGTAGCCCACTTCGTTGAGATGTAAATCTTGTTTGACTAAGAAGATATCGACGTCCGGATGCGCTTCCTGCAATGCTTTGACACCTTCTGGGCAACCGACCAAACCAACAAAACGAATGTCTTTTCCGCCTCTTGCCTTAATATGATTGATGGCCACAATCGCTGACCCTCCGGTTGCGAGCATCGGGTCGACAACCAGGATGGTAGCTTCAGCGATGTTCTCCGGCAACTTCACGTAATATTCGTGAGGCAGTAAGGTCTTTTCATCGCGATACAGTCCGATGTGACCAATCTTTGCGGTTGGAATTACGGTATGAATGCCATCAACCATGCCGAGTCCCGCTCTTAAAATAGGAACAATCACGACGTCTTTTGCCAAGGTTTGACAAACCGTTTTGGTGATGGGTGTTTCTACTTCGACCGGTTTTGTGAGTAAATCGCGGGTAATTTCGTAGGTGACCAAACTACCAATTTCATTGACGTTTTCACGGAACGTTTTGGTGTCGGTTGATTTGCTACGAATGATGGCAAGTTTGTGTTCAATTAACGGATGATTGATGATGACCAGTTTTCCCATTAGTGTTTCTCCTTTTCATATTCCGAAATCATTTGGATGCGCTTTGAATGGCGTTCACCGTTTGAATAGGCGGTTTCTAAGAACAAAGAAACAAACGATAGTACTTCGTCAAGCGTGTTGGTTCTGGTTCCAACGCACAGGACATTGGCGTGATTGTGTTCTTTCGTTGCTTGTGCAGCGAAGGTGGATTGAATGGCCGCAGCCCGAATGCCAGGAACTTTATTGGCGGCAATGGACATTCCTATTCCCGTTCCACAAATCAATATTCCCAAATCAGCTGTTTTTGTAGCGACGGTTTCCCCCACCTTAAAAGCATATGTTGGGTAGTCGGTAGATACCGTTGAATTGGTCCCAACGTCGATGACGTCGTAACCGTGATCTTGCAAGTAATGAATGATGGGTTCTTTGTAGACAAACCCAGCATGATCCGCTCCAATTGCAATTTTCATCAAAGGCCTCCTAAAATATAATTATATATAATTATTTAGTAATCCATAAATGGCCATAACAATTATAACAAAACACGGTTTCATTGACAAACAAAATCGTAATATTTCAATCAGAGTTATAAACTCGTATCATCAATTATCACAAGCCCTTGACGGTAAATCTTGTGATTGAAGGGGTCGTATACTGTGGAAGCAATCCCTGACAAATCGCTCCCTTTGACAATAAAATCAACAACATTTTCAAACGCGAGGGCATCATGAAAGGTTAAAATGGCCGGTTCGTTACTTAAATTTAAACTCGTCACAACCATTGGTCCGAATTTCTCAAGTAATCGCAAAGCGACTTTAGAATCGGGAATACGAATGCCTACGGTTTTTTGATTGGCCGTAATTCGATCATCAACACTATCTTGTTTGGGAAATACCAACGTCAATGCCCCCGGCCAATACTTATCAGCCCATTTTTTGGCCGGCTCGTAAGCCTGAACCAACGATTTGACTTGATCCCAATTGGCACAAAGCAGTGCCATGGGTTTAGCGGGTTCACGACGCTTCAATTCATAGATTCGTTTCACGGAATCCAAATCATTGACCAAACAACCCACACCATAAACGGTGTCGGTTTCGAAGATAATGACCTTATTATGAAGCGATTGTTTTAACGCTTCTTCAACTGACAGAATCATGGTTTATCCTTTCGATAATGGTTAACAATTCGCTGGGATGATTGATAATATAGTCAGCGCCATTTCGTAACAGTTCGTCTTTTTGACGGAATCCCCATAGCACGCCAACCGCGGGCAAATTCGCGTTTTTTGCTGTCATCATATCGGTTCCGGTATCACCAATGTATAAAATTTCATCGTTGGCAACGCCCAAAGTGGCCATGATCTCATGAACGCTTTTCGGATTGGGTTTAATCGGGTAATCGGGTTTTTTTCCCATCACAACAGCGAAAGGATACGTTGGAAAATAATGGGCAATCACCGCTTGTGTATCGACATCCGGTTTGTTTGATAATACCGCGACCTTAATTTGTTTTTGAATCATTTCATCGAGCAATGGTAAAATGCCGGAATATGGTTTCGTTATCTCATCGCGTTTTTGCGTGTAATTCGCTAAATAACGTGTTTTTATGGAGTCAAAGAACGACGGGTCCGCTGACTGGTTTGATAAAACCTCATCCACCAATCGGTCAACACCCATGCCGACAAAACGCTTGTAATCATCGGTCGAATAACCTGTTAATCCAAGCGAGATCAATGCTTCATTCATGCTTTCAGAAATATCATCGATGGTATCGAGAAGCGTACCATCTAAATCAAATATTAATGCCTTAATCATGCGTACCTCTTTCACAAATTCAAACTTAATTGTTGTTCGATGATGGTTTTGACAGGATGATAACTTTTCCGGTGCAATGGCGTAACTCCCCAAAGCGCCAAGGCTTCTTTATGTTGTTTCGTAGGATACCCTTTGTGTACATCAAATCCATAGTGAGGATACGTACTGGCCATTTGAATCATATAGTCATCTCTCGTCACTTTGGCTAGAATGGACCCTGCCGCAATCGATGCGCTCAACGTGTCGCCTTTGATAATCGGTAATACCGGAATGGCTAAAGTCGTTATCGGCATCGCATCCGTCAACAAACAATCCGGTTTCACTGCCATGGCTTCAATGGCTAGTAGCATAGCTTTTTTAGATGCTTGGTAGATATTGATGCGATCAATTTCATCGGGAAACACAAAGCCAATGCCATACGCTAGTGCGCGTTGTTTAATTTCGTTAAAAAGCAGTCGTCTTTTTTTATCGGTAAGTTGTTTCGAATCATTTAACCCTTCAATTCTATCATTTTGATTTAATATAACCGCTCCGGCAACGACCGGTCCGGCTAAAGGACCGCGTCCGGCTTCGTCGACACCGCAAATAAAATGGTACCCCTTCTCGGTTAAAGACGTTTCATATTCATACATACTCAATCAGCACTCTCTAAACAGATGGGCCCAAGTTTATTATGACGAAGGTCGTATAAAAAGCCGTTCATAACACGCTCATAATCAATTTCTTTACCGGGAAGATACGCTTTTCGTTGGTGAGCAATTGCATCAAGCGTTTCTACGAAGTGGTCGGGATTGACCTTCTCAATATGATAACGTTCTTCTATTCGGCCCGGATATACTTTATTCAGATAGTTTAATCCATATAAAACCACATCATCCATGGGCAACGTATCATCTTTGATGGATCCCAAAAGCGCCAATTTATAGGCAACATCGGGATCTTCGAATTTTGGCCATAAAATACCAGGATTATCCATCAATTCAAAATCGGATTCAACACGAATATACTTCTGCGCCTTGGTTACTCCCGGTTTATCTCCGGTAGAAGCGACCACTCGGTTGGCCAAGCGATTGATGAAAGCCGATTTCCCAACATTAGGAATTCCTAAGACCATTGCTCGAAAAGGACGTGATTTTAAACCTTTCGAAGCCTCTTTGTCAAACAACGGTTTGAGTATTTTTTTCGCTTTTGAAACAATTTCCTTGGTGGCATTCCCTTCAAGAGAATTCATCGCGATGGCGGGAATGGCTTGTTTTTCAAAATAGGCAATCCATGACGACAAACAGTTTTGATCCGCTAAATCGGCTTTATTGAGAATGTACAGCATGGGTTTGTGTTTGATAATGTCGTACAACATCGGGTTTTGTGAAGCCTTTGGTGCTCTGGCGTCAAGCAATACAAACACGATATCGATGAGATTAAGTTTTTCTTCCACTTGGCGTCTGGCTTTCGCCATGTGACCGGGGAACCATTGAATCACACTCATCAACCATCATCCCTTCCGTTATTGAAGGTAAAGACTACTTCGCCTAACAAATCGTCTTCACTCACCAAGCCAAAGTAACGCGAATCATTCGAATACGCGTCATTGTCGCCCACTAAAAAATACATATTATCCGGTATCACGCCGTTATAATTATGATATTGCCATTCATTGCCTTCGTAATCCATCAGAGCACCATTAATGGTAACGCCTGTTTCATCGACGACAAGGGTATCGCCGGCAACCGCAACAATTCGTTTGATTAACAACGCATCACCACGGTCATAGATGACGACTTCATTGGTTTGATAGGGGTCTTGTTCGAGGCGAATGATGACCACATTTCCTTCATAAAAAGTCGGTTCCATGGAAGGTCCATGAACAATGGCGGGGCTGTAAAAGTAGGAATTGAGGATTACGACAGCCATTAAGAAAATCGGTACTACGCCAATCAAATCAAAAAAATCAAACCATTTTCTTTGAAGCGATTCCGATGGGTTTTTCTTAATCAACTCGGGATAGATAATCGATACAATCAAGATAAACAATAAAAAACCGTAAATCAAATAGCCGACTAGTTTGGTCGAGAAGAGCGTGCGTAACCCATCGGTTTCATAGGTGTCGCTCATAAAGTCGAACAAAAATAGTTTTTGACCTTGATTTATGGTTATGAGCAACAAAACAATCACGGACGAAACGATGATTTCGAGGCGTTTGAACGCCACTCTTCGATTCCATTTATTATCCGTTTGTTCGTGTTCCTCAACTGGTATGATGGGTTCGTTTTCATCCATTGTCATCATGAGGTTTGTCCTAACTTTTCTAGAAGCGCTTCCAATCGTTCCGTGGAAACCAATACCTCGCGAGGCTTGGTTCCAACGTTTTGAGACACAATGCCATAGAGTTCCATCGTGGCCACTATTTGGTTAGCACGATTAAAGCCAATTTGAAATTCCTGTGTAATTTTATTAAGTGAGCATTTTTCTTCGTCGACAACGTAACGGGCAACGTCCTTAAACAGTTCGTCGATTTCTTGAGCAGAAGCAACTTCTTTGCTCGTCTTTATTAATGCTTCATGAGTAAAGACGTACTGAGGGTACGCTTGTCCTTTGATAAAATCGGTAATCGCTTCAATTTCAGAGGTTGATAAATACGCCCCTTGAAGACGTCGAATCTTACCATTTTCAGATAGCAACATGTCACCTTGCCCTAATAATTTATCAGCTCCGGGGGTATCCAATACGACCATTGAATCCGTAGAGGACGGAACTCGGAAGGCGAACCGGGTTGGGATATTCGCTTTAATGGCGCCTTTTAAGATATCGGCAGAAGGACGTTGTGTCGCCAAAATCAAATGAATGCCAACGGCACGTGATTTTTGCGTCAGTCTTAAGATTTGTTCTTCGACTTCGGGTCCGCCATTGATGAGCAAATCGGAAGCTTCTTCGACAATGATGACGATCCGTGGCATCGCTTCAAATTCGACATCATTGATTTTGCGTTCGTAATAATCTTTGACGTTAATTGATTTGAATTTTTTTAAGACGTCGTAACGGCGTTCCATTTCGGTTACAGCCCATTTCAAGGCTTCAACTGCAATCTTGGTATCGTCAATAATCGGGGTAATCAAATGAGGAATATCGGCGAATTGTTGCAAATCAACCTTTTTCGGATCAATCAATAACAATTTCACTTCATCGGGACGGTTTTTATAGAGAATTGAGGCAATCATGGAAGCGATGCATACCGACTTACCGCTTTGAGTTGACCCAGCGACCAATCCATGAGGCATGGCTTCAATCGATGTGTACACGGGATTAGCATCAATGTCCAATCCAATCCCTAACAATAAGGGATCTTTTGATTGTAAGAACCGAGGATTATCGATCACATCACCGAAGCAAACCGATTCTCTGACTTTGTTAGGAACCTCAATACCAATAGTGGTTTTTCCGGGAATGGGGGCTTCGATACGAATCGAAAACGCAGCTAAATTCATCTGAATGTTATCGGAAATAGCTGTTATTTTTTTCGTCGGAACGCCGGATCCCAACGAGATTTCATAACGTGTGACCGTCGGGCCTTTCGTATAGTTTGATACTTCACCGCTGATATCAAAGGCAATCATGGTTTGATTGATAATGTCGATGTTGGTTTGAATCCAGTCGTTGGATTCATCTGCCTTTTTATCGGATTTTTTTAAGAGCGATATCGATGGCAATCGATAACGATCAAAATGGTTAACAATTTGTTCTCGATATTGTTCTAAACGTTTTGCCGTTTCTGGGTCGGGTTTGACTTCTGTGAAGGACGGTTCGCTTTTTTTGATTTCCGAAGGAACTTCCTCGTTTTCTTGAAAGAGAACGGACGCATCTTCTTCTTCAATGGGGCCAAATCGGTTGATATCGAGTTTGCCATCGTCTTCAATCGAGAAGTCGTCGAGTGGATTGGTGACGTCATCAAAATCGGGTTGATTATCGTCCTGAGCCGCAACCGCCTTGAAAAATTCATCGATGGAAACTTCATCGGTTCCATGATCGAGACGATCATCGATGTGTTCGTCAACCAATACATCGGTTTCTTTTTTATTGCGTTGTAAATCGGCGATATCAATTTCACCGGATAGGATTTTTTGTTTATCGGCGTTGCTAATGGCATGAAACTCATAATACGAATCCCCGTACCGTTTTTTAGCCTCTTCTTTTGTCAGTTTCTTGGTCTTACGAAAAGCATCGTACTTCTTGTCAATATCACCGAAATACTTTCGGTCGTTTTCAATCACGACTTCGTCTTTGACAGATTTACCAAAAATGGGAGATACAAATTGCCGTTTCAATGTTTCAGAGTCCGACATTTTCGATAATTTCGGAATAAAAAACGGACGGGTATCTTCACTACGTGCGTAGCCAGGAACGATGCGTTCAACGTTTCTTTTTTTCTTGAATAACATCCTCATCACTCCCTTGATTAATCTCTAACAAATCAGCTTCTTCCGATAACTCTTGATCAAATTTGGCTTCGACTACTGCCAAGTCCTCCGGAGTCTCGAACATCTTTTTACTGTAAAGTTTATTGGTTTCTTCTCCCACAATTTCAATTATGAGTTTACAAGCCTCTTTTGTCAAGAGTGTCGCAGACGGCTTAATAGCGAGTTTTCGAAACCAAAATACCGGATTCGCATAGTTTAATACCGTTTTACCGATGGACAATAGCTTGGAAACCTTCATTTGTCGACTCAGTTTCATCAGTTTGGAATTTTCGATGGCTTTTTTCTTGTTTAACAAATTAACTATGGTTGAAATTCGATAGTTCTTGAAGTGCCGAATGAAACGACTGTTAACGATTTTTTCCAATCGTTTTGTAATATAGTAATTCAAACTCAACAATTCTTCAATCGATAATTCGTACAAAGGATACTTTGAATCGGGAAAATAATACTTGGCAATATCGGTAATCAATTCAATCGACAACTCGAATGCCACACGAAAATAAGCGTTATCGGCGATTCGCGCCGTATCAACCAATTGATTTTGTTTGTTTTCGATCATTTGTTGAATGGCTTCTTCCATCAAGGGTGTTTCTTTGCTACGATAGATTTTGGTTTGCTTTTTACGTCCGGTGATTAGGACAAAACCAATCATTAAACCAAACAAGACAAACCCCGTGGCGACACCCAATGCAAAAGGCTGAATGGTTTTCCATTCAATCGCTAAATGCATGTATTGATATTGAACGATACTCAGATAAAATCCCATTCAAAACACCTCTCACCATGTTAACGTCTATTATATCATATTTCATGAGGTTGTATCATTATCGATTGCAAAAACCATGGGCTTGTGAGATAATAATCAATAACTTAAGAGGTAACCTTATGAAAAAATATCTGTTTGCCATTGACCTCGATGGAACCTTGCTATATGATTTCAACACACTGAACGAAGAGGTCATTCAAACCATCAAACACATCCAATCCCTGGGTCATCTTGTCGTCATCGCGACGGGAAGACCTTACCGAAGCAGTCGGTTTGCTTATGAAGCGTTTGATTTGACCACTCCGATTATCAACTACAATGGTGGTTTAATCACGCATCCGCTCGATAAAACCTTTCCTGTGGTCAACCTTACTATTCCTAAAGAATACATCATTGATATCTTTGAAACCAATGTCAATTTAATTCGAAATGCGTTTAGTGAAGTAGGCGATCATATCTATTTGTTTGAAGAAGAGGTTGAAATTGAACCCTTGCTTCACAAAACTCCCGATTCACAACTGTCCTTAGGCCATTTGAAGGATACCTTGAAAGAAGATCCTAACGGATTTATCATTATTGGGAAACAAGGGAGCGGCCAAGCCATCAGTAATTACGTCCAAAAAAAATACAAGGGAGAAGTCCTTTCAAGAATTTGGAATTTACACGGAGAATTTGACTCCATTATCGAAATCTATACCCCAAAAAACAACAAAGGCACCGCCTTGCAATACGTAGCTGAGTATCTCAACGTCGCCCCTGATCAAATCGTCGCCATTGGCGATGGCCATAACGACATCGATATGATTCAACTGGCGGAGGTGGGTGTAGCCGTTGCAGGAGCCCATCCCGACTTACTATCCGCCGCCGACATTATATTGTCCGAAGGACCGAGAGACAATGCCGTTGCGCATTTTATCAAATCATTTCTTGAACTTTAAATCACCGTTAATTCGGTGATTTTTTTATGGGTTCAACACATTCTTTATCATCGCACTGTGGGTTGTTGATTTTCGATGAAATTTCCCATATATTCATATTATTGGCAGGATACGGTTGTAAGAGTTGATGAAGATGGTCGTAGTTCATTTCGTTTGGATTTAGCCAAGCTCGTGCAGTCTCGTCATCAAAAATAACCGGCATTCGATCATGAACCGATGATAACAATTCATTCGCTTCGCATGTGATGATCGTACAAGTATAGTGCTTTGATCCATCTGGTTTAACATGACTGCTCCACAATCCGGCCATGGCAAACAAAGATGGTCTTTTAAGAGTGAATCGGTACGGTGTTTTGAGTTTCCCATGATGATCCCATTCGTAAAAACCATCCGCAAGAATAACACAACGGCGGGTTTTAAACGCGTGTTGAAACGCAAATTTTTCACGAATGGTTTCTGCTCGTGCGTTGATCATCGAATAACCGACCGACTCATCGGTCGAATAACTCGGCACATATCCCCACTTGATTTCTCCTAAACGGTGACGGCTGCCGTCATGAATGACTGCTAGGACCTTTTGACTGGGAGCGACATTGTACCGAGGGATGGTGAGGTTATCGGGAACTGCAGAAATCTGAAAGGCATTGGTTACGTATAATTCTAATTCTGATTTGGACACGCCATAACTAAATCGACCGCACATCGAATCTCATCCTTCCGTCAAAAAAACCCTAATGATGGCATCGTTAGGGCTTTTAGTTTAAATTTTGAAGCCACCTTTCCCTTTACCCTTTCCTTGATACGGGTTGGGAGAATTCATGGGGGCGTTTTGAGCCATTTTTTCAATCGTTGATGGGTTCATCCCTTGAAGACGTTTCATCATATCTCTTTGCTTTTCAAGCATCGAAATGAGACGATTGACTTCGGTAGTGGATCGCCCTGAACCGTTCGCGACGCGATTTCGACGCGAACTGCTTCGGCTTAACAATTCTGGATTTTTGCGTTCATCAAGGGTCATTGAATGAATGATCGCTTCAATATACACGAGTTGTTTATCATCAACTTTATCCATGTTCGCCATTTGTCCCATTCCTGGAAGAAATTTTAGGATACCCGAAAAGGCGCCCATCCGTTTAATCATTTTCATTTGTTTTAATAAATCATTGAAGTTGAAGTGCCCCGACATCATTTTTTCCATCATTGACATGGCTTCGTCTTCATCGATTTCTTCCTGTGCTTTTTCAATTAACGTCAGCACGTCGCCCATACCTAAAATACGGGATGCCATGCGTTCCGGATGGAATAGTTCGATTTCCGTTAATTTTTCTCCGGTACCCGCAAATTTAATCGGTATCCCCGTCATTTTACGAATCGATAACGCAGCGCCACCTCGGGTGTCGCCGTCCAGTTTGGTTAAGACGCAGCCGGTGATCGCAAGCGCATCGTTAAATGCGACCGATACGTTGACGGCATCTTGACCCGTCATCGCATCGACCGTCAATAAGATTTCATCGGGTTTGGCAATCTTCTTAATATCGATGAGTTCGTCCATCAGCGTTTCATTGATATGAAGACGTCCGGCGGTGTCGATAATGACTAAATCAAAGGCTTCGGCTTGGGCTTTCTTTAATCCTTGTTTTACGATTTCGCGCGGATTGACATCCGTTCCCATTGAAAAGACATCGATTTGAAGTTGATTTCCCACGGTAATTAACTGATCAATTGCAGCCGGACGATAAATGTCGGCAGCGATTAAAAGTGGTTTTTTATTATGATTCTTACGTAAATAAGCGCCTAATTTACCCGCAGTCGTTGTTTTACCGGCACCCTGTAAACCCACCATCATGATGACGGTCGGTCTGGTTTCGTTGAACTGAATGAGAACGGCTTCCGAACCCATTAATTCAACTAAGGCATCGTTGACGATTTTGACAACTTGTTGACCTGGATTAAGGCCTTTCATGATCTTTTCGCCGAGGGCTTGTTCTTTAACTTCAGCGGTAAATTCCTTGACTACTTTATAATTGACGTCCGCTTCAAGTAACGAAAGACGGACTTCTTTCATCATTTCTTCAATATCGTTTTCCGTTAATTTTGATTTTCCAGTAATGCGGCGAAATGCCATTTGCATTCTGGATGTTAAATTTTCAAATGCCATCGTATCACTCCCATGTTTCCAGTTTTTTAAGGATTGGTTCTAGTTCTTTCGGTAAAGAATCGAGTTCTCGAACAGAATTGATAAGCGACTCAATCAATTGATTTTTTTCTAAGAGATGCAGTTTAGATTCGTAATCATCTAAATAATTGGTCGCAATCGTAATTTGTTCGTAGACGGCATTGCGGCTAACGCTCAACAATTCTGCAATTTCAGAGAGCGAATAATCATCGAGATAATAGTACTCAAACGCCGTTTTTTGTTTTTCCGTCAGTAATGTTCCGTAACAATCGTACAGTTGATGATAACGAATTTTTGACTCAATCGTTTTTTCCATAGCGACTCCTTATTCAAAAAAATCGGCGAACAATCCGTAGATATAATCCTCAATGTCAAAGTAATCCAAATCGGTGATTTTTTCACCGAGTCCGACGAATGAAATGGGAATTCCCAATTCATTTCGAATGGCAAGAACAATGCCACCTTTTGCGGTACCGTCGAGTTTTGTCAGAATAATGCCCGTGACATCGGTCGCTTCTTTGAAGATTTTTGCTTGGTTAAGTCCGTTTTGACCCGTCGTCGCATCGATAACCAAGTAACGTTCGTAAACGGTGTTGGGCAATTCACGTTGAATCGTCCGGTTGATTTTATCGAGTTCCTTCATTAAATTGACTTTGTTTTGAAGTCGTCCAGCCGTATCACATAAAAGCACGTCGACTCCTTGTTTTTTCGCTTCCCGAATGGCCTCAAAAATAACACTTGAGGGATCAGATCCTTCTTCTTTAGCTATCACGGGACAGCCGACGCGTTCTCCCCATATTTTCAATTGGTTGATGGCTCCTGCTCGAAAGGTATCCCCTGCAGCCAACATCACGGATTTGCCATCTTGTTTTAGCTTGTAGGCCATTTTTCCAATGGACGTTGTCTTTCCAGTCCCATTGACGCCGACAAACAAGATGAGCGTCAATCCGTTTTCATTGAAGCGGATGGTGGTGTCGATGATTTCGCCTTTCAAATACAAGTCGAACATCTTATCAACGATGATATTTTCGAGTTGAACCGGCGTTTCGATTTTAAGATGTTTGACTTCGCTTTTAAGCGCTTCAATAAAGGTAACGACGGTATCGATGCCAATGTCGGCCATGATAAAAATTTCTTCAAGTTTATCAAAAAGCGCTTCATCTATTTTTTTGGATGTGGTTAATACATCCTTAAGCGATCGCAATGATTGTCGCGTTTTTTCCATGCCCAATCGATATTTTTGAGCTTTTTGTTTTTGTTCTTTTGAGGCAAAGAGTTTTTGGAAAATCCCCATGCGTTTCACCTGACCTTATCAAAACGTATTATATCATAAAATCGTTTTTTTTCATTGGTTTATACAAAAGAAAATCCGCTGTTAAGCGGATCGTCATTCAACATGTGCACACGTAATATTGTCGATGCATCGGAGCACACCCACTTCATCAACGATCATAGGTTTGCCACATTTGGGGCAATTCTTATCGGTCGGACGATACGGAGCGATGGTTTTGCATTTCGGGTAGTTTGAACAAGCATAAAACTTTTTGCCTTTGTTCATTCCTTTAGTGGCGGTTCGTTCAATCAAAGTTCCTTCATGACATACCGGACAAGGAACGGTGGTATCGAGTGCTTTTTTTACTGGTTTGACAACGTTCGTATTGGGTTTAATGTACTTGCACTTTGGAAAATTGCCACAGGCTTCAAAGTCACCGTACGCCCCGTGGCGAAGGACCATCGGATGTCCACAAACGGGACACTTTTCTCCGGTTTCCGCCGGTTTGACTTTAACCATATGCTTGCGTGCATTATCCACCATCGGCATGAAATCTTCATAAAAGGTTTCCAAGACTTTCGTTGAATCAGCTTTCCCCGAAGCAATTTCATCCAAAACATCTTCCATTTCGCGCGAATACGTTGCGCTGATAAATTCCTTAAAGAACAGATCGAGTTGTTCAATCGTCTTTTGACCTTGTTCGGTCGCAACGAATTTTTTATCCACTAGTGATACATACTTCCGCAGTTTTAAGGTTTGGATGGTTTGGGCATAGGTCGAAGGACGACCAATCCCTAAATCCTCCATTTCCTTAATGAGTCGGGCTTCGTTGTATCGAAGCGGGGGTTGCGTAAAGCATTGTTTTTTGAGGAATTCAAGCGCCATTACGGTAGATCCCACTTCATAGGTTGGCAAATTAATATGATCGGATTCTTCATCGCTTTCAAATTTAGAGTAAGCCTTCAAGTACCCATCAAAGACAATTTTTGAGGCACTGGTTTTAAAGAGTGCTTTGCCACTTTTTAACGTTAACGTGGTAACATCCCGTTGGGTTGCTTTCATCAACGAAGAAATTGCCCTTAAATAAATGAGTTGATACAAATGATACTCATCTTTAGAAAGATATGGCTTCATCTTTTCAGGTGTTTTCGTTACGTCAGTTGGACGAATGGCTTCGTGGGCATCTTGAACTAAAGATCCTTTTTTACCAACTTTATACGTTCCGACATACGCTTTTCCATACGTTGAATCTATGTAATCGTACGCTGATTGGACAAACGATTGTGACAAGCGGAACGAATCGGTTCGCATATAAGTAATTAAACCAATTGTTTCGTTTCCGCAATCAATCCCTTCGTAAAGTCGTTGTGCGATTTGCATCGTCTTCGTCGATGTGAATCCGAGCTTGTTGGAAGCATCTTGTTGAAGCGTTGAAGTGATAAACGGTGGTTTACTTTCGGTTTGACGGCGTTTGGTTTCTAAGGATTCAACCGTCATCGGATTGATTAACGATGCTATCATCGCATTTGCTTGATCAAGTGATTTAATGTCGACAGATTTGTTATCATACTTGGAAAGATGAGCGACAAATTGATCAAATTTTGCATCGATTTCGTAATATTCTTCAGAAACGAAATCATTAATTTCACGATCGCGATCCACAATCAGTTTCAAAGCGGCACTTTGAACGCGGCCTGCCGATTTTGATTTGATTTTACTTTGAAGCAATTTACTTAATTTAAACCCTATGATGCGGTCCGTCATTCGTCGGGTTTCTTGACTAGAAACCAAATTCATGTCAATATCTCCCGGATGATGGAAGGCTTCTAGGATGGCCGTCTTTGTAATTTCATTAAAGATGACGCGTTTAATGGTTTTATTTTTAGTCACGATAATTTGCGATAAATGCCAACTGATTGCTTCTCCTTCTCGGTCAGGGTCAGTAGCGAGGTAGATGGCATCAACCTGTTTTGAGGCATCATGCAATTCTTTAACAATGGCTTTTTTGTCACTTAGGACGACATAGTCGGGTTTGAAATGATTGGCAATATCAATTCCGAGTCCGCCTGCACCGGATATCGAGAGATCGCGTACGTGTCCTTTGGAGGATTTGACGATAAAATCACTGCCCAAATATTGTCCAATTGTCTTTGATTTTGACGGTGATTCAACGATCACTAGATACTTTGCCATACGGATTACCTCATTTCATTATATAACTATACTCACATTGAGTGTGGATGTCAACACGTTTTATTTGAGAAAAATCCCTCACTTTATAAAGTGAAAAATAATTTTATTGTGAGTTGCTTCCTTATTATAATATAGAAGTAAAATTTCGTTGACGAATTTGCACTCGACCCGTATAATTAGGAATGGGAATGATTGTCTCCCATAGCTCGAGCTAAAACCGCGTAAGCAAACGCTGATGACTTCTACCTCTCTTTTGAGCGTAAAGTCATTTTTTTATGAAAGGATTCCCCTATGTTGCTGAGTCTCGCATTGATTGTCCTATTAAGCCTTATCTTGTCTTCGATTTTTCAACGACTTCGTTTACCAAGTTTGGTTGCGATGTTGATAGGCGGAATTATTCTTGGACCGTATGTTTTGAATTTGATTGATCCCGGCCTACTTTCCATTTCTCTTGATTTGCGTCAGATAGCGCTCATCATTATTTTATTTAGAGCTGGTTTGACACTCGATTTAAAAGATTTGAAACGGATCGGTAAAACGGCCATTTTATTATCGTTCATTCCTGCAACTTTTGAACTCATCGCCATCACGTTGCTCGCTCCTTTATTCTTTAATATAACGTATTTAGAAGCGGCGATTATGGGATCGGTTTTAGCTGCGGTATCGCCTGCCGTTGTTGTTCCACGAATGATTCGTTTAATTGAATCCAATCGAGGAACGAATCATTCCATTCCCCAATTGATTATGGCGGGTGCATCGGTCGATGACATCTACGTTATTGTTTTGTTTATGTCGTTCTTACAAATGTATGAAACGAACTCGTTTTCGTTTCTATCCTTAGCAACGCTTCCGCTATCCATCATTCTTGGCGTGATATTGGGTGCGGTTGTTGGGCTTGCTCTGGTATGGTTTTTCAAACGAGTTCATATACGAGATACAATCAAAGTGTTAATCTTGCTAAGTGTTTCGTTCTTATTTATCGAACTTCAAGATTGGTTGAAACCAATCCTATCGCTTTCCGGACTCATAGCCGTCATGGCTATGGGTGTTACGTTGCTCAAGTTCTACGCTCCCTTAGCCAAACGATTGGTGGGTAAGTTCGAAAAAATTTGGGTTCTCGCCGAACTCATGCTCTTCGTTTTGGTCGGCGCAGCCGTTGACATTACGGTCATACCCAGTGTTGGGCTTTCCTCAATCATCATTATTGTGTGTGCTTTGATAATCAGGTCTTTGGGGGTCTTGATTGCTTTAACAACCGCGAGATTAACCAGAAAAGAAAAGTTGTTTGTCATCGTCTCCTATTTACCCAAGGCAACGGTTCAAGCGGCAATTGGATCCATTCCGTTAAGTTATGGTTTGGCAAGCGGTCAACTCATCTTGACGATGG
This sequence comes from uncultured Candidatus Izemoplasmatales bacterium, assembly GCA_964501315.1. Taxonomy (GTDB): domain Bacteria; phylum Bacillota_I; class Bacilli_A; order Izemoplasmatales; family Hujiaoplasmataceae; genus UBA5603. The sequence goes on along the minus strand of CAZCSO010000011.1, from coordinate 28,055 downwards.
CGGTTTTAGCGATTCTGATTACTGCTCCGTTGGGTGCCATCCTAATGGATACCACTTCAAAACGGTGGTTGCGGGTTTCGTAAAAAGATTTCCATAAAAATTGACAAATCACAGCGTTTACGATATCGTTATAGTAATATACACTTATGAGGGAATTTATGATTATCGACAAAATTCGCAACTATCAACCTAAGAACAAACAAGAAATCGCCGATCAACGAATGATTCTTAAATTTATCGAGATGAATCCCGATTTTTTGCACCGAACGAATGAAATTGCCCATTTAACATCCTCAGCGATCGTGGTCAATCACGAAATGACGAAAATCCTATTTGCGTTTCATAATATTTACAAGTCGTGGTCTTGGGTAGGAGGGCACAACGACGGCGATGACGATTGTCTTCACGTTGCCATCAAAGAAACGATGGAAGAAACGGGCGTAACGCATGTTGAGCCTTACTCAGACGATATCTTTATGATTGATACTATTTATGTGCCTAATCATATTAAACGCGGCTTATTTGTCAGCGACCACTTGCATCTAAACATTACCTATTTATTGATAGCGGACGAAACCGATCCTCTCGTCATCAAGGACGATGAAAACTCTGGCGTACGCTGGTTCGAGATAGATGATTTACTCAATCATGTCAACGAACCGAGAATGCATGCCGTCTATCAAAAGGCCATTGATCAAATCAAACAAATCAAATCGAATCGTAAATAAAAACTCTGTTGAGGATATCCCAACAGAGTTTTTTTATCTTAGTTCCTTTTTAACATACGACGACGTCATCAATTGCAATAGTCCTGGATAATTGGGTCGAAACGAAAGCACGTCGCCAACCTTATACGAATCATTGGGTAGCTCCACAATCAAATGATCGCTTGAACCCCCAATTAACTCAACACCCAAATCAAGAGGTAGTAAGTTATCTAGCTGAACATCCTGTTTTCCAATGGCGAGTATGCCTCGTCTCATCCAGCCTTTATCTTGAATTATCGGGATTTCCCCGAAAGAATTCATTCCTATTTTTCCAATCGGATAACTGGGTTTTTCTTTTAGCTCGATGAGTTGTGCTTGGAGTGTGAACACATCGTCATGAAAGCCTTCCAATGCTTTGCCATAGGCTGTCTCTCTTCCCAACAAGAGTGCTTCACCAATCCGTAAATGATTGATTCCCTCAGGGATTTGGTGAGTGTCAAAAAGGTGAACTGTGGAGGAATTTCCACCTGATATCAACGGCAATTCAATGTCGAACTCATGCTCAATGGTATGGGCGATTTTAACGAGATTCGATAGATTTTCATGATCCGGAATAACGCCTCCATAACACGTTAAATTAGTTCCGATCCCGATCAAGTCAATATGATCCATGGCTAAGATTTCATCAACGATATCGAGGTAATCATCTTGATAAAAGATTCCTTCTCGAAGATCACCCATATCAAACATTAATATGATGCCGTGTCGTTTTCCTTGATTTTTAGCCGCATTATTTAATTTCCTCACTGTGTTAATTTCTGAGTTAAGTGACCAATCGGCATAGCGAACAACCATCGACGCTTGCGATGGCATTGGAAGTCTCATCAACGCTTTTTTAACAGGAAGCGACTGGAATTTTTTCAAGTTCTCAATGCGTGAATCCGCTAGGCATTCAATCCCAGCTGACGTAATCGCTTCAACCGCAGGAAAGTAACCTGCCAATACTTTCACAACCAAACTCAAATAAGAAATTCCATTGGCTTCCGTGAGGTGTTTCATTCGGATTGTATTATCGATGAGCTTATTCTTATCGATGATGATCTTAGGATACATTCTAGCGCCCTCCATTCATAAATGAGGCCTTTAACAAACTCAAAGCCGCGTCTGGATATTTTAGTGATAAAACGCCACACGTGGCCATTATATAGTGATTATCAATCAAGATTTTTGCGATAGGCTGAGGCTTTAACAGCATGTCTTCTTTTACGGACAAATAACGATTAATCATCGTCTCACGGTGAGGCAATCTCGTCAACGCTCCACCCGTTCCGATAACGACTTTGATGGCTGTCAAGTCCTTTCCTTCGGCTAATTTTGTCATGCCGGTCGTTCCATACACATTGATGAGTCGACCACAATGACGTTGAACGGATATGCGAAGTGCATGATAGGCCATCGCTTCGGTCAAGGGCAATTGTCTTTCAGAAGGAATGGGTTCATACGACTTCAATAGTTCATTGAGTCGGTCATTATCGATGGTCAATTCCTTAACCAGGGCGTCAACACCAATCGCTTCGATTAACGAATCCTTGTTGACAAAAAGACCCAAATCACCTTCCACCGTTCGCTTCGCGAAGGGTTCAGGCGCAACTAATTTTCGGGTAATCTCTTCGCTTCCCTCCGTCACGGAATGAACGTCGGTCGTTGCGCCGCCAATATCTAACGTCATGCAATCGCCATAGGCCTTATAGGCCAATTGCGTCGCTTCCATGACCGCTCCGGGAACCGGTATAATGTGCCCGGAAATCAAATTGCGAACGTGTTCCATACCCGGTGCTTGCGTAATGTGAGTCTCAAATACCGATTGAATGATTTTTCGAGTCTCGACAACGTCCAAACAATCAATCCTCGGATAGACATTCGGGGCGATGGTTAAAAATTGCTCTTGTCCATGAGCTTTAAATAAGGCTTTTACTGCGTCTCTATTTTGAATGTTTCCTGCATAGATTACGGGAATTGATAATTGTAATGACGCTATTTTTTCGGCGTTTTCTAATGCTGTTTTTGTTTCACCGTAATCGACCCCACCGGCCAACAAGATGATGTTAAGATTCAAAGAGCGGATTTTTTCCAAATCAAAGGGCGTCAAAGTTCCGGCTGTGACGAAGTGCAAATTGGCTCCTGCGCCTAAAGCCGCTTCTTTTGCCGCTTTGACGGTCATGTCATGAACGAGTCCGTGAACACTCATTTTTAGTCCGCCGGCTGCACTCGAGCACGCCAATGTCTCTTTAATCTCAAGCGAATCGACCTGAAGTGATTTTTTCAAGCATTCGATGGCTTGATTGAGGCCCACAGTGACATCACCAAAAAGGACGGTTGTCGGGGCAAATCCTTGCCCAACAAACGTCGGATGATCGGTGTCAACGCCATTGAAGGCATTGACAACCGTGGTGGTTGATCCGATTTCGGCAATCAAGCAATCGATCTTCATTTTAACGCTTCCTTAATGTTTTAACGATAAATGAAGCAACATCTTTTCCTTTGGTTCCTCGGCCAAATCCGGCATCGACACCTTGTTCCTTGGCAATGTCAGGCGAAACTTGTGTTCCGCCTGCAATGATAAGAAGTCGGTCTCTTACACCTTTTTCAATGGCGTAATCGACCACTTTTTTCATGTTTTTGTAGTGGATTTCATCGTGAGAGATAATGGTCGACATCAATATCGCATCGGCGTTGGTTTCGATGGCCGCATCAACGAGTTTCTGCGTTGGCACCGAGGTTCCTAAGTATTCCGCCATGATTCCGTATTTTTCGATTCCACCGTGTTTGATGTCGATAATCTCGCGCAAACCCACCGAATGTTCGTCTTCTCCGACCGTTCCGGCAACGATTTTGATCGGATGATTTTTAATAAATTCGGTGATTTCTTCATCGGAAAGCGTATCCGGAAGCGGGGCTAATTTTAACGAAGCCATATCGATATCAAATTCCAGTTGGCCTTTGATTTGAATGCGGGTCGCCTCACTGACATGCAATATTTCTTTGTGAATGACTTCAACGTTTTTCAAATTCATTTTGGATCCGATTTCAACGGCGGCCGCTTCAGCGTGACGAACATCCGTTGGCAACGTCAAATCGACGACAACCGTTCCGTCTCCTAACCATTCGACTTCCGGTTTCATCAAATTTCCCTGACGATATTTTTCGGTCTGATCCAACCGAACATAAACGTTGTCTTCGGAATCAAGTTCATCAATGTATTGAATTTTTGATCGATCCTCGAACGTCGATCCGCCGATAATTTTAGCGGGATTATCGGATGGCTTTAATCCGTATTGACTGACGTTGTTGTATCCGAAGTGAGCCGGCACCGGCGCAAAATAATCTTCATCACGTTCGTAAACCGTATTAGCACCGATTCCGCCGTGTATTTTCCGAATGATACCGTCACCGTTACGTTCTGGATAGATGCCTGAATCAATAAAGAATCCTTGTTCCACAGCGTTGAAATAACCGCCGTTTTTAAGTAATTCTTCGAAGAACAAAATGGCGCGTTCTTGGATTTCGCGAACCTTGTCTTTCATGTATCCGTCGGTGCGGACTTGAACAAGATCCAACAGTCCGTCTAAACCGATTAACGTTTGCTTCGCCGTATCGCACGCTTCGACGTTAAACATATGCCAAGGCACGTTACGTCCTTCATCGGGTGTAATCGTCGATTGGATATCGGCGGAGGTTAATTTGGATATCATCATATTGAGAACATGCGTGACCGTAGCTTCGCGGGTCGACGATTCCATGTATTTGGTATTCATCTGAGCCCGCATTTTGTAACGATCAAAGAATTGTCTCAAGGCAACTGCATAAGGTAGATTGATTTTTAGGTCGGGTGCGGGAGAGGCGGTCGGCGGAACCGTCGATAGCGCTATGTAGTTTGGTTCCATTCCGGTCGCTTCCGAAAAACGGCAATTGATGGCGTGTTGAACCAACAGTTCAGGCATGACTTTCCACGCTTCTTTTGCGGTTGCGTTAGCGTTGTGTGCACCGTCGATTTGTAAGATATGCGCATGGGACATAATGCGTTTTGACTCGGCGGCGTCGACGAACGAACGAATCATGTTAATGTTTCGATACAAAACATTGTATTGAGGATCTTGATGGGCGCCGTTGACGCCTTCTTCAGCGAACATGACCGCAATTTCCGGACCGGCAACGCCCGATACATAACTATGGTAATTGATGGGACGTCCCACTTCATCTTCAATAATATCCAAAGCCTTGCGTTGAGCGCGAACTTGTTTACGAGAAATCGGAACGCCGCCTACGCCTTGAGGGGTACCTTCAATCAACGAATCGAAATGCGATTGACCGGCGGTACGTATGACCATGATGTGATCCGCTCCATGCCAAGCAGCCATCCGCATTCTTCGAATATCGTCTTCAAAACGTCCCGAAGCGATTTCTGTGGTAATAACCGGTAGTGGTTGCGGATCAATTCCTCCAAAGTATTTTGCGGCGGGTAACGACACGCTTTGTTTCAAGGGCTTCGAAACGTCGGAATAATGATAGCCATGCGCTTCATAATTATCTAATTTTTCGCGCCAAGTCCACCCATGACGACGGGGTTGATACGTTTCAAGGTTTGATAATATTTCACGAATATTGAGTCGATCATTTGCTTTCATGGCTCGACCCTCCGAACGATTTTACGACGTCCTCCCAACCTTCTTTTTTCATCAGCGAAAGTCCCGCTTCACGAATCGAAAGTTGCTTGATTTGGGCATACAGGTAAACGCAGTGCCCTGCCCCTTTTCCAATAAGGTGGTGTTCTAAAACCAAATCGACAATCGCCTTGGCTTCAATTGAAGAAAAACCCATTCTTAATAGAACGGAGCGTTCAATCGAGGGCGATGTGTGTGATTTGGCCATACGAATGAGTGGTTCAATGGTTTGATCGGCGAGTGTCCAAAACAGCGCTTTTAATTCCTCGTCACTCAATGTTTGAAGATGCTTGCGTCGTTCATCGAAATCATCGATGCGAACCGTTGATTTATCCATATTATTCCTCCCAGGTAACGCCCAACTCGTTTAAAACCGTTTTTACGTAGTCTAATGATGTATTAGTTTCATCGACTAAGAATTGAAGATCAATTGGTTTTAAGGTGGGTTCGTTTTTGACTAAATTTTTGATGAGTGAATGCCGCATTTTATCAAGATCGATGTCTTCGACTTGAATCATCGATAGATCGCTTGGTAAGATGATGGATTGTCCCGGAATTTCATTGGCAGGCAATCCAAATTGAATCGCTATTCCGCGGTTACGTGCAAAGGAGAGTTGCGCTTGATGGTGCTTCCCCGCACTTGTGTACTCGGTTTCTTGAACAATCACGATTTCGTCTTCCTTCATCGTTTGCGCAATGGAAAAAGCCGCGGCCAATGCCGTATTTCCAGCAGGCCCTCGTTCAATGCCTTCTAAAACGACCAAGGCTTCGGTGATAAAGAAAACTTCGCCTTGACGGACGGTGACATAGCGGTCGATGTATCGCAAAGGTCTCGCAGCGGATCTAGGAACGTCGGAACGATCCGGATTCGTTAAAAACGGAATACCGAAACCGGTGTGACCAGTCGTAAATGACTTCCGATTGAAATCCGTATCGGAAGCCATATGAAGTCCTTTGAGATTGACGCTTGCGCCGACAATTTCAATCGGAGCGTCTGTGATTGCTTTTATACCGCGTGCGGTTCCGGTCAAATTTCCGCCACCGGCATTGGTGATAACCACTTTTGAAGGATACCGTCCAGTTAAGGAAAGACAGTCTTCAATAATTTCAATGCCCAGTGTTTCAATGCCGCTAACGCCATAGGGTGAGTACAGCGAGGCATTAAAATACTTTGTTTCTTCTAATAATCGTAAAAAGACGTAAAAGAGTTCGGGTCCCACCGAAGTTTGTACCACTTCTGCTCCATACGCTTCACAAGCGCGAGCTTTTTCGATGATTTCAGGTTGACCGATTCCTTTTGAATCGTAACATTCTTGGACAATAATGCATTTTAAACCGTACTTCGCCGCTTGTGAGGCGACGGCTGCACCATAGTTCCCCGAGGTAGCAGCGATAACGCCGGGGTACCTTAGTTGTTTGGCTTGGTAACACGCCATCGAAGCACGACGGGCCTTAAAGGATCCTGAGTCGTTCAACGCTTCGTCTTTGATAAAAATCCGTGCTCCCATGCCCGGCTTGGATAGACTGCGAGCCAGCGCCGTCATATTCTTTAATTCTTTTAACGGTGTTTTGCCAACACCGTGTTCGAGTTGAATCGACCGTGTCAATTCATGAGAAAATGAGTGTTCATGCATCATTTTTTCATAATCAAAGGCAATGGTTCCTTGTTCATATCGCTGATAATCGATGCCAATAGCCGATTTCATAATGGCTTGTTTGCGATTCATCACCGATTGATAATCCATCGGTTTATTCATGGCGATCACTTCGATTCAACACAGTCTTGACCATCTTGTCGATGTCCAATAACTCTGGGACAAAATCGCCATAATCATGATGATAAGCGGGATTAACCGCAATGAGAGTTCCCGATTCTAACCGATCCGTGAGTGTTTGAATCGTCACGGTATCATTGATTTCGGCATCCTCCGTCAAAAAGCCCTTGACCCAAAGTTCAAGTGGCACTTTTTTGGTTTCATCGGGTATCGAAGCCGTCCGTTCTTCTGGAGATAGGATAACTTTGTGAATTTGAACCCAACTCCCTTTTTTTATCATGGTTATCACTCGCTTTCAATCATGTCACGAACGTCCCCACAAATGGCTCTGGGAACAGGTAAATCAATCATTGTTTTTAAACCAGGACGGGCATTGATGACATGAGGAATCATGTTTACGCAAATGGCGATGGTTCCGATCCCTCCATTGACTTCCGGAGTGATGGCCATATTCACAAGCGGTTTTCCGCACAATCGAATGTAATCGCCCGTATGAACGCCCTCTAATTCTGGTTCGATTTGTTGCGGATGATGCAATTTGATAAGCGGTTTGTCATCGACATAGGCAATTGCATTCATGTCAACACCTGCGACATTACCCTTTTTCGCAAATCCATACGGTGACGTCCGATCTATTGTTGTGACGATGGGTGCCATGGTCTGTTCAAATTTGGATAATTTCCAACCTAAAGCCTTCGAAATCATTCCGGATGATTCTTTAAATCCAACGTGTCCGGCTAATTCGCCTTTTGCCATTTTTTCTTCGAATAATGACAATTCCATACCAACACCTTGTTCTTCCATGACCGTCGGGCCAAAGGGAGACAAGGAATTAATCCGAGAAATTTCGATTTCATCGACGGATTCCATAACACCGGATAGCGCAATTGCCAGTAAGTCCATCATCATCCCCGGATTTACACCGGTTCCTAAAACCGTTACGTGATGTTCTTTGGCTAGTTCGTCCATTTTCTTGGCTAAATCCGGTTCATTCGCTTCTGGAAAGCTCATTTCTTCGGCAGTCGAAATAACATTGACGCCTTGACGAATCAACCATTCGATTTTGGGATACGCTTTTTTTGTAAACGAATCGGTGGCCAACAAAACGATGTCACAGTTTTCCTTCTTGACGATGGTTTCGATATCGGGTTGAATGATGACATCCTTTTTTGGTTTTGTAACCTTGAGAACGTCGTACAAACTACGACCCACGATTGCTGGATGGCGATCACAAACGCCCGTAATTTCAAATCCCTTTTTATTCAAAATCATTTTGGCCATTCCCGAGCCCATGGCTCCGAAACCCCAAATGACAACTTTTACTAATTCATTTCTCATACGACACCTCTAGTTTGTAATTTTGGTTCCTGATTTTCCTTCCAATGCCAACGCGGCTTTTTCCAAAGAAGCAATGATGGCCGTTCTTCCTGGTTTTGAATCAGCAAACATAATCGCCGCTTCCACTTTTGGCAGCATCGATCCTTTTGCAAAATGACCTTCTTCAATGTAACGTTTCGCCTCTTGGGAAGAACACTCAACCAAATCAATTTGATTGGGTTTCTTAAAGTTGATGGAAACATGATCAACGGCTGTTAAGATGAATAGATAGTCAGCGTCTAGTAACGTGGCCAATTTTTCAGATGCGAAATCCTTATCAATAACGGCCGCTACTCCGCGGTACGATAATCCCTCTTTGGCAACCGGAATTCCTCCGCCACCGACGGTAATCACCACATGCCCTGCGTTAACCAAACAACGAACCGAATCGATGCCAACCACATTCATGGGTTTGGGACTTGGAACCACTCTGCGGTAGCCGCGTCCGGCATCTTCTTTCATGATGTAGCCTTTGGTCTTTTCAAGTTCAATGGCTTCTTCCTCGGAATGGAACGAACCAATCGGTTTGGACGGATGTTCAAAGGCAGGATCCATTGGATCCACCTCCACTTCCGTCACCAGCGTAACGACTTCTTTCGGATAACCGATAGAACATAATTCAGCTCGCAAAGCGTTTTGCAAATGATAGCCGATGTAGCCTTGGCTCATCGCGCCGCATTCAGGAAACGGCATGGCGTGTTTGATGACCTTATCGTGTTCTGCGGTTTCAAACACCAAATTGATCATACCCACTTGAGGTCCGTTTCCATGAGCAATGATGACCTCATGGCCTTGTTTGATTAATTGAGCAATCGGCTTAACGGTGTTTTTAACCAATAGCAACTGTTCTTCCGGCGAATTACCTAATGCATTTCCACCCAGCGCAACGACGATTCGGCTCATTCTTCCATCCCCAACGTCGCAACCATGACGGCTTTGATGGTGTGCAAACGATTCTCGGCTTCATCGAATACGACGGATTGATCGGATTCGAACACTTCTTCAGTGACTTCCAATCCGTTTAAGTTGAATTTTTGATAAATGTCTTTGCCAATACTGGTTTCGAGATTATGGAAAGCCGGTAAGCAATGCATGAAAATGGCATCTTTTTTGGCATACCCCATTGCCGTTTTGTTAACTTGATAGGGTAAAAGACGATTGATTCGTTCTTCCCAAACCGAATCGGGTTCTCCCATGGAGACCCATACGTCGGTATACAACACATCGGCATTATGACATCCTTCTTGAACGTTTTCAGTCAAGGTGATTTTAGCGTTGGTTTCTTTAGCAATTTCACGGCATTTTTCAACTAATTTTTCATCAGGCCACAATTCTTTCGGAGCGACCGCTCTAAAATCGAGTCCCATTTTTGCCGCACCAATCATCAATGAATTACCCATATTGTTTCTTGCATCGCCTAAGTAAGCAAACGCAATTCCATTAAGATGACCTTTGTGTTCGATAATGGTTAAAAAGTCCGCCAATATTTGTGTCGGATGATAGAGATCGGTCAAACCGTTCCAAACCGGAACACCCGAATATTTTGCCAATATTTCAACGGTTTCTTGTTTAAAACCGCGATACTCAATACCATCGTACATACGGCCTAAAACGCGGGCGGTATCTTTGATGCTTTCTTTTTTGCCCATTTGTGAACCGGTCGGGCCTAAGTACGTAACGTTCATGCCTTGATCTAGCGCTCCGACTTCAAACGCACAACGGGTTCTCGTGGAGTCTTTTTCAAACAATAAAACGACGTTTTTGCCCGTGTGATAACGATGTTCTTTTCCCGCTTTTTTGTCCGCTTTTAAAGTTGCGGCAAGCGTTAAAAGATAATTGATTTCTTCGGGGGTGTAATCCAACAATGTCAAAAGATGTCTGTTCTTTAAATTCATTCTTTCTTTCCTCCTGTATCGTCATTTAAATCTTCTCTTATTAAGGGCATGCTCATGCATCGGGGACCACCGCGGCCTCGCGACAATTCACTTGATGGGATTTCGTATACGGTGATTCCGTTTTCTCTTAACAACGCATTGGTAATGTGATTTCGTTCATAACTGATGACAACGCCTGGTGCAATAGCCATCATATTCGCTCCATCGCTCCATTGTTCGCGGTCGCTATTGACGATGTTCGATCCACCACAAGGAATGAGCGTGATTTTTCGTTCTAAATAGGTTTCGAGTATTTTGTGCAACGGTTGTTCAATCGGTTTGACCACCAATTTGCCTTCGCGTTTGGGATCGCGAGTGCACTCGTAAATGCGAATGGTATGATTGAGTTCGTTATGAATGGCAAACTTATCGACGTCCACTTGCGTCAAGACGGTATCCAAGTGCATAAAGGCTCGACCTTTTGGAATATCGAAAGCCAACACTTTTTCAAAGGTGGTTGGGTATCGATAAAATAGATTTTTTGCCAGTTTCTCAATGGCCGCCGGATGTGTCCTCTGACTCACACCGACCGCAATCAGTTTGTCGCTTAAAACCAAGATATCGCCGCCTTCAATCGATGACATCTCATCGCGGCCATAGAGATGTTGCGTCACGCGTTTGTACGTCGGATGATACTTGAAAACGTAATCGGCGTAAATGGTCTCACGGCTTCGAGTGGCGGTGAACATCTTTGAAATCGAAACCCCTTCGCCAATAATTGAAAAGGGATCGCGTGTAAAGTATAAGTTTGGCATCGGATCGGTGACGAAAGGATAATCACGGATGTAGTCCGACAAGGTCCGTTTTGTGAAATTGGGCAATTCGGCTTTCAAGATTCCTCCCATGGTCTTTTCGACCATCGCCTTGGTGGAGGTAAACGATAACAAATAACTCTTGACCAACTCGGCTAAGGTTTCGCTGGTAATATGGGCTTCTTGAATAAACTGGTCGATAAACGCCGTTTTGATCGTCACGGATTGGTCCAGCGCTTTTGCGACTAAATCCGACAAGTAGACAACCTTGACTCCAGCTTGTCTGAATACTTTGGCGAGTTGATCGTGTTCGTATTGTGCTTTTTTTAACCAGGGTATGTCGTCGAATAGAAGTTGCTCTAACCACTTGGGGGTCAAGTTCTCGATTTCAAGTCCGGGTCGGTGAAGCATGACCGTCTTCAAACGACCAATTTCCGATGTTACATGAATGGGATTCATAAATGGCCTCCTATCTTTCCTAACAAGCGTCGATTAACGACCGATACGATTTTATCGTTAAAGCGATAGAGTCGTGGAAGTCGGTCACTTAACAGACACGTTGCCTGATACGTATTCGTTTTAATCTTTTCTGCGTATTCATCGATGGAAATATGTTCTCCAAAAATCTCTATTTGCGTTCCTTCTGGATAATACTTGGGCAAACGAATCAATGTATAGTCCATACAGATACGACCGACAATCAAACAACGATGGCCGTCTACATAAACATAGCCGTCAAAGTACCGACGGTCGAGTCCGTCTGCGTAGCCAATCGGTATAGTACCAATCCATTCGTCATCTTTCGTTTTGTATAAGCCGTTATACGATAGTTTTTGATTTTTCGGAACCAGCTTGACTTGAACCAACGATGAGTATAACGATAGCGACGGTTTCAAATCGAACGAAAGTTTCAAATCCGGTCTCGGTTTTTGACCGTTAATCATCAACCCAATCCGGACCATTGTCACAAATGGCGGATGGGGTTTAATTGCTCCAGCACTGTTATCGATATGAATGATCAGTCCGTTGGTATCAATTTTATCTAAACAGGATTGAAATAAGGTCATCTGTTGTTGATAATACGACTGATCGTCTTCTTCTGAAGTCGCTAAATGCGAAAAAATGCCTTCTAGTTTCCATGTCTTCGAAGTGCGAACGAGTTCGTATGCCATTCTAAATTCTTCCGGCGTCATCCCTAAACGATGCATGCCCGTATCCAATTTCAAATGAATTTTGATGGGTTTCAAATGCGGTATCATGGACGCACGTTCCAACCAGTAAAGACTATGAACGCTGATGGTCAATTGGTATTTTACAATCAGCGGTAAATCCTCAATACGGACGCCGCCCAAGATAAAAATAGGCGTCGTAATATGCGCGCGTCTAAGTTCAACGGCTTCATCCAACGTCGCAACGGCAAAATAAGCCACCTTTAATGTTTCCAATGCTCTCGCTACCATGACTGCCCCGTGACCGTAACTATCCGCTTTAATTACTGCCATTATATCCAAATTGGGGAAATACATCGTTTTCAACGATTGAACATTGTGAAGCACATGATTAAGATTAATTTCCATGTAAGTGTTTCGATGAAATTTCATACTGACACCCACTCTCACTTTCTTTATTTTATCATACAAACGCTTACATTTGAAGAAAAATCGTTCGCTTCATTCATAAAATGAATAAAGCGAAAAAAAAGACCCTTATCGTTGAATGATAAAGGTCATACGGTCTTTGGCTTGCATGTCTTTAAACGTTTGCACGGTCGCATTCGGAAATGCGCGTTTGGCCATCGATTGAAGCTCTGAAGCTTTGTCATAGGCATGTTCAAAGGCAATGATAAAGGTTGAATTCAAGATTGATTCTGCGCCATCTAGGATGATTTGATAAAACTTCATGCCATCACTTCCGCCGTACAATGCCATCGAGGGCTCGTTTGCTTTGATGATGTCCGGAACAATTTCCGTTTCTGGAATATACGGTGGATTGGAAATCAGTAAATCGAATTTTTTTCCTGCTAAAGGCTTTAGCATATCGCCTTGTAAAAAGGTAATCGATGCGTCGTTTAATACCGCATTGTCCCGCGCAACCGCCAAGGCGCTTTCGCTCATGTCGGTCGCTGTCATGGTTATCGAAGGTTCTTCTTTTTTTAAAGCAATCGCCAGACAACCCGATCCTGTTCCTACATCAACGCAGGAAATCGGTTTGCCATTAAAGACTTCATCGTACATCATTAGGGTATTGACAACCAATTCTTCCGTTTCAAAGCGAGGAATTAAAACGCGCTCGTCAACCAAAAATTTATAGCCATAAAAATAGACGTAACCGATGATGTATTGTACGGGAACATGGTGATCTACGTACTGACAGACGGCATCTTCGAACGATTGAATTGCCGCATCCGGCATTGTTTCATTCATCGAGGTATACAGTTCAGTCGGTGATAAGTTTGAAAAATGAAGCATTAGCAATTTGACGGCTGAGGCCTCCAAGTGATGCAAACGCGCGTATTTTTCAGCTTTTTTCAGAATTTCAGAATACCTTGGCATGGATTAGTCTTCAACTTTCAATAATTTGCGTTTTTCTTCTTCGGCAATCAAAGCTTCGATAACCGGATCTAATTTACCTTCCATGACGCGATCAAGTTGTTGGATGGTAAAGTTGATCCGATGATCGGTAATTCGGTTTTGAGGGTAGTTGTAGGTCCGGACTTTCTCACTGCGATCACCGGTTCCGATTTTGCTTTTGCGTTCATTGCCTTCTTTTTCAAGTTTTTCTTGAAGCGCACGGTCATACAAACGTGAACGTAAGATTTTGAAAGCGGAAGCTTTGTTTTCGTGTTGGCTTTTTCCATCTTGACACTGAACGATGGTGCCGGTCGGTACGTGCAGCAAACGGACCGCCGATTTGGTCGTGTTGACCGACTGTCCTCCTGGCCCAGATGAACAGAACGTATCGATTCGCACGTCAGCTAAGTCGATTTCAAAATCCAATTCTTCGGCTTCGGGTAAAACCAAAACGGTAGCGGTGGACGTATGAATGCGTCCTGCTGCTTCGGTTTGAGGGACGCGCTGAACGCGGTGAACACCGGATTCGTATTTCATCAACGAGTAAACGGCTTCACCGGAAATGGCAAATTCGATTTGACCAAATCCTCCGGCTTCGGATTCAATGGCGTTCATAATTTCGATTTTCCAGTTTTTTCCTTCTGCAAATTTCGTATACATCCGGAATAAATCGCCGGCAAAAATATTGCCTTCATCACCGCCGGCTGCGCCGCGGATTTCAACGATAACGTTCTTTTCATCGGCAGGATCCTTCGGAATGAGCAATACTTTTAATTTTTCTTCAAGAAGGGCGATTTGTTGGTGGGCATTCTCAAGTTCAATTTCCGCCATTTCACGAATTTCGCTATCGGCTTCTTTCGACATTTCTTTGAGTTCGTCCAACTGATTGATGTAATGTTTGTAGTGATGATAGGTTTCCACAATGATTTCCAAACTCCGGCTTTCTTTAGATAAGGCCGTCAATTGTTTAATATCGGTAGAAATCGCGGGATCCATTAATAATTCTTGTATTTTTTGGTAACGTTCTTCGATCTGATCGAGTCGTTCGTTTAACATAGTAATCTCCTTTAATATTCATTTTGGTGGTACATTGGCAAAGAAAAAACAGTCAAAGATCGCTAGTAGCCATCTCTTAACTGTGATTCTTCGTCGCTTGTAGAACCAAATGAACTGGTACTTGGATTTGAGAACGTTGACATGTTTCGATTGAACAGCAACTCAAATTTACCAATCGTTCCACTACGGTTTTTGGCAATCGTCAGATCAACGACATTCTTTCGAGTGCTTTCGTCATCGTAATAATCCTCACGGTATAAAAAGACAATGATATCGGCATCTTGTTCGATGGATCCCGATTCACGCAAGTCGGCCATGATGGGTTCTTTTTCTTTGCGGTTTTCAACGTTACGTGACAACTGCGACAGCGCAATGACCGGTACTTTTAATTCACGTGCAGTTTCTTTTAAAACACGGCTTATTTCCGATACTTCTTGAGTACGATTGGCTTGATTATGAGCTGACCCGGATAATAATTGTAAATAATCGACGACAATCAAATCTAATTTTTCTTCTTGTTTTAATTTACGGCACTTACTCCGAAGATCCGTTACTTTAACGGTACCGGAATCGTCAAAATGCAGATTTAGGTTTTGAAGTCGGTCAACGGCAACGTGGATTTTTTCCCATTCCTGAGGATTGATTTTCCCAAGACGAAGGCGTGTGTTATCCACTTGAGCTTGACAGGAAAGCAAACGCATGACCAGTTGGTCGACGCCCATTTCTAAAGAGAAAAAGGCAACGTGTGGTTTGGATTCTGCTTTGGCAACATTTAAAGCGATGTTCAGCGCGAACGCTGTTTTCCCCATGGAGGGACGCGCTGCAATAATGATTAAATCGGAGGGTTGTAATCCTAGCGTAAATTTATTTAATTCATAATACTGAGTATCGAGCCCCGTTATGCTTTGACCAACTTGGGCTTGTTCGGCGATTTTATCGACCATCAGTTCGGCGATTTCTCCCACCGATTTAAAATCAGAAGTTCGTTTTTCTTTCGTGATTGAGAAGATGTCCCGTTCGACGTCGTCGATAAAATCAGGAGCGTTTTCGACCGAATACGATTTTTCGACAATATCGCGACACGTATCTTGGATTTGGCGAAGCACCGATTTGTCTTTAACGATATTGATGTAATGGATTAAATTCGCCGTAGAAGGAACCGCTTCAATCAATTGGCTTAAGTATTCATCGCCTCCGGCTTTTGCCAAGAGGTTCATACTTTCTAAGCGCTCCGATAACGTCGTGAAATCAATGGCGATGTTCTCGAGAAAAAGCGCCTTCATAGCCTGATAGATGGCTTGATGATAGGGCAAATAAAAATCATGGACTTGAAGTTTATCAAGAATGGTCTTAATCGATCCTTGTTCAAAAAACACCGATCCGAGGACGGCTTGTTCCGCATCAATATTTTGAGGTATTTTTTGCTCCATGATGAACTCCTTTATTCAGCTTTTTCAAGTCTGTGTTCTTCCAATATTTGCAAGTAAATCGTGGCTGTTACATCCTTATGCAGTCTAACCGGTATTTTATATTCGCCGAGCGAATGAATGTGATCGTCCAACAATATTTTACGTTTGTCGATGTCGAGATTATAGATTTTTTTGTATTCATCGGCGATTTGTTTGGACGAGACTGCTCCAAACAATTTTCCGTTTTCACCAACGCGAACGTATAATTTAAGTGGACTGGCTTCAACGTCGACTTTTAGTTTATTCATTAATTCCAGTTCAACTTGAGCTTCTTTTTCAGCGCGTAAGCGATCGTTTTCCATCGTTTTCAAGTTCGATTGACTGGCTTCAATGGCTTGTTTTGAGGTGAGTAAGAAATTGCCGTAACCATTGGCGACTTCAAGAATGTCACCTTTTTTACCTCTGCCTTTGATGTCTTTCATCAAAATTACTTTCATGTTTTGTTCCTCCTTATAGGTTTCGTTAATAATCGAAATCAATTGATTGACGATTTCGGGAATTTGTCCGCCTTGGATTTGTGCAGCGGCATTATTCAAATGGCCACCGCCACCGAGTTGTTCCATAATGACTTGAACGTTGTAACGATCAACGCTTCGTGCTGACACTGCAACGGTGTCGTTGCCAATGGACCCCACGGCAAAGGATGCGTATATGTTATCAATTTCCAGCAATTCATCGGCCGTTTTCGCAAGTTGAACGCGATCAATGTTGGTTTCTGAAGGCATTGTTGTGATAGCGAAATGCTGATGAATGATTTGTGCTGAGTTCACTAAGTTCGATTTCGTCTTAATGTCGTCCAGCGATTCGCGTAAAATCAATTTGGCTTTAAAGGGATCCGCACCATACATTTTTAACATCGCAGCCGCTTCAAAGGTACGAACCCCCGTTCGGTACGAAAAATTGTTGGTGTCAATCATCATGCCGGCCAACATGACCGTCGCGACAAATGCATCGACTTCAATCTCAAAATTATACAGTTCCATCAACTCTACGACCAATTCCACCGAGGAAGAAGCATACGGTTCGATGTAACTTAAACTGACCTCGCCAATCAAATTATCGACGCGTCGATGGTGGTCGATAATGGCAATGCTTTTAATCTTTTCAATCATTTTCGGCTCTATTGTTTGGGCCGGTGAATGATGATCCACGATAATTAGTAACGGATTGGCATGCAAATCGTCCAATGCATCTGCCGGATCAATCAAGTATTCCAAGAGTTTGACGTACTCTCGGTTCATCATGTTGATGGTTTTTTCAGTGGTTTGATCGATTTTATTAAAATCCAAGACCACGCGGGTATATTTGTCCTGAGCCAGTCCTAATTGCAATAATCCAATCGCGGCACCAAACGCATCCAAATCCGTCGATGTGTGTGGCATGATATAAATAGAATCGTGTTTTTGAATAAGATCGCTGAGGGCTTTTGAATTGATTTTAGCGGTAATCTTTGTTCGTTTTTCAATGGTATTGGATTTACCACCAAAAAACTTAAGCGGTTGATTGGCCATGTTGACAACCACTTGGTCGCCACCACGTCCGTGAGCCAATTTTAAAGCATCTTCGGCCAATTGACCCAATTCGTCTGATTCAATCTCCGCCGAAGCGATTCCCATGCTCAAGGTCACTTGAACTTCGTTTTCGGTCGAGATTTCTTTGATGGTATCCAAAATGCTAAATTCATCCGCCATGGCTTCATTTAATTGTTTCCGTGTAAAGATAATGATGGATTTTTCACTGGATATATTGCTAAAGTAGATGTCGTATTTTTTCGCCCAGTTGGCAATAGCCGATAAATATTTACCTTGAACAACGGTTTTGACTTGAAAGTCCAAATTGGCGATGGCATCGTCGAGATTGTCCAAATTCAGGATACCGATAACGCTCGTATTGTTTCGAATACGCTCCTTGATATCTTCGCGTTCGGTAACCTCAAACAGATAGACGACTTTGTACTGCGGGAAGTGGAAAACTTCGTACTTTTTCCCATACACCGTAATGATGAATTTTTGTTCTGATTTCTGGACTCTAGAAAACAAGTCCTCATGGATAAACGATAACTTTCGGTCCACAAGCGGGTTTGAAAAATACGACTTGGCTTCGTTGTTTGACCAACGAATCAAATACGCATCGTCGTAAAGAAACATTCCAACTGGGAAATAATCGACGACGATTTCTTCGCTGTTTTTTAAAGATCTGCGAAGTTGAGACAAATCCTCGATTTGCTTGTTTAGACCGCGAATCTCATGCGTTCGTTTCCAGTTTCGGAGCGTCCCTACGACGACAGACACAAAAATTGCTGTTAATAAAACAACAAAGACGATCGTGTATAAAGGATTCTGTTCGCCGATGAGATACAATACACCCACTGTTCCAAATGAAAAGTAGGTTATTAGGGCGAGAATCATTAAGACAAGGGTGCTTCCTTTAATCAATAGCGGACACCTCGTTTTGATGAGATTTCGTATTTATTATACCATAATAAATCCTGTTTATATCAATACGATAAAAATTATAAGAAAAAAAGACTCAAAGAGTCTTTCTTGGCAAAGAGCTATTCTTTAACAAAGGGTAATAATGCCATGTAACGAGCACGTTTAATCGCAACGGCAAGATGTTTTTGATAATAAGCTTTCGTTCCGGTTACACGACGTGGTAAAATTTTTCCACGTTCGGAGATAAACCGTTTTAATAATTCGAAATCTTTAAAATCGATATATTCAACTTTATTATCGGTAAAATAACATCTTTTTCTGCTTTTTTTGCGGTATCCACCTTTATTTGAGCCCGAAAAACCTTGTGGTTTAGCGTTATACATAATGGGTTCCTCCTATTTTAGAATGGTAAATCGTCTTCAATATCTTGAATGGGTTTGGTTTCGGTTGGTTCGATTGAACTTTCGTTGTCAAATGGTTTGTAACTATCACTCGAATTTTTGCTTTCTAAGAAGACAACCGAGTCACAGACAACTTCGGTAATGTAACGACGAGCATTCGTAGCTGTATCGACATAATCACGGGTCTGAATTCGACCTTCAACGGCAACCATATGGCCTTTCTTGACATACTTGCTGACATTTTCGGCTTGTTTTCTCCAAACGACGCAAGGAATAAAGTCGGCATCACGGCCATCAGTTCCATTGTTGTTTGATGAAAACGGACGATTAACGGCGAGCGTAAAGGTCGCTACAGGTATGTTGTTGCTGGTTGCGCGCAAATCAGGATCTTTTGTCAAACGACCGATGAGTACGATTCGATTAAGCATTACAAATCACCTCGATTACTTCTCTTCACGAGAGATGATAATATGACGGATAATGTCTTCTTTGATTCGAATGACACGGTCCAACTCGTTCTTGGCTTCTACCGACATTTCAGTTTCTAATAAGACATAATAGCCTTTTCGAAAATCGGCGATTTCATAAGCCAAATCCCGCATGCCCCATTCGCTGACTTTGAGTACAGTAGTACCGCGAGACGTCAAGATTAGATTCAATTCTTGAATTAATGCGGCTCTCGCTTCTGCTTCAACAGTCGGACGGATGATGTACATCACTTCGTATTTTCTCATTTTCGTTCCTCCTTATGGTCTTTTGGCTGCTTTCGCAGCAAGGGGTGAGATTTTCTCACGCTGAAACATTATATCACACCTATAGGTGTTTGTCCACAAAAAACCTTAGGTTTTTAAGCTTTATCAAGAAAAACAAAACCCGTTTTAGTGGATCGGGTTTTGTACGATTTCAATCAATTTTTTAAGCGTAAATTCAACGGTCTGATGGCGTACGTCAACGCGACTTCCGACAAAATGATTTTCGAAGACCGTCATCGTATCAAAATACTGTATTGCGACGAAGACTGTACCCACTGGCTTGTCAATACTTCCCCCGTTTGGGCCGGCGATTCCGGATATGGAAACAGCCACTTCGCTGTGGGCTATTTTTTGAAGATTTTCAGCCATTTCCACAACACATTCTTTTGAAACGGCTCCATAGGTATCCAGTGTGTTTTTATGAACATGAAGGATTCTCATCTTCGCTTCGTTCGAATAGGTAATGTAGCTTTCATTCAAGCATTCCGAGACACCGGAGACGTTGATGAGAGCGGCAGCCAAAAGGCCTCCGGTACAGGACTCTGCCGTCGCGATGGTGAGGTGCTTTTTGATTAGGAGCGAAACAAGCGTTTCTTCATACGGTAAATTCATCTTAAATCGCCTCTAGAGATTAAAACGGAAATGGACGATGTCGCCATCTTGCATTTCGTACTCTTTTCCCTCTAAGCGAAACTTGCCTTGTTCTTTCGCTTTGGTTTCGCTACCGGCGCGAATCAAATCGTCATAAGCGATAATTTCGGCGCGAATAAATCCCTTTTCAAAATCGGAATGAATAATGCCTGCGCATTCGGGTGCTTTCATGCCATGATGGTACGTCCAGGCACGGACTTCCTTTTCACCGGCTGTGAAAAATGTTTTTAAACCCAATAACTCATAGCTTTTACGGATTAAATCCAACAAACCCGATTCTTTGACACCCAATTCTTCAAGAAACATCGTTTTGTCTTCATCAGGCAACTCCGATAATTCACTTTCAATCTTTGCGCTGATAACCGAGACTTTTGCACCTTCGCTATCTGCCAACGTCTGAACGCTTTTAACATACGGATTCATCGAATAATCGGTAATTTCATCATCGCTGACATTACAGACATAGAGCATCGGTTTTGCGGTTAAGAAACTGAAATTGCGAATGATTTTTTCTTCATCAGCCGATAATTTTAACGCTCGAATGGGAATTTGATCCATCAATGCTGGACGAATTTTGGTTAAGACTTCGTATTCCATTATCGCTTCTTTATCAGTCTTTAATTGGGCTCTTTTTTCGATTTTGGGCAAGCGTTTATCAACCGAATCCAAATCTGCGAAAACTAACTCGATTCGGATGGTTTCAATATCCCGTAATGGATTAATTGACCCTTCGACATGGACAATGTTGTCATCATCAAAACAGCGAACCACTTGACAAATGGCATCGCAATTGCGGATATGTGACAAGAATTGATTTCCCAATCCTTCTCCTTTTGAAGCGCCTTTTACCAATCCTGCAACATCAGTAAACTCAAACGTTGTATAGATTGTTTTCTTAGGACGATAGAGTTCGACCAATCGGTCAACCCGATCATCGGGCACTTCAACGACGCCAACGTTGGGATCGATGGTAGCGAATGGATAGTTCGCCGCATAGGCTTTTGATTTTGTAATCGCATTAAATAACGTCGATTTCCCGACATTGGGTAATCCTACGATTCCAGCTGTTAACATTATCGGTTCATCTCCTTTTTGACTAGGTACATTGTACCTTATTTAGGCCTTTTTTACAAGAAAAATAGAGGGTCCGTAACTGTTATTTTTTAGGCTCTATAGTTTGAACAGACGCCGCGTATTGAGTTCCGTCTTAAAATCCAGTTCTTCAACGGGAATTCCCCGTAATTCGGCAATCGCCCTTAACGTATGAGGAAGATATTCTGGCGTATTTTGTTTTCCTCTAAAGGGGACGGGCGCAAGATACGGCGCATCGGTTTCAATCAAAAGACGATCAATCGGAACGATCTTTGCGACCTCTTTGGGGGTCACTGCATTTTTGAAAGTGACGGGACCTGCCAATGAGATGTAAAGATTTAGTTTGAGAAAATCCGATACCATTTCCTTTGAACCGGAATAACAGTGCATGATACCTTCTGTATCGTAAGACTTATAGGTCTGTAAAAATGTAAGGGTGTCGAGTGCCGATTCTCGCATGTGAATGATCAAAGGCAAATGGGCCTTGTTGGCGAGTTCGATTTGACGCCTAAATATGTGTTTTTGTTCTTCAACTGCCGATTTATCCCAGTAATAGTCTAACCCACATTCACCGATGCCTTTGACTTTGGGATGAGCGAGCATTTTTTCCAACTCGATAAAATCATCTTCCGTGATGGTTTTTGCGACTTCCGGATGAAATCCGATCGTACAGTAGACGGACGGATAGGCCTCCGCAATCGCAATTGCTTTGCGATTGGTTAGTGGATCATAACCAATGCACATAAAACCATTCACATGAGCAGCTGTTGCCCTTTGAATGGTTTCTTCCAGAATCGTATCAAATTCCGTTGCGTTTAAATGAACGTGAGAGTCAATCATTGTTTTTAGATGCCAATAAAGACATCACCCTTTCTTATAAATCGTTACCTAGGCCAAGCGTATACTATCGCTAAAACCGTCGCGTAACCTAACGCAAGATAATAATACCATGAAAATCGGAAGCGAGCAATTATCACACATCCCTTGATGACAACCAACGATATCATGATTATAACAAAAGTGATGTGCGTGTAAAACGATAAGACCATCGTAATCAAAAACGTTCCCATTGCCGGAACTAATAATGTCGCTTTCACGAGTGTTGGCACCTTAAATAAATAAACAATTCCTATGACTGCCATCATCAACAGCGTAGCGATGATTCGAAGGAGATCGGCCGGAACTGATAAGGGATCAAACGGATAAAACGTAGTCTCAAACCATAAGTAGATACCCACATAACTGAGCCAACCTAAACCCAAAACGACCAATCCGCCGACAAGAATTACCAAACTAGGAAGCACAATCGACTTAACAATGGTTTTATCCATATTTTCCTCTCGATTGATTATGACATGGTAACCCTATTATACCGAAAATAATCGTAAAAAAGAAGAGGAGGCATAAAAAAGAAGGATGCGTCGCATCCTTCAGTTTTATAATCGAAAATTTATTTAATGATGGTAACAACCGATCCAGCACCAACCGTGTGGCCGCCTTCACGAATAGAGAACTTCGTTCCTTGTTCCAAAGCGATCGGGTGAATTAATTCAACGATCATTTCGGTGTTGTCGCCAGGCATAACCATTTCGATGCCTTTTGGTAAATCGATAACGCCCGTTACGTCCGTCGTACGGAAGTAGAATTGCGGACGATAGTTCGAGAAGAACGGAGTATGACGTCCACCTTCTTCTTTGCTCAATACGTAAACTTGAGCCGTGAAGTTCGTGTGCGGCGTAACCGACTTCGGTTTAGCAATAACTTGACCACGTTGTACTTCATCGCGGTTAACACCACGGAGTAACAAACCAACGTTGTCACCAGCTTGAGCATAGTCAAGCAACTTACGGAACATTTCAACACCGGTAACAACCGAAGCTTTGGTATCTTTGATACCGATAATTTCGACTGCATCGCCGACTTTGATGGTTCCACGGTCAACTCTACCAGTAGCAACCGTTCCACGACCCGTGATGGTGAAAACATCTTCAACAGGCATTAAGAAGGGTTTGTCAACTGGACGTTCTGGTAATGGAATGTAGGAGTCAACGGCATCCATTAATTCCATGATTTTATCTTCGTAAGCGGGATCGCCTTCCATAGCTTTTAAAGCGGATCCGACGATAATCGGCGTTTCGTCTCCTGGGAATTGATATTCGTCTAATAATTCACGAATTTCCATTTCAACGAGTTCGATTAATTCTGGGTCATCAACCATGTCAGCTTTGTTTAAGAAGACAACGATTTTCGGAACACCTACTTGGCGTGATAACAAGATGTGTTCTCTGGTTTGGGGCATAGCACCATCAGCGGCGGAAACAACCAAGATAGCTCCGTCCATTTGGGCAGCGCCGGTGATCATGTTTTTAACATAGTCGGCATGTCCTGGGCAGTCTACGTGAGCATAGTGACGGTTAGCGGTTGAGTATTCGATGTGGGCCGTATTAATCGTGATTCCTCTTGCCTTTTCTTCTGGTGCAGAGTCAATGGACGCATAGTCGCGGACTTCAGACAAACCTTTTTTCGCTAAAACCATGGTAATGGCTGCGGTTAATGTCGTTTTGCCATGGTCTACGTGACCAATGGTGCCAATGTTAACGTGCGGTTTTGTACGTTCAAATTTAGCTTTTGCCATTTTTTATATTCTCCTTTTATATTTTTTAAAATTTTGGTGTCATTATCGATACTATTTTATAACATTATCAACGATATTGCAATAGAATAATTTCCGAGGAAAATCGCCAATCGTTAGCTGTTTCTTTTCTTAATGATTTCTTCAGCGATGGATTTCGGAGTTTCTTCGTAATGTGAGAATTGCATCGTGTAGACAGCACGTCCTTGTGAGTTCGAACGAAGTGCGGTTGCGTAGCCAAACATTTGTGATAACGGAACTTTTGCCGATACCTTTTGGGCATTGCCGCGTGCTTCTTGTCCTTCGATACGACCACGACGACTGGTTAAGTCACCAATGACGTTTCCTAGGTAATCATCGGGAGTAACGACGTCAACGGACATAATGGGTTCGAGTAAAGTGGGTTTGCATTTGTCTTTAACGGATTTAAGCGCCATCGAAGCAGCAATCTTGAAAGCCATTTCTGAGGAGTCGACTTCGTGGTACGATCCGTCAAACAGGGTTGCTTTGATATCGAGCATCGGATACCCAGCGATAACACCGGATGCCAATGATTCTTGTAAGCCTTTATCAACGGCTGGAATGTATTCTCTCGGAACGGTTCCGCCGACGATTTTATCGACAAACTCATAGCCTTTGGCAGGATTCGGTTCAAACTTGATCCAAACATGACCGTATTGACCACGTCCACCGGATTGTCGGATGAAACGTCCTTCGCATTCTGCCGCTTGACGAATGGTCTCGCGGTAGGATACTTGCGGATTACCAACCGTCGCTTCGACTTTGAATTCACGACGCATACGGTCAACGATGATTTCCAAATGGAGTTCACCCATTCCCGCAATAATCGTCTGTGAGGTTTCTTGGTCGGTATAGGTCCGGAAGGTGGGATCCTCTTCGGCTAATTTTGATAACGCAACGCCCATTTTTTCTTGGTCGTTCTTCGTTTTGGGTTCAATCGCAACATGGATAACCGGTTCGGGGAAATTCATGGTTTCTAAAACAACAAATTTCTTTTCGGAACACAGGGTATCACCGGTGATGGTATCTTTCAACCCTACGGCTGCGGCGATGTCGCCACAATAAACTTCATCAATTTCAGTACGATTGTTCGCATGCATTTGCAGAATGCGACCCAATCGTTCTTTTTTGTTCTTCGACGTATTCAAGATGTACGATCCTTTTTGAATCGATCCTGAATAAACACGGAAGAACGTCAGTCTGCCGACGAAGGGGTCGGTCATGACTTTAAATGCCAAGGCAACAAATTCATGGTCGTCGTCGTGTTCAACGATGACTTCATCGCCATGTCGATCAAAACCCTTAATTTGGGGTACTTCGACCGGAGATGGTAAGTAATCGATGACACAGTCGAGCATGGGTTTTACCCCTTTGTTTTTGAAAGCCGATCCGCAGATGACTGGGAAAAATTCAACCGATAACGTAGCGGTACGGACTGCCCGTTTTAACAAGTCAGCGGGAATGTCTTCACCTTCTAAGTACATCATCATGAGTTCTTCGTCGTAATCCGCAACTGCTTCAATAAGCAAAGCGCGTTTTTCCTTGGCTATCTCAATGAGATGAGCGGGAATATCTGTGGTTTGATAGTTTTCTTCGGGTTCGCCGTCGAAAATGAATGCACGCATTTCGACCAAGTCGATCATGCCTTTAAAATCACTTTCTGAGCCGATTGGCCATTGAATCGCTTCGGCTTTAGCACCTAAACGATTATGAATGGTTTCGATTGAATAAGCGAAGTCGGCTCCGGTCTTGTCCATTTTATTGGCAAAAACGACGCGGGGAACTCTGTATTCATTCGCTTGACGCCAAACTGTTTCTGTTTGAGGTTCAACCCCAGCTTGAGCATCGAGCACGGTTACGGCACCGTCTAAAACACGAAGGGATCTTGAAACCTCGACGGTGAAATCAACGTGGCCAGGGGTGTCGATGATATTGACTCTGTGATTTTTCCAGAAAGCAGTGGTCGCAGCGGCAGTAATGGTAATTCCACGTTCTTGTTCTTGTTCCATCCAGTCCATTTGAGAGCTACCGTCATGCGTTTCACCCATTTTATGGATTCTACCCGTATGATACAGCACCCGTTCGGTTGTCGTGGTTTTGCCGGCATCGATGTGAGCCATGATGCCAATGTTACGTGTTTTATCTAAAGTGTATTCACGTGCCATAACTGATTCCTTTCTTAATTGTTAGAAACGATAGTGAGCAAAAGCCTTGTTGGCTTCAGCCATTCTATGCATATCTTCTTTTTTCTTAACAGAAGCACCTTGACCGTTCGAAGCGTCAATGATTTCTTTTGCTAAGCGTTCTTCCATGGTTTTTTCATTGCGTAAACGTGAGTATAGAACCAACCATCTTAATCCTAAGGTTAAACGACGATCGCTTTTGACTTCACCAGGTACTTGATAGTTTTGGCCCCCAATTCGACGGCTTCTAACTTCCAATACAGGCATAATGTTATTTAAAGCATCGTTAAAGACTTCTAAGGGTTCTCTTCCTGTTGTTTCGCCAACTTTTTCAAACGCAACATATAAAATATGTTGAGCTAATCCTTTTTTACCGTCCAACATAATGCTGTTGATTAATTTTGTTACGAGTTTTGAATTGTAAATGGGATCCGGTAACACATCTCTTTTTACAATTTTTCCTTTACGAGGCATCTTCAGAATCCTCCTTTCGACCGTGATAATATAATTTTTAGTGCTTGATTTGTGACTTATTTCTTTTTAGCAACCGCTTTTTTAGCGCCGTATTTTGAACGACTTTGCATTCTACCGGCAACGGCTGTTGTATCAAGTGTACCGCGAATGATATGGTAACGGACACCAGGGAGGTCTTTAACACGACCGCCACGAATTAAAACGACGCTGTGTTCTTGCAGTTTGTGGCCAACACCAGGAATATAAGCATTGACTTCGCCTCCATTTGAGAGACGGACACGGGCGTATTTACGAAGAGCCGAGTTTGGTTTCTTCGGTGTCATCGTAGCAACACGGACACAAACACCGCGTTTTTGAGGGCTCGATTGATCGGTATAGGCTTTTTCTAATGTGTTAAAACCAATATTGAGTTGCGGAGCCTTTGATTTTCTGATTTTGTCATGACGACCGTTCTTGATAAGTTGATTAATTGTAGGCATTTCACTTCCTCCTTTCATACCCACACACCCGGGAGGTGCGTTTGCATCATTTTTATAAGGTTACTTACGTAACCCTATTTCTTCTGTTTTTGCAGCAATGATATTATACACTACGGGCCGAGGCGTGTCAAGCACGAACTTTCCCGAAATGAATTTTTTTATTTTTCCAATAAAAAAGATTAAGACAATCGCTTAATCTTCTATGGATCGTTCGTGGCGCCTCAACTAGGACTTGAACCTAGGACCCCATGATTAACAGTCATGTGCTCTAACCAACTGAGCTATTGAGGCAATAAAAAGAAAGAAAGCCTGGCAACGTCCTACTCTCGCACAAATGTACTACCCTCGGCGCTGAAGTGCTTAACTTCTGTGTTCGGGATGGGAACAGGTGTGTCCACTTCGCCATCGTCACCAGACCATTCTTTCAAAATTGGATCTACGGTAGGGGCATAAGCCCACAAAGTTAAGTCCTCGACCGATTAGTACCAGTCAGCTGAACACGTCGCCGTGCGTACACCTCTGGCCTATCAACCTCATCATCTATAAGGGGTCTTACTCTTGCGATGGGAAATCT
>CAZCSO010000010.1:10846-61287 GCA_964501315.1 uncultured Candidatus Izemoplasmatales bacterium | reverse complement strand
TTGCGCGCTTTTATATTCTATCATACCAATTTCTTTAAGTCAACTATTATTTACCCGCTTTTTTAGAAAAATTTTTTGTGCTATTTCAATAAAAAAGAAGAGGATATAAATATCCTCTTCCGCAATGAATTATTCTTCAAAATCAGCGTATAAATC
Organism: uncultured Candidatus Izemoplasmatales bacterium; assembly: GCA_964501315.1. Classification (GTDB taxonomy): domain Bacteria; phylum Bacillota_I; class Bacilli_A; order Izemoplasmatales; family Hujiaoplasmataceae; genus UBA5603. The sequence goes on along the minus strand of CAZCSO010000010.1, from coordinate 61,131 downwards.
TTCTTCTTCGTCTTGGGGCATTTCGTATTCAAACGAAGTATGTTTTAGTATCCCCGTACCGGCAGGAATCAATCCGCCGATAATGACGTTTTCTTTCAAGCCTAGCAGCAAGTCTTCTTTTGAACGAATCGCAGCGTCGGTTAAGACTCTGGTTGTTTCTTGGAAGGATGCGGCTGATAAGAAGGAATCTGAACGCAAGGATGCTTTTGTAATACCGAGCAACACTGGTTTGGCGACCGCCGGACGCTTTCCGGTAAGAAGTGCGTCTTTGTTGGCCGAAATGAACTCATTGATGGAAATTTGACTTCCTGGCAATAGTTCCGTGTCGCCTTCTATCATGACGTTGACTCGACGAGTCATTTGACGAATGATGATTTCCAAGTGCTTATCGGAAATATCAACGCCTTGAGAACGATAAACCTTTTGTACTTCCTTCAAGATGTATTGCTGGACGGTTTCCATATCGGTAACGCGCAACAATTCTTTGGGATCGATGGCGCCTTCGGTCAATTGTTGACCGGCATAGACATCGTCGCCCTTCTTGACGGACAATTGAACATTGGAATTGGTTTCGTACTTTTTCGTTTCAATATCGTTCGAAACGGTGATGATGAACCGTTCTTCAACTTGTTGAATTTCTTTGACCGTTGCGTTGATTTCCGAGATGATGGCTTTCCCTTTGGAGGTTCTGGCTTCAAACAATTCCTGAACACGAGGAAGACCTTGGGTAATATCGTCTCCAGCAACACCGCCGGTGTGGAAGGTTCTCATCGTCAACTGCGTACCCGGTTCACCAATGGATTGGGCCGCAATGGTTCCAACCGATTCACCCACTTCGGCTTTTTCGCCGGTTGCTAAGTTTTGCCCATAGCACTTACGGCAAACGCCAACTTTTGAGATACAGGAAAGTCCGGTCCGAATATTGACGGAAGTCGTTCCGGTCGCAATAATCTTCTTAGCAATTTCTTCGTTGATGTATTTATTGCGATAAACCAAAACTTCACTGGTCTTCGGATCAACGAAATCTTCAGCCGCATAGCGACCTAAAATCCGTTCGTATAAGGATTCGATGGTTTTTCCATCGCGATCCAATAATTCTTTGACGCGAATACCCTTATCGGTTCCGCAATCTTCTTCGGTAATAACAACGTCTTGGCTGACATCTACCAAACGGCGAGTCAAGTATCCGGATTCAGCCGTTTTTAAAGCCGTATCGGTCGAACCTTTACGAGCACCATGGGTTGAAATAAAGAACTCAGACATCGTCAAGCCTTCACGGAAAGACGCTTTAATCGGTAATTCGATGGTTCCACCAGACGGGTTGGCCATCAAACCACGCATACCGGCTAACTGAGTGAAGTTGGACGCGTTACCACGCGCACCGGAATCGGACATCATGAAGATGTGATTGTCTTTTTTCAGTTCTGCAAGCAAACCGGTTTGAATTTCATCTTTGGCATCGGCCCATTCCGAGATAACCAAGGCTTTACGTTCACCATCGGTCAGCAAACCCATGTTGTAAAGTTCGAAAATTTCATCTACTTTTTCATCGTGTTTTTTCAAGACTTCTTGTTTTCCAGAGTAAACTTGAACATCGGAAGCAGCGACGGTAATACCGGCGACGGTTGAGTATTTGAACCCAATGTTTTTCATTTTGTCCAACATTTTCGACGTTTCGTTAATCTTGTACTTCGCAAAAATCTGAGCGATGATCAAGCTGAGGAATTTCTTCTTGAACGGAGTCACTAACGGCATGGCCTTGATGGATTCACGCAAGTTCGTTCCCGGTGCCAAGAAGTATTTTTCGGGTGTTTCTTTTTCTAAATTGAACTTTTCAGGTTCGTTCAAGTATGGGAATGACGACGGTAAAATGGTATTAAAAATCAGTTTACCCGGTGTCGTCACGATGTAGTGGTTTTTAAGATCATCACGAAGTTGATGAGGTAAAGTCGACGCTTTTAACGCAATCCGAGTATGGAGCGTTACCAATTTGTTTTCCAAAGCCAAAATCACTTCATTATAATCTTTATAGACGTTTCCTTCGCCGATGGCGTCGGCCTTTTCTAATGTTAAGTAATAGTTACCAAGAACCATGTCCTGTGACGGCGTAACAACTGGTTTTCCGTCTTTAGGATTCAAAATGTTGTTTGAAGCCAACATCAAGACGCGTGCTTCTGCTTGCGCTTCTTCGGAAAGCGGAACGTGGACAGCCATTTGGTCACCGTCGAAGTCGGCATTGAACGCCGTGGTAACGAGCGGATGCAAACGAATGGCTTTTCCTTCAACCAGTTTCGGTTCGAACGCTTGGATACCCAAACGGTGAAGCGTCGGAGCACGGTTTAACAAGACGGGATGTTCTCGAATGACATCTTCAAGAACTGCCCAGATGCGTCCGTCTAAAGTTTCAATCAATCGTTTTGCACTCTTGATGTTCGACGTAATATTACGACTGATCAACTCACGAATAACAAACGGTTTGAAGAGAATGATGGCCATTTCTTTGGGAAGACCACATTGGTACATTTCCAAATCCGGACCAACAACGATAACCGAACGTCCGGAGTAGTCAACCCGTTTCCCCAATAAGTTCTGACGGAAACGACCTTGTTTACCACGGAGCATGTCGGATAACGATTTTAACGCTCTGTTTTTCTCAACGACGACCTTACGGCCACGTTTTGAGTTATCGATCAAGGCATCAACCGCTTCTTGCAGCATCCGTTTCTCATTTTTGGTGATGAGGTGAGGAGCGCCTTGTTCAAATTGACGTTTTAACCGATTGTTTCGGTTTAAAATACGACGGTATAAGTCGTTCAAATCGGTTGTGGCAAAACGACCACCATCGAGTTGAACCATCGGACGTAAATCCGGTGGAATGACAGGAAGAACATCCAATACCATCCATTCGGGTTTGTTGTCCGAATTTTTAAAGGCTTCAACGACGTTCAAACGTTTGATGATTTTTTCACGACGTTGTTTTGAAGCGGTTTTCAATTCTTTACGCAAGTTAACCGTTTCTTTTTCCAAGTCCATTTTCTTAAGCAAATACTTAATGGCTTCGGCACCGGTCAACGCTTTGAATTTCGATCCGTGTTCAAAATAATATTTGGTGTAGTCTGCTTCGGACAAGATTTGCTTCATTTGCAAATCGGTGTCGCCTGGGTCGACGACAATGTAGGAGGCTAAGTATACCACTTCTTCTAAATCTTTGGATTTGATATCCAGCAAAATTGCCAAACGCGAAGGGCTGTTCCGCAAATACCATGCGTGAACGACAGGAGCGGCTAACTCAATGTGACCCATCCGTTCTCTACGAACTTTGCTTTCGGTGTATTCGACGCCGCAAACAGGACATTTTTTCCCGGGATGTGCGCTTCGTTTTGATTTGTTCGAACACGCGCATTGGTAATCCTTTGTCGGTCCGAAAATAACTTCACAGAACAAACCATCTTTTTCTGGTTTTAACGTACGATAGTTGATGGTTTCATGTTTTTTAACTTCACCGAATGACCAACTTCTAATTTCTTCAGGAGAGGCCAAACGAATCTTTAAATGCGAATATTTTTGACTCATTTTTGTCACTCACCTTTCTTAGGATTGAAAGCCATATTTGGTAATATAGTCTTCCACATCGTCATCGATCAAGCTCTTATTAACTTCGTTGATGCCGCTTTCACGGTCAATTAATTCTACGTAAATACCCAACGAACGAAGTTCACGGGTCAATACGCGGAACGATTCCGGCAATGCCGGTTCGGGAATGGGTTGTCCATCGACGATTGCTCTAAAGACTTTGTTACGGCCGATAATATCATCGGATTTAACCGTCAGCATTTCTTGGAGTGTATAGGCTGCACCATAGGCTTCTAACGCCCAAACTTCCATTTCACCGAAACGTTGTCCACCGTTTTGAGCTTTACCGCCCATCGGTTGTTGCGTTACTAACGTATAAGGTCCAACGCTACGAGCATGAAGTTTGTCGTCAACCATGTGGTCGAGTTTAATCATGTACATGACGCCGACGGAAACTTTGTTATCAAAGCGCTCGCCTGTGCGACCGTCATAAAGATAGGTTTTACCATCATCATCCATGCCAGCTTCGCTCATGATATCATTTAAGTCATGTTGTTCAACACCATCAAATACGGGGGTTGCAACATGGATGCCTAAGCGCTTGGCAGCCATACCCAGATGGATTTCCAAAACTTGACCGATGTTCATACGTGAGGGAACGCCAAGCGGGTTTAACATAATGTCAACCGGTGTTCCATCCGGCATGTAAGGCATGTCTTCACTGGGCAGTATTTTTGAAATAACGCCCTTGTTTCCATGACGACCGGCCATCTTATCGCCTTCGGATATTTTCCGTTTTTGAACGATGTAGACTCGAACAACTTGGTTGACACCGGGAGCGAGCTCGTCATCATTCTCACGAGAGAATACTTTAATGGAGTGGACGATACCGCCCCCGCCATGAGGCACTCTTAAGGATGTGTCGCGAACTTCACGTGATTTTTCACCGAAGATTGCGAGTAACAAGCGATCTTCCGGTGTTGGATCGGTTTGACCCTTCGGGGTAACTTTACCAACCAGAATGTCGCCTTCTTTGACTTCAGCGCCTGGGATAATGATGCCATGTGCGTCCAAATATTTGCGACCTTCTTCACCAACGTTGGGAATTTCACGGGTAATTTCTTCTTTGCCTAATTTCGTGTCGCGTGCTTCAATCTCATACTTTTCAATATGAATTGAGGTGTAAACGTCGTCACGAACAAGCCGTTCATTCATAATGACGGCATCTTCATAGTTGTAACCGTTCCAAGTCATGAACGCAACGACAACGTTACGCCCTAACGCTAATTCGCCTTGATCCATCGAAGGACCATCTGCGATAATATCGCCGGCTTTGATGATTTCGCCTAACGATACGATGGGTATTTGATTGATACACGTTCCTTGATTTGAACGCATATATTTTGATAATTCATAAACGTCCAAATTACCGTCTTCTCTTCGAATCGTGACTTTTAATCCGTCGACGGATTCAACGACACCGTCGTTAAGAGCAATCAAACACGTTCCTGAGTCATGTGCGGTTTTGTATTCAATACCCGTACCGACGAAAGGCGCTTCGGGTTTTAAAAGCGGAATAGCTTGACGTTGCATGTTCGCACCCATCAAGGCGCGGTTGGCGTCGTCGTGTTCCAGGAAGGGAATACAAGCCGTAGAAATGGATACGATTTGTTTCGGGGAAACGTCCATATAGTCGCATTTTGAGGCGTCGAAGATTTTCGTTTCGCCTTGGTAACGACCGATGACGCGATCTTCCATAATCGTCATGTCATCGTTCAGTTTCACGTTGGCCTGAGCGATAATGAAGTTTTGTTCTTGATCAGCGGATAAGTACTCAATTTCGTTAGTAACTTTCCGTGTTTCTTTATCGATTTTCAAATACGGTGTTTCCATAAATCCGTATTTATTGACTTTAACATAGCACGCTAAGGAGTTGATCAAACCAATGTTTTGACCTTCTGGCGTTTCAATAGGACAGATACGGCCATAATGCGATTGATGGACGTCACGGACTTCGAAACCAGCACGGTCACGGGTTAATCCTCCCGGTCCAAGCGCCGAGATACGGCGTTTATGCGTAATTTCATCCAACGGATTGGTTTGTTGCATGAATTGCGACAACTGCGAACTACCAAAGAATTCTTTTAACGATGACGTTAACGGACGGATGTTAATTAAGTTTTGTGGTGTCATTTCTTTGGTATCTTTGGTTGACATCCGGTCTTTGACATTCTTTTCCATCTTCGCTAAACCGATGCGGAATTGATTTTTTAACAATTCGCCGATTAAGCGTAAACGACGGTTTCCAAGATGGTCGATGTCGTCCAACGAACCAATGCGATCAAATAAATTGAGATAGTATGAAATACTTGCTAAAATATCCGATGTTTGGATGTGGAGTGCCGTTTCATAGGAATTGTTCCCGACGATTCGAACTGATTTTTCATCGCCATTTTGGAAGACGTTCAAATCAACGACTTCAACGTAACAGTTTTTGATTACCTTTTCGATAAAATCTTCATTGATGTTTTCCGAAACCAATTCATGACGCATTTCGCGGTCTAAATGGATTTGGAGTTCTCTTTCAAGCGATTCATCGAAAATAACGCGTTGGGTTATCAATGCACGGTTTTTATTCAGTACATTAATGGATTCTTCATCAAGGAATTGTCCTTTGGAAATAACAACTTCGCCGGTTGTTGCATCGACGATGTCGTTAGCGAATTTTGCGACGACGCCTTTGTTGATAATTTGATTTAATCGAGTGATGATATCCAATTTTTGGTTGACTTTGAAGCGACCAACTTCCGCTAAATCATAACGTTTTTCATCGAACAAACGCGAAACGAAAAACTGACGAGCACCTTCAGAAGTGGCTTGTTCGCCTTGTCTAATTTTAGCATAGACTTCTTTCATCGCTTCTTCAGCATTCGCCGTTAAATCTTTTTCCATCGTAATTTGGAGTAATTCGTTTTCGCCAAAAAGATCAAAGATTTGTTTCGGAGTTGAAAATCCGAGCGCCTTGATCATGGTTGTCAGATAGATTTTTTTGGAACGGTCAATTTTTGCATACAATAAATCTTTGGATCCAATTTCGTATTCAAGCCAAGCACCGCGTGTAGGAATTACTTGTCCTAAGTACTTACGTTGGAGGGTTTTCTTATCGACTTCTTCAGAGAAGAATACGCCTGAAGAACGAACGATTTGCGATACGATAACCCGTTCGGAACCGTTGATAATAAAGGTACCAACCGGCGTCATAACCGGAATGTCTCCCATAAAAATCTTTTGTTCCTTGATGGTGACTTCTCCCGTATCTTTGTCAACAGCTTCTTTGTTCAAAAGCTTGACGGATACTCGGAGCGGCCGCGAGTAGGTAACATCCTTTTCTTTGCATTCCAGAACAGAATACTTGGGTTCCCCAATCTCATAATCGCCAAAATAGAGCTCGAGGTTCTCGGTAAAGTTGGTAATCGGAGAAATATCGTGAAACAGCTCTTTTAACCCTGTTTCGATGAACCAATCAAACGACGAGGTTTGAACTTCGATGAGGTCCGGAAGTTCGACGTTTGATTTGACTCGTGAATAATTTCTTCTTTCCCGTTTCTTTCCATACTTAACCGTTTTAAAATCCACAAAATCACCTCAAATGTAAAATATATGAAGCATAAATAAACTTGTTTGCACTAAAAAACACAAAAATGCGCATTCTATCGCATTTAAATATGTTATCACAACGATGTCAAATAGTCAATTATTTTTGACAAGATATCACGCAAAAACCTGATTTCTTGCCGATAATTTCGACAATTCGGTAATGTTCCTTTAAAAACGTAATCGCCGAAGGAGCACCTTGTTTTTGATTGATGACCAAGATTAAACGTCCGTTGTCCGTTAAAAAAGATTTAGCTGTTTCAAACCAACGGTAAATGATTGCTTTCCCGGCACGAATCGGCGGGTTCGTTACAATCACATCAAAAACGCCGTTGACATTCGAAAATCCGTCACTTTGTAAAACAGTGACGTCGAGATGCAAGTGATCGGCGTTTTCTTTTGTTAGTTGAACCGCACGTTGATTGATGTCCACCAACGTGACTTTAGCGTGGAATAACGTTTTGATGACGAGACCCATCGCACCGTATCCACACCCCAAATCCAAAACGGATTCATTCGGTTGAACGGACAGTGCTTCTAACAATACTCGTGAACCAAAATCAAGTCCCGATTTTGAAAATACGCCTTTATCGGTTGTCATCTGAAAAAGATGATCCTGGATTTTGAATTGAACGGTTCGTTTGAGACTATCTAACTCATCATTTGTTTTTGTATAATAATGTGACACAGTATCCCCCCTTAAAACGCTAAAAACCTGAGAATTTCTCAGGTTTTATGTCAGTTAAGGATAATTACTTAATTTCGACAGATGCGCCAGCGTCCGTTAATTTCTTAGCGATTTCTTTGGCTTCGTCTTCTTTAATCTTTTCTTTGATAGCTTTTGGTGCGGCATCAACTAAGTTTTTAGCTTCGATTAAGCCAAGACCCGTTAATTCTCTAACAACTTTGATAACGCCAACTTTGCTAGCGCCAACGGATGTTAAGATAACAGAAACTTCTTTTGGTCCTTGTTCTTCTTCAACTGCTTGTGCTTGTGCAGCAGGTGCAGCGGAGACAGCGGATGGATCCACTCCGAATTCTTCTTTCATTGCATCGATTAAGCCTTTGATTTCTAAAATAGTCATTTCTTTTAAAGCATCGATAAATTCTTGTGCTGTAAATTTAGCCATTTTTATTTTCCTCCAATAGATTATTTAATTATTCTTTATTTGCAATCATATCAAGACCGACTGCGAGATCTTTAAGCGGTGAGAACAATGCGCCAGCCAACATAGCCAATAAAACTTGTTTGGATGGTAATTGAGCGATTTGTTTAATTTCTGCTTGATTGTAATAATCCCCGTCAACAACTCCCGCTTTGATAATCAGTTTTGGGTTTTTGCGAGCAAATTCGTACAATACTTTAGATCCCGCAACGGAATCTTTCATCGATAATACGACCGAGTTGGGTCCAACTAAATCGGCATCGATTCCGGAAAATCCGGTCTTTTGTGCAGCACGGCGTGAAATGTTGTTTTTGGAAACAATCATCTCACAACCTTCTTTGCGAAGAAGACGACGTAATTCTTCGGTTTTTTGAACGGTCAATCCACGATACTCCGCAACGACAACGGATTTCGCTAGACTCATCTTTTCGACCAAAGCTTGAACTTCAACTTCTTTAGCTTGTAAGATTGATGTATTTGACATCGTGACACCTCCTGTTTGATAGTTTTTAAATAAAAACCTCTTTTCGCGAGAAAAGAGGTGTAAATGACTCTACAATTCTTTTTCTCGGTAGGATAATTAAGCGTTAGCCCCTACTGTCTTCGAAAAGATATGATGTTGTTTGAGTAAGCTTAGACAGCAATTTTGACGCCAGGGCCCATCGTCGATGAGATGGCGACGTTTTTAACGTAAATACCTTTAACCGTTGACGGTTTTGCTTTAAGCATTAAGTCAACAACCGTTTTAATGTTTTCAACGAGGTTTTCAACTGGGAAAGAAACCTTTCCAACCAAAGCTTGAATGTTTCCGTTTTTGTCAACGCGGTACGTAATTTTACCGCCTTTAGAATCAGAAACTGCTTTGGCAACATCGTTGGTAACCGTTCCGGTTTTTGGGTTTGGCATTAATCCTTTAGGACCTAATACTCGACCGAGTTTACCGATGACGCCCATCATGTCTGGTGTTGCGATAACAACATCAAATTCGAACCAACCGCCGGAAATTTTTTGAACCAATTCGTCGTCGCCAACATAATCAGCGCCAGCTTGTTCGGCTTCTTTTGCTTTTTCACCGCGGGCAAAGACCAACACGCGTTTTTCTTTACCGGTTCCATGAGGTAATACAACGGCTCCACGTAAATTTTGTTCTGCTTTACGGGGATCGAGGTTTAAGTTAAGGGCTAATTCAACCGAAGCATCAAATTTTTCAAAAGCGATGGATTTTACCAATTCCACTGCTTCTGTCATCGAATAGGCTTTTGTGCTATCGACTTTTTGAGCGGCTTCTAGATATTTTTTTCCTTTTTTGGCCATTTTTAATAATTCCTCCTATATGTGGTGTTAACGGAAATGTCCTCCCATATATAGTTGTATGATCACAACTAGTATGATTAGTCGACTACGACAATTCCCATGTTTCTTGCAGAACCTTCTAAAATTTTAGCTCCGGCTTCAACGTCATTGGCGTTTAAATCCGGTAATTTTATAGCTGCAAGTTCGCGTAATTTCGCACGCGTAATCGTCGCAACCGTTTCTTTTTTAGAATTAGCTGCGCCTTTTTGAATGTTGCACGCCTTTTTAAGCAAGTCACTGGCGGGCGGCGTTTTAGTAATAAATGTGAAGCTACGATCATCATAAACCGTAATAACTACGGGAATGACGCTGCCAACATTTTCTTTAGTGCGGTCGTTGAATTGTACGCAGAATTGTTGAATGTTGACACCTGCTTGTCCTAAAGCTGGTCCAATGGGCGGTGCTGGTGTTGCTTTACCACCTGGTATTTGCAGCTTTACAACTGTTTTGATTTCTCTAGCCACGAAAGACACCTCCTTAGTTTCGTGATGTGGTCAAAGGATTTATAAATCCTCCCAACGAAATCCATGTGTATAACACACGCTCGATTATTATACAATAATGCCTCGATTAAGTCAAGAATAATTTATTAGAAACGATGTACTAAATATCGTATTTGGCGTTGATTTCCGAAGGCGTCTTTCTGAGCAATGAAAAGATCGGTAACAACCCAAAAATTAAGTTGACAAGATAGAGACCGACAATGCCTCCCACGAACAATGTCCAGGGGAAATAAAACACCGATGCAAACGACGAAACCATCTCACGAACGCGGTTAAGCAAGTATGACATCAATAAATAACCCGTCAAAGAACCTACGGTTGTAAAGGCAATGATTTCCGATACGAATATCTTATAGATATCTTTTTTGGTAGCGCCAATGGATCGATAGATACCGATTTCCTTAATTCGTCCCAACATTGAAGAACGCATCATGAAGAAGATAAAGACGATGATACCACCGACGGTCACAAAGATTGACGTCAATCTTCCGGCAATGTTTTCATTTTGATTGGTAATGTATTCGCTTCGGACGCTCTGATATGCATCTTCGGCAGTATAACCCAAATCAGTCAATTGTGAAACCGTCAACTCAGGATTATCGCTGTAAAGATAGATGGTTGAGTTTGTTGATGCGTTCCAAGATTCCAATAGATATTTTGTTTGAAGTATCTTGGCATCCTCGTAGGCGATGATGGGGTCATAAAACTCTGGGGCGGTATAGGTTCCGACAACTTCTAAGTCAATTCCTTCAAGTGTATACGTATCCCCGACACCCAAATACGATGAACCGGCAGGAATCAAAACTTCACCTGCTGAAGCAATGTCGACGCCGTCGGTAATCGTGTATTCACCGACAACATCCTCATGTACCCGATAACCATCCTTCGACGTCAAATACAGATAATTCGAATCAGCCAAAACGATGATGGGTGAATTGGTTTCGACAATACCGGTAACCGTCACAGAATAATATTCATCGTAACTATACGATAACTCGATGCCGATTAAATCCTTCATTTCGGAATAACCCAAATCGGAAGCTTCTTTCGATTGCAAGATTGTTTCCGCAACCCAAACATCCAGCGCTACTTCATGAGCGGCATCAGGAAGATCGCCTTCAATGAGATTATTGGGATCAATTCGTGATTGTTTGGTTGGAAATGCCATGATCCCCCAAATCGAAGCACTACGGTATCCACTCGCTTGGTAAAAATTCGATATTCGAGCATTAAAATTCATGATTCTGTTGTAGAAGACCAGTTCATCGGCCTCGGTATTCGTCAAGATGGTATTCAGGTTGGCCTGAGTCAATTCTTCTGTCAACGTCACTTGAACAAGATTTCGTTCTACGGTTAAAAAGTCTTGTTCACGAACCGTCGTCAAATTACCAAATGTCGCTAAATTATAAACTAACAAAGCCGAAATGATAAAGTAGATTAATAGGAAGACTTTCCCAAAAAATTTACGATGTCCAAAGACTTTTTTGAAACCCATTAAAAACGTGTCTTGAGCTCGAATAAATGATTTACGTTTTTCATCAACTTGGATTTCACCAAATTGTGTTAAGTCAAACGATGATTCTTTGATATCGTCGCTTTCTGGTTTACGGTAATGATCATCAATCAAACGCACTTCCGATTCGTCGTTCAAAAAGACCACTTTGGCCTTCGTGTTTACTTTCACGTAGAAGGTATTATTTGAATATACGACTTGAAATTTAGGATTGTGTCCGGGATGGGCCGAATAGTAGTAATCAATCGGAAGCGCTTCTTCCGACGATTCTTTTTCTAAGTCTTGAAGATAGATGTTGCGATCGTCGATATGATCCAACGTCTTATTGCCTTCATTCTCGTAGTCATTGATAATCAAACCGTCTTTCAGTTCGATCACACGATCGGCGTAAAAATCGACCAATTCTTTTTCATGGGTTACCAAAATAACTAGGCAAGTTTGGCTTATTTTTTTAATGATTCCCATGATTTCAAAGGTATTATTCGCATCCAAATTTCCTGTCGGTTCGTCCGCTAATACGACCTTGGGATTTTTGGCGATGGCACGCGCAATCGCAACGCGTTGTTGTTGTCCACCTGAAAGGGCTAAGACATTGCGCTTGCGGTAGTTGTACATACCAACGCTTCTTAAGACATAATTGACGCGTTCTTCAATTTCGTTTTTGTTGTATAGTCCCGCCATGTTAAGCGCGATTTCTACGTTTTCATAGACGGTTTTATCGGTAATCAAATTGTAGTTTTGAAAGATATACCCGATGTAGTGGTTTCGAATCGAATCCCATTTTTCCGGTGAGTAATATTGAATTTTGTGTTGATCAAACTCAATCGATCCGCTGTTAAATTTGTCGAGTCCGCCGATAACGTTAAGTAGCGTCGTCTTCCCGCACCCAGAAGGCCCCGTCAAAGCCACCAAACCCTTTTCAGGGAAGGTTAACGACGTGTTGTTGATGACATGAATTTCATTGGATTTACTACGATTGTAGTACTTGTTTATGTTCGTTAATCTAATCATGATGTCACCCCTATTCGACTTTCAACGTTTGTGCGACAGAGCCTTTGAAGACTTTTCGCACATAACGACTGGAGACCGCATAGGCCATAAACATCGAGATACCAAACAAGATAATATAGCTTGTCCACTGATAGTACTTGAGTACTGCCGCTAACATCGGCACATATTGTTTTAAAATGATGACTAAAATCATGACAATCACAAATCCGATTGCGGCACTGATATAATTTTCGTGATAGATCATCCGGCGAATCGTTGATTGATTTGCACCGATGGTTCTAAAAATACCATAATCATGAATTTTCGTGTTGATAATGGCTTTGAAAATAATATAACTGATCAAGATGGAGGCAAGGATGGTAAAGAGAACCGTAATCGTCGCTCCTAAGACGGAAATCAAAGTGAATAGTGCGCTAAAAGCATCGGGTGATTGAGCACGGTAAGGATAAACCACTGTGTATTTTTTAAGCACTCCCTCGTTGATATTCTTAAGTTTCGTAACCAATGAATCGACTCCGATTTCAGATTCTGTCAAGATTGAAAACTGATACTCATCTTGAGAAACCAAAGCATCATAAGTCGCCTGATTGATTGAGATTCCTTCATAATAGGCCGTATCAGGTGAATAAAAGGTTACATGGAGATCTTCGAGCGAATTCGTTACGTAGATATCCTCAATAAGAATATCGGCTCGAACCAAGGAAAGATTAGTTGCTTCATAAGGAGTGAAATAATCTGGTAAGACGATATAGTTGTCTTGAATCGTATTATCGATTCTTATGGGCATGTATTTTAATTGATCCCCAAAGTTTTGCTCAATACCGTCGTATTTTAAAATCAAGGAAGCCGATTGTGTGAAATTAAAATAAACTGCATTCGCAATCTCACCGATAAGATCATTGTTCATGAAGATGAAATTGAAATAACTGTAAGGAGACGTTACACTTAATTTATCGATGGAAACAATTCCCACAACTTTTATGCCTTCTTCCAACTCACTTGCCCATTGTTCGTAATAGCTTTGTGGCGTGAAAGTCTGATTGAGGTATTCTTCATAGTAGGAAAGTTGAGATGAAGAAACCGCTAAAATGACTTCATCATCTGCCGTTGGATACGACCCAAAATCGAGTTCGACATCTTCAGAGACTATGTCAATCGGCATGGGAAAGCCATCGATCCAATAGTCCGTGTGACCTGATCCAAAGGATGATAAATACAAAGACTGATCCAAAACATAATCATTCGGAATCATCATTTGTACGTTGTCAAGTTCCATAATCTCATCAATATCGCTTTGAGTGAAAGCAGAGTTATCAGCCTTTTTTATGACAATCCGATTAACCGAAGTATTGTTAAAAAAGTAGTTCGATGAAGTTTGAATTTCATTGAGTGCTTGATTAAACGCACCATAAGCTAGTGCAATAAAAAAGATAAATATGGCGGAAACCAAAACCATCATGATGGATTTTTTAGGTACCGCCCATAAATTTCTAAGGGCAATTTGGAGGACTTGGAACCACTTTAAAGACGATTTTTTATCATCCATGGTTGGAAGATTCGTCTTTTCAACCTGACGAATATCCACATCCTCGACGACTTCACCATCGTAAATTCTGATTTTTCGGCTTACATGATCTTTTACTTGTTCGAAGTCATGGGTTACCATAATGACAAGTTTGTCTTTGGCAATTTCAGAGAGTAATTCTATAATTTGTTTTGCCGATTCGCTATCGAGGTTCCCGGTCGGTTCGTCTGCGGCGATAATTGGACAATCTTTTGCAAGGGCGCGGGCAATGACAACACGTTGTTTTTGTCCACCCGAAAGTTTCGTAGCTTTATGATGAATATGCTTTTCCAACCCCACCCGTTTGATGATTTCTAAAGCACGAGCACGAATTTTATTTTTCGGATAGCCCGATAATACCAAAGGGGCTTCGACGTTTTGCAATACGGTGTAGCTGTCGATTAAGTTGTAGTTTTGAAAAACAAATGCAACGTATTTTTTTCGATATTCTTCTAATTCAGCCGTTGAAAAATACGATGTTTCTTCACCGTTTAAATACATTTCGCCTTCTTCATAGGTATCGATTCCACAAATAACGTTTAAAAGCGTCGTTTTTCCAGAACCCGATTCACCAATGATTGCGACGAATTCGTTGGCATGCAACTCTAGATTGACTTTACGAAGTCCTAACGCGATGACGTTATGTGAACTGTAATACTTTGAAACATTTACCAGTTTTAGCATAGGCATCTTCTCCATTCGATTATCTTAATTATATCGCAGTTATGTGATAAAGAAAAGTAAAATAAAAAGTCAGAAAAATAAATTCTGACTTTAAATAATTTCAATATCGGAGAAATCCAAATCGATGGGAGTCTTACGTCCGAACATATCAACAAGGATCTTAACAATTCCCTTTTCATCGTTGATGGCTTCGATCGTGCCAATTTGACCCGTGAAAGGACCGTTGGCGACTTTGACGCTTTGACCAACCTGGGCGTTGAGCTTTTGAACGGATAACATTCCGCATTTTTTAAGAATCGGGTTAATCTCTTCCGGTAAAAGCGGAATCGGTTTGGTTCCACCGCCGGATGAACCTAAGAACCCAGTAACGCCAGGCGTGTTACGAACGACGAACCATGAGTCGTCGGTGACAATCATTTCAATAAAGACATAGCCAGGGAACATCTTAACCATTTTTTCTTTGGTCGATCCGTCGGCCTTCTTTTCGGTTTTCAACTCTTCCGGAATCATAACTTCAAAAATCGAATCTTCCATTTCCATCGTTTCTATACGACGTTTCAGATTTTCTTTAACGGAGTTTTCCAATCCCGAATAAGTTTGAACTATATACCACAAACGTTTATTTTCCATGAATCAACACGATCCTATAAACTATAAATCCATTTGAAGAGTGGATCCAATGCGAATCCGTATAACATGAAAACCAACACGAGGAAAATTAAGAAGCCGAACACTCTAACTGAGTCGATGCCTAATTCTTTTCCAGTCGGCCATGATACTTTCTTCATTTCGGAGATGGATGGACGAATAAAGGGAATAGCTAAATAAATGATGACCAATGTTCCAACTAAAATAAGGAACGATCCGGTAAGAATACGTTTCAAATCGGTTTCAAAGAAGAAATCGATGATGCCAATTTCGGAATTACCTAAAATGGTGGTTAAATTAACCGAACCAAATTTACCGGTGACAATGTAAATACCATAAAGAATAAGGATGGGAGATAAAATGGCCAACAGCCAATTTTCAAATGCATATTCTTTCTTGAGAATTTCCATTACCCGTCCGTGTTTTTCTTCGGGCGTCATTACGGGTTTAACTTTTTTTACTTTCTTTGTTTTGACGATTTTTTCGTCTTTATCTTTTTTAAGAGCCATGGTAACTCCTCCTATTTGCTTTCTTTATGAAGTGTGTGTTTCTTGCATTGGTTGCAGTACTTGTATGCTTCGAATCGTTCTTTGTGTTTTTCTGTCTTTTTAATCTCATAATTACGAGACAAGCATTCTTGACAGATTAAAACTGCTTTATCTTTCATTTTATCAACTCACTTGCTTTATTAAATGTATCAAAAAAACGATATTTTGTCAACAAAATCATGTCTCTAAATGCAATTTTATCTTTTTTCGAATCCGTTCAATCGCGTTGTATACTTTTTTCTCGTCAATACCGTGATTTTTAGCGATGGCTCGAATCGTTTGATTCTCGATGAATCGTTGTTGATAAATGGTTTTTTCAAAAGGAGACAAGCGTGTCAGTACGTCCCTAATTTCGGCTTCAGTGACATACGACTTGGGTGTTTCTAATACCGTCTCTTCGCATAAAAGCGGATACTTTTCGATTTGAAATTGGCGTTGGTGTTTCCGTTTTCGTAACGCGCTGATAAGATGACGTTCGTAGTTCATTTCAAAAAATCGCGTAAAGGTTTTTCGTTTTGATTCATCGAAATAAAGAATTGATTTGTATAATATTAAGAGTCCTTCTTGAAAATAGTCGTCAAATTCATCAACTAGGTTGAATTTACTGATTTTTTTCGCGATTAGATAACGATATTTTTCAACCATTAACGATAACGCCTCTTCGTTGCCTTGCTTGACGTAATCGATGATTTCAAAATCGTTATACTGGCGAAAATCCAACATTTAGAACCCTTTCTTTTTTAAGATTTCAAAGATGATAATGCCTGCACTAACGGAAGCATTAAGACTGTTGGCAGTTCCTTTCATGGGAATGAAGACGTTATAATCGGCTTTTTCTTTGAGCAATCGTGAAATACCTTTACCTTCCGATCCGATAATAATACAGAGCGGAACCGAGACATCGATTTCATCGTATCGTTTGTCCGCAACCATATCTGTCCCTACTATCCAATACCCGTTCTTTTTAAGTTCTTCAACGGTTTGTGATGGATTGGTCACTTCAATGATGTCGACGTGTTCTAATGCTCCCGAAGCAACTTTTGCGACCGTCGGCGTAATTCCGACGCTTCGGTTTTTAGGCAAAATGATTCCTTGTACTCCCCCCGCTTCAACACTTCGAACAATCGCGCCTAAATTGTGAGGATCGGTAATCCCGTCTAGCAAAATCAAAATAGGATTGATAATCGAAGAATAGCGAGTTAAAGCATCGTGAAGCGATAAAACGGGATAATCCTTAATTTCAAGAGCGACACCTTGATGGTGCGATGAAAATTGTTGATCAAGTTCTTTTTTTGTCAAATAGACGGTAGGTATGTTCCTTTTTTTTGTCAATGACAATAATTCGTGTGGTTTATTAACTTCAAAAAAAGCCTTAATCACATATTTATCGCTTTCGAGTATTTCTCGACAAGCATTTTTCCCATATACAAACACGCTATCATCCCACTTTCATTGTATCACGTTTTGAATCAATTTGACTTGAAAGAAACGATGGGTTTATTCGCGTAAATCCACATCGTCAATCTCGTTTTTTTCAATTATTTGTATAGCCATTCTTATAATCTCATCCAAGCGATTGGTTTCGTTTAACAGATATAACGATCCCAATAACGATTCAAATCCCGTTGCTAGATGATACGTAGCCAGGTCGGTATTTTTCGGTTTCCGATTGGTCTTTTCATTGCGCCCCCGTTTGAAATACGTTATTTCATCGTCCGTGAGTTGGTCCTTTAATAGTTCGGACATGACCAAAGCTTGTCCTTTAGCCGACGTAAAACGAATGGCTTGATGGTGCAAATCATTGACTTTCGTCAGTCGTTTTGTCAACAAATACGTACGAATAGCCAATTCGTAATAACCATCGCCAATGTAGGCTAGAGCAAGTCCGTTAGGCAATACCATTAAATCAATCCTCGTTCAACAAGTTCGTTTCGTAAACGGTCAGCTTGTTGAAAATCCTTGTTCACGCGAGCAGTATCCCATGCCGTCAGCAAATCGCGTTCTTCAGCGGTTAACGGGTGTAAATCAAACTCAAGACCAAGAATCAGAAGAAACTTGTTTATTAAATAATACGCTTGGTTCATCCAGGTATAATCAGGACGCATTCTCAGTTTTTGATTCATAAGTTTAATCAACTGATTTAGTGCCGTCAATGCATTGGGTGTGTTAAAATCCATTGCCATCGATTCGTCAAAATAACGCTCGATTTCAATCAGTTCGGAATCCAAAATGGTCACTGGCGTTTGCCATTCGTTTGCCCAATCAAGCAACCGATAAACTTGTTCTGTCGTCTTTTTTATTTTCGCCCATTCCTTTTCGAACACCGCTAATGCTTCACTCGAATAATTGAGGGGGCTGCGATAATGCGTCGATAATAAGAACATCCGAAACGCTCTCCGGTCGCCTTCTATGTTATGAACCAAGATGACATTACCGAGACTCTTGCTCATTTTCTCGCCTTCAAGGTTGAGTCGGCCGTTGTGCATCCAATAACGAGCTACCGAGTGATGATCTTTCGCTTGGCATTGTGCAATCTCATTTTCATGATGAGGGAACATCAGATCGGTTCCGCCGCCGTGAATGTCGATTTGTTCATGGAAAATATCGTCAATCATGGCGACGCATTCCGTATGCCAACCGGGTCTTCCCTCGGAAAAAGAAGCACGCCACTGAATCCCCTTGTCGGTTCTTTTCCATAAGGTAAAATCTAGAGGACTTTCCTTTTTATCGTTGATTTCAACGCGTGCACCCGATATTAAATCTTCAAGTTTTCGGTTTGATAATTTGCCATATTCACTTAATTTCGATACGCGGAAGTAAACGTCGCCATCGACTTCATAAGCATAGCCAATGTCAATGAGGTTTTGAATATACGCCATAATCTTGGGCATATACTCCGTCACTTTCGGTTTGATGTAGTCTGTTTTGCTGTTAAGCGATGCCACATCATCTAAGAACGCTTGTATGTATTTTTCGCTAATTACAACTTCAGATACGTGTTCTTCTATGGCTTTTTGAATAATCTTATCGTCGACATCGGTAAAATTCGATACGAACGTAACCTCGTAACCCAACGATTCAAAGTAACGCCTGACAAC
The DNA here is from genome assembly GCA_964501315.1 of uncultured Candidatus Izemoplasmatales bacterium. GTDB lineage: Bacteria > Bacillota_I > Bacilli_A > Izemoplasmatales > Hujiaoplasmataceae > UBA5603. Next base: position 41,816 of record CAZCSO010000010.1, on the reverse strand, counting down.
ATCAAAAACAACGACTGGTCGTGCGTTCCCAATGTGGATATAGTTATAAACGGTCGGTCCGCAGACATACATCGAAACCTTACCAGGATGAATGGGTTCAAAAACTTCGAGTTGGTTTGAATAAGAATTGAATATTTTCATGGTAAATCACATCCTTTACATCGATATCATTATACTTGAAAAGCGCTAGAAATACAATCGAAACCAAAAGAACCGAACACGGGTCAAAAAAAAGACGCTTACAAGAAGTGTCTTTCTTTTGGTTTGTTTGCGCTTGAATTAAAGTTTTACGATATTTGCAGCTTGAGGTCCACGTGAGCCTTGCGTAACGTCGAAGGAAACCTTTTGACCGTTTTCAAGAGCTTTGTAGCCGTCGCCTTGGATTGCTGAGTAATGAGCGAAAATGTCTTTTCCATCTTCACCGGTAATAAATCCGTAACCTTTTTCTGCGTTAAACCATTTTACTGTGCCGTTCATGTGTTAATTGTGTTTCTCCTTAAATATTTATTTTGATGCTATAAAACATTATACATTGAAGTTCAAAAAATTGCAAGTCATAATTACGTAAATATTATTTTAGCGAAACGAGGGCCTTTTTCGTTATTCTTCGTCATCAGTTTCAATGGCTTCTGAGGCGTTTGAATCCATTGAATCAAGAATTTCAACATCGGAAATTTTCTTAAACTTTGTTGTGATTTTCTCAACCCGTGTGTTGACATCCAAGGATTGTCGACTGAGTCGTTGAATGGTTTCATTTAATTTTTGCCACTCAGTATCAAACTTATTGAACTCTTTTTTTAGCATATTAAGCTCGTCTTTAATTTGTTTTGAATAAAGTGAACGTTCATAATCAATACGAATCGCCAAGAACGATGATAACAAAGGTATTAATGTTGTGGGTGAAACGATCGTTACTTTTTTAGTAGCCGCATACTCAATAACATTGGGCAGGCGCGAATGTAACAGCGATAAGATTCCGTCACTGGCAACGAACATGAGCGCAAAATCCACCGTCGTGCCGGGAATAATGTATTTTGAAGAAATTTCCGTAATTCGTTTCTTCACATCTTGTCCAAAGGATGAAATGATTTTTTCTTCTTCTTCCTTAGTCAAATTCTTGTTATCAAAAAGCTTTGCGTATTCCGAAAACGGGAACTTAGAATCGATGGCAATCATGCCATGAGGTTCGGGCATATAAATGACCGCATCAGCACGAACTTTTTCGCTCTTCGCTGTTGCTTCTTTCAGCGTCTTTTGAAGTTCATACAGTTTTTGATTGTCTCCGAATACGCTATAGAGCAATTGATTGAGTTGATACTCTCCGAAGGAACCACGGCTTTGATTATTCGTCAATATCTGTTGAAGGCCTATCATTTCATCGGATAAGGCTTCAATGTTTTTCTGAGCAGCATCAATCACTTTAATGCGTTCGGCTATTTGAACAAAGGTCTCGTTCGTCGAAATAAAACCATTTTTGAGACGTTCTTCCACCTTTTCATTAATTGAACTCATTTGTTTTTCAACATTCTGCGAAAGTTTAGAAAACTCGCTTTGGATATTTTCGGCTAGTTTTGCTTCGAAAGTCGATAATTCCTGATTGACGTTGATTCGAAAATTCGCCATATCCAATGTCGCTTTTTCATTGTTATCGCTGAGCTTGACGGTGACTTTCTCATTGAAATTCATCATCGACTCGTTCATTGCTTGATTAACCGCAACTCGAAGATCGGCAATGCTGTTCAATAATTTACGTTCAATGTTTGAAAAGTCCTCGTTAAAGTTCATTTGCGTTTGGCGCACATGAAAAACGACATTCAAAGTAATGAGTGCCACAAGCAAAACCGAGATGACAATCGTCATTATTTCTATAAACATAAGCCACACTCCTTAAAATAACGGGCTGAACAAATTGATAAACCCTTGAACTAGTCGAACCAATAGTCCGCGTTCATTCCACTTTTCTTTATCAATTCTGGTAGATTGATTCAAATCTTCCTTGAATGAAGCAACCACGTCGTTGGTCGTGTCGTTGGCGAAAATTGTCGTCACTTCAAAATTCAGGTGGAAACTTCTAGGATCAAAATTTACCGACCCAACGGAAGCAATTCGGTCGTCCATTATCAGTATTTTTGAATGGACGAAATGGTTGTTGTACTCATAAATCTCGACCCCATATTCCAACAACACTTGATAATAAGAGCGAGTCGCAAATCCAGCGACCTTGGTATCGGGAAGCCCGGGAACAAGAATTTGAACCTGTACCCCACTTTGAACCGCAATTTTGATGGCTAACATCATTTCGGGTTCAATGATGAGATAAGGCGTCACGATGCGTATGGAATGCTTCGCTGTCATCATCATCTTGAGGTAAATATCTTTAATCAAACCATCTTCAAAATCAGGTCCGGATTCAACGACTGAGAACATCCCATTAAATGCCTCAACCGTCTTATCCAATGGTTTTTCAATGACTTGATTGGTCACATAATACCAATCCTTAACAAATACATTTTGAATACTGGTCACGCCATTGCCTTTAATAAGCACGTGTGTATCGCGCCAAAATCCAAATTTCTTTGAGCGATGAATGTATTCATCTCCTAGATTCATACCGCCGACAAATCCGACTTTTCCATCGATAACGATGGCTTTTCGGTGATTTCGAAAGTTAACGTTCGAGTTAAAAGGCGTAATGTCTTGAGGATCAAAGACTTTTACTTTAACATTTGCTTCTTTCATTGATTTTAGATAAGCTTTACTAAGATGTTTGTCGGATCCAAAGTGATCGTAAAGCAAATACACATCCAATCCTGCTAACGCCTTCGCCTTCAAAACATCCATCACTTGTCTGCCGATTGCATCGGATTTGACAATGTAAAACTCCATCATGATGTACTCTTTCGCCGCTTCTAATTCCTGTATCAACTTTGGAAAAAAAGCATCGCCATTGTTCAAAATCTCGGTATACGTATCGTCTTGATAAACAGAACGATGCGTTGTATCATGGATGTATTTGAAGATATGCCCCACTTCGCTGCGATCATAGGTAGGATTGGTTGGCTCTTCAAGTTTCAAAAACGCTTTTTCCGCAATCATGGGTCGAGAGCGCTCAAGCGCCAGTGTCTTGAAATCGCGAGCAAAAATAAAATACATAAAGATACCTAACATCGGATTCATGAGCATCAACAAAATCCAATGTGATTTTTTATAAGCATACGTCTGTTTAAAGATAATTCTTAGTGTGATAAAGACAGCGATTAACCCTGTCACAATCTCAATCACTAAAACAATGATACCGCCGGGGAAGATACTTCGAAAACTCACTATATTAATGTATTGGATAATCACCACGGTATAAACGAATGCAATGGCGACAAGCAATGCAAAAACCATAAAAATCCGTTTCATACGACTAAAAAATCCTTTCAATCTTTCTAATGATATGATAACACAAAATCAGTGAAGTTACTATGAAAACTCGGCAATATCGTCCTTCTATCATAAAAAAATCGGCGATTTTTCGCCGACTTAACGTTTTGCTATTCCACTACTTTGGCCTGAGCGTAAAACCGTCTGACGGAATCCAAAGCACTAATACAATTTTCCTTATTGGGATACGTTTCTCCTGTAATTAACAAGGCCTTATTGGCTGCGAACAATTTGAATTGATAGCGCCCTTGTTTGTCTTTCATGACTCGGAATTGACCTGCTTCAATCGCAATTTTAACCGCTTCAAGTCCTTGCATAGCTGATGCTTTTGTAGTGTATCCGCTGGATTCAAAGAGAACTTCCCCGTTGGAAGCTTTCAGACGAAAGACCGATTCTCCGTTAATGGTATCAAATTCAAACTTACCATTGCCGATGGCTTCAATCGGTTTAAGTTCGATGAGTTCTTCACGGACATCTTCGGGATTGATTGCATCGAGTGTGTTGACCTTTGTAGAAGAAACAAATTTTTTGACCGATTCGGCTGCGGATTGTGAACGTGCAACCGACTCGTAAAACTCGCCGGTAGCAATGAGTCTGGATTTGTTCGACGTATAGAGTAAAAATTGTGTAAAGCCACTCTTATCGGTGTAAAATTCAAATACACCTTCTTGAACATTTTTCTTGAATGTCTCGATTCCCGATGTGGCTCCCGCTTTCGATGCATACGCTTGGCTGACAACTAAGATTTCACCGTTTGAAGCTTTGAGACGATACTTGAATCCTCCTGCTTCCGGATAGACTTCGTATTTACCAGAATAGCGTGCTGATGTCGTTGTTTCGGACTTATGTTCCTTTTTTTCTTCGACAGCGGGCTTATTCTCGGGTATCGGTTGAACAATGGGTTCTACCTTGGGTTCGGCCGGTTTGGCTGGGGTAGTCATCGGTGTGGGTTCAGGTGTTGGCTGTGGCGTTGCCTTTTCACCCGTCATCGTGTTTTCATGTTTCATCGCTTCATGCATTTGAGCTTGTTCAAGCTTCTTTTGTTTTTTGCGTTTAAAGAAAAAACACATACTTATCACCTCTTAAGGTTATTTTACCACATAAATATCAATCCTAAAATAATAAAAACAGAAAATCAAACTGCATTTTCTGGTTTTATAAAAGCTTTATTGAGTTTCTAAAAGCGGTTTATCATCGTATTGAAGACGGTATAAGGTATAATAATGGCCCTTTTTCTTAAGCAATTGTTGATGGTTGCCTTCTTCGATAATTTTACCTTTTTGCATGACGATGATTTTATTGACGTGTTGGATGGTTGACAGACGATGGGCAACGATTAACATGGTACCAATATTCATCATCTTTTTTAATGATTCTTGAATCAAAATCTCCGTCTCGGTATCAATGTTTGCGGTCGCTTCATCCAAAATCATGATGGAGGGGTTATGCACGACGGTACGGGCAAACGACAATAGTTGCCGTTGACCGCTCGAGAAATTATTGCCTCGTTCCCTGACAATCTCTCCGTATTTATTGGGCAATCGATTGATGAACCGGTCGGCGCCAACGTACTGACAGGCTTCCACTATTTGTTGGTCAGTAATCGTTTCATCCAACATTCGGATATTCGAAGAGATGGTCCCACTAAATAAGAAGACATCCTGAAGCATCTGACCTATCTTTGATCGCAAGGAACTGATTTTGATGTCGCGAATATCGTTATCATCGATTAAAATTTGTCCGCGTTGAATATCGTAGTTGCGTACAATCAGCGATAAAATGGTTGTTTTTCCCGATCCGGTCGCTCCGACAAATGCAATCGTTTCTTTGGGTTGAACCACAAACGAAACGTCCTTTAAAATCCAATCGTCACCGATATAGGCGAACCAGACATTTCGGAATTCAATCTTTCCTTTAAAATCGGAAAGTTCCATCGCATGATCGTCATCAACCACTTCGGGATGTGTATCGATAATTTCAAAAATACGTTCTCCCGATGTAAAGGCCGATTGCATGACGTCGAATTGTTCTGCCAGTTCTTGAATCGGATTAAAGAATTTTGAAACGTATTGAGTGAAAGCGAACAATATACCATACGAGATGGCTCCCGATATCGTCAGCAAGGACCCTTGCCAAAAGACAATGACGGTTGCGACCATGTAAAAGGCATACATCAACGGACGGAATATGCTAAAGTTAAGTACGGATAACGAATATCCTTTTCTTAACTTTTTATTACGTTCGCGGAATTCACGGTATTTTTTATCTTCACGATTGAAGATTTGAATTAGTTTCATTCCAGACAAATGTTCCGACAAATAAGCGTTGATTCCCGAAACTTGATAACGGACGTTTCGATAAGCTTTTCTTGAGAACTTGCGAAATGCAAATGACGTGATGACCAAGAAAGGAACGGTGGTCGATATATAAAGCGTCAAGAGCGGACTCTTGATAAACATAATGATGAAGACACCGATGATGGTTAATCCGTTTCGAATCAGATTGATAATAACGTCCGTGTAGAGTGAATTCAATGTGTTTGTATCGCTGGTTACGCGCGTCACTAATTTCCCAATCGGAATTTTGTTAAATTGCGAAATGGAAAACGATTCGATCTGTTCGAAAACATCCTTACGAATGTTAAAGATAATTTTTTGACCGGTTGTTTGCAATAACATGGTTTGCCGATACGACAAGAAAGCATTGATAACCATGGTCAAAAAGTAAAAAATAACAATGATGATGATTCGAGTAAAATTGACGTCATCTTGACCTAATAAATCGAGTACTTCCGCAATGAATAACGGTCCAATCAAATCCAATCCAACCAACAACAGAACCATGGCGGAGGCGTAAATCAACTGAGGTATAAACGGCTTTACGTAACGAATTAGACGAACGATAATCTGTCGGTCAGTCATATTCCGCACGTGGATGCCTTCAATGTCAACGTATTGCTTCGTTTTTTTCGTTGCCATTATGCCACCCCCTCGATCTCGTCTTCTAATTGTTGTTGAAGAACCAATTGTTGATAGAAGGGCGATTGCATTAACAACTCGTCGTGAGTTCCCAGTCCGATGATTTGTCCATCGTCAACAAGAACAATAAGATCAGCTTGTTTGATGGTCGATATGCGGTGAGCAATAATTAAGGTGGTTTTTCCGCTCCGCAAAGAACGTAATTGATTGAGTATCATCTCTTCAGTCTTTGTATCAACGGCGCTAAACGAATCGTCCATGATGAGAATCGTAGGATCTTTAATCAGCGCTCGGGCAATCGATAATCGTTGTTTCTGCCCTCCCGACAAGGTGACACCTCGTTCCCCCACCAATGTTTCGTATTGGTTGGGGAAATCTAGGATATTATCATGAATGTCGCTGTAGCGTGCAACTTCTTCAATCTGTTCTTCAGAAGCATCATCAACGGCAAAAGCGATGTTATTCATAACCGTATCTGAGAAAATGAAATTGTCTTGAGGAACATAACCGATGGCGTCTCGAATGGTCCTAATCGGCCACTTCATAATATCGACATCATCAATCATGATTTCATTGGATTTCAAATTGTATAAGCGCAATAAAAGATCAACCAGCGTTGTCTTTCCGGATCCGGTACGGCCGATAATCCCGACCATTTGTCCTTTTTCAATCGTAAATGCGACATCTCGCAAAGCCGGTTGTTTGGTTCCTGGATATTTAAAATTTACATGATTGAAGACAATCTTACCTTCGATGACGCCACCTTTATAGCTATTGGGATCATCTTTAATTTCAATGGGTTGATCCAATAAGTTTGATAATCGAGATAAACTGGCTTTTGCTTGAGCACGCATGTTGATTAATCGTCCAACTGCCATCATCGGCCATACCATCGTACCGAAATAAGCAATATAACGCGTGAGATCACCGATTGAAAACTTAGCAGGATCCAATTCACTGACGCCTACGGTTTTATACACGAGCCATCCGCCGATGGCCAACATAAGAATTCGAATAACGGTGATGAACATTTCAATGCCAACGTGCATGAGCGTCGAAGCCTTGATGTGAGAAACCGATTTGTCGTAATTGTTGGTGTTGATTTTATTGAACGCGCGAAGCTGTCTCACTTCGTTGACGAACGCTTTAATGACAGAGATACCGTAGAAATTTTCTTGTGTGAAATCACTCATCTCTTCAAACGCTTTCTGCCGAGCTTTGAATTTCCTTCCGGTAATTCGTGATACAAACGCAGAAAGCAACGAAACCATAAGCAACGGAACTAACGCAAAAAAGGTCAACGTATGATCCAGTTGATACATCTTGATAAATGCCATGGAACCTAAGAATAAGATATCAAACGCCATCATCAATCCGGGACCAAATGCCATGCGAACGGCTTCTAAATCGTTTGTAAAGTACGACATTAACCCGCCCGATTTGTTCTCCTGATAAAACCGTCTTGATAATTTCTCCGCATGTTCAAACATTTTATTACGAAGTTCGTAATCGATTCGTCGAGACGTTCCCATAATAAAGATACGCCAAACGAATCGACCAAAAACAATGATAAGGCCCCATATAATAATGTCTTTTATGTAGGTTCCTAACATCGCTTCGGTCAATGTTTTGGCTTCTAATCCTTCAATAATGGATCCCGTAACATCCGGAATCAAGAGTTGTACGTAGTCGACCGTAACCAAAGCGGCAATCCCAATTAAAAAGAAGATTCCGTATTTTAGATAAAATCGATTGACGTGTTTTCCAAAAATCATCGCATCACTTCCCATCGCAACAGTATCATTTTATGATAATTGGCATAAAATTACAATCTTTTTATAAATAAAAACATCGGGTGTGGATTCCCGATGTTTTTGAATTTGGCTGATTAACGTTTGCTGAATTGTGGTGCACGACGAGCGCCTTTAAGACCGTATTTCTTACGTTCTTTAACACGCGGATCTCTCGTAATCATTCCGGCAGGTTTTAAAATCTTCCGGTATTCAGGATTTACTTCGAGCAATGCTCTCGTAATACCAAGGCGGATGGCTCCGGCTTGACCGATGAGGCCACCACCGTAGACATTGACAGAAATATCAAATGTGTTTTCGTTTGCGGTTAAAACGAGGGGTTGAGAAATGTCAAGACGAGCAAGAGCGGATACCATATAGTCTTCAAATTGACGACCATTGACGGTGATAGTGCCTTTACCAGGTCTTAAGATAACGCGAGCAACAGCCGATTTTCTACGACCCGTGCCGCGATACATGACGGATTTATTTGCCATTATCATTCACTCCTATCCCTTCAAGACCATAACTTCAGGTTTTTGGGCCTCGTGTTTGTGTTCATTTCCCGCATAAACGAACAATTTTCTGTACATTTGATTTCCTAGTTTTCCTTTTGGTAACATCCCTTTGATTGCGATTTCTACCATTTTCGTCGGTTTTTCTTGCATCATAACGGCTGCCGTTCTTTCTTTCAAACCACCAGGATAACGTGAATGATGATAATAAATCTTATCATTCCATTTATTTCCGGTCAATTCGATTTTGTCAGCGTTGATGACGATGACATAATCACCACAGTCCACATGAGGTGTAAAAGTGGGTTTATGTTTCCCTCTTAATACGCTAGCAACTTCCGTAGCCAAACGTCCTAAGACGGCGCCATTTGCGTCTACGACAAACCATTTCCGTTCAATCGTGTTTTCATTTGCCATATAGGTTTTCATTTTGTTGTCCTCCTTAAATTTATTTTTTAGGGAGCTTGTGGGATAAACAAAAAATGTACCTCTAACATGATAGCATTTTGCACCCCGATAGTCAAGAAATATTCATCAAAACCCAACGTTTTTTAATGCATCATTGAGCCATGATTTTTACTGGATTATTTTTTTCAAGAAATTGCCCCGAACCTTTTGAACTCCCATAATGATGACAAACGCTTTGGGATCGATGCCTTTGATTCGGTTTAGGTAAACGTCCATTTCATGGACGGAAATAACGCAATAAACAATCGTTTTAGCCAAATGGCTGTAAGCACCGGTGGCTTCCACGAAAGTGACGCCATGAGGCAAGTTTTGCGTCAGGTTGCTGACGATTTCAGGACCTTTGTCGGTGATAATCTCTAATTTCATAAAATTATACCCGGTATGAATCATGTCAATGACAATGGATGAAATAATCTGTGAAATGATGGTATAGATGGCGACTGCCGGCGAAAAGATGATTCCGGCAATTGAAATAATGGTTGCGTTATAGATAATTTGATAAAGCCCAACGGTCTTACTCGTTTTGATCGATAAATACTGAAACAGAATCGTCGTTCCGCCGGACGAAGCTCCCGACCGCAACAAAAGCCCGTTGCCAAGACCAATCAAAATTCCGCCGGCTAGGGAACTCCCCAACGCATCATTGGGCAAAAAGCTTTCGGTTATCGGAAGCGCTAAAAACGTGGAAATGATAACAACCGAAAGAATCGAATAAATACTGAATTTTCGGGACAATTTGACGTAACCCAATATCAACAACGGGATTTGAAAGACAAAGGCGACGGCCCCTAGATTCAAATTCCAGTTTCCGTGCGTCACGCTTTCGACAACGTTGACAATAAGCATAACAAGCCCATTGATTCCACCAACGTAAAACTTATAAGGATTGATGAAAAACATGATGCCGACGCCGATTGTAATCGACCCCAGCACCACGTTGGCGATGGTTTTGGATTCCTTTTTTAGTCTGGTTATCATCGCTATTTAACTACTGACCCCACTTCTAAATCTGGATGAGCTTCGATAACATACAAAGCTTTTTCTTTCTCTCCGCAAAGGATCATCCCTTCCGACAATTCATTGCGTAGTTTAACCGGTTTTAAATTGGTGACCACTAACAATTTTTTACCAACCAATTGTTTGGGTTGATACGATTGTGCAATCCCCGAGACAACTTGACGAACTTTATCGCCCGTATCGATCTGAAGAATCAATAACTTCGATGCATTGGGATGGGTCGTTGCCGATTTGACCAAACCGACTTGAATGCTGATTTGCTCAAACGTATCGATGCCGATTTCCGGTTTTGAAGGTTTGATTACCTCTACTGGTTTTTGAAGGTTCATCGATTGTTTAATAAATTCAATTTCTTTTGCAGCATCCAACCGCGGGAACATATGATCGACCGTAGGTTGAACGTGGTACGTTGTTTTTAAACCAAATTTTGCACGTTCAAAACTTTGATCTTCGATGTCAACGCCGAGCGCAGAAAAGATGGCATCGCACGTCGACAGTAAGAATGGACGATACAAAATGGTAATGATGCGAATGCTTTCCAACAAGTGATAAATGGTCGAAGTCAATACATCGTTCAACGCTGAATCCTTCGCCAAGTTCCAGGGCGACGTTTCGTCGATTAGTTTATTGGTTCTCGCAACGAGTCGCGATAACTCTTGCAAGGCTTGCGAAACTTTAAATTCGTCCATCAATTGGTGGTACGATAAAACGACTTCGTCAGACAAATTCTCAAGTTCAATCTCAAAGGCTCGGTAATCATGTGAGATTTCCGTTTTCGAAACCGAACCGTGGAAATACTTATTCGCCATGGCGACGGTTCTAGAAACCAAGTTTCCTAGATCGTTGACCAAATCGGAATTGATGCGTTGAACAAAGTCTTCAGGAGTAAACACCCCGTCGTTGCCCAGCGGCATTTCTCTTACGATGTAATAGCGGAAGGCATCGAGTCCATACCGAGAGACCAATAGCTCCGGATAAACGACGTTACCTTTTGATTTTGACATCTTTCCATCTTTCATCATGTACCAGCCGTGTGCAACTAACCGGAACTTAATCGGAATGTTGAGAGCCATTAACATGATGGGCCAATAGACCGCATGGAATCGCAATATATCTTTGCCAACGACGTGAATGACTTCATCGCCATTCAGCCAGTATTTTTCGAATAAGGACGGATTGTTCGATTCATAGCCTAACGCACTGATGTAATTCGATAATGCGTCAATCCATACATAAATAACATGATTGGGATTACTTGAAACGGGAATACCCCAATCAAAAGCCGTACGTGAAACCGATAAATCGTTTAGTCCGGATTTAATAAACGCCACAACTTCGTTCTTTCTTGTTTCTGGAACGATAAAATCAGGGTTGGCATCAATGAAGTCTAATAAACGATCGGCGTATTTTGATAGTTTCAAAAAGTAGGTTTCTTCTTCTAAAACCGTCGTTTCACGACCGCAATCGGGGCAATGGTTTCCATCGACGAGTTGAGTCGGAGTGAAATAGGCTTCGCATTGAACACAATAATGCCCTTTGTAAGCACCTAAATAAATGTCCCCTTGTTTTAACAGCTTATCAAAAATCACGCTGACTGCGTGTTCGTGTCGTTTTTCGGTAGTGCGAATGAAATCGTCGTTTTCAATCGCCAGTAATTTCCATAAATCCTTCGCCAATCCCGCAATGTAATCGACGTGTTCTTGCGGTGTCTTTCCAGCAGCCTCAGCGGCTTGTTGAATCTTTAATCCGTGTTCGTCGGTGCCCGTCAAAAAACGGGTATCGTACCCCTTTAATTTTTTGTATCGCGTCAGCGTGTCGCATAAACACGTCGTGTACGCACTACCAATATGAAATTTTCCACTAGGATAATAAATGGGTGTTGTAATGTAAAATGTTTTAGCCATGATTTCCTCACTCAAATTGTCGATATAAAATTCGTTCTTTGACGGTTTTAGCCGTTTCGCTTCCTTGTAATACTTCAATGATTTTGAAGGCGAACTCATACACCGCTCCAGCGGCAGCGCCCGTGATAATATTCTGTGACTGAACCACAGGAGCAGGGATGCGTATTCCCTTCTTCATGTAACAATCGGTATTAGGAAAAGCGGTGTACTCTTTGTGTTCTAACAGTCCTAATACTCCCAAAACCGTCGGTCCAGCACAGATTGCAAATAACCATTTCTGATGACGATGAAACGTCATAACCAAATCCAAAACAGCTTGATTGACACGGAGTTTAGAGGATTGTGCTCCTCCGGGAATAAACAACCCGTCGTAGCGCTCTACGGCAACGTCAGATAGCATAACTTCCGTCTTGACGGTGGTTTTATAATACCCGGTTTGTTCCTGTTGGTGATCAACCGATACATAGTCAACGTCAATGCCGCTACGTCTGAGAATGGCAACCGTACCAACGGCTTCCATATCTTCAAATCCGTTTGATAATAGACATGCTAGTTTCATGATAGACCCCCTTTTTTATAATACATAATTATATCATTTTTTTAACAATGTGATGTTATTTTTGTAGATATTCTTTATACACGGTGCTTTTGGATATCGATAGATCGTGCGCAACGCGTTTCAACGCATCATTTTTTTCCAATCCATCAGCGATATACGTATCCACACGTTCGATAATGGAACGTGAATCATCGGCTAAATCCTCGATCTGCGTTCCTTCGACGATAATGACCATCTCGCCTTTCAAATCCGATAGCGATCGTAATTCCGACAAGGTTCCACGGATCATTTCTTCGAATTTTTTAGATATTTCGCGAGCGACACACGCATTGCGATCGCCCCATACGTCATACATATCACTTAATGTTGATTCGATACGGTGCGGAGCTTCGTAAAAAATCAACGTTTCCGTATGTTTCTTTAAAACTTCTAATTCGGCTTTCCGTTTAGAAGAACGAGCGTTTAGAAATCCATAAAAAAGAAAAGGATAGGGTCTTATTCCAGACATGGCCAATCCCGTTATTGCTGCGTTCGCACCGGGAAGGGCAACGACGTGATAGCCTTCCGAAATGGCGGCTTGGGCAATTTCATAACCAGGGTCGGATAGAAGCGGCATGCCCGCATCGGATATCAGTCCAACCGAACGACCTGATTTCAGTAACTCTAAAATCACAGGCGTTTGCGTCGCTTTATTGTGATCATGGTAACTTCGTAACGGTTTATCGATGTGATAATACCGAAGCAACGTCAGCGAAACACGCGTATCTTCCGCAAATAAATCATCGACGGTTTTCAAGGTCGTTATGGCTCTCATCGTCATATCTTCTAAATTGCCGATGGGGGTTGGAATTAAGAATAACGTTGGACCCGGTGGTTGATAATTAAAATGTCGTTCCATTAGTGTTCGCCTTCACTTCCGTAATGAAAGATTTGTAATGTCTCTTCTGAATACGTTCCATCTTCTTGGTAAATGTAAAGAGGTTCCAGTAATTTCATGCTGCCAGGCGACCCTTGATTCTTCGCTTCAATCAATACCGTATTGGCCATTTTGCCAGGTTTGGGATAGACAAACCGAAGCCGTTTAATGGCAAAATGATGACGATTCAATAACACGATGAGTTCTTCTAATCGCTCGCTACGATGAACCATCGTCAATTCACCGTTCGTCTTCAGTAAGTATTTTGCCGTCTGTATGATTTGTTCCAGCGTGACGGTAATCTCATGACGGGCTATGGATTGATAATCGCTTTTGTTGATTAAACTGGTGTCATTAACCTTAAAATAGGGCGGATTGCATGTAACCAAATCAAACGACGACGGTTCAAACGTCGTTTTAAGCGACAGCATGTCTTGATTCAATAACGTAATTTGGTTTTCTAACTTGTTGAGTTCAACGCTTCGCTTAGCCATTTGATAAATCGGTTCTTGAATTTCTACGCCCCATATCGGTTGATCGGTTTTTAAAGACAAAAAGAGCGGAATCGGTGCATTCCCGGTTCCGAGGTCGATGATACGTTTGGTTTTATGATAAATTTTTGTAAAATCCGCCAGCAACATCGAATCCAACGAAAATGCGAACATATCTTTCGATTGTACGATTTTCAGCTTGGTATACCCCATGAGTTCATGAATGACTTCATTCATAAAAAACCTCTCTATTCGTCTTCAAGACTCTTGAGTTGATGATCGTTTCCGTTGGTTTCGTCTTCAACGGCTTTTTGTTTGAATCGAAGCACCTTAACATCGTAAATCTTTTGATTGCCCCCACCAAAATCAATGGTGACGGTTTGAGCCAAGAAATTGAGTGAGGCTACACGCCCTTGTCCATCGGGCGTATCGACGATGGAATCTAATTTTGGCATCGCTTTTCGATATTCTTTATAATTGTCATCTTCGTATTGAATGCAACAAAGGAGTTTACCGCACAATCCAGAAATATTCGTTGGATTCAACGAAAGGTTTTGATTCTTAGCCATTTTGATTGATACGGTTTCAAATTCGCCTAAGAACGTCGTGCAACAGGTCAACAATCCGCATGGACCGATGCCGCCCAGTACGCGTGCGCCATCTCGGCTTCCCACTTGTCTCAGTTCGATTCGAACACGAAACTGATTGGCTAAATCTTTGACGAGATCACGGAAATCAACGCGACCTTCTGCGTTAAAATAAATAATGAGTTTTTGACGGTCAAGTGTAAATTCACAATTTAAGAGCTTCATATCCAAATTGTTTTTACGAACCAACTCTTGGGTTTTACTCAACACGGCGGGTTGTTCGTCTAGATTGTGCTGATAATCGTGAAGATCTTTTTCCGTTGCCAATCGAATAACGGGTTTTAATGCCGAAACCAATTCCGCTTGAGGAACCATTTTTATGGGTTCGGCAGCGAAACCCAACTCTAAACCGCGAATGGTTTCGACGACGACGGCGTCGCCCATATTAATTTCTAATCCATTGGTTTCAAAATAATATTTTTTACCGAGCTTCGCAAAGCGAATCGGTGTTACTTTGTAGTCCATTAATGCATTTTCCTTTCTAGTTGCGCAATCAATTCATCCCAGACCAAATTGAAATTGAGATTGTATCGAAAACGCAGTTTTAATGTTAACATCGTTTCAAGCATTTCTTGAACCGTTTTCTGAGAAACGTGAGAAGCCAACCACGTGATGGTTTTCAACTCGGTTGAATAGTTAATCGTTTGATGGTGACGCAGTTGATAATTAAGAATATCTTTCTGATAAAGAATCATCATCGTAAGGAAGAAATCCATGTTTGTCGACGATGCCATGACTTTGTCCGCCATCTCACGGAAGCGGATAATCAAGGATGACTCTTTGGTTTCTAACAGCGCATACAATTGAATGACCAAATCCAAGAGCGGCATTAAGTCTTTTGACTGAGCGATTTTGGATGCTTCTTCAATGTTGTTGGTATACTCCGGAATCAACGACGCTCTGAGTTCATCAACGCCGTCATGAATCAATTCATCATGAATTTTTTTTCGAGAAATCGGTTTAAAATGGATGATTTGCGCCCGAGAAAGGATGGTCTTTAGAAGCGCATTGGCATTCGTTGTCAACAAAATCGCGTATATGGATTGCGATGGTTCTTCCATTTGTTTTAACAAGGTGTTGGATGCATCTTGGTTCATACGATGTGCTTCATCGATAATATAGATACGCGGCCCGTCTTCAAGCGCCATTTTCGAGAATTCATTGATCAGCTGTTTGATTTGATCTTTCTTGATTTGCTCGCCATCGGCCTCAATCAGAAACACATTGGGATGCATCCCGTGCTGAATGCGATGGCAGTTGGCGCATACGCCGCACGGTTCGTCGTTTTCGTTGGGTTGTTGGCACAACAATCGAGCGGCAAACAAAAACGCTGTTGCGCGTTTATGCGTTCCTTTCGGACCTTCAAAAATATAGGCGTGACTCAACCGGTTTTCTTTGAATCCGTGGTGCAACATTTTGGCGGCTTGAGGCTGATAGTTCTCAAGTTCATGGAATGAATTGATCTGATTCATATATGCGATTCCTTGGAAAGAGCATTGACAATCAAATCCATGGCCCGTTGTGATACTTCCTCAATCGTCCCCTCGCCATCGATGGATTTAATTCGTTCAGGATAAAGTTTCATAACGGTTTGATAGCCTTGATAGGTCTTTTCATGAAAACTCTTGGTTTCTAAATCAAGTCGGTTTACTTCCCGCTTTTCATTACGAAAAACACGGGCTAAAGCCACATCGGGGCATACGTCGACGAAGATGGTAAGCTCGGGTAAATGCGATTCGATGGCGAACTGATTGATTGACCACACTTCATCCATCCCCAGCCCGCGGGCAATTCCTTGATATACTAAAGAACTATCCACAAAACGGTCGCATAAAACCACGCTTCCCGCTTCCAATGCAGGCAATATTTTCTCGACAAGATGTTGCCGTCTGGACGCCGCAAACAAAAGCGCTTCTGTACGCGCATCCATTTCTGGATATTCTTTTCCCAGTAATACGTCACGAATCCGTTCGGAAATACGAATCCCGCCGGGTTCTCGTGTAACCAGTACGTGATACCCTTTTTCACGCAAAGCCGCTTCTACTCGAGAAATGATGGAGGTTTTCCC
The DNA here is from genome assembly GCA_964501315.1 of uncultured Candidatus Izemoplasmatales bacterium. Taxonomy (GTDB): domain Bacteria; phylum Bacillota_I; class Bacilli_A; order Izemoplasmatales; family Hujiaoplasmataceae; genus UBA5603. Next base: position 25,034 of record CAZCSO010000010.1, on the reverse strand, counting down.
TGAACCGTCGGTTCCTTCAAATGTAATAAAATATCCCTTCATGTTTTCCACCCACTTATCCTATTCTATTATCTCACAAAACCCCTAATTTTTGAATCAAAAATATTTATAATCAAGGCCTCGTATGATACAATAGTGAAGAAGGCCGGTGAACGAATGCAAATCGATATTAACAATTTATGTTTTGCTTATATGCATAAACTCGTTATAAACAACCTCTCTCTATCGTTAAATCACGGTGATTTTTTGGTTGTTCGCGGGAAAAACGGGTCGGGAAAATCAACGCTCGTCAAATGCTTACTGGGAATTAACCCCGTCAAAAGTGGCATGATTTTCTTAAATCATGAGGATATAACGAATTTCAAAAAGTGGACGACGATGGGCTATGTTCCTCAAAAATTTGAAGATTTCAATTACGAATATCCCATTACCATTCGCGAATTCTTGGGAGTCTCTCGTCTTCGCAAGACTCCCGAAGCTTACTTACTCAAATTATTGGACAAAATGGGCATCTTGGAAATCCAAAATGAAAACATCAATAGTTTGTCCGGCGGGCAATTGCAACGCGTGTTCATTGTCCGGGCAATGTTGAACAAACCGGATTTGTTAATTTTAGATGAACCGACGGCTTCGATTGATAAGAAAAATGTCATGTTCTTCCGCGAAACCGTCAACTCACTTCATGAAGAAGGCATCACCATCATTTTAATCAGTCACGACGAATCCTTATCGAATTTAAATTACACCCACGTACTCTCCATGAATGCCGATTTTTCATTCGTGTTTCAATCCCGAGAAAACGCTGAGTTGACACCGGGGGTGAATGAATAATGTTTTTATCATTCTTTACGGATTTGTTCGTCGAACCCTTTTTATTCCGTGCGCTCATCGCCGGGCTTCTGCTTGGTATTGTCGCACCTTTGATTGGATCCATCGTCGTTATTCGTCGATTATCGTTTATTGCCGATACGTTAGGTCACTTCTCGCTTGTAGGTATCTCCATCAGTTTCTTTATTTCCTTTACGTTTGGATGGACCATCTTCGCCGAACGTCCTGCTTATTTGGCTATCTTATTTTCCGTCATCGGCGGTATGCTGATTGAACTGTTTAGACGGTACTATCAAAACTATAAAGAAATTGCCATGGCGATTGTTATCAGTTTAGGAGCTGCCGTTTCGGCCATCTTCTTGTCCTTGTCAAAACGTACCGGTTCTCTTTACAATTATCTGTTTGGATCCATCTTGAGCGTTACCGATTATTATGTCATCTTGATTGCGATTGTCACGGCATTGGTATTCGCTTTGTTTATCCTGTTTGGCCGACAAATCATTTCCGTCAGTTTTGAAGAAAACAACGCGAAATTCTTTGGCGTCAATTTGGGATTATTCCAAATGATCTTCATTATCGTGTTGTCGTTGGTCGTATCCATTTTATTAGAATCGGTCGGTGTGTTATTGTCGTCAGCGATGATGATTATTCCCGTAGCGGCGTCCATGAAGATCGGATGGAGTTACCGTTCCACGACTGCTCTTGCGATTATCTTCTCTGAATTTTCGGTCATCGCCGGTCTTTGGCTCGCCTATACGTTTAACATTCCTTCGGGCGCGGCGATTGTTTCCGTTAACATCATCATCTTGGTATTTATCTCCATCATCAAACGATCCATTCAAAAACGATCCATCAAAAAAACCGATGAGATTGGAAACTTTGAACCCATTGAATAAAGAAAAGCAAACGAGTCGTCGTTTGCTTTTTTAAAACGTAATCGATACCAGATAGAGTCCTTCAGCAGGAGCCAAATGCTTCGTGAGTTGTCGGTCTTTTTTTTCGATGATTTCAGTCATGTCCATGTTTTTTCGATGTGAAGCAATATCGACGAGGGTCGCGACCATCAGACGAATCATATGGTGCAAGAACCCATTCCCAATAAAGGTCAGGATAACCTGTTGATCCCGAACGTCGCACCGAGTCTCAAAGATGGTACGGACAGTAGAATCTTTTTCACCTTTGCAAAAGCTAAAGAAATCGTGCGTCCCTTCAATTTTTGACAGTTCTTGTCTTAGAACCGTTAAATCTAAAGGATATGGAACCGTCCATTCGTAGTTTCTCCGAAACGGTGAAAAGTCGCCTAGATTCAGTATATACCGGTATTCTTTCCGTTCGACGTCGTACCGCGAATGAAACAAGGGAGAAACCGAATCGGCCCCCGTAATCCGAATTGCTTTGGGTAAGAGATGATTGAGTATCATCGGCCATTTAACGGGTTCTATGGCTAAGTCGGTATCGAAATGAACCACTTGCGCCAGCGCATGAACACCTGCATCCGTTCGTGATGCACCGTGAACGTAAATGGTTCGGTGATGAACCGACGATAATGCTTCTTCCAAGATTTGTTGAACGGAAGGAAGATTCGATTGCCGTTGGAATCCGGAAAATGGTGTACCGTCGTAGGCAACGATAAGACGAATGCGTTTCAGATTGGTCGCTTCACGCAAAACAATCTTTGTGATTGCATGATTGCGTACGGTCAATTTGATCCATCGACCGTCCAGTAGTGTACCCGAAGCCGATGACTCGTCATTATCCTCATTGAGAGTAATGCGTTCAAATAGTTCATGATGACTCGAAAGGTACGTTAAAACGTCCGTTTTACTCGTGATTGCTAAATCGTTAGATAAATCAAGAAATAAGCAATGATCGCTGATAACATCGGTATAATGACCAGATAAAAATCTAGCTATAATCTCTGTGTTCATCAGACGTAAATCCTCAACAAGATGCTTGAAGCCAAGCACACTACGGTAATAAGCGCGGTAACGACATCTAAGTAAGAATAATGGAGATTATGAATTCTCGTACGGGTTTGTCCTGGGACAAAATTTCGCGATTCCATCGCATCGGCTAAATCCTCACTGCGTATGAATGCGATGATAAACATCGGTACCAGTAGCGAAATGATTTGTTTGATTTTGTCTTTCAGTTTTCCTTCCGCAAAATCCGCACCGCGGCTGGCTTGTGCCAACATAATCTTATTGGCTTCATCCAAAATGGTAGGAATGTAACGCAAGGATATTGAAACGATCATCGAAAACTCTTCTGAATTGATGCCAATCACTCGTAAAGGACGCATCAATCGTTCCAGCCCTTGTGTCAAGTCGGTCGGCTTCGTCGTCAGCGTCAAGACGGTGGAAAGCGTAATGATGACGAGCAATCTGACGACGACAAAGACGCTCATGATTAAACCCTGTTCATAGATTTGAAATTGCGTAGTAGTCCAATTCGTCGTCATGGTCAACGATGACAGTATAAAATACAACCCGACCAAGTAAAGCGCAATTAAGATCATTCGCGCTCTTTTTAAGCGCGCCAGCAATCGCCATATGATTGTCGCCATAATGATTGCGCCAACGGACAGGTAGTTGAAATAAAACGTTTTGTCCAGTAATAACGTGCCTTCTCGATTAAAGAATATCTGAAAGATAAAGGTGAATATCAGAAGAACAAAAAGTGGTTTCAACCCTTTGACGATCCTCAGAATCGACAATTTTCCAACAATCAAGATCAAAATAGCCAGACCCAAAGCGACGACGAGTTGCGTCATCGTTTTCAAAAGAAAAACCGAAACCATCAACGTAACAACGGCGATAATTTTCGTTCTCGGATCGAGCTTGTATAAAAATCCGTTTCCTGGTATGTATTGGCCTATGACAATGTTTTTCATTTAGCGAACCCCCTTTGTATTTCCAAAGTGGCGGCTTCGACGTTTTTCTGATAAACATTGAGTGACGTCTTAAAATGCTGATTGATGCCCTTCAGGACACGAATGGTTGCGGGATAATCCAAATGATAGACGGACAAATCGTCCTTTCTGAAAAGTTCTTCCGGGGCGCCATCGAACGTCAATCTTCCTTTGTCCAACACCAACACGCGTTTGGCATATTCGTATACCAAATCCATATCATGCGTAATCAAGATAATCGATTTGTGCGTTTGCTCATGAATCGATAAAAACAATTCCATCAATTGTCGTTTGCCCATCGGATCCAATCCCGAGGTGGGTTCATCCAAAACCAGAACATCGGGATCCAACGCCAAGATACCAGCGATGGATACGCGTTTCTTTTCTCCGCCCGACAGATTGAATGGATTTCGTTTTAAATAGGCTTCGGAAAGTCCGACTAATTTCAAGGCTTTTAATGCCATTTCTTTTGCTTCTGATTCATCAACCTTGAAATTGAGAGGGCCAAACATGATGTCTTTTTCAACGGTTTCTTCAAAGAGTTGATATTCAGGAAATTGAAACACCAATCCCACTTTTTTGCGAAGGTGATTGTAATTGATTTTACGATTGCGCTTTTGCGTTATGGTCGCATCGAAGATGGTGACCGATCCAGCAGTTGGAAAAACCAATGCGTTCATATGTTGTGCGAGCGTTGATTTTCCAGAGCCCGTCTGACCAACCAAGGCAATGAACTCGTCTTTACCGTCAATGGACACGGTAATATCTTTGATGGCTTCGTAATATCCCGGTGTTTTACCGGTATAGGAATAATCTACTTGCTCGAAGTGAATGCCCATAAGAACGCCTCCAATTCCGGTTGGATTGTGCCTGTCTGGTTCAAATCGTAGTAGATTTGCATACTGACGGGTAATTCTAGGAACGCTTCTTTAAACCATTCGGGATGGCTTAACATCGTATGATTATCGGCGTCGTGAATGATCTCACCCTGTTTCATGATGAGCATACGGTCTGCATAGAGCGCTTCTTCAATGTCGTGGGTAATCATCAGAATCGTCAATCCCTCTTTATGAAGTTGGCGAATGTAACTCATCAGTTCGCCCCGAGATCCGGGATCAAGCATCGATGTCGCTTCATCAAAGATAATGATGTCCGTTTGCATGGCTAAAATACCGGCAATGGCAATGCGTTGTTTTTGTCCGCCGGAAAGTTGCGAGGGTTCTTTGTCCAAAAACGCCGACATCCCCACCTTTTCTGCGTAGAAATCAATCTTTTCTAACATTTCATCGGTTGGGACTTGTAAGTTTTCCATGCCAAAAGCGATGTCATCGCGGACGGTGACACCGACAAATTGATTATCGGGATTTTGAAATACGATTCCGATTTTTTTACGGATTTCATAGGCCGTTTCATTGCTAAGTTTAATGCCGTCAATGGAAATCGTACCGGACTGCGGTTGTAAAAGTCCAATCAACAACTTAGCCAAGGTTGATTTTCCAGAACCGTTATGGCCTAAAATCGCTACCCATTCTCCTTGTTTTACGGAGAACGAAATATCGTTTAAAAGCGGTCGTTTCTGCGTATATTGAAAATTCAAATGTTCAATATCAATGTAACTCACTCGCCTCACCTCGTGCATAAAAATTATACCAAATTATCCCAAAAAATACCATACTTATGTGGGCCACATCACCAAAGTATCCATCAAAAAAAGTACCTTGTTCAGGTACTTTATGTTTGATTAACTTAAACTAATTCAATGATGGCCATTGGGCAGCTGTCGCCTAAGCGAGTGCCGATTTTATAAATGCGCGTATAGCCGCCATTGCGGTTCGCATATTTAGGACCGATTTCTTTGAATAATTTTTGTAATGCTGTTTCATCATTGATGGACAAATCGCGTACGAATTCGCCAGCTAAACGACGGTTAGCAAGATCGCCGACTTTTGCCATGGTAATCAATTTCTCAACTACACGACGAAGTTCTTTGGCTTTTACGACGGACGTTTGAATCCGACCATGAAGAATAAGTTGTGTCGCCAAGTCACGAAGCAACGCTTTGCGATTGTCACTGCGACGATTGAGTTTTGTATATCCGCTTGCCATGATTAACCTCCTACCCTAGTGTTTCGCCAAACTCAAATCGAGTTCTTCGAGTTTTTGTTTGACTTCTTTTAGTGATTTTTTACCTAAATTTCTGACTTTCATCATGTCTTCTTCGGTTTTTTCAATAAGTTCACCGAGTGTATGAATGCCCGCACGTTTCAAGCAGTTGTAACTACGAACGGAAAGATCGAGATCTTCAATGGGTTTTTCAAGACTCCGTGATGATTCGGGGTTTTTGCGTTCGATCATGTAATCGTCATCGCCAGCTTGAGACGACAATTCCAAGACTGAGTGCAAATGATCGATGAGCATTTTTGAAGCAACTCCGACAGCTTCTTTGGGTCCGATGGAACCATTGGTCCAAACTTCAAGCGTCAGTTTGTCATAATCTGCTGAATCATCAACACGGGTGTTATCAACCGTGTAATTTGCACGAACAACCGGCGTATAAATCGAGTCAACGGGAATGACTCCAACCATGTTGTCGTATTGAGCATTTTTCGTTGCACTGACATATCCGTTGCCACGACGTGCAAACATCACCATACGGAAACGTTTGCCCTTGTTGACATGGCAAAGATAATGATCAGGGTTGATTAAGTGGACCTCATCGTCAGCGATGATATCACCTGCGGTGACATCGCACGGACCATCGACGATAATTTCGAGACGTTTTTCAATGGTTGGATCCGGATTGTCGATGGTTAAGACAACCCCTTTAAGATTCAAAACAATCGTCGTTACATCTTCCACAACATTCTCAATTGCACAAAATTCATGTTCGACGCCATCGATGGATGTATTGATGATGGCGGCTCCGGGTAAGGATGATAACAAGACACGTCTGAGTGAGTTTCCAATCGTGATGCCAAAACCACGTTCAAGCGGGGTAATGACAAAACGTCCATAATTTTCAGTAATCTCTTCGGTAATGGTCTTCGGTTTTTCGAATTTTAAGTCCTTCATGAATGGTCCCTCCTAACCGCGAGGCCGTTTTGGTGGACGACATCCATTGTGGGGAACGGGAGTCACATCTCTGATTGCGGTAATTTCAAGGCCAGCGACTTGAAGGCTTCTGATAGCGGCTTCACGTCCAGGTCCAGGTCCTTTAACGGATACTTCAACCCGTTGCATGCCATTTTCCATGGCTGCTTTTGCACACGCTTCACTGGCTAAACCGGCAGCGAAGGGTGTGGATTTACGGCTACCTTTGTAACCAATGGCACCGGCCGAACTCCAAGCGATGGCGTTGCCAGCTGGATCGGTGATGGTGATAATGGTATTATTAAATGTCGAATGAATATGAGCTACACCAGTAGGAATATTCTTTTTTAAACGACGTTTTTTACTAACGACTTTACCTGCCATTTTTTATATCCTCCTACTTCTTCTTGTTCGCAACCGTTTTTCTCGGGCCCTTACGAGTACGAGCGTTGTTGCGTGTGTTTTGTCCGCGGACCGGTAGGCCTTTGCGGTGACGAATACCGCGATACGACCCAATTTCAATCAAACGTTTGATATTGAGTGCGACTTCACGACGTAAATCGCCTTCTACTTTATACTTCGCGACTTCCGCGCGAATTCTGGTTAATTCATCTTCCGTTAAGTCTTTAACGCGTTTGGATTCGTTGACGCCAACTTCGGCTAAAATCTTTTGAGACGTGGTTTTTCCGATGCCGAAAATATAGGTCAAAGAAATAACAACGCGTTTATCTCTAGGAATATCTACTCCTGCAATACGTGCCATCGTTTACCTCCTATTTACCTTGTCTTTGTTTATGTTTGGGATTTTCGCAAATGACCATAACATTGCCATTGCGTTTGATAACTTTACATTTGTCACAGATTTTTTTTACAGATGGTCTAATTTTCATACCATTTACCTCCCTGTAGGATATTTAATTCATTAATTGATGCGATAGGTGATGCGTCCACGTGTTAAATCGTAAGTTGACAGTTCAACTTTGACTTTATCACCTGGTAAAATGCGTATGTAGTGCATACGGATTTTACCAGAAACGTGACCGATAATCCGATGTCCGATTTCCAATTCGATTATGAATTGGGCATTGGGCAATACTTCTATGACCGTGCCCATCATTTCGATTACATCATCTTTTTTTGCCATCGAATCACTCCTTTTAAATCGTTGTCAGTATCTCATACCCCTCTTGAGTAATGAGAACTGTATGTTCGAAATGAGCGCTTAATCGCCCATCCGACGTGACGGTTGTCCAACCGTCGGCTAAAACTTTTACTTCTTTGCTTCCTGAATTGATCATCGGTTCGATGGCGAGCGTCATCCCTGGACGAAGCGTGATGCCCCGACCTGGTAAACCGAAATTAGGAATCTGCGGATCTTCATGCATGACTTTACCAATTCCGTGACCGACAAAGTCGCGGACGACGGAGCAACCATGTGCTTCCGCATACGTTTGAATGGCGTGCGAGACATCCGATAAGCGGGCATTGGGTTTGATCATCGCTAATCCGGCAAACAATGACTTCTCGGTAACGTCCATCAAATGACGTGCTTCGTCACTGATGTTGCCACACGCATAGGTCCATGCCGAATCACCGTGATAACCTTTTAATACTGCACCGATGTCAACGGAGACAATGTCCCCATCTTTTAACAGTTGGTCTTTGCTGGGGATACCATGCACGACGGTTTCGTTAACCGAAATGCATGAGCTTGCGGGGAATCCATGATAGTTTAGAAACGACGGAACGGCTCCCATGGAGCGAATGGTATGTTCGACGATGCGATCCAATTCCAACGTTGAAACGCCTGGTTTAATGTGTTTTGCCACTTCAGCGTGAGCTAACGCGACCACTTTCCCCGCATTTCTCATGAGGTTAATTTCTCTTTGTGACTTGATGGTGACCATAGTGTTCACCTAACTTTCTAACAATGTCATCGAATACATCATCCGATGATTTTGTTCCATCCACGACCATTAATAGATGGCGATGGCGGTAATAATCCAACAACGGTTTTGTTTTCTCGTTGTAGATTCTGAGTCGGTTTAAAACCGAATCTTCTAAGTCGTCGGCACGTTGAATTAATCGAGTGCCGCAGACGTCACAAACACATGCTTCTTTTGGGGGGTGATTTTTAATGTGATAGGTTGCATTACACTTCGGGCATACTCGTCGGCCTGCCATCCGTTCCAGCAAAACGTGATCGCTAACTTGAACGTTGATGACGGCTGTTAGCGGCATGTTAAATTCCGTTAACATTTTATCGAGAGCAACGGCTTGAGCCGTGGTTCTGGGATAACCATCCAGCATGAAACCCTGTTCGAAGGAATGGTTTGTGAGGACATCACGAACAATGCTGTTCGTCAGATCGTCTGGCACCAATTCCCCCTGGGAAATATACTTCTGCGCTTCGATGCCAATTGCAGATTGCTTTTGGATTTCCTCGCGGTAGATATTCCCAGTAGAAATGTGTTCCAACTGATAATGTTTCAGCAATCGTTCGGATTGCGTCCCTTTACCAGCGCCCGGTTTGCCCATAATCAAAAGATTGAGCATGACGTTTATTCTCGCATGAAACCAGCGTACGTTTTTTCTTGCGTATCGGTTTCGATTTGTTTGGCCGTTTCTAAAGCAACCCCCACGATAATCAGTAACGATGTTCCCCCGATTTGAGCATAGGAATGTCCTAAAACCATCGAAGTAATAATGGGTAGCGCTGCAATGACTGCTAAGTAAATCGCACCAATGACGGTAACTCTAAAGAGTGTCTTGGTCACATAGGCTTCTGTTTCAGCACCAGGTCTAACCCCTGGAATGTAGGCATTTTGTTTTTGTAAGTTTTCAGCGATTTGTTCTGGTTTTACTAAGATGAATGAGTAGAAGAACGTGAAGACTAAAACCAAAATCAAATACAGCATGAAGCCAATGGGTTGATCAAATGCGAAGATTTGACTAATCCAGTTTTGTGCCGATTGTGCGGCGTTTGATGTTCCCCAACTGATGTAATTGAATACCGTCGTTGGCAAACTCATTAAGATGGATGCGAAGATAACCGGAATAACGTTAGCCGTATTTAACTTGATTGGTAAATTGGAATCGCTTCTTCCTTGGAATTTTGCTCCGGCTGGACGATTGGCGTATTGAATGGGAATCTTGCGAGTAGCGCCTTGCATGTAAGTGATTCCAACCAAGACCAATACGAACATTAAAATGGACACTCCGAAGAGTACATAGCCGTTCCATAAGCCTTGACCCGAATAAACATCCGTTAAGACGCCATTAGGATCGGTAATGTAGTATTGAATGAGCGATGCAATCGTTCCAGGGAAGGAAATAATAATCCCACCGACAATGAGCATCGATGACCCGTTACCAATTCCGCGCAATGTGATTTGGTCAGCTAACCAAATCATGAAGGCGGTACCTGCTGTTAAAACAACGGCAATGTAGACATAGACGAAGAACCACAAATTCCGAGTTCCACCTTGCGTAGCCCAGTCAGCAACCCCAAATTGGAACAAGGAAGCTTGTTGGGTATGGAAGGCAAAGGTCATGGCCAACGCTTGTACAAACGCTAAACCGATGGCGATGTAACGAGTGAGGCGAGCGGTTTTTTGACGACCGACTTCTCCTTCTTCGCTCCATTCTTTAAGAACTGGAATAATATCCATTTGTAATAATTGAATGACGATGGACGCCGTGATGTAGGGGGAGATCCCTAATGCGATGACGGAATAATTCCGTAAAGCGTCCCCACTGATGGAGTTGACGATTCCTAAAAATCCGGAATTGTCGAACAGATCCGCCAAAGCGGTTGGGTCAATCAGTGGCATGGTTACGTACGTTAACAGTTTGAAAACGAGAAAAGCCAATAAAGTGAATCCGATGCGTTTCAGAATATCTTTATTTTTGAATACTCTCTTCAAAGTTTCCACCGTTAAATCACCTCAATCGTTCCACCAGCAGCTTCAATGGATGATTTTGCTGACGAAGAAAATTTGTGTGCTTGAACTGTGAGTTTAACGTTTAATGAGCCGTTGCCCAAAACTTTGATTCCCTTTTCAACACGTTTGATCTTCCCGTCTTTAAGCAATAATTCTGGAGTTACGACGGTGTTTTCGGCATACGAATTAAGATCACTAACGTTGACAACCGCATATTCAGTGCGGAAATAATTCGTAAAACCACGTTTCGGTAGACGTTTGTATAAGGGTGTTTGTCCCCCTTCAAAACCAAGTCTGACGCCGCCACCCGTACGGGAGTTTTGGCCTTTGGTTCCGCGGCCAGCTGTTTTACCAGTTCCACTGGAGGTTCCGCGGCCGAGACGTTTCTTATAATGCGTAGCGCCTTGTACTGGTTGTAAAGCTTCTAATTTCATGATAAGGCCTCCTACTTCACTTCTTCGACTTTAACGAGGTGACTAACCGTTTGGATCATTCCACGAACGGCTTCGTTATCATCTTTGATAACGGAAGAATTAATCTTTTTTGTCAACCCTAAAGCGATAAGCGTTTTAACTTGATTGGGCTTTCTGCCGATGGCGCTTTTGACCAGCGTTACTTGTAATTTCGCCATTATTTCAATACCTCCTCAGCGTTCAATCCGCGCGTTTGTGCAACGGTTTGGACATCCCGCATCGAACGTAAGCCTTCCATGGTTGCTCTGACCATGTTAATGGGAGAGTTCGAACCTAAGGATTTGCTTAATACGTCTTGAATACCGGCTAATTCTAAAACGGCACGAACTGCTCCACCAGCGATAATTCCAGTTCCTTCGACAGCAGGGCGAATAAAGACTTTCGCTGCGCCGTATTTACCGGTTACCGTGTGTGGTACGGTCGTTCCATTCATGGAAATGGTTACGATATTCTTTTTGGCATCTTCGATGCCTTTTTTGATGGCATCCGGAACTTCACTGGCTTTACCGGTACCAAAACCGACTTTACCATTCCGGTCACCAACGACGACCAACGCTGAAAAGCTAAACCGACGTCCGCCTTTAACAACTTTCGTTACACGGCCAATCGAGACAACTTTTTCTTCGTATAGTTTTTCTTCTTTTTTACGTTCATTTGTTCTTCTTGACGGCTTTTTAAAATCTCTTCCGTCTTTTACATTTCCTGATTGCATTGGTTAACCTCCTCCATTAGAATTCCAAGCCAGCTTCACGAGCTGCCTCGGCTAATGCTTTGACGCGACCATGGTAAATATATCCGCCACGATCATAAACAACGGTCTTGATGCCTTTTTCTAATGCTTTTTCGGCGATCAATTTTCCAACCGCAGCCGCACCGGCAATGTTTCCGCCGTTCACTTCTTTTAATTCAAGTGAAGAAGCGCTGACCAATGTTGTTTGTGCGACATCATCGATGATTTGTACATAAATTGCTTTGTTAGAACGGAAAACATTGAGGCGCGGTCTTTCAGCGGTTCCGCTGAGATGGACTCGTGATCTGCCATGCCGTTTGATGCGTTGCGCATTTTTGTCAACTGGTTTAAACATATCTTTTCACCTAGCTGCTACTTCTTAGCAGTTTTCCCTTCCTTACGACGTACAAATTCGCCACGATAACGAATACCTTTTCCTTGATAAGGCTCAGGTTCTCTAATTTTGCGAATGTAAGCCGAGAATTCTCCGACAAGTTGCTTGTCGATACCTTTGATGCGAATTTCTGTATTGATGGGAAGTTCAACGGTAATACCGTTCGGAATTTCCACTTCTACTGGGTTGGAATAACCAACGTTCACAACCAATGTTTTGCTATCCTTTAATGAAGCACGATATCCGACCCCTTTGATGTCAAGGATCTTTTCGTACCCTTCAGTGACACCTTTAACCATGTTATTCAATAACGCACGGGTCGTACCATGTAAGGCACGGTTTGTTAAGGAATCCGATGGCCGGGTTACAGAAATTTCATTATGAGCGGACGCAATTGTCATATCTTTATGGAATGTAAATTCCAATGTCCCTTTGGGGCCCTTCACAACAACATGATTGTTGTCGCCGATGGATACTTGTACCCCTTCAGGTAGCTTAATTGCTAATCTACCAACACGACTCATATCTTTCTTGCACCTCCAAATATTGTCTTAGTGTTATTAGTTACCAAATGTAGGCAAGCACTTCGCCGCCGACTTGTTGTTTACGAGCTTCACGGTCGGTCATAATGCCGCGTGATGTTGAAACAATGGCAATTCCCAAGCCGTTTAAGACTCTGGGCATGTCATCGTTTTTCGCATAAACGCGAAGACCGGGTTTGGAGATTCTCTTTAAACCGCGGATAGCGCGTTCGCTATTTAATAAATACTTAAGTGTCACTTTAATCGTGCCCTGAACACCCGATGAGACAACGGAATAATCCGTGATGTACCCTTCGTTTTTCAAAACATTCAGGATCTCGACTTTGATTTTCGAGGCCGGAATTTCGACGATTTCATGTTTCATTTGATTCGCGTTTCTGATACGTGTCAGTAAATCCGCGATTGGATCGGTCATAACCATAATAGTGCCTCCTTATTACCAACTGGCCTTTTTGACACCGGGAATTTGACCTTTATAGGCTAATTCACGGAAGCAAACACGGCACAATTTGAACTTACGATATACGGAATGAGGACGTCCACAACGTTCACATCTGGTGTATTCTCTAACGGGAAATTTAGAGCCACGTTTTTGTCTGACTTTAATCGATGTTTTTGCCATGAGTTCCTCCTCCTAATTCTTTCTGAACGGCATTCCGAACAATTTCAGTAATTCGAATGCTTCTGCGTCTGTTTTTGCGGTAGTGACAATAACAATGTCCATTCCCCGGACTTTGTTAACCTTGTCGTAGTTGATTTCTGGGAAAATCAATTGTTCTTTAACACCCAGCGTGTAGTTTCCACGGCCATCGAATCCTTTTGGATTGATACCACGGAAGTCACGAACGCGTGGTAACGCGATGGTGACTAACTTATCGAAGAAGTCATACATACGTTCGCCGCGAAGTGTTACTTTACAGCCGATGGGCATATCTTCACGTAATTTGAAGTTAGCAATGGATTTCTTAGCCCGCGTTACCAACGGTTTTTGACCGGTGATTTGCGTTAATTCGCTGACCGCGTCATCGAGTACTTTTGGATTAGCAACGGCATCACCAGCACCAATGTTGATAACGATCTTTGAAATTTTCGGGCATTCCATGACGGAAGAATAGTTGAACTTAGCTTGCAATGCAGGCATGACTTCGTTTTTGTATTTATCTTGTAAACGATTCATTGTATTCTCCCTTCATTAGTCTAAGACTTCGCCGGATTTTTTGGCAAATCGGACGACTTCTTGAACTTCTTGTTTTTTGACTTTTTTCGTAACGGTTTT
>CAZCSO010000010.1:0-10746 GCA_964501315.1 uncultured Candidatus Izemoplasmatales bacterium | reverse complement strand
ACTTCCGGAGCAAGCGAAACAATTTTAGTAAATTCGGCTTCTCTCAATTCCCGGGCAACAGGTCCAAAGATACGGGTGCCTTTCGGGCTTTTGTCATCTTTAATAATGACGGCTGCGTTATCATCAAATTTAATGTACGATCCGTCAGGGCGGCGAAGACCACGAGTTGTCCGTACGATAACGGCTTTCACAACTTCACCTTTTTTCACGACGCCACCAGGCGTAGCGGTTTTAACGGTCGCAATGATGATATCACCAATGTTGGCATACTTGCGGCTGGTTCCACCTAAAACCTTAATGGTTAAGATTTCACGGGCTCCGGAGTTATCCGCAATTTTTAATCTGGTTTCTTGTTGTATCATAAGTCTCTCCTCCTTCGACCCTAAAGATTCTTATGCTCGACGATTTCAAGCAAACGGAATCGTTTTGTTTTAGAGATAGGACGGCATTCAACGATATTGACAATATCGCCAACTTTAGCAGTATTATTTTCATCATGAGCGTGGAATTTCTTGGAAGAAATAACGCGTTTGTTATACAGGGAATGTTTCTTATACGTCGTAATTAAAACCGTAATCGATTTGTCGTTCTTCGCAGAAACTACTTCACCGGTAAACACTCTTTGATTGAGTTCCATAATCGTTCCTCCTACTCAGAATCGCGTTCGGATAGAATCGTTTTCATCCGAGCGATTGTTTTCTTAACCGTATTCAAGCGAGCGGTGTTTTCGAGTTGGCCGGTTGCGTGTTTAAAACGCAAATCGAACAATTCTTTTTTGAGGTTTTCGATTTCATCTAAAATGGTTTTATTGTCCATTTTACGGATTTCGCTAACGTGCAACATTGACATCTCCACTCACTTTCTTGACAAATTTCGTTTTGATGGGGAGTTTGTAGGATGCCAAACGTAATGCTTCTTTTGCGACATCTTCCGGAACACCGGCGATTTCAAACATAATTAAGCCTTCTTTGACAACAGCAACCCAGTCGTCTGGAGCTCCTTTACCAGAACCCATTCGAACTTCCATCGGTTTTTTCGTTTTTGCTAAATGCGGGAATATTTTAACCCATACTTGTCCCGCACGTTTCATGTAACGAGTCATGGCAATACGGGATGCTTCGATTTGACGAGCACTGATCCATGCGCCTTCTAAAGCGACTAAACCGTATTCACCAAATGCAATTTCCGTTCCACCTTTTGCATGGCCTTCGTAGCTAACGCGGTGTGGACGACGGTATTTAGTTCTTTTCGGCATTAACATAATTATTTTGCCTCCTTCTTCGCAGGAAGGATTTCACCTTTGTAAATCCATACTTTAACACCCAGTTTTCCATAGGTTGTCATGGCTTCGGCCAAGGCATAATCGATGTTTGCTCTTAAGGTATGCAACGGAACATTGCCTTCGCTATACCCTTCGCTACGTGCAATTTCAGCACCGGCTAAGCGGCCAGAAATCAACGTTTTGCAACCTTTGGCTCCGGTTTTCAAAGCGCGTTGGATAGCGACTTTTTGAACACGGCGGAAGGATGCGCGGTTTTCTAATTGTTGAGCAATGCTTTCAGCCACTAATTTGGCATCGAGCTCTGGATGTTTGATTTCAACGATGTTTAAATAAACTTCCTTTTTCGTCAATGATTTTAATTTTTCAACGACTGCAGTTTTGGTAGCGCCATCGCGGCCGATAACCATACCGGGTTTAGCGGTGTTAACGGTAATGATGACTCTGGATTTGCTGCGTTCGATTTCAATTTTCGAAACGCTGGCATTTTTGTATAGTTCATAGAGTAAGGAACGAATTTTAATATCTTCCAGCAATAAATCGGCTACGTCGCGCTTGTCAGCGTACCAACGTGATTCCCAATCAAGGATGATTCCGATTCTAAGTCCGATTGGACTGACCTTTTGACCCATGAGTTAGTTCCCCCCTATTCCCTTTCTGCCACGGTGATGTACACATGGCTTGTTCTTTTCAAAATAGCAAATCCACGTCCTTGTGAATGAGGTTGCATACGTTTTAACGTTTTGCCACCACCCACAAAAATTTCTTTAACGTAGAGCTTATTTTGATCGAGTTGGTAATTATGTTCGGCATTCGCAACCGCTGATTTCAATAACTTTTCAACCACGATTGATGCGCCTCTTGGCGTTCCTCGGAGGATGGCATAAGCTTCGCCTACGCTTTTCCCTCTGATCAAATTAATAACTAATTCAACTTTACGAGGAGCGATTCGTACACTATTGACACTTGCTTTAGCTTCCATAGTTTATTATGACTCCTCCTATTTCTTAACGACTTTCTTATCGGCATGACCGCGGAATACACGGGTTGGAGCGAACTCACCCAATTTGTGACCAACCATATCTTCAGTAATGTAAACGGGAATATGTTCTTTTCCGTTATGAACACCCAGCGTCAATCCTACAAATTGTGGGAAGATCGTCGAACGTCTTGACCAAGTTTGAATCACTTTTTTGGAGTTCGTTTTATTTGCTTCTAAGACTTTCTTCATCAGATGGTCATCGCAAAACGGACCTTTTTTAATTGAACGTGACATTTATGAGCTCCTCCTCCCTTATTTATTTCTGCGTCTAACGATAAGTTTGTCGCTAGCTTTTTTATTTTTTCTCGTAATTTTACCACGGCCGATTTTACCCCATGGTGTTAATGGTGACGGATGTCCAATGGATTGTTTACCTTCACCACCACCGTGCGGATGATCAACCGGGTTCATAACGCTACCACGAACGGTTGGGCGAATACCCATGTGACGTGTACGACCGGCTTTACCAATCGAAACAAGTTCATGGAATTCATTGCCAACTTCACCGATGGTTGCGCGGCAGACGCCTAAGATACGTCTTACTTCACCGGATGATAAGCGAACAAGAACATAACGTTCTTCACGGCCTAAGATTTGTGCGCTGGTTCCAGCGGCACGAACTAATTGACCGCCTTTTCCAGGATAAAGTTCGATGTTGTGAATAACGGTACCTACTGGGATATTCATAATCGGTAATGCATTACCAACTACGATATCGGCTTGAGCTCCGGATTCAATGGTTTGACCAACGGTTAAACCTTTGGGAGCCAAGATATAACGTTTTTCGCCGTCGGCGTAATTGATTAACGCAATGTTAGCCGTACGATTGGGATCGTATTCAATCGTGGCGACTTTACCAATGATTCCGTCTTTATTACGTTTGAAGTCAATAATCCGATATTTTTGTTTTGCTCCGCCGCCTTGGTGACGAACGGTCAATTTACCTTGATTGTTACGACCGCCGTTTTTCTTAGCGGATTCTAATAAGGTTTTTTCTGGCTGATTGGTTGTGATTTCGGCGTAATCCAACTTTGACATTTGCCGTGTACCCGGCGTCATCGGTCTGTATTTAATAATAGCCATTAGTTAATTCCTCCTGATTACGCTTTGTAAACGTCGATCTTAAAGCCTTTTTCTAAAGTGACAATCGCTTTAGAAACAGCGGGTTTAAAACCTGAATATTGTCCAACGCGTTTTGCTTTGGCAACTTCATTAATGACGTTTACGTCCGTTACTTTGACATTGAAGATGGCTTCAATGGCTTGTTTGATTTCAATCTTGTTTGCGTTTTTGTCAACTTCGAACGTGTACTTGTTTTGTTCGGCGAGTTTCGTCGATTTTTCGGTCACGATCGGACGTTTAACGATTTGATATTTGTCCATATTAACCCAACAATACCTCCTCGAGTTTCTTTGCGGCTTTTTCAGTCGTAACCACGAACGTTTGGTTCATGATGTCATAAACGCTAGCGTGTTCCGTTGTTTGAGCCACAACATTTTCTAAGTTTCTGGAAGCAATGTCGACCATTTGGTTGACTTCATCGAGTAAAATCATGACTTTACCATTGACGTTAAGGTTTTTCAAAACTTCAACGATGCCTTTGGTTTTGTATGATTCGAGTGATAATTGATCCAAAACAATGAATTCATTGGTCCGGACTTTATCGGATAAAACGATTCTCATCGCTAAGCGACGGATCTTTTTATTAACCTTATAATCATAGCTGCGTGGTTTGGGTCCTAATGCGATACCACCGCCAACATAATGGGGGTTGCGCATTGAACCTTGACGAGCATGACCGGTTCCTTTTTGACGGAAGGGCTTTTTATTGGTGCCTGATACTTCCGCTTTGGTTTTTGTGCTGTTTGTTCCTTGACGCATAGCGGCTCTTTGAGCTTTTACAACGTCATAGATAACTTGTTGGTTCGGTTCAACACCATAGACGGCATCTGATAGTGTAATTTCTCCAACTGATTGTCCTGCTTGATTCAACAATGTTAATTTCGGCATAGCAAATCCTCCTTTCGATCTAATTCCTATTTATAATTTTTAACTGCGGTTTTAATAACAACCAACGATTTGTTTGGTCCAGGAACATTTCCTTTGACGAGTAACATGTTGGTTTCTGCATTGACGCTTACAATGGTTAGGTTTTGAATCGTCACGGTTTCATGACCCATTCTTCCTGGCATTTTCTTTGCCTTGAAGACTCTGTTGGGAGCCATCGAACCCATTGAACCAATACCGCGATGGTATTTCGATCCGTGAGTAACGGGGCCGGTTCCGAAGTTATAACGTTTGATAACACCTGCGTAACCTTTTCCCTTTGAAGTTCCTGTCACGTCTACAATATCACCAGCGGCAAATATATCACACTTTACCTCTTGGCCAACTTCATAACTTAACATTTCGTCAAGACGAAGTTCTCTAATGTAGCGCTTAGGCGTCGTATTGGCTTTTTGAAAATGAGCGGTTAAAGGCTTGTTGACAAGCGAAGCTCTTTTTTCCATGAAACCAACTTGAACTGCTTCATAACCATCCGTTTCGACGGTCTTTTTTTGTAGGACAACGTTTGGGGTTACATCGATTACGGTTACCGGAATCAATCTTCCATCGTTATCAAATACTTGAGTCATTCCTACTTTTCTTCCTAAGATACCTTTTGCCATGAGTGCACCTCCTATTTCATTTTTTCTTTCTTAAATTTTTCATTCATGGTAAAACCTTACTTTAAGACGATGTCGACGCCAGACGGAAGGTCTAAGTGCATCAACGAATCAATCGTTTGCGCAGAGGGATTGACGATATCAATCAAACGTTTGTGAGTACGGCGTTCGAATTGTTCGCGTGAATCCTTGTTGACATGAGGCGAGCGTAGAATCGTGAAGATTTCCTTTTCAGTGGGTAGCGGAATGGGTCCCGATACGGTTGCGCCCGTTTTCTTTGCGGTGTCAACGATTTTCTTTGCTGATTGATCTAACAATCTGTGATCGTAAGATTTCAATCTGATTCTGATTACTTGATTTTGAGACATGGTGGTTCCTCCTTTTGCATATAATCGTGTATATACTTGCTCGTTGTAAGTTACCTGACCGTTTGTCGTAACAACGCCTACGTGTGTGTCAGCAATCTTACAAGTCATAGCCTACCTGTTGTGACAGGCATTGTCTATTTTAACAAATAAAAAGCATTAAATCAAGAACTTTTTCTTGGAATTTAACGCTTTTCTTTTTCCTTATTTAATATATATATTTGATTCAAAAAAATCAGATGATAATTGATTGGTTTTGTTCGATTACTTTCTCCATTAATCGATCAAGGCATTCCTGATAATTGCTGTCGGCATAATCCAACATGACGATGGGCATCGAAATCATCCAATCAGAAAACTCAATTTGACTGATAAGGTCCGGATTCTTCATACGGGCTTTGTAGAGAAGCGAACGATCTTGAATTGCTTGAAAGATTCCGTCTCCATTCATCTGCATCGTCCAGACTGCTTGCATGACACGAAATGCATTACGAGAATCGATGCCTTCGACATCGGACATTTGGTTCCCGGTTATCGCCTCTCCTGAAAGAATCAAGTTCATTTCATCATCTAGAAATTGATAGAGTTCGTCTTCCTGATTGGTATTCGCCCAATTTGAGCGGATGGTCGTTTCATAATCCCATACATAGGTGGAGGATTCTACGTATTTACTGATGAGCATCACTCCTGCTTTGGTCTGGTTATCGGTTATGTCATTGACGGTTATTTCGTTCAGTGATTTTGAGCCTTCTTGATAACAGTAATCCAAAATTCCAGAGTCCGTAAATAGCGACATGATTTGATCAAATGACGTCGAATCATCGTAGGAGACACCGTAAACGTGCTGGATATCGAGAATGATGAATTCGCCTGGATGATTTTCTAAAAAATCGCTAATTTGTTCTAAGACATCGTGAAGAGGATCGGAATAGTAGGTGTGGGTTGTGTACCATTCTTCTTTGGCGTCGTGATAACTTAATCGCATATCAAAATAACGAATTCCATTTTCAAGCAAACCCTTGGCGTCGCTGAATTGAGTCTTTGACTGTCGGAATGAAAAACCTTTGATCAACGCCCCTGTGATGCCTGTTTGAATTGTCGACGCCGATTTAAAATCCGTTTGACTATGAATTCTCATTCCTGAAGTAAACGCATCGTGAGCGCCTATCATAGAAACATCGATAATTCGTTGATTACCGTTCAAATTTTCCAACATCCAACTGGAATAGTCCGAATCTGACTCAACTTTGGAATAAAAACTAAAGGGGGAGTTAAGCGAAATAAGTGCAGCAAAAACAATCATAAAAATGATGATAAAAATCCGTTTTAAAATTCGACTAATCTTCTTCATTGTTCACACTCCAAAATGCTTTGATTTTTGCTTTTAAACGTTTCGTGGAATTAATGACTTCCAGATGACTCCATTCCTTTGGATACAATCCGTAATATCGCTTGGTCGTAAACCGATCGTCAATCAATATGGCAATCCCTCGGTCTGTCTCACTGCGAATGACTCGTCCAACCGCTTGAATGACTTTGTTTATGCCGGGATACGTATAAGCAAAATCAAATCCACTGGAAAACTGTTCGTCGAAATGCGACTTTAATACATTGTTCATTGGTGAAATCATCGGTAGTCCAACACCAACGATGATGACCCCGGATAATTGATCGCCGATTAAGTCGATGGACTCGCCGAATACGCCACCCATTACAAAGAAACCTAATTGGGTCTTGTTGGATGCGGTTCTAAACAAATCGATGGTACCTTGTCGTTCACGAAGCGTCATCTCTCGTTTTTGAGTAATGATTTCGTATTGATCCTTATCAAGGTCAAGATTTTCTTTCACACGATTCAAATAGACGTAGGAAGGAAAGAAGACAATGTAGTTTCCTGGTTTGCTTTCAACCAAACTTTCAATCGTTTCAACAATGCGATCGATTGAATCCTCACGATCATTGTAGCGAGTTGATACATCATCGATTGCGACTAACATTAAATTCTCTTGAGGAAAAGAAGATAGTAACTTAACGTCTTTCCCTTTGCCTTGTGTCAGTAAGCTCTTATAGTAATGAATGGGGTCTAACGTCGCACTAAAAAATACCGTTGCTCGACTTCTAAATTTGGCAATGTCGTAGATAAACTCTGCGGCATTCAAACACTGTAATGTCACGGAAAGATCATCATTATTTCGTTCCAATAAAAAGACGAACTGCTCATTGAAATAATCAGCGATTTTGACAAATGTACTTAGTTCGAAATAAAGCGGAGTAATCAACGACTTGTTGGGGAACTTACGTTCATCCGCAAACGCTTGATCAAATTTTCGAACCGCTTTTTTAACCATCGTTAACACGTAGTCGTTAATCTCATCCTTACGAACAAAATCAACTTCTAAGAGTTCAAGATCAACTTCTTGAAAGTACATAAGCAGTTTGTTAAGCTCTGGTTTGACGGTCGGCTTCATTCCTTTTGTAAGAACCAGCAATTGTTCGATCGTTGACTTAGAGAGCGGTGCCGAATACATGTCTCGGCTGCGTGATACTAAATTGTGCGCTTCGTCCACGAGTAAAATTGGCTCATAAGTTGTATCTTCAAAATAGCGAATCAAATGCGCTCTGGGATCAAATGCGTAGTTGTAATCAGCGACGATAATGTCGCAATAGTTCGATACATCCAGTGAGAATTCAAACGGACATATGCGATGTTTTTTAGCGTAGAACGTGATAATTTCCTTTGTTAACAACGATTCGTTTCTAAAGATATCATCGATGGCTTTGTAGACACGATTATAGTATCCTTTTGCGTACTTGCATACCTCAGGGTCACAATCCCGTTTCTTTAAAAGACACATCGAGTCTTTTGCTGTAATTTCGCATGATTTAGCGATTAACCCATTTTTTTCAAGAAGTGAAATTGTATCAATAGCGACGCGTTTTCCGTCATTCTTGGCGGTTAGATAGAATATTTTTTGTCTGGGTGCGTGAATGGTCTTTAAACTGGAAAATAACATCGCAATCGTCTTCCCGATTCCAGTAGGAGCGATGGCGTATAGGATATCTTTATCCATGATGGATCGGTAAACATAACCCATTAAGTCTCGCTGATGACTACGATAATCCGAAAACGGGAAAGTCAATCCTTGAACCGATTTCATTCGCGATTCTTCGTGAGCGTCAATAAGATTAATCCACTCGATGTAACGATCCATCGTTTTGATGAAGAAGTTCTCAAGGGTTTTGGAGGTTAATTGTTTCTCGAAGGTTTTGACTTCTCGTTTTTTAACACTTATGTAAGTCAAATGAATCGTCAATTTCTTTAAGTTGTGAATAGAACAATACAAGTATGCATAAAGTTTGGCTTGAACAAGATGAGCGGGAGTCGAATCCTCGTCAATCAAGTCAAGATCATTTCGAGTTGATTTAATTTCCTCTAAGATGAGTTGCCCATCGCGTATAAGTATACCGTCTATTCGACCCGACAACGCAATTCGATAATCACCTTGCGTGTATTCGCCTTCAACAACTACTTCTTTTTCATCGGATTCTTCGTATAGAGATTGCCAATACTGATGAATTATTTGTCCTTCTTCAGCACGAATTAACATCAGTCGATCAGAAGTAATGTTGCCACTTCCAAATAATAGTTCGGCGATTTCTTTTACGCTTACATTCACTGTCTTCATGGTATCACCGATTACCATTATACCTTAAATGAAGACGAATGTCTTTAATGGATTTAACGGAATCCAAAAGAAAAACCTCTTCGGTTTTTACCAAAGAGGTTATGAATTTTTACTCAATCGTTTTTTTCGGTACTTTGTATCTTTTGTTTCTAAATGGCGTTCTTTCGCAAAACGAATGGTGTCGGCAATGGTATCTTTCAAATCTCGGGTCTTAAACCCCAATTCCTGAACAGCCTTATCGTTTGAGAAGTGATAATTGGAATTCAAGACGATAATCGAGTAATGTGTAAAAAGCGGTTTTTGTTTAACAATTAAATAATAGAATTCTGCGAAGTAACTCATTGCCAAAATGAACCAATACGCTAATTTCGTTTTAATTTTTTTCTTTTGACTACCTTCGGCGATTTCATCGAGTAATTCTTTCACCGTTATTTCGGATCCTGAAAGAATATAGCATTCCTTTCTGCGTCCCTTTTCAGCTGCTAATCGAATCCCTTCAGCGACGTCTCTTACATCAACGAAGTTATATCCTCCCTTTAAGTAAGCCGTCAATCTGCCTAACATAAAATCAATGAACATCTGTGAGACATTGGACGTCTTGTAATCATAAGGTCCGATAACACCCGAAGGATGAACCACGATCACATCCATAGTTTCATCAGCGCGACTAAGAACGTACGCCGTCGCTTCTGATTTTGACTTGGCGTACAAACCTTTGACCTCTTTGGGATCAAAGTGTGTGATCTCACGTTGAATCTGCGGCTTGGGTAATTCGGGTATCGCATGAACGCTGGATGTGTATACAAAACGCTTAACTCCCGCTGCCAAAGCAGAATCAAAAACGTTTTTAGTTCCATTAACGTTAATCGAATGGATTAGTTTCTTTTTTCCAGATCCAATTTCGACAATCCCAGCCAGATGAAACACAATGTCATTGCCTGGAATTGCCGAATCCAAAAATTGACGATCGAGAATATTTCCGTATTGAATGGTCGCATACGCCTCGATGGTTGACACTTGATCATTGGGTAACACAATCGCAGTGATGTCATATCCATGGTCATAGAGATTTTTTACGAGAACATTCCCGATATGGCCCGTCGCACCCGTGACGATACATTTCATAAATTTCCCTTCTTTCCTAATTCCATTATAATCCCTAATATTAAATAAGTAAACATTTGTTTATTATTAAAATATTCTTACGATTCTCGATTTATTAATCTCTTTCAAAATCAAATATGATATAATGAAAACAATACGAAAGGTGGTGATTATTCACCATGAATAGTTCCCAAAAATGGTTTATTGGCATTAGTCTTCTTTTCATTGTCCCTGTTTTATTGGGTTTCATAGGAGGGTTATTGGGAATATCATCGTTATACCGTATCCCTATTTATGGAATAATCGCCTTATTTGTAGGGGCTCATGGATGCGTATTCTTTCTTCAATATCGTATGAAACTAAAATCCTGGACGTTGTTCATTCCCGCCATCGCATTATTGTTAGTGACGCTATTTATGGGATATATCGCCATTAAAAATGCCCAAGTCGAGTGCAATATCGATGAAGGATGCATGAATGAAGATTTTTCAATGGTATTTGTGATAATCTTTGGTTTCTCAATGATAATCAGCGCACTGTACTCTTTGCTTTTTCAAAAATTATGGTATAAAAAACCGCTTAAGGGATAGACCTTTAAGCGGTT
>CAZCSO010000009.1:16700-62146 GCA_964501315.1 uncultured Candidatus Izemoplasmatales bacterium | reverse complement strand
AACTACCGGCGCTTCATTGGGGATTTGTTCTTCTAAAAGAAGAATGTTATCCCACATTAATTGTCCGACAGCACCACTATTGTAGTTTACAACGACCGATAGTTGAGCCGTATCGGATTTTAAGGAAGAAACCGGTACATAGACGATGGTTCCGTCAGCTAACTTATCGAAATTAGCGATGATATTCGGTGTAATTTCATTGAATGTTCCACCAGCAGTATAGATAAACGATTGGAACTTGACCATGTTCGTTACATCCGTCGCTTTAACATAAAAAGCGATGTATTGAATGTTGGCGGGAATGTCGGCTTGGGAAATATAAATACGAATACCAGCCGTTCCTACCGTCGTATTCACATTGTGAATAACGTAATTGTTATCACCATCGACTACCAAGGCTCCGTTTGCTTTTACAAACGCTGTTCCGCCAACAACGCGGAAACCAACGATGTTGTCGACAGCCGCTTGGAATGCTGCGTCGTCAGCGTATTGATCAAAATCATTGAAGACAACCATCGGTTCTAAGGCAACCACGACTTCTACGGTAGCGGTTAATTCAGATGGATTGGATACGCCATCGGGTAACGTGCCTAAGACAGCCGTGAAAGTGTACGAACCAGCCACATCAGGATTATATGAATCCGTATCAACCCATTCGGTTACAGGAACCGTGTACAAACCACCATTGGCGGTTACGGACGTTGGTAATAAGGGTAGAATGTCCGCAGCGGTAGCGTAAGGAACGCTACCGATGATGCCAGCAACGACATCGTCAATTGCGTCAAACGACGTAATTTCTGGTTTCGTCAATTCAACGGGATATTTGCTTAAAACGCTCGTGTTTTTGACTGCGATGATTTCATAAACACTGACCGATCCGGTGCAAACGCTCCATGATTGATTGTCAAATCCAAACGCGATATCGGTAATTTCAGACGGTAATTTTCCTGTTTTTGCGGTAACATCGATGGTAATCCATCCCGATTCGCCAGCTGCAGGTAAGTTGACCTTATAATTACTTTGATTGGTAGCCCAATACAGCCAAATGTCAATCTGCGTTTGGTTGGTATTGTTCGTAACATAGAAAGCTAAGGTCTTATAGTCGTCGGTTACGCCATGAGCGCTGAGCGATGTGTAATCACGCGCTAAGAACCAACCGTTATTGATGACTTCTGGTAATTGTAAGACAAGACCATAGTCAACGGTATCTAAATTCATGAGCGGTGGGTTTGTTAAGTTAGTACCACTCACACGATTTGTCCACGCTGCTTCTAATGCTGCTTCGTCAGCGTAGTCGAAGGTATCAACGATTTGATAATCTAATCCTTCTACCAACGGATAGTAAACGTGTTCGATAGCGAATTCTTTCACATAAATGGTGTTTTCGGTATCGGATAAGAATCCATAGTCAAATTCCATTTTAGCGCTATTGACGCTGATGAAGGATTCTTTGTCTACCGTAAACGTTACATAATAGGTTTGATATTCGGTCGTAATGCCAAAACGTTCGTTGCCACCATCGAAATCATCAATCCAAGGATCGGCAGAAAGTAGCGTACCGATTCTAACTTTCAGATCCGTAGCGGTGTCGGCTTTGGCCACGATTTTGACACGGTACGTTTCACCAAAGGCTAAAACGGAAGAATCAAAGTAATTGGTAATCCGTCCAACCATCCAGTCATAAGTGTAAGCTGGAATATCGGTAATGACGAAGGCGCCTTCGGTTTCATTCGGTGTAACGGTTGAACTGCTAACGGTACCCGTAACGACATAGTTGGGAGCGAGATCAGCGACTTGTTCAACGATCGGTTGTTGTTCTTCAACCAAGTCAAATTGACGAATGTAAATGTTGTTGGTTGAATCTGTGGGCAAGTAACCGTACATGAATTGGAATTTTGCATTGCCATTCACCATCGGTTTGTCAACGGTGAAGATGACTTGATAGGTAACGTATTCCGTTGAGATTCCAAAATTCGTTAATCCACCGGAGAAATTGTCAATCCATGGATCAACCCATAACGTTGAACCAATACGGAAGTACAAATCCGTTGCTTGGTCGGCTTTTACGGTAATTTCAAATTTGTAACGATGTCCAGGTACTAATTCGGTATTGGCATCAAAGTAGTAAACCCAACGAGCATGATCCCATGGATCAACGTTGATGTCAATGTTGGAGATGACATACGCTTCTTCGAGTGCATCATAAACAACGGTTGAATGCGTTGGGCCTTCATCCGGTGTACCTAATGACGTACGGCTTTCTTCATCCCAAACGATGTTTTGAACGGTAACGATAATGGTTTTGGATGAACTGTTTCCTAACGCATCGGTAGCGGTATAAGTGACTTCAAATTCACCTTCTTCGGTCACGATGCCATCAACTGTGAAGGCATCCAAACCGGTAATGGTTACTAACGCATTGTCAATAGCACCATCGACGTTATCGGTCACAACTAAGCCTGCCAAACCATCATATGCATCGCCTACGACCATATTGGCATTGCCAATTGAAATCGATGGGCCTTGTTTGTCAACGACGGTTACGTCGGCGCTAAAGACGGTGATATTCCCAGATAAGTCATAAACGGTGTACGTTACGGTATAAACACCGGCAACGTTAAAGTTCAATCCACCATCATCAACCATGGCTGGTAAAACCGTAATGGTTCCATCAACGGCATCGATGGCATCGACTAACTGGGTCAAATTAACACTTAAATTCGTAAATTGATCAATACTGGTTGGAACGCCGTCTTTCACAGTGATAACCGGTCCGATCGTATCGGCATTCGCTTCCGTTTGAACCGTAATGGTTAACGTATAACTTACGGAGTGTTCATAGCTATCCGTAGCGGTGAAAATAACATCGTACGTTCCGGCTACTGCCATATCGACGGCGGAAGCGTCGATGACGGGCGTTAACACGTTGTTCGATAAATCATAGAATGTTGCGTAGTCTGCCCAATTGGGTTCTGCGTCGCCTTCTGTGAATTTAACGGGTAAATCAGCACCTTGATTAACTTCATAGGTGGGCGGTGCAAATTCAGTAACAACTTTGTACATAGCGACATCTTTGAAGGTGGTGACGCCACCGACACCGATGTTGCTGTAATTGACATTACCTAAATTGAGTTCGATTTTGAATTCCTCATAACCAGCGGTTGAGGCTAAGGAATCCAATTTGAAGTAGAAATTGAATGTTTGGTATTCACCATTGATTGACAACATAATATTGTTTCTGCCGTCAAAATCATCAAGCCAACCATGGGCTTGGTCAGTGGCTAATCCCATTCTGAAACCCATTTGACGATTGATGGTTGTTTTTACGGTGAACGTGAAGACATACCACGTATCGACTTCAAGGTCCAAGGATGATTCGGCAAAGTACGTTCCTGCAGCGGATGTCCAGTTACCTAAACTGTTGACGGTAACCATCATCGTACCTTCGGTTGCATCGTAAGCAATGTCGGCGTCGCCGTCGTTGCTCTTTTCATGCCATAAACCATCGCCTTGATTTTGGAAGGTCGGATCGGAGAGATAACCAGAATCAACACGATTACCAATGGTTACGTGGCGAACGGCTGTCGTTTCGTTTCCACCGCCATCGATGACAGAGTATTCAATGTCATAGACACCAACGGTATCGATGTCGAGCGTGAGATAATCGATGGTGATTGCTGAGGTCAGATTGCCATCAATATCGTCGACTGCCGTAACATTAATCATTAGGTAGCTTTCGAATTCAGACCAAATACCCCCTACGGTAAACGCTGCTTCATCGGAAGGAATGTTCAACGTTGGAGCGACCATATCGCGAATTTCAGCGAAGGAATACGTGACACTCAAATCACCTAAGGTGAGGCTTCCGGGTACTAAGGTAATCGTTGAATCAACGAGCGCTTCTGTCACAACAAAGTAAAGCGTATGTTCAGAAACGGTTGAGGTCAATGCGATTTCATCGGCACTGCCTACCAAACTACCCACGCTAACGCCGAGATTGCCTGAGGCAGAAGCGGAAGCGCTGATAACGACTTTTAAGTACGTAAAGGGTGCCAATGTTTCGTTGATGACACCACCACTAAACGGTGTTGAAACATTGTCCGTGAAATCGACGGCTGTTAACGTCGTTTCATCGCCAAATGCAAAATCGCCGAATGACACTGTGATGGTCCGTGTCGCGGTTGCTTCATTACCGGATTCGTCTTCAGCGGTATACGTTAAAACGTAATCGCCGGGAACCCAAATGTTAACTTCGCCGGTAACTGATACGGTACGGGATCCGTCAACGGTATCGGTTGCCAAGACCCCTTGCGTGGCATTGAAAACTTGACCGACAAAAATGGTCTTATTTGCTACGCCCGTAATTAACGGAGCTTGAACATCGGTGAAGACAACCGTAACGGTGCGTTCAACGATGGTTACGTTGCCGTCACTATCCACAACAGTATACGTTGCGGTATACGTCCCAACGGCATTGGGATTGACATTGCCAGAATACTGGATGTCGGTGATAACGCCATCTTCAACGTCCGATGCGGTAACTCCGGCTAAGGGAACGAAAACGGTTCCTTTTTCGATCGTGACGTCGTCAGCACCGGAAATAACAGGATCGTTATCCGTCGGTGTTTGTGAACTGGTCGTTGTTGTGGTGGTCGTCGTTGTGGTGGTCGTTGTGTTCGTCGTTGTGGTCGTAGTTGTATTATCGACGCATCCTACAAGAATTAATCCAAACAACAAAAGACTTGCTACTAAAACTAATTTCTTCATTTGTTCCTCCTCTATCTTAATTTTTATTAACTAAGCCATGCTTAGGGAAAGCCTTAATTACCGGCAATACCGGAACGGTCGACCCCTTCGACAAACCATTTCTGTGCGAAGAGATAAACCAATAACAAGGGAGCAATCGTGATGAGTGTCAATGCATACTGTACGCCGGTGTTGTAAACGCTATTGACCGTATCAAGCGTCACTCTGCCTTGTGCATACATGGAACGATACATCGCCACATAACTTTCCAAACTCATCGGTAACGTCGTGTAGACATTGCCAAAATACAGTCTTGCTAAGGACGTTTCATTCCAATACCATACGAATGAGTACAACCCGCAAATCAAGAATGCCGGTGCAGCCATCGGGATGGCGATGGTGATGAACGTCTTAAACGGTCCAGAACCGTCGACTTCTGCTGCTTCGAATAATTCATGAGGAATCATTCGGAAAAATTGATAGAAAATCAAAATGAAAATTGTTTGTCGGATGCCATTGCCCATTAAGGCGGGAACCCAAAAGGCGCGAATGGAATCCATCAAGTTCAAATTAATTCCGAAGATTGACAAATCGCGGTATAAAACGGTGGTTGGAATGTAGGTCAGCACCGTCGGAATCAGAAACATCGCAATCATGATGCCCATCAGAAACTTTTTACCAAAAAACTGATAGTGGCCAAATCCATACCCGATGAGTGCCGACGAGGCAACGGTTGCGAGCGTAGGATAGATGGTGACTTTTAAGGTATCGATCAGACGTTCACCAAACTGTAGCCACGTAAACGCATTGGTATAATTCTGAAACGTCCAGTTTCTTGGAATCCAAGAGATGGTGGTATCAATTAGATCTTCCAAACTCATCAGCGACATCGACAACATCGATAAGAGCGGATACAAGAAAATGAAACTGATGCCGATCAACAAGATGTACAGTACAATTTTAAAGAGAACGCCATCGTTTCCTTTTCGACCCAGAAGGATTTTTTTAACGGTTTGTGTATTCATCAAAATCCCCTCCTATTCGTACCGTCTAGACGCCAGTTTGATAACCAGCGAATAGCCGCCGATGATGACTAACTCGATCGCAAATAAAATCCACGATAACGCCGCTGAGTACGCGCGTCCATAGTTGATTTCATCGGCCAAGGTTCCGGCTAACTGGCCGGACTCATCGGAATGAACGTTAATGATGTTGACCAACGCGTTGTTCGACAAATTCGAATAGACGATGGTTGTATAGATAATGTTGATGTACATGAGGGGAATGAGGGCCGGAAGTGTTATCTTCCAGAATAGTTCCCACATCGATGCCCCATCAATTTCAGCGGCTTCATAAATCGATGAATCCATTTTTTGAAGACCCGCCAAGAAAATCAAGATTTGAACGCCCGATAACCAGAGGATCAATACGATTTTCTCAAACGCCGATGCGACAATCTCAGAAAAAATCGTTGGAAAATAATCGGTTAAAAATGCAGAGATGGTGCCATTGGCAATTGCCGGAACCGTCAGTAAGCCGTTGCTTTGGAAATTCGATAACATGTTTCCGGAAAGCAAGATAACGGGAATGAAAAAGATGGTTCTAAAGATGGCTCTTCCTTTGATTTTTTGATTGAGCATAAGTGCCAAAATGAGGGCAAAAATGACAACCAAGGGAACCACCAACGCAACGTCTTGAAGGGTCGCGATGATCTGCGTCAAATGAAATGGTTCAGCATTGAAAATCCGTTTAAACTGGGTGAAATCACTCCATTTACCGGTGATTTGCCAACCGGTGTTGACGATGTAATAGTACTTGTCCGATAATGCCATTCGAATCGATTTGGCAAGAATCGGAATACCAATGAGTGCCATACCCACCAACCAGGGTGAGATGAAGACAATTCCGTAAATCGCTTTTTTGATGCGATTGGGAAGATGCACTAATTTTTTATGAAGCCACGACAAGCCTGTGTAACGCGCGATTTGTTTCAAAATCGGTTTGATGAACCGGTGTAAGAATTTTTTAACCGGTGCCATGATTTTGTTGTTCAAAAATAGTTGGATTTTCTTTCCTAAGTTTAGGAGTGAGACCCATAATTTTTTCATCATGGCATCACCACCATGTACGATTGTGATGGTACCGAATGTTGTGCATCAATCGCAACGTCGGCATTACTATAATTGACATACAGAATCACGCCATTGGCATAAATTGTTTCCGCAACGCCTTCGACGATGTAACGGTGCGAAATCATGTGACTGGACTCACTTGCTTGAGTTGCAGCTTGATGCATTCGTCCCATCGAGACCATGACATCGTTCCAAAGTGCGTATTCAGAGGTATAGATGTACTCCGAATTGGTATAACGTAATTTATGAGTCGGTTCATACGTTATTAGAAAGGAGGGTGCGATGCCATATTCAATCAACCTCAGAGACATCAACTCGTAGTCACTGACGTAATTGACGTACGGTGAATACAGTGCCGATGACCCGGTTAAGACCAAGGAAATAAACGGAATGGAATCGGTGATGTACGCATACTTATTAGATTCAATCGGTGCTTGATAGTAACGGTCCGTTTGTGACCAAACATAACTATTGGGTTTCGTCATACCAATCTCAAACGCATCAAGAGCAGTCAATTCCTCATTAAGAATGCCTTCCATGGATTGACGATCGATATTTTCGGACTGGTAACGGTATGAGAATAAGGCGTTACCAACCGTTGATAACTGCAACGACGAAATGTTTAAATCATCGTACCGGTTCTGATAATCCAGTACTTTTTCGGCAATGGCTTTTGGATCGGTATAATACGTTTGTGCGAACAACGACGTTTTCACGGCTTTTGTCGCAAAGTTCGATAATGTTATTTTCTTAATAACACCCGATCCTAACTGAGCTTGATACGCCACCATCGGATTGAGTTGGAACGAAATCGTCGAACCTGATGAGGCTATGGCTTCCATCATGGCGTTGAAATCAGATTTCCCGCCTAACAGAGATGATACGACGGGTTTAGCGTCTTCATTGTCGTAGTATCCGCCTTTGTTCCACCCGGAATAGACGAAATCGAGGTCGGTCAATTCGACCGATTCAAACGCACTTAGTATCGATGAAACCTGATCGTACGTAGTCATTGCCACATATTGCTTTCCAAACAATCCCGGTTTGTAATCCAAACCCAACAGCGTAACGTTCATCGATTTTTGAGGTGAATCGGAATCTTCTAAATTCAGAAAAGATCGATAGCATTGCGCCATTCCCGAGTAATCGGCTTCATCGTTTTGTAAGAAATAATACGTCACTTCGTAATCGGTCGGATACGGGTCGGTGTTAATGAGTTGGAATGAATCCGACGCATTCGAAGAGGTCTGTATCGTGTACCGTTCGCGAATGATAAATTTAAAGAACGTTGTATTGATAAAATACGAGTTGTATCCATACGGATACGAGTGGATTTCGGCGTAAGCGTCACCTTCGGTCATAACCGCCAAGAACGCTGCTTGATGATACCCATGATTGATTCCAAACGTCGGGTAAGACGCCGTTAATTCTTCTTGCAAGTAATAAGTGGAGTCTTCCACTTTAAAGTTCGTCAACCCTTGATCGACACCGTAGAGTCGTTTTGTATAGGCGGTCGCTGAACGATTCGACGTATAACGAATCAACGCTCCAGAACCATCAGGAATCATGGCATAGCCATTGATTTCGTAGTTGTTGGCTCCAAAATAAGGGAATACGTAGACTGATTTTAACCGATACGTCGTGGTCTTGATTGTCGTTGTACCATCGAGATTCAACATTTCTTTTTCGATGGTTCCTTCTTTGATGGAGTCAACCGGTAATGCAACATGGAGTTGATCATCTTCGATGGAGACGATTACGTCAAATTCAATGGCCTGATCTTCAAAGGTCAAGTGAGCGTTGAACCCATTTTCGACCGTTGCGTAATCGTACGCAACATCGACGTTGTATTTGGGACCAGAAACATAGGATTTCGAGTCTTCGACGAGAATGTTATCCATGTTGTAGTATTCGATTATGACACCGGATTCGATGAAGAAGCGGGAGGTACCCGACAGCCCCATTTGGAGGTAATCCGGATAAACGCTGTACCAGATGTAGCCGGTTTCCCGATCAACAACGGCAATTTGGAAGTACCGTTCCTTAACAAACAAGCTCAACGCTTCGGTTTCGGCTACTTTCGTAAACCCTTTACCAATCACCGTCAGTTCCGGAGTTAAATCGATGTCGACAGGCGTTTGGTTTTCAGCTTGGCCAAAGAAGTTTGAATCGGTGGACAAGTGGTACGTTTCTTGTTGGTACAACCCCGTAAGTCCTTTGGATTGGGCTTGAACCAACGGCACAATGGCCAGCATCAGAAGTGATACGATAGCGAATAAAAACATCCATTTTTTAGTCACGTAAAATCACTTCCTTTACAATATCGGTCACAAAGTTACTGACTTGCAGTACCATGAGATAAACCATGATTAAGACAACGATGATGATGACCATCATGAGGATCGTCAATAACAAATTGACCACCGTTTGACCAACGGAATAATTGTGGGTTTCTTTGATGTTAAAGAACACGAGTATGCCAACCCACACCAACATGACGGTATTGCCCATGGTGTAGAGGAACGATTCGTTCAACGTAATGACATTCGATACGATGACGATGATCGGATAAAGAATAAAGATCGGCATCAACGCCCCGACGGTGTTGATGAAGGTTGCTTTAAAGGTTCCTTCACCTTCCATGAGCGATGACATCAGGTAATTCGCTACGATAAAAATCAAAATCGGTAGCAACAATACCATGGCTTCTTTGACTAAAATCGTTTCTTCGATAATAACGGGATTGAAAATAAAACCCGTAAAGACAATACCCAAAACATAGACAGCGAATAACAACGCTAAGATAATCCATGCCGTTAACATCGTGGCCTTATGTTTGGCTTTTACTTCGTAACAGGCATCAGCCGGATGCTTGATGAACCGAGTCATGAAGAGGCACTCACGAATGACCGGCAGAGCGGTGATCTTTTTGGTTTGGGTTGATACAAATGCTAAATAATGATACCGTTTATTGGTTTGGCGGATGAGGACAACTAGTCCAATACCGACCAAGAGAATCACCATGACGGTGGAAATATGGTCACTCATCCAGAGATTACGAATTTCCCAGTACGCTTCCGAATAATCGGCTTTGTCATACGCTATCTCAAAATACGTTAAGGCGGTTGCGTAATCTTCATTCATCAAATGACCCAATCCGATGCCACGGTACGCCATATCCAGCATCGAGTTGTACCGAAGTACTTCTTCCCACACCTCAATGGATTCGATGTAACGCGCTTGATTGTACAAATCCAAAGCTTCATGGACTTGATAGGCAAACGGTGTTTCTCTAAAGATTTGAATTGAATTACGGTTGGAATGGTCATCGAGGACGTAGATGTTGTTGGCCGAATCGATGGCAATCGATGAGGCGGACATGAACAATCCGAGTTTATCATTCCCCGTACCTTTTCCACCCCATAAGAAGAGCAGATTGCCTTGATTGTCGTATTCGGAAATAAACCCACCCGACGTAACGGTATAAACGTTACCAACGTCACCGGCTACGACATCAACGACATCCGAAAAGACAAACATATCGGTTGGAAAATAGTTCACACCACCAATGTTGACTTTCTTCAAATTGTCGCCCAGAGCGGATTCGTTGGGTTTCTGAGTAACGGTATAGAAGTACCCGTTGGGATCAATCGCAAGATTACTGACGGGTGCAGGGATATTTTTGGTCATATAGACATCGTCATTCCCAGAAAAGACGATTCGTTGAATCCGTTCCCAAAGGGTGATGTCGATGGAATTGGACGCAAAATAGTCGATGAAACGATTGGATTCATTGACCATCAAAAGACCCGATGT
Organism: uncultured Candidatus Izemoplasmatales bacterium; assembly: GCA_964501315.1. Taxonomy (GTDB): domain Bacteria; phylum Bacillota_I; class Bacilli_A; order Izemoplasmatales; family Hujiaoplasmataceae; genus UBA5603. The sequence goes on along the minus strand of CAZCSO010000009.1, from coordinate 51,452 downwards.
GGTTCCTTCGTTGGTTATGTACATGGTGTGGTTCTGATCCACAGCGATTTTCATGGGTCGGAAAATGAATCCGTCGACTTCGAGAATGGAACTGGACGGCGTTGAAAACGTCGAACGTAAGGTAATCGCTTCGTCGGTACCCAATTTCGATTTGTCAAATTGCCAAATGTAGATGGCTCCTAAGTCAGTCGTTGCTTGACCTAACCCGTAATCGGCGACGTAAATCAAATCATCGACGACGGTGATGCCCAGCGGTTTGATGAGAAAATCGTTACCGAAGCTTGCGACCACGTCGTAATCGGGATTCAGGATGACGACCCGCTTGTTGCCGGTATCGGCGATGTACAAGTAATCTTCCGAATCAAAGGTCATGTCCTTGGCCCCACTGAGCGTGGATCCATCCGACAAGTTACGAATCATGTAGGTCGCTTCGTACGCTTCATTGGTTTCCGCCATTTGATTTTGACGGTTTAACGTGTACGTTTTATACGCGGAAGCGGCGCTGACGGTTTGTGATTGGAATGGAATCGCAAACACGAATAAGAGACTAAGTATCAATCCTAATAAAAGTTTCTTTTTCATGTTACTTAATCCCCGAGTACGCCATGGTGTTCATGACGCTATTTTGTAAAATGATAAACAAGATGATGTTGGGCAAGAACATGATCAAGCTCGCTGCGGCACTCATTCCTTGTGCGGCAATCGAGCTGGTTCCCAACGTTAACGTTGAAAAGTAATAAGGCAAGGTTTTTAATGCTTCATTGTTGACATACAAATCAGAGGTTTCAATGTTATTCCAAACGTTTTGGAAGGCTAGAATGGCCACGGTTGCTAGTGCCGGTTTGATTAAGGGCATGACGACCTTTAAATAAATCTGCCAACGATTGGCTCCATCAATAACCGATGCTTCATAAAGTTCTCTGGGAACTTGATCCATGAATTGTTTCATTAAGAAGACGCCAACGGGCATGGCCAGTAATGGAATAATGTGAGCCAACATCGTATTTGTTATTCCTAATGAATTCATAACGATGAAGCGAGGAACGGCAATCGCCACGGGTACAATCATGATGGCAATCTGATTGAGCGAAAACAACGTTTTCTTCAATTTGTAGTTTAAAAACGAAAATGAATACGCAGCCAACGAACCGATGAGCATCGACAAGAAGATAACGGAGACGCTCGCTACGAGGCTGTTGAATAAATACCGTGTGAAGGGAACTCCGGTTTGCGATGCCGCCAAGAAAAGATTTTGAAAGTTATCCAAGGTCAAGCGTGATGCAAAAATCTTCGGCGGATACGCGTAGAGTTCATCCAGCGGTTTAAAGGCATGTGAGACAATGTAGATTAAGGGTAATAACGTTACAATCAAAAACGGAACCAAGATCAATAAGAATTTGATTTGACTCGGATGAAAGCGAGTGGGATTAATCATTGTCCCTAAAAACTTCGCTTTCTTATTCTTTCTCATGCGTTTGTACTTGTAGATGGCTTTCTCGGTCTTCGTCATCTGACGGTACTTCTTTAGGCTCATCATACGTCTTTTTCTCCAAACAACTTATGAGAAATCCGATTGAAGAACAGCACCATTAAAAGGAGAATGACGGATAGGGCCGAGGCATATCCCATCTCATAACGTGCAAATCCATAATCGTTCATGTGGTCGACAATCAACCAACCGGCGAATTGAGGCGGCGGTACCGAACCCGACAATGTCGCAGCCAGTCCCGAAGCATTGAAGGTTCCGACGATGGCCATGACGGCTCCAAACAACATCTGCGGTTTCATCGACGGAATGGTGATGTAAAAGATTTCTTGCCAACGGGATTTCATACCATCGACGTAGGCAGCTTCGTACAAATCTTTATTGATGTTCAAGATACCCGATAACATCGCCAAGAATCCGACCGACATCGAACTCCAAATCCCAACGAAGATCATGATACCAAAAATCATGTTGCTGTTTTGAAGCCATTGCATCGGCTCGTTGATGATGCCGAGACTTAACAGATAATAATTTAAATATCCACGCGAATCACCGGAAAAGACAACTTTCCAGATGACGCTCATCAAGACGCCGTTCGTCAACGACGGCGAATACAGAATAATGGCGATGATTGTCCGTAACCGATGGGTAATTTGCGATAAGACCCAAGCCATTAAAAACGATAAACCATAGCTTCCCGGTCCGATAATCAATGCATACTTAATGGTTGTCGGCAATGCGTATTGCATAAAGTCGTTGTCTTGCGTAAATAATGCCACGTAATTATCAAACCCGATAAAGGTCGGAAAATTAATGGTATCGTAGTACGTCAACGACAAGACGACCGAAATGACAATCAATATCACCACTAAGGTGAAAAAGATGACCATATACGGTAAGACAAAGAAATACGAAGAGTTGAGTCCTTTTTTTGTTTTCTTAGTCAGAGGCAATTGATCAGTCATCATCTCCATACGCCTCCTTTATCCAATGATCAATGTTCGAATTCATCGGAACAACATACGGTGTTCCGTTGGGATTCGTGGCGGTATAATAACCAAATTCTTCAAATTTACGAGTTAATTCTCGACCGATCCGCGGAATCGATTCGTTGATGGCAACGGAAGGATTCATCAAATCGATGACGATTTTATTCCAAATCGACGAAAGTTCACGTTCGACAATATAACTACCCGGTGTGACGGCTGGAATCCGTGACCACTGAGCTTGTTCCATAATCGATTCTTTGATGGCATAATCCCACACCGATGCTTCTAACGCATCCATATTGGCGGACAGTATCAAGAACTTTTCGCCTAAACCGGTTTTGATGGCTTGCATGAAGGCAATTTGCGTCTCCACACTGTTCCACCATTGAATCAGTTTCCAACCTTCTTCGGGCATATCCGAATTGGCAAATAGGATTGAGGCTTTTCCATACGTGGTTCCCCAACGTTCGACTTCACCAGATGACTCGTTGTAACGTCCCGGCATTACGGTGACGCCCCATTGACCCGATAATTCGGGTGCGGCGTATTTCAGTTGCAAGTAAAGATCAATCGTTGATATGCCTATCGGCATGTCGCCCGAGCGGAAATGTTCAAAGAACGAGGAAACTTGAAGCGGTAAATTGTACACCGTAAACAGTTCGGTCATGTACTGTATGGCCGATACGGTTTCGGGTGATTTCAAGGTTGAGGCAATCCCGTTTTCGGTAAAGATTTCACCGCCAAATTGGTAGATCAACGAACTGGTATATCCATATCCCTTAAAGGCTGCGTCGCCCCCTAACGGATGGTAAAAATTCATTTGGTGACTCTGTAATATCGGAAGCATGTTGATGACGTCATCCCAGGAGTCGGGAACATCCAAATCTAAGTAATTCAAGACATCTTTTCGGTAATACAGTAAGAATACACTTTGTGTTTCTGGTATGGCGTAGACGCCGTCTTCAAAGATAACCGGCGTGAAATTATTGGCATAATAATGACTGGTGACCTCATCAAAGTTTTCGAGTTTCGATAAATCCGTCAGCATCCCACGCAACGCGTATGCATAGGGATTCCAGTTATCAATTGATAAAACGACGTCGGGATTATCGTTGGTTGCGTTGGACAAGACGATTTTTGAGACATTGCTTAGAATGGACGCTTTGACGGTTATACCCGTTTCTTCCGTAAAATCCTGGTCGATCATACTTTGAATGATATCCAAATACAGACTCGATTGACCAACCCAAACTTCTAGCGTTCCTTCTTCAACATCCAAATCGTTGTAACGATTGTCGAAGAACGAATAGAAGAAACTTTTGATGCCGTCCCAAATTCGTCTGAAGAACGATCCGGTCGGTTTCGGCAAGTCAACCGAATTGTAGAAATAGAAACAATCCATGCTGAGCGGTTGATTGAGCATTGCCGCAATGGCATTACCAATCAACTGGTAAGCCGACCCCGATCCTTCGGAAAATTCGGCTAATTTCGATCCAATCCGATTTGGATTTTTGGCGACTCTTCGCAATTGTTTGGCAGCGACATTGAGTGTTGATAATTCAGTGGCAGAGGTCGTACCTTCATCCATTAAACTGAGTTCATCATACAGTGCTTCCAAACGATCGGCCATCGTCAATAAATCGGCTTCGAGTGTGGGGATGTATTTGACGATATCCCAGTCAATGGCATCGTCCGCATTCCCCCCCGTAATCGTTTGAACCAACAAACTGATGGAATTGATCTCATCCATCATTGAATGAAGTTCGTCCATATACGTCATGTACGGTTCGATGGTTGTCTCGAGCGTCAACGTATGAACGCCCTCGGTCAAATAGAACGAATAGGCTTCTTCTTCATTGCCTAAGGTTACGTTCATCCATTTTTTTGTCGATGAAAATCCAACGTTTTGCATTTCAGCAAAAGGGATTTCACCGTCGATATAGATCGTTCGGTACGCAGCGACACCCATGTTTGTGTTTTTTAAAACCTTGAAAGCCAGTTGATAAAAACCCGTACTCTCGACGTCAAATTCATAGGTTACTTTGGATCCGCCGCGCGACATGGATGCGCCGTCAAGTTGATTCAACACCGTATGTTTGTACGTGTACGGCGTCATAGCGCTTTCTTTGTAATAACTTGCTTTGACTTCTAAATCGTTTTTGCGATCGAACGCTTCCCCTTGAACGGTGATTTGCTTGGGTTCTTCAGTCGAAGTGTTCGATGCATAAAGCGATTGGTAGTGAGCGTAATCATTCAGTGATTGTTGCCCTCTTATCGTTAAATCACCCACATAAACGCTTAAATTCAATGCTTTGAGGGTGATGGTATTGACACCTTCATGTAATAAGAATAAATAAGGATTGTTCGTATAGGCATTGAAATCATCAAAGAACATCGTTTTCCATTCGAAAACGGAAGCGCTCTTTGGTAACAATTCATTCCCATAGCGATTGTAGCGGACCGCTTCATCGAGCGGTACCTTATCCCAGCTGACATCCAGTTCCAAGTCAGCACATTCCGTGAATTGAATCGAACCGTTGACGGAAACCTCGATGGAAGGGATGGTGTAATAATTTTCAACCATTTTAAAATCAAATCCGAGTTCGTAAAGCCCCGTAGACTCAACGGTAACGACGTACTCGATGGAATCATCTTCGCTAAGTAAGGCGACGTCTTGATCATAATCTGGTTGGGTAACGTAGGTGATTAAAGGATTCCATGAATACGTTAGCGATATCGGGCTTATCTCGGTAGGTAACGCAATGGGATCGTAGGTTAAAAGCCAACGATTGAGTTGGCGGTAATAGGTATTATCGCGAAATGCCGAAATGTCGATGGGATCGACTTCATTTTCGGTGGTTGTCTCCTCGTCGTTTATCAACGCTGAAACACTCGCCATTCGTTGAATGCCGATGAAAAAGATCAGTAAGCTAAAACTAAGAAAAATCAATGTTTTTTTCATGTTGCGCCCCCTCGGCGGGGGCCACCCGAAGGTGGCCTTTTATCATAATATATAGAAGGTAAGGAAGGTTAGTTTAGATCTTCAATCATTTGGTCGAGCGCTTCGATCGCTGCCGTCATCGCAGCCATCGCTTCGGACTGTAACGTTGATTGAATGGCTGCGTACGTCGTTTCACCCACCATTGTTTGATAGAGATAACTGTACGCTACCGAATCGGCTTCATCCCAACCGACGGTTTCTTTGTTAACCCAGTATGCACCGTTTTTCAAGGATTCGATGAATTCCGGAGAGGTGAATCCAGGCGCGGTGATGCCGTAAGGAATGGTTTCCCAAATAGCATTGACACCGTAACCGTCAATACCGTAATCGACAACGGGATAACCGTAGTTGTTGGCTGAAATGTATACTTGATCCGAATAATCTTCGAATAATTGATAACGTGTTAACAATCCTTCTTCACTGTACGACATCCATTTCAAGAATTGATACGCTGCAGCAGGATGATCGGAGGTCGATGCAACCCCAGCGATGTCGGTATTACCACCGGTAACGCCGTTGGGCCCTGGATAGATGTCCCAGTTGAACAACATTTGACTGAAGTAGTTTTTGGCACTCCAAGAAGCATCTCTCCACAAAGCAACTTTCCCATTGTAGGTGGGAACGAACGAAGAATCCAAATACCATTCTTCTAAGGTTTCTGCACTTAATGCATCGACGCAATAGCCCCCGTTAACGGCATCCGTTAATTCATTCATCGCCGATAAGAAGACGGGATCATCGAAGTTGAACTTGGAGCCGTCGAACGAATAGGACTGCCATGTGCGGGCAATCGCCAATTCGGTTTCGTTGGTAGCGGCTTCAATCTTCAATACTTTGGGTAATTCACGGTTGAAGAACGAACATCCGTACATACCCATGACATGCGTGTTTTCATTGGTCGCTGCCTGAGCAATCGACAACATTTGTTCGTAGGTCCAATCATACGATGGAATGGCGATGCCAGCCGCTTCTAAAATGTCTAAGTTGACCAACCACATCGTCGGATAGATAAACGTCGGTACGGCATAACGTACTTCTTTATAGATACCCAAATCTTGAACCGAATCAAAGATGAAGTCGGTGTCGGGATCATTTTCATAATACGTTGTGATATCCGCTAAAATATTGTAAGGAAGGAAACTTGCCAAGCGGTTGATTAAGAATACGTCGGGCAATGTGTCCGATTCGGCCGCAGCCACGAAGTTCGTATCCCATTCTTCACTGGAAGCACCCATCATAACGATATCTACCGTAATATTTGGATATTTTTCCATGAAGGCGTTGACCATGAGCGATTCAATCGTCACGATGTCTTCAGAGGTGTGTTGCCACGTTGCATACGTCAACGTAATGGCTTCTTCGGTCCAATCTTCAATGCCATTGGCATCTTGATCCCAAAAAGTCGGTTCCAACGGTTTCGTCGTTGTCGACGTCGTTGAAGACGATCCAGATGACGACGTTGTCAAGGACGTTGTCGTCGTCGTCTTATCGGTACAACCAATCATACCGATTAACGTTAACAATGATACCAATACTAGTAAGGCTTTTTTCATTTTCATACTCCTTTATATCGTTAATTTTTTATGTTATTCCAGAATAAATGCAAGATCTGTGGTGACGTTGAGTCCTTCTAATGACAATTTCCCATCGGTAATGACAACCGAACTTTGAGAAATGATTTCACCGGTAATGGTATCGTAATACGATAATTGATACGTTCCATTTGGAAACGCAACTTCAAAGGACACATTCGTGATGGCATCCGGTTCTTTATTCCAATAATTCCACTGATTGTTATAAAGATAACCGTAGATGGCCGAATCCGTCACATACCCCATCGCTTTCACCAAACTATTCGATGTCGTGTAACTGGTTTGATGGAGCCACGTAAGGCTCGAGGTGGAAAGATTCATCGCTTCTGCATACGTGGAAGCACCGCTGAACAGATACCACATATCATGAGCTTCAACCCATGAATCCCACCACCAGTGGTTGGCACTACCGGCGCCGCTCATCAATCCGCCCCACAGGGCTTGTCGGATTGTAACACCCGTATAGTCGGTATGATAAGACGTCGTTCCCGATTGCCAATCAATCCCGATTTCGCCAAACACAACCGGTTTTTGATATTGATTCCATAGGTTGGTTTGTTCCTGGACCAGTTTTTCGTAAAACTTCACATCTCCGTACCCATAACTGTGTACTGCAACGAAATCGATGCTATCAAGTGCGTAAGCGGGTGTTCCGAATGTGTATTTGTAACTGGTTGTGACCAAGTGTTGATACGGATCATTGTCGTGAAGGAAATTCGCCATTTCGTTATGCCAATTGGTGACCGCGATTGCAGAATAGCCGTCAATCCAATCGACTTCGTTGAAGAGTTCCCAAGCAAAGATGTTTTCGCTATACCCATAACGAGCTAAAATATAGAGCAATTCGTTTTTATAGGTTGCTTTGGCTTCCGTATTGTAGAAAAATTGAATCGGTAGTTCCAACATCCCGCCGTTTTTCTCATTATAGACGTTTTCACTCCACTCCGGATTGGTTACCGATGTGAATTGGCCATGATTCAGCAGTGTCAACATGATGTAGACATCCTGTTCCTTCGCTGTTGCCAAAACGTTATCTAATCGGATTGCGATTGATTGCCGGGTATCAAAATTATCATACGAATCTTTGTGTAACGAAAAACTCCAGTTCGCCATCCAAATACGTGCGTAATTTGCGTTATGCGAATTTAAGCGTTTGAACCAATTCACATAATCGTGAGACCCCAAGGTCGTTGACCACCAAGCCAAATTAAGTCCCATCGGTGAGTACGTTTCACCGGAATCAAAGACAAAGGTTTTGTTGGTTGCTTCATCGACGCGAATATACCCGTTGGTGGAATCGCCTTCTGAAACGGTGAAGTCACCTTGCAGTTGTTCGACGATGACATCCCCAATCGAAAGGGTTGCCAAATAATGCCATACACCGGCTTCATCAGGATTGATGCGAACTCGGTATTGAGAAATTCCGTTTTCTTTCCATTTGACGGTTTCTTGACCGCTTATGTAATAGCCGTCCTCATCGAGTTCGGCTCCCAAAATGCGGATAGAATCGTATTCTTTGTACCAAAATGCGTTATGAGTTATCGTGCTTTGAGACGGTTTTTCAAAGCTAACAGACAGTTTAATTTCTGAATAATCGTAAGGATTATACTTCGAGGCTATGGTGCCGGTATTGACTTCGTAAACCCCGATTTCTAGCAATTCTCCAACGATTGGATTTTCGGTCACAACCGCAAGATGATCGATGAGATTAGTGTGAGTCGTCGTGGTTGTGGTTGTCGTGGTCGTGGTCGTTGTGCTCATGGTCGTCCCTTCTTCCGTGGTTGTGGTCGTCGTTTGCCTGCAAGCCGTGAAAGCTACCAAGACAAGCAAGGCGAGTATCAGTACGAGACTAAATCGTTGTTTCATCGGCCTAACTCGCGATCTCTACCTACGGATTCGTGATTATCTTTGATATAATCGATGAGCAAGTCTACCGTTGTAAATGCCAATGCGACGTAGGAATCGGCTGCGCCATAATAAATCGCAATACGTCCCGTTTTGGGGTCATGAAGGGTTGCACACGGGAACACTACGTTGGGAACGAAGCCTTGTTCTTCATACGGCATTTCGGGTGTCAAAACATAATTTCGGCATCGATACAAGACTTTCGACGGTTCGTTGATATCCAAAATGGCTGCGCCCATGCTGTACACGTACCCATTGCAAGTATTGCAGACACCGTGATAAAGCATTAACCACCCTTCGGAGGTTTCGATCGGGGCAGGACCGCCACCAATTTTTAGTCCTTGCCACCATCCAGATCCACCGCGTTCCATGACATGACGATGTTTGCCCCAATAGACTAAATCTTTGCTTTGTGATAAGAAGATATCGCCAAAGGGGGTATGACCATTGTCGGAGGCACGCGATAGAATAACGTAATGATCTTGGATTTTTCGGGGAAACAAAACCCCATTACGATTGAACGGAATAAATGGATTCTCCAATCGTACAAACGTTTTGAAATCACGGGTTTTAGCGATGCCAATCGCAGGTCCGTATGCTTCCGTACACCAAACGACGTAATAGTCGTCTTCAAGTTTGATGACTCTGGGATCGTAAGCATAATAGGGATTCCACGAATGACCGCTTTCATCGACCATTTCCAGTTGTTTGGATTCAAACGTCCAGTTGATGCCGTCTTTGCTTCTTCCGACGCGAAGATGCGGTAGCGTAGCGACGGTTTCACAACGGAAGACGCCGATGAATTCATTACCCCAGGAAACGATGGCGCTGTTAAAGATACGGGCAACGCCGTCAATAGGGTTGCGACGAACGATGGGGTTTTCGCTATACCGCCAAATCGGTGCCGTCGATCCTTCCGGACGATTTTGCCAAGGCATGTTATTTAGTGGCTCAGAGATAATTTGATAACGACTCATTTTTTTGTCTCCTTCAGTAATCGAGTATTTTTTTGAATCAATGACAACCGTTGATGAACGGAATCAACGGAGCGATAACATTCGCCAGGCGTCGAATGAAGGTAGTCCAGTAAGACGGGTAGTTCAATCGAGGCCACATGCAGACGCGTATCGGATGATGCGTAATAAAGATAAAGCATGGAATCATCATCGAGGATGGCACCATTTGCAAACACGACATTGGAGACATCCCCTACGCGCTCATCACCCATAGGGGCTAACAAATACCCCGATGGTTTATACAGGATGGTTTCAGGATGATTAAGATCGGTCATAAACGCATACAGAACATAACGAAGCCCGCTGGCGGTGTTGCGAACACCGTGAGCAATGTGAATCCATCCTTCAGAAGTTTTAATCGGTGAAGGACCACTTCCGTTTTTCAGTTCGTAAATGGTATGATACCGTTTTTCATCAAGAAGCGATTCTTCTTTGATGATCGGTTGCGTCATATCATCCACATATCCATACGCAATCCCGCCTTGTCCACCCGTTTCGATGAACCCATCTTGAGGGCGAGTATAAAGTAAGTACTTCCCGTTCACAAATTCAGGGTGAAGGGTAACGTTGCGTTGTTGCGGCGAAGGGGTGATTAGGTTGGGTAATCGTTCAAAGGTCTTTAAGTCCTTCGTTCGGACGATTCCTGCACTGGCAACTGCTGATGAAGTATCACCATTGGGTGCGCTTTGATCTTTCATTTCCGAACAGAATATGCCATAAATCCAACCGTCTTCATGTAACGTCAAACGCATATCATAGACGTTGGTTTCCAATCCGTCCTGATCGTCTGTTAGGATCAATTCATCGTGAAAGCGAAATCCCCAATCGGGATAGTCACTGGAAGCGAGTGCGAAGAAACTCTTTCGGTCGACGCCTTCGACGCGAACCATCAAATAGTATCGATTCTGCCATTTGATCGCGCCGGCATTGAATACCGCATTCACCGAGAGCCGTTCAAGAAAGTAAGGATTATCATTTTGGGATAAATCATACCGCCAATGAAGGGGAATATGATCTTTCGTCAGCAACGCGTTTTCATAGCGGTAAAACGGCGAATTCTCGCGACGGTTACACCGCTTGTTTTTGCGGTTGATAAGGCGCTCTTGATTCTTCTTCATCTGAAAATACGCCCGATGGATGCTCACACAACATCATCCTTTCTGATAGTTCGATAATAGCCCGTGCATTATGATACGGGGTTTTCCATAGTTCTGCCATACCGCGGTCGGTATTCGGTTTTCCACTTTCATCGACCGACCAATACCATTCGCCTTCGGGACGTGAATCGACGAGAAACTTATTGATGGTATCCCAAATCGATTCGACCGCTTTTAAATACTGCGGAAGTTTGGTTTTTTGATAATGATTGTAAAATCCAACCATCGCTTCCGATTGAACCCACCAAATCATAGTTCGGTCTAGTTCTTTGTTCCATTCGTGATTATAGACGTAGAGTCCATTGAACCCTTGATTGAAAACAGAAACCGTCAAGTGTTCAATCATGGATTGATAACGCGAATCGTTGATGCCAATCCAATTCATTGCTTCATCCATCAACCAAGCAGCTTCAATGTTATGTCCGAAGGAAGTGATGGTTGTCAAGGGTTGAAGCGCATCGTCCAAATATCCCGAGAGTGACGACTGATGATCATACAAATGGGTATAGATGAAATCCAGTAATTTCTCAATGCTTGAAGCGACATTTCTATCGTGGCTTGCTTTATACAAATTGACATAGGCCTCCAGCAAATGCAACGAGGTATTGAGCGTGTAAACCGTATGATTGATCCCGTCTGCTAAGAGCGAGCATTCAAGTGGTTTCCAATTCGCGTCAAATTCCTCTAAGTAACCGTTCGTTGAAGGTTGAAAGGCGTGTGCTTCAATGAGGTGATAAAGCTCGAGTGCTCTATTTAAAGCGTCTGTGTTTTTGGTTGCTAAATAGTATTCTGAAAATGCATAAATGACAAACCCCAGTCCATACGTCACGTAACGATGGTCAATACAATCGCCTTGATAGTCGCAAAGCCAATAATACCCCCCGTTTTCCAAATTGAAAAAATGTTGAGTGATAAATTGATACGTCGATGTCATTTCCGCTAAATAATACTTATCACGGTCATGACGTTGTATGCGACTAAAACTGAACAAAAAACGAGCTTGTTGAACCAATCCTTTGTTTGCATCGTTACGAATTGTTAACCATTTCGCATCTCTATGCCCATAAAAACCTCCCCATTTACGATCAATGAGTTTTTGCCAAAACGGGATAATTTTCTGAGATAGATGGGTTTGTAATTGTTTTTGCATGGTCATTCTTCTTTCCTTAATCACCCAATGGTTGGATGATGATGGCGATATCTTCTGAGAAACTTGGCAATACGAGGTTCACTTGCTGAGAGTCCGTCACGGTGAGCGTGTCCGATGCAATCATCGTACCTGATTTCGTGTCATAGGCTTCCCATATATAAACGCCTTCACTGCGGTCGTTAATAGAAAACGTTACATTTGATTTCAAACCAGCAGTGGGTGTATTTAACGTATAACTGGTATCGTAAATATAAACATAAATCCGATCGTCAACGACGTACCCCATATAATCGCAAATCGAAGACGAAAGCGTCGCAACGTGATAGTCGGTATCATTTTCAGCGATGACTTGATAGTCATTTCCAGTTAAATCCAAGTGAGACAAGTAATTGGCGATGCCCGTGTAATTTGAATACGCATTGGAAGGTTCAATCCACGATTCCCACCACCAATTCATTCCCGTTCCGCCGCCACCGCCCATGGCGCCTGCCCAAAGGGCTTGGCGTAAGGTGATGTTGTTGGGATCTTTGATGAGTTGATCTTGTCCCCCATTGCCACTGTAGCCGACTTCGTTATACATAATCGGTTTGTTGAAAACTTCAAATCCGTTGTTTTGTTTGGTCGGTAAGGTGGATAAATGATTGTAGATGCCATAACTATGAACGTTCACATAGTCAATCGAATCGAGGGCGAAGACTTGATAGACATTCGATAAGAACGAATCGCTTTTTACAGAAGTTGTTACCATATGATCATACGGATCGTTGGCTTTGATGTACGAAGCCATCTCGTTGTGCCAAGCCGTACCGGCAACGGCAGAATACGTTTCAATCCAATCCACTTCGTTAAACAATTCAAAACTCATGATGTGATCAGAGTATCCCCAACGGGCAAGTATGTAATCCAGCTGATTTTTGAAGGTTTGTTTTCCATAATCAGAGGTAAAAAACAAACCTGAGTTACTAAAATGATCGGCGTACGGATTCGATCCGTATTTGGTTGTGTACCAGGTATTGGTCGAATTCGGCCACATCGGATTGACCGAAGCCGAAAACATGCCATGGTGCAACAAACATAATTGAATGTAAATATCATTGTCTTCCGCAATTTCTAAGGTTCTGTCCAATGACATCATATTTGTTTGCCGTTGGTCATAATCTTCTACGTCATCCCAAAAGATCGAAAAGCCCCAAGCTGCCATCCAAACGCGTGCATAATTCATGTTGGCTGACCCCATTTTGGTAAACCAGTTGAGATAATCGTAGTACTTCCGTTCCGATGAGGTGTACCAAGCAACGTTTTGACCGACGGGTATGTAGCTTTGACCGTCTTCAAATACAAAGTGACGCTGATTGGTCGAATCGACTTGCAAGTAACCGTTAAACGTTTCTGATCCATCGGTAACTTGGAAGGATTTCGTCAACGTTTGAATGGCTTCACCATCGACTACCAACACAATCGTCAAGGCATAATCCCCCGCAATTTCCGGCATAAATCGCATCCGGTAATGAGGGGCATTTTCTGCTTTATAGGTTAATTTGAGGTCATAATCGTCATCGGTATTCGCAACCATCCCCTCTAAATTGAGATTGGAGTTGACGGTTTGATAGGTAATTTGTTCGGTGTAATCTTGAAACCAGAATGCTTTGATTTGATACGTTTCTAAGGGAGTTTCCACATATCCGTAAATGGTAATTTCGGAATAATCATAGACGTTTTCAATGGCCTCTAAAAAGGTTTCAGAATCCAGTTGAGTCATCATGAGTTCTACTTTTTCACCGACGGTAATCGTCTCATTCAAGATAATGGCATCGGCCAGTCGTGCAGACGCTTGTTTTGCATTCATGATGAGAACTTCAAATCCATAATTGACGCCTTGATACGTTACGTCAACGATATGTTTTCCGGTTTTGGATGAATCAAATCCAGAAACCATCGACGACGTAATCGAAATGGCTTCGACGAACTGGTTTTCTTCGTTATAGAGTTCTAATTTAGCACCCGTCAGACTGAGCGTATCGTTAAGCGCATAGATGACTTTATTGGGCGCGACGATGCGAACACTTGAGCTGACATTCACCGTTAGCGTCGTCGATGCCTCATCGCCAAAGGCAATCGTAATCTGTGTTGAACCCGCTTCTATGGCCGTAACTTCACCCAAAACCGTAACCGTTGCGATGGCTTCATTTTCACTGGTAAAGGTCACAACGCGTGAGTCGGATGTAGGAACATTTGTTAACGTATAGTTGATTTGATACGACCCACCGATTCCCATTAATACTTCCGACTGATCGATGGTGAGTTCAATCGGAAGGGGTTCGGTCGTCGTCGTTGTCGTCGTTGTCGTGGTTGATTCGATGCATCCGATTAATGATAAAGCACTCAACGTAATCAGAAAAATCGATAGTATTTTTTTCATCGTGTAAATCTCCTTAAATTTGAATGGGTTTGACCGATGGTCGTTCGATAATGGTCCCAGGAATCAAGATTCGGTCGTAGATACGTTGCGGATTGGCTATCTTTTTAACAATCACTTTTACCGCGGTTGAGACCATCTTATCGATGTTGTTGTCGACGGTTGTGATTTGTGGATCGGTAATGGTTGAGAAAATAGAATTATCAAAGCCAACAACCGAACAATCATCCGGAACTTTTTTACCCATCTTTTTGAGTTCATTGACCAGTGTATAGGCAACACGATCGCAGTTGCACACAAACGCTGTCGGTAATTTTTTCGGTAATTCGAGCGGAATGAATCTGCCTTGATCATCCCGGTCTTCGATGACGTAATCGGGGCGTAAGGGGATTGAATTTTCAATCAATGCCTTATAATACCCCAAATAACGATCTTGAATGGAGGAAGTTGCCATGATGGATCCCACAAATGCAATCGATTGATGCCCTTTGGATATCAATAGATTGGTAAGCGAATAGCCTGAGAAGAAGTTATCGGCGACAATCGAATCGGTCTTTGAATCCTTGATGTAGAAATCAAAGAACACGACGGGTATATTTACCGTTTCAATCATCTTCAAATAATCGGATTTGAGTTGTCCCAGCACGATGATGCCATCGACTTTTTTCTCATTGTAAACGCGCGGAAGTTGACATCCTTTTTCGCACTGATACGAAATGATTTCCATAATTCCGGAGATTCCATATTCGTCCAATTTTCGAATGATTTCTCCAGAAACAGAGAAATAATACGCTTCTTTATCCAAAATGAATTTCTCGGAAATGAGAATACCAATATTGAATTGACGATCGGTTTTTAAACTTCGTGCGGAGTTATTGATGCGATATCCCTTTTCTGAGGCTAAATCCTTGATTTTTTGACGTAATTCTTCAGAGACGCCTTCTTTATCGGATAAAGCTTTTGAGACCGATACTTTGGAGATGCCCAATGCTTTCGCTAAATCCGACATGCTCACTTTCTCGCTCATGGTGATTCCCCCTTTATTAATACGAATCCACTAAAGATCGAATTCGTAGTTGTGATAAAATAGCTTTTTTTGTTAATGAAGATTGAAATTGAATGGTTTTTTGAGTATTGGGTTTTAAGAAAAAGTAGTTATCTGAGAAGCGGATGTCTTCTTTCCCAACACTCACTTCAACGTATTTCGCAAATACATCCGAATCAAGTGTCAAAACCCAATCATTATTGTTTTGATTTAAATCAATGTGATAGTTTGGATTTACTAACTCCAAATGTTTATCCGGTACAAACGAAACTTGATTTTCCGATAAAACCTTATCATCTTTTAGTAAGGTGGCAATCACGACTCGGTTCATCGCTTCTTTGTTTGACACTTCATAGCTCAATGCGATGATTTTTTTAGCCGATTGCGGGTCAATCGATACATCAATCCGTTTTTCTTCAAGCAGTGTTCCTTTTAAATCCATCCAATCGATGATCAGTGTGCCTTCAACGGGTTCAAGTGTATCATTCGTCACATGAACTTCCGCGTGATGCCCCTCTTCCATGATGGAAACCAAAACAGGTTGAAAGAATTTCTTACTGTGATAGTGCAACACTTTCCAACGGTGATAATAATCAATGCTCGACCAGGACGCAACCGGCCAACAATCGTTGAGTTGCCAGTACAACGCTCCCATGCATTCGCCGTAATTCCGACGCCAATGTTCAACGCCATAACGAACGCCTTCAGCCTGAATCAGTTGTGATACGTAGAGCAACGATTCAAAATCTTTCGGATAACGGAACATTTTGCCGATGTAGTTCAAAATTTTATCATTGGCTGTCCGGTTTTTTTGATGTTTTTCCATAATGTAGGAAAAAATATTATAATCCTTCGGACGAGCAAAGGTTTGAATCGTTGGAAGCGCCGGAAATGATTGAATTCCAAACTCACTCATAAACCGAGGACGGTAATGACGGTAATAATGGATGGGTTCGTTATTGTGCCATACGCCCCAGTAATGCATATCCCCATAGTGATCCGAATTGGAATTCTTAAACGGTGTTCCCGATGAAGGAGATGATGGCCAATACTCGATGAATGGCGCTACTTTTTTTAGTATCTTGGGTATGATTGATAGGTACTGTTTACGATAAAACACCTTTGATACGGCTTGATTGGGAACGTTCCAATGCTCGATGGCAGTTTCATTTTCGTTGTTTCCACACAGAAGCGCCAAGGAGGCATGATGACGTAACCGAATGACATTATCGACGATTTCACGTTTCATCGTATCTATCCAAGCATCGTTGGTCATATCGTATACCGAACACGCAAACATCAAATCTTGCCAAACCAATATGCCCAATTCATCGCAGATATCATAAAAATAATCAAACGGGTAGATACCGCCACCCCAGACACGGACCATATTATGATGCGCATCCACAGCTGACTTTAATAAATCTCTCGTCAACTCCGGTGATGTTCGACCCAACAGGTTATCTTCAGGAATGTAATCGGCGCCCTTTGCAAAGACTTCAATTCCATTAACCACAAAGGTGAAGGATTGTCCAAACGCATCGTTATCTTTTTTTATGTGAATGGTTCTTAGACCCAAACGCATTGATTTTTCCATCAAAACGTCGTCATGGTTTCTCAATTGAACGATGAGTTCATAAAGCGGTTGATCTCCATAGCCGATGGGATACCATCGCTTGGGATTGTTCACAACAATTTCGACGTTTCGATTGACAATAATCGGAATGTCGCTTGAATAAATGGTTTCACCGTTGGGATCAACCAACATAATTCGTTCCGATAATGCACTGCGACGATTGACGATTTCATGATGAATCGCTACCGATAATAAGACCGATTTATCATGATGAATTTGATGGACTTCCAGATCACGAATGGCTGAAAATGTCACCGATTCCAAATAAACCGATTTCCATAGTCCCCCATCCGGTAACTGAGGACCCCAGTCCCATCCAAACATCGAATGGCCTTTTCTCAAGTGGGTATAACCTTTCATCGCATCGTGTGCTTGATAGAGATCATAAGCACACGCTTGTTCTTTTTCCTTGATGTATTGATTCGGGGAATGGATGACGACGACAATTCGATTGATGCCTTGTTTAAGGTAACTTGCAACCTCAAACCGATATGTCCGGTGCATGTTATCGGTTGTGGCAATCAATTGATCATTTAGGTAGATGCTCGCAAGTGAATCAATGCCTTCAAAAACCAAGTAATGACGATGATTGCCAGGTAATAACGAAAATGAAAAAGTGCGTGAGTACGTAAAATCGAAGTTCATCACTTCACGTACGATCAGCTCATTGTCCTGATCAAAAGGATCGACAATGAGCTGTTGATTCAACAAATCCGTATAAATTGATCCGGGAACGTGTGCTTCACACGGTTTTTTTAGAAACGTTGAAGACAGTGTCCAAGAACCATTGAGTGATGTTAAAATCATGTTAATTTGAACCCGTAATCATCGTCCGAACAACTTCTCTTCCCGTTAATTCGTTGATGAGTGCCGCCAAATCTTCAGCGACGTTTTTGCTGGTTCCAACATTCGGATGATATCCGGATCCAAACGCATTCGGAGCCGTTCCAGCAGCTTCCATGATGAAGGGATGAACCGCTTCTCTGCCAATCTCATCGTTGGCGAGGTCAACGGCAGAAAGCGTAAAATCTTCTAACGTATTGGCTTCTCCCATTAGACCGTAAGCAACGATGATAACAGCATTGGGATACCAATTGTTCAATTTGATTAAAAAGGTCGTGTAGTCTTGAATAAAACGAGCTTCCAATAATGCTTTATTTTCAGCCGACATTGAGTTATAACCCGAAGCATTGAAGTCATTGGTTCCTAAATTGACAACGACAACATCGGGAATGTAATCGGAGTGATCCCATTTGCCTTGTTCGGTAACCACACGATTGGACGCATCAATGGCGTAATATTCATACGCTGCAGGGATATTTTGAGATTCCGAAATGGCTCCACCGGTATTCCATCCGCGTGATACGCCCCAGCCACTGGCTGAGAATATATTTACTTCGGCATCGAGCAAGTAGCCGGTCAAGTAGGCAAAACCTAATAATCCATGGGAATTAGCCGTTGATTTGGCTTCGGCTAAGCTCCCTAAGTTACCGTACCCCGTTGAGGAGGAAGCGGCGATAAATTGCAAACGGTAGGTTTTTTCATTTTGAGGAGCTGAGAAATAGCCATCCGTCGTAAGTTCGCTTAAGGATGTGTTGGAATCCGATGCTTCACTTCGTTTTAAGACCTTCACGGTATGAAAGCCTTCGTTAAGACCGCTGACAAGTGTCAGTTCTTGTTCTGATTGATTGAGGATGAACGTCGTACCTTTCGTCGGATCTTCTTCACCGTCAACTAGAACAACCAAATACGCTTGTTTTCCGGTAATGTTGTAGTTACTGGCTTGAATAACGGCTTTGACTTCCGTTCCAAAGAAGCCAACTTCAAACCCACTGGCTGTAAAATAGAATTTCTTTGTTTCAGAGATACTATCGTAATACGTCCGTCCGATCCAACGAACAAAGCGGAAATCATTCATGGCGTCACCTTCTAATAATTTAATATGGTCAGGATTGATAAGTTCATATTCCAAAGCTTGTGTGGCTTCTGATGATGGTCGACTTGGTGACGTGGCCTCTAAACGAAACTGATAGGCACCTTCTCCTAACATGAGTAACAAATCAAACCCTTGAGTCACATTGAACGAATTGAGCAGAGTTTCACTCGTATCGTAAACATACAATTTATACTTTGTTGCACCTTCAACCAAATCGAATTGAACGCAATTGTCAACGATAGCGAAATTCGTCGGTGTCTCAAGCGGAATCGCCGACGTGGTCGTCGTCGTAGTGGTTGTCGTCGTGGTTGTGGTTGTGGTAGAAGTTATTGTTGTCGTTGTTGTCGTTGTTTTAGCATCGCAAGCGATTAAAACAAAGGCAAGAAAAAAGGCCGTACACAGTACTAATAGTTTCTTCATAATGAGTTCTCCTGAAATTTGTAACTTAACCGATAACTTAATTATATAAGCGCTTTCTTAAATTGTCAAGACAAGGTTAACGATTTTATCAATAAAAAAAGGAGCGCTGGGCTCCTTATTTATTCGTGATGATTATTAATCATGTCTTGTAACAGTTCTTCGAAGTCACACGTTGCGACCGCCACAAATTTGTCAGCTGCTCCGTAATAAACGTAAAGCGTCCCATCTTTGACCACGTTACCAGTCGGAAAGACACATCCGTTATAGAATCCTTTAGCTTCGTAATCTTCGGTCGGTTCTAAAATCGGTTCTTTGGTTCGTGCAATAATTTTTGTCGGATCGTTCAAGTCCATCAAGATAGCGCCAACCCGATACGAATCATCGTCTTTAGAGACGCCATGCATAATCATGAACCATCCATACTTGGTTTTAATGGGAGGACAAGATCCCCCAATCTTTTTACTTTCCCACCAATACTTTCCCTTCATCAATAGTTGACGATGTGACCATTCCATCCAATCATCACTGAAGGAAATCCAAATAGCCGGACTTTCATTTTCATACCCTTTGCCACACGCGTTCATCGGACGACTGATACGAACAAATTGCCCATTAATCGCTTCAGGGAACAAGTAAACGTCGCGGTCATCATCCCGCGTATCGGTGATGCGTCCACATTTTTTGTAGGTTTTGAAATCTTGCGTAATCGCTAAATACGTGACGGTATTGTTCCATTGAAGAAATTTGGGCCCGTTTTTGGGTGGATTAAACCACGGTTTGGGTTCTTGAAGCCAATAACGTCCCGGCGCATACGGACGAGAAGCATAGGTTAAGTAATACCAATCGTCAATTTTGATCAGTCGTGGATCTTCAACACACCCTCCATCTTCGCCATCGTACGTGGGTTCAAAGATCGGTTTATCGCTTTGTCTCTCAAAGTGGATGCCGTCTTTGGAGGTGGCTAATCCCAAATAAATGTAATGTTCCAAGGTATCTCCCGCAGCGCGGTACAACATGACAAAGGTTTCGGTTTTGTCGTCATAGATTACTGCGGGATTTAAAACAACGAGGTTTTCCCATTCATTTTTTGAATTGGCGGTCAAAATGGGATTGGCTGTTGATTTGATTAATTTCATCGATATCTTCCTTTCAATGTGAGTGATTTCTCTTTTCATCATATCATAATTTTCAAGGCTTTCAAGATGAAAATGCATTCAAAATTTAGGTTGTTTTTTCCTTAAAAAAGCATGTTTATATATAAACATAACCCATAAAAAAATTCATCGACACGCGATGAATTTGGATTATAAGGAGTGACCTTCTTTGGGAACAATGCAGATAAATTGAAATGTCTCATCGCCTGCATTTGCAAACTGATGAAGGGCATTAGCCGGAACAAACGCATACGATCCCGCTTCGACGGGATGAGAGATGGAATCAATCATCAACGTTCCCTTCCCTGAGATAATGTAATTGATGTGCGGCCACGGATGTGCATGTTTGGGCGTGAACCCGCCTGCTTCAACCGTCAAGACCCTCATGACGTGATTGTCCCATCCTTCCGACTCAGAAACCAATACTTTCATGGTTGCTTTGCTCGCAAGCGGATGTTTCACCTCATGCGCTTGCAAATTTTTCATATGTCCTACCATAGAAACCTCCTACTACTGATACACTAATTATAGCTCAAATGTCAATATAATGCCACTAGCATGCTAAAAGAATCAATCCATTGACAAATTGGGTCATTTCGGAGACAATAATAATCATCAGGAGGTATCGTATGAAATTTATCAAACGCATTATAATCTTCATTCTTGTTCTCGTTATCGGATTATTTGTAGGACTCTTTATGGTTGCAAATTCCATCAAACAGCCCTTAAGTGAAGAGGTTCTTCCCAGCGATGTGTACGATCCCACAATTAATCGAGACACAGCGATGTTGGGACTGTTAGCGCAAATGATTATCGCCAATGGCGATGCTCGCTATACGTTGGTTGAAGAATACATCAATTATCTCATCTACGATTCGATACTTAATAATGTCAATTCAAATTATGATCCGTTGGGCGATTCTACCTCTGAAGAAGCCAACCGAATAGTCACATCGGATTATTATTACATCGATTTGGTGGTGGCTTCGCTTAATGATGACAATCAACTCGTCGTCGACATTGGATTTGGATCAGATTATCTTGTGGCTGTTGATTCGGTCGTATCGCTTGTTTTTGATATTAACGTATACATCATGGAATTGACGCTTGAACTAGAATTGTCTTCGGTTACGTTAGGAAATCATGATATCTCACTCGATACTCTGGATTTTATTGTGAGTCGGCTCGATCAAGATGCCATCGAAGACAGCATTACAACCGGAACGTTGAATCTCGATGATTACACCTATCAAGTTTCACTCATCAATCCATAAAAAAGCCTTCTTGCCAATAAAAGTATACCCCCTGTCAAGGACATTAGAAAAGGGACTTATAGTTTTTCTAATAAAGACGATTGTCTATAAAGGCGGTCGTCTTTTGTATTGATAGAACAAATGTTATTGGGATATACTCCATATAGGAGGAAGTCTCCATACTCCATCGGAGTCATTTTCGTGAAACGCCATTGATTGCGGTCATTGTTATAGTAGTTCATGTAATCTTCAACTTCATTTTCAAGATCATGGAATTTCTTGCATAGATGTAGATTTAACTCATCTTTCATCTGACCGAAGAAACTTTCTTAGGGAGCGTAGTCCCAACAGTTACCCCTGCGGGATATCGATTGACCCATTTGGTACTCTTTCAGTAACTTCTAAAATTACCTGTTTGTATATAGTAATCCTTATAATTATCCTCATCTACTTTCAAAACGTAAAAAAGTACCCTATTTCTAGGATACTTAGTCTACAGTCCGAGGATTGATATAAATCATTTAATCCTCATCTAAGATTATATTTTGAATATTTTCTTTCGAAAGACGATTAGCAAGACCGCTCCAGCGGTAGTGAGTGTCGAGCCGGAAACGATTCCAATGATTCCCCATGTTCCGATTTTGTTAGGCGCCGATGGTTCGGGATTCTCTGAATTAATAATGTAATCATCTGCAAATTGAACCAATAAATATGAATCATTCTCGGTAAGAGATAATTCTTCTCCCCCTTCAAGTTTTTGAAGCGGTATGATGGTTTTAACGAGTTCATCGTGATAGGTTATCTCTTCCCATTCAGCGAATTCATCAGAAGTTGCCATGACATACCAGCTTCCTTCTGGTAAGGTAACTTTGTGGGTGGAGTCACCACCGTTATGTAGAATGTAAATGGTTTCCCACAAATCGTTATCGTTCGTTAACGTATAACTGACAAAACCGCCTTTTTTATCCGATATCAAAGATAGATGACTAGCGATGTCTTCTGAGGTTGATAACGTAAAGACATCTTTCAGTTTTCTAATGGAAATCAAATTTTGGACATACTCATAGGTATTGTAATTTGTCTTTTTTAAACTCCAATCGATTTGATTGGTCGAATCGGGAGATCGATACGAGTTATGATCATACAAACTATTCGAATCACAGGTATTCGAATCTGAGAAACACGGTTTAGAACGCATAAATTCGGTTCCTGCATGGAAGAAGGGAATCCCTTCTGACCACATAATCATCGCTAACGATTGTTTGAACATCCGTTCGAATTCTTCATCCGTTGCAAGCGGAGCTGACAATTTCAATTTATCATGCAAGGTATTGTTATCATGGGCATCTACATAGTTAATCGCCTGTGTCGGATTAACAGCCCATGTTCCTTTTGGCAACATCATCGGGTCAAGGCCTTCCTGTTCGGTTCCACCCGTGATACCCAATAAAATCTTGGCATCACTGAACTGATTGCCTTGAACAAATCCAATGGAAGCCGAATCAAACACACTGCCTTTGATGGCGTCGCGGGTATCGTCGTTAAAGACCGCTACACCGGGCATTTCATCTAAGGTTGCGTTGTAAGCTGCTTCGCTTTCTGGCAGTTGCGATGTTCCTCCTGTCCACGGTTCGCCATACACCATGATGGTATCGTCAATGGCATGAACGGCATCGGCAACGGCATTCATGGTTTCAACGTCATGCAGTTTCATCAAATCAAACCGGAAGCCATCAATGTGGTATTCATTGACCCAGAAGAGCGTTGAATCAACGATGTATTTCGACATCATGTAGCGTTCTGAAGCGGTTTCGTTTCCAGTTCCAGAACCGTTCGAGTAGGTTCCGTCGTTGTTCATACGGAAGTAATACCCCGGAAGAATCAATTCAAAATTAGACTCACCGGATTTGCCGGTATGATTGTACACAACATCCATGATAATTCGTAAATCAGCGTCATGATACGCTTGAATCATTTCTTTAAATTCGGTAATACGAACGGCTCCGTCGTACGGATTGGTTGAATAACTGCCTTCGACGACGTTAAAATTCTCGGGCATGTATCCCCAGTTAAAGATGCCATCGACAATGCCTTCGTAGGAAGGATCGTTAAGACGCGTCTCATCAACCACACCGTGATCGAATACCGGCAACAGTTGGACGTGAGTTACGCCCAGCTCCTTGATGTGATCAAAACCGGTGGTCAACCCATCATAGGTTGTGCCTGATTCAAATAATCCTTTGAATTTCCCACGGTAAGCCTCAGTTCCATTCCACGATTCATGTGTCGTCAGGTCACGTACATGGAGTTCATAAATGATGGCGTCGGTATACGCGTCCATCGTATCGGGACGAACATCATTTTCCCAGTTTAGCGGATCTGTATCCGAAAAATCAATAACCATACCACGGTCTCCGTTGACGCCCGCTGCCTTCGCATAGGGGTCAATTACTTCGTTGGTGATGCCTGCATTGGTAACGGAATAGGTATAATAGATTCCGTTTAAGTCACCGTCAACGGTCACTTGCCAGGTCCCTTTTTCTCCTGAAACCATTGGAATGACTTGAGACGGATCATCCACTCCCGCAACACCTTGATCATCCAAAACGGATGCGGGATGCCCTTTGGTATACAAATTTAACGTAACCGCTTCACTAATCGGAGCCCAAAGACGGAACGTTGTTTCGGTTGCGCTGTACATCGCACCCAAATCCCCATCGTACGCAAAGGCGGTTTCAAAGGTTTCCGTATCGTATAATCCATTGAATCCGATTGCAATTTCCGCAGGTTCGGTATCCCCTAAATCAACGCTTAGTTTATACGGTTTCGTTAAGTCGGCATTTGCACTGACGTTAAACGTGCCCAACCGTTCCACCATCGCATAATCAGTGAACGGCGTTAAGATATTGTCAACGTAAAAGGAAACCTTATCTTCCGTAACGGGAATGGTCGTTTCAAATTTAACGGTATTTTCATCGCTAAAATACGCCCAGAAAACCCGATTAGAACGGTCCACATCATCCGCACTGAAATAGACGGTCGGATTATTTTGAACAAGGTAAATGTGAACATCGCCGTTAGCATCAAACTTTGTCATGTCAATGAAACGGTCAGGACTTACGTCCTTTTCCCAGCTGGGTGTGCTCACAATGAACCCGACTGAAGTAGCCCCCTCTAAGATGGATCCATCCAATTCAACGGTGAGCACTTTCCCATAATCATCATCGCCTGTGAAATTAAAGCGTTGTCCCTCACCACTGACGGGGCTGGATTGCCATAGCCATACGGACCATGGCGTATAATTGTCATCGTAACGAAAATAGTGAATCACCAATGAATCCGCCGAATCGGCTTGAACTTCAAAAGCTTGAGACGTCATAACAAGTAAGCCTACAACCAAGGCAATAAGCATTTTTTTTAGTTTTATCATTGAATAAATCCCCCTTTATTACTACAATGGTATTATATATAATAAGTTGACTCAATTCAATCGAGTTGGCCTATATGTGTATGTGTAATCTTTTACACATTCAAACGCTTACATGTATAAAAAAAAGTTTTTATCGAGAAAGGATCTTCTATGCATCTATTTTTAGGCATTCCGTTTTCAAAGAACGCAAAAACATCATTGAACCAACTACAAAAAAAATGGATTCCATTTTGGTCTGATTACCGATTAACGCAACTGAATAATTTCCATTTGACGTTATGCTTTATCGGTGACATATCCTATGAGCAAGTGTCCTTGTATTCAGATTCTTTAAAAAAACTCGCCAGCAACTATCATCCTTTCCAACTTGAGTGGAATGGCATCGATCAGTTTGAGAAGTATAACAAAGCCATTGTGTATTCTCCCATCGTAAACGGCGCATCCAAACTTCATCGACTCTCTACTTCCATAAAGGAGTGTTTGCACAAAAACGGCATTTCTTTTGATAGTGCTCCGTTCAAAGCACACATTACCCTAGCACGCAACGTTCGCTGGATAACTCCACAAACAACGTTTCCCATTCTATCTGAATCCGACAACGAAACGATTTATTGTTTTCAATTGTTCGAGAGTTCTCGAATCCATGATGTGTTAACCTATACCCCCCTTGAGACCTATTCATTCAAAATGGAGGATTCTTATCATGAAAAATGAGTTTGAAATACGAGCAACTTCGGTTGAGGATGTTCCGCAAATTCTCACCTTTATCAAAGCGATCGCAGATTACGAACACATGAGCGATCAAGTCGTCGCGACCGAAGAACTATTAAAAAAATCAATCTTTGACAATCACCAAGCAGAGGTTGTCTTTGCTTTGGAAAATGGCCAACCTATTGGATTTGCGCTGTTCTACCAAACTTTTTCAACCTTTCAAGGAAGGGGAACACTATTTTTAGAAGATTTGTTTATTGATCCTTCTTTCCGACACAAAGGTTATGGAAAACAATTATTCTGTTACTTGGCTCACGTTGCAAAAGAGCGCGGTTTAAAACGGATGGATTGGTGGGTATTGGATTGGAACCAGTCGGCTCGTGATTTTTATCATCACATGGGTGCGTATCCGTTAAACGGATGGATGATTTACCGACTAGATAATGATCCATTATCAGCCTTATCATCAAATCCAAAGGAATGAAATTATGAATCAAAACGATATTTTACGCGCATTCAAAACCCAATTTGATTCCGTTGGCATTATCAAAAGCCAACGCTATTTTGATGCGCTGAAAACAATCGCTGCGGGAAGTGAATCGTATGAAATGTTGGTGGTCGTCGCATTAGCCTATCCGAAACGCCCAACAATTCAAAATAAGGAATCCTTGGTTGCCTCGTTTTATACATTTGGTATGGACTATCACCAAGCATTGAAACAACGCATTCAATCCGTGATGTCAACACTTAATCTTTCGTATTCCTACGGTGTTGACAATCACCCTCACGATGAACGTAAGGCCGCTGAATTGGCACATTTAGGGTTTATCGGAAGAAATCAAATGCTCATTACACCCGAATGGGGTAGCTATGTTTTTTTAGGAATGATTTTTATCGATTTTCCTGTAGAATTCGAGACCATTCATTCACCACTTGACTCTTGTAAAGACTGCACGAAATGCATCCAAGCTTGTCCTAGAAAAGCTTTATCCGAAACAAACTATCACTCTGCTTTATGCATCAGTAATTACAATCAACAAAAGCGCCTCTTGTCAAATGACGAAGTCCGTGATAATTATCTGTTATTAGGATGCGATTTATGTCAATTGGCCTGCCCAAAAAATCTCAATAAAGGGATGTTAACTCATCTCGAATTTGAAACGCTTCCATCCGATCGCGTATTAATCAATGATCTCTTTACACTTTCAGAAAAGAAATTCAAAGAGATGTACGCAAACAAGGCCTATTTGTGGCGTGGAAAAACCCTTCTAATGCGCAACGCATTGACGCTTATTGAAAATCATCATTGGACTATCTATAAGGATCTAATCCGTCAATCAATGGATTCATCGAAACCAACATGGTACCTTGATCAGGCTCAAAGAACGTTAGACAATCTCAAATAAAAAAGGACAATCGGTTGCGATTGTCTTTTTACAAGGAAACTAATTGATTTAGTAATGACAGTGAATTCAACCCTTCATCATTCATCAAAACAATCATATTGCGTTCAAACGAAGAATGGCCGATTACTCGGAACAATCTTGCCATGACATCAATGTAATCCGATAGCTGAAAAATGAGTGGTATAAGCATAAACACAATCAATCGAATGAACGCATAGAGTCCGACCAGTGCAGCATAAGCCTCATCAAATGGCATTGAATAGGGATACGCTGAATAGATCAGATGATTCACAAGTATTTTTTCGAGATAGATTTCGTGATTAGGAAAGCGTTCCGATAATACTAACGTCGCTTTTTGATACGCATCAACCGCTTTCCCCTCTTCAAAAAAAACTCTCTCGTTTTCAACCCATGAAGTAAGCGTATGGTGACTTGACAATAAATGATGGAAAACGGGATAAAATCGACGTAATAGTTGGCCAATCTCTAACGAAGTTCCATCTCGAGATTCTAACAAAAGCGCATCCTTCTTCTGTTCAGAAAACCAAGAACCCCATTTTCGAATACGATCGGAAAGATTTACTGATCGATCTGACAAATACGCAAAACATTGCGTTCTATAATAGGAATACCTTGACCGATCATCGATGGATTTTTGTGAATCCCTCATGGGTAAATCAAAGGCTATTGGTTTAACTTCAAATGTGATTGGTTCAGAAGATTCCGTCAAAAGTTCCAACGTTCTTTCACAACTATTCGAACACGAACTTTCCATAACATAATCATTTTTGGGAGCCTTAGGATAATAACGACAAATCGTTGGTAAGTAGGTCTCCCCTAAGGTTTGGTGTAATTGGCACCAACCATTCTCAGTCAATAGGGGGCAAACACCTTGATACGTATGGGCGATTTCCGCAAAGGTATCGACCGTTGGATTAAGACAAACCCGAAAAGCACGGTCAACGTTTTCTTTTATCTCGACGGAAGTGTCGATGCTTAACAATTGATAATACTGTTTTTGAGATATTTTTACGCCCCAACCGGCGCAACAAGTGTTGCGACAAGAGCCGCCTTTACAACTGAATTTCGGATAATAATTCGGGACAATAAATTCTCCTTGCAAACTGGTTGATAGCCCCTTTGAAGTTAGGCTTGACACGGTAGCACTCCCATTTCTTTCTTGATTTCCGAGTGATAATTATATCATAGCCCATTAACCTGTCAATCGCTGGATTCTCGAAATTATCGAATAATGAAAAAATGATAAATAAAAATACTTTTATGATAAAAAATAGTGATTATTTATTCAGTTTATATTGAAAGCATGGCCATCATTCGTTATAATGAAAAAAAACACATAAGGAGCGTAAAATGAAAAAATTTTGGAATGTCTTAGGTCAGATTCTCGGATTTTTAACGATTGTATTGTATGCCTTTTTATATACGGACGCACAATTCGGATTTAATCTACCCGCTGATGTAATGGATTATCTCGTTTTAGCACAACAATTCGCTGCGTTGGCAGTCGCCGCCATCGTCGGTATGGAATTTGTCTCTGGAAAGAAACTCTTTGCCTTTATCTACATCTTGATTTTAGCCATAGTGGTTATCTTCATGTTCTTCCCGGATTTGGGTGATTCCATCGTTTCCATGCTTAATTCAATTCTGTGAATCTAAAAAAAATGGTCGCATCTCCGGATGCGGCCTTTTTTTACGTATAATAACCATTCTGAATTTTCTGAATGAATTCGATTATCTTTGTTTTGATAATCTCTCGAGTTTTCTCAAAATCTTCCTTTGATCCTCCTGAAGGGTCCTCTATTCCCCAATCCTCACGGTACATACACGGTACATAAGGACATTCAACCCCGCATCCCATGGTAATCAAGATATCAAACGAATCGGGAATATCCGATAACAACTTTGAGGATGCAAAACCCATGGGTACCTTGGCTTCTTCCATCACCTGGATGGCCATGGGTTTGGGAGCGGGGTACGACTGTGTTCCCGCTGAATACGCTTCAATGACATCACTGCCAAGTGCTCTTGCCCACCCTTCGGCCATGATGCTACGACAACTGTTATGGATGCATACGAATGCAACGCGTTTTTTCATTGGTCACCTAACTTATTTGACATAATTTTATTTTATCATAGAAAAACCATCTCATCAAACGATTGCATCTTTCTATAGTAAAATTGTTAGTTAGTCAGAAACAATCGATTATTCATCATTGATTTATTTATGAATAATAATCGATTATCTACATACTTAACAAATTTGTGTAGATTGTATGAGGTTAACAAATTCGTCCAATAATTTCATACTGATTCCCGTATATCTTCCGAAACAAAAAAACAGGAGGCTATTATGAAAAAAATTAAGTTAAAAAGTATCATGATCATGGGTTTGGTCGCCCTTGGAATCGGGTTATTATCCTTTTCCACACTCAACGCAGAAAGTGTCTATCAAGATTCCACCCTCTCATCGTTATCCTTAGATGAATCAAAAGTCTATACCGTAGAAGAAATGCTTCAATATGCGATAGCAGATGAGTACCGTGCACTCGCCGAATACCAAGCCATTATCGAAACATTTGGTGAAATTCGTCCCTTTACAAACATCGTCAAAGCCGAACAAGCACACATCTCATTATTATTACCCTTATTTGAAACATATGGTGTAACCGTTCCTGAAGACAATGGGTCATCTTACGTCGTCATTCCAGAAACCATTTCGAGTGCGATTGCAACCGGCAAGGAAGCAGAAATCGCCAACATAGCTCTTTATGAACAGTTTCTGAGTCAAGACAACCTACCCGATGACGTTCGTGATGTATTTGAATCGTTGGTTCAGGCATCAGAGTCACATTTAGCGGCATTTTCAAGAGATCGTTATTATGGGTATGCCAACGATATGATGAATCAAGTAAAGAATCAATTTCGCAAAGCATTTCAATCCAAGAACCAAGCAGGCAACCAATTTAAAACTGCGAATGGTCAATGCCGTTCTAACTAACTAAGATATAAGAGAAAAAAAGAGATGAGATTTCCAAAAAAATCTCTCTTTTTTTATAATGTTATTGTATATTATCTAAATAAAAAGGATTATAATAAGAAATAGAGAATTTCAATACTAGATAATTTACTCACAATTTTACATATCAATAACCTCAAAGAACGGAGACTGTTATGAAAAAATTAGCTATCTTACTTGGAATCTTCGGATTATCGGTAATTATGCTTGCTTGCCAATCTGACAAAGAAACAACCACGACTCAGAGTTCAACGGTGTCATCGTCTTCTCAAACGACAGCAACGATAAGCGATGAACATTCCATTACCGATTTTTATAACGAACTCGTTTCGTATGAAAATCGCTTGGATGTGATTGTCACGTCCATGCAATTGGAAACACGTGGTTATCAAAAGATCTCACCATTACTGTTAGAAGGTGAAGAATTAACGGAAACCATTACCCGCGATGAGATTCTTGCCGTTCATTACACAGAACAGCCGGACCGGGTCTATTCTAACTACTTTGAACAATTGATCACCACCTTACTTGTGGTGACGAACATTCGGGAAATGATTGAAGATCAAAGTGCTATTAATCTTAATGAGCCCTTCAACCCCAACGATGATTCATCCATCACGTATGAATTTATCTATTCCGAAAGTGGCTATATTCTGATTGATGCTCTTTATAGAACCGAGCACTTCTATCTCAAACTCGGAACCAATGATGACTTACTAGAATATCAAGAATTGCACTACTATTATTACTCTTCGATGTCCATCGGCTCCAACGACGATTTGGCAATGAGCTTCAATTATTTTAAATTCACAGAAAACAAAGAAGCCATCTATGTCAATTACGCACCCGATAATGCCTCCCTGTGTTATACCAGCATCGAAAATGATGAACAATTCACCATCAGCTACGGCGATTCGGTTATCGAACAGATTGAGGGATCCGATAAGGGGTATGTCCTAAGCCGATATAACCGTGAGCTCAACGTTCAAAGTTACCTTCAAGTCATTAATGATGAGATTGTCTCCGAAACATACGACATTTTTGATGAATACGGTCAAGTTTACCGATATGAAGACTTATCACTATCCGATGAACTCATCACGTTACAGATCAACTTCGCTACCGCAACCGGATGGGATTACGTTGTCGTCAGTCCTTATTCAAATTCTGAAATCGATGAGCTTACCGGAATCTATACCAGCGACGGAACCAAACTCTACGATGGACGATTGAATTACACCTATACGCCGACGTACGGTTTTTTAGGCCTCTGGATGAATTTAGATGGACCCGAAATGTTTACGGATGATATCTTTTCATTATCGCAGTTCGGATTATCCCTTTCGCATCCCAAAGCCAATCTAGAATTCTTTAATCAGGTCAACTTGGATAACTTCCCAGACATAAAAGACTATTTCCATGTTGAAAATCTTGATTTTTTCGCAGAGGATTTACAAACAGAACTTTATCAGTATATTGACCAAGACATCCTGAACGATTTAGAAGGAGGTAACGAGCCCCCTATCGTCACAACGGGCGATGTCGAGGCTTTCAATCTAGCTATTTCGCAATTTGAAGACGAATTCCTACTGAATCCCAGTTTTAATTCCGAAGCACTCTTTACCATGACCATCAAGGATGAAAACACCACCATTTCAGAAACAACTACACGGAGTAATGGAGCTTTTGATTTATCGGCTTTATTCTATCGGCAGTCTACCCGTGTTATTGCTAATGGAATTCCCAGTTTCTTTGCTTATGTAATTGATGGAACCAGAGGGCCTTTGGTTGAATTTGAAATCAATAATCCCGTTGCTCAGTATCAAATATTAGCTTCTTCTGCGAATACGATGAATTTCTTGGAAGCTTACTATGACTTTTCGGGCGGCATCGATATGTCGAATGTCGTTTCGATCACCAATATCGATGATTTCAACTTTGATTTGATTGTGACCAGTCGTTTCTTGAGTGAAGGTGGCGTTGATTTGAGTATTCTTTTGGAACAACAAGGCATTCAAGGCCTTGATGGTCAAACCATCACTATTCATTACCAATTCTCAGAAGACTTTACCAATTACCAAGTTGCTTACTCCATAACGGGTTTAGCGTTGCTCGATTACGATGTTGAGATTACCTCATCAATGGAGACTCAATTAGAGCCGATTACGATTATTTCACCGTTTGATCAAGAATCCTTATTGTTTTACTTACCAACATCCATTGATTCGATCTTGTTCACTACGTATCCTTCTCAAACACGATGGATCCTTGATGAGGGAACATACTATCTCAAACTTGAACTTGAAGCCAGTCAATACAGTGTCGAGTTTCGCGGTGATCACTTGAATCCGGAGTTTGTCATTTTGGATGAATTGTTAAATGAAATCCCTTATGATCAACGGTTCACTGCACCTTATTCAGGCACGTATTACGTTGAAATCACATCGTCATCTAAACAAGGTGTTGATATAATTGTCGATGAAGATATCCCACCCGTATTTGTTAACTCGGCGATTGAATCAACCGATGGAACACTTGAATTGACCGTTGATCTTGTGGGTGTGACTGGTAGCACCATTGATATCCCCATGGCTGATTACGATCGAATCTTAGTGATATCGCCGTATTTTATCGGTGAGGTTACAGAAGATGATACGATTGATATAACCTTGAACGATGAAATAAACTTTTCTTTTGACGGATGCATGCTTTACAATAATCCCGAATCGTGGATGACGCCCTCCTACTTCTATATTCCTAAGGACCGATCACTTCAATTCGAACTTAATGGCTATTTTACAGGTACCTTTGGTTTTGATTATTCGTACATAACCGTTCCTTCGAGTGATAATGGAAATACCTATGATTGGACGGACACTTCGCTTTCACCGATTATCTTCATGCTTGACGATGCAAAAATCGCCCGCCTCAATTTGACCATCACAGAACAAGGCCATTATCAATTGTCGACCTATTATGAAGATTTCGGATATTCATATCAATATGCCATCCTTTACAAAGCCGACGGTACGCAGGTTGATTACAACTGGGTTCAATCTTTACTTCTAGAAGCCGGTGATTATTACATTGAATTTACACCCTACAGCTACGACAAAGTCTTTGTATTGGTCATTCCGACGCTCACCCGAATCGATTAATTCTTAAATAAACAAATAAAAAAGATGTTGCGAAGAGAAATCACAACATCTTTTATTTTGATATAAACTTTGAATCAGAACTAAATGAATAACGTGACACCAGCTTTATCACTTTCCGCCAAGTAAGTAGCGACGCCTGCGTATTCGATGCCTTCCAACAGTTCTTCTTTCTTAATTCCCATAATATCCATACTCATCGTACAAGCAATGAAATGAACACCGGCTGCCATGGCATTTTCAAGTTGTTGCTCTAGTAACGGAACATTCTTTTTCTTCATGACGCCTTTCATCATGGACGCACCCATGCCACCAAAGTTTAGCTTGGAGACACCCATTTTTTTCGGACCTCTTGGCATCATGGCACCGAACATTTTTTCAACAAATGATTTTTTGACGTTGACCTTGTTATCTTTTCTGAGTAAATTAAGTCCCCAGAACGTACAGAAGATGGTGACATTTTTACCCATCGCAGCGGATCCTTGAGCGATGATGAGGGAAGCCATCGCTTTATCCATGTCGCCACTGAACAAGACGATCGTGGTGTTTTCGCCACTCGTCGTTACTTTCATGGCAGACGTGGGCGTTCCACCCTTTTGAACAACCGCACGATAAATGCTTCCGTCCTTTTCGTTCAGTAACAACGTATTGCCAGTGTTTTCACACCACTTTTCGATGTCTTTGGCAAATCCTGGGTCCGTCGCTTCAATTTGAACGGCTTCACCGAGGGATAACTTGTCAACGGCTTTGAATGTCTGCATGATGGGTCCTGGACATTGCAAGCCGCAGGCGTCGATGGTAATTTTTGCTTTAATGGTTGATGATGTAGCCATAGGATTTACCTCACGATGTTCCGG
>CAZCSO010000009.1:0-16600 GCA_964501315.1 uncultured Candidatus Izemoplasmatales bacterium | reverse complement strand
AAGCTTTGTTTTTGACGAGTTCGTCGACTTGATCGAAGCGAACGTACTCAAAGAGTCCATCCAATAAATTTTCTGCGACGTAACCGGCAATGTTGACAGGGTCTTTGGCAGAACCAAACGGCGGAGCATAACAAAGTTGCAAATCGGGCAAATCACGGACGTTCAAATTTCCGGCAATTGCGGTCGCAATGACGTCAATCCGTTTATCGGTACCATCACCGCCAACGCCTTGTGCACCTAAAATCTTGCCTTCGGGGGTAAAGATTAATTTCAAGAAAATGTCACGGGCACCGGGATAATAACCCGCATGGTTCCCTCGTGATACGTAAATGGATTTATAAGTAACACCTTTACGGTTCAGAATCTTTTCGTTATGACCCGTCGATGCCAAGATGAGGTCGAAGACTTTGACAATCGAACTACCTAAGGAACCGACATAGTGCGTCGTTCTACCTGAAATGTGATCGGCGACCAAACGTCCTTGGCGATTAGCCGGCCATGCCAACGCTATCGCTGTGGGTGTGTTGTCAATCAAATCGCTGACTTCAACGGCATCACCGATGGCATAGATGTTATCGACAACGGCATCGGTTTTAGCGTCTTTTGTTTGCATCGAGGAGGTCGTAACGATATGGCCTCTCGGTCCCACTTTCAAATTGGCTTTGACGGCCAATTCGTTTTCGGGTTTAACGCCAACGCCCATAATGACCAAATCGGCGGATAGAACTTTTCCGCTTTTCAAGGTGACGGTTTTGCCAGAATCGGAGAACGAACTGACCACATCCGATAAGTAGAAACTGACGCCGTGAGTTTCCATTTCGTTTTGAGCCATCTTAGCCATTTCAACGTCTAACGGGGTCAAAATTTGATTGGCGAGATCAATGACAGAAACCGTGATTCCGGCTTCGGTTAAATTTTCTGCCATTTCAATGCCAATGAAGCCACCGCCAATAACAACGGCTGTCTTCGGACGCGTTTCTTCAATGAAGGTTTTGATGCGATCGGTATCGGGAATATTACGAAGGGTGAAAACATTCGTAGCGTTCTCTAAACCGGGTGTCGGGATGACGATGGGTTTAGCACCGGGCGATAACACGAGGTAATCGAAACTTTCTTCGTATACGGCCCCGGTTTTGACTTGTTTAACGGTAACTGTTTTGGTTTCACGGTTGATGTCGGTGACTTCAGAGAAATTCCGAACATCCAAGTTAAACTTGTTTTTTAACCCTTCAACGGATTCCACCAATAAACGTTCACGGTCTTTAATGACGCCGCCGATGTAATAGGGCAGTCCGCAATTCGCAAACGAAACAAACTCGTCGCGTTCAAACAAGATAATTTCATTTTCTTCTGACAGACGACGTAGGCGTGTCGCCACAGTGGCTCCACCCGCTACACCGCCAATGATTACGATTTTTTTCATACGATTACTCCTCACGTTAAATGTTATAAATTCATAACTGATTCATCATGTCTATGGTCGTAGGGTCTTATGAGTGAAGTAATCAAAAATTAGTAAGCAACCTTTTGCCATATGGCATAGAGATAATTATAGCAAATTATCTGTGAATATTCAACCTAGATACATTGAGAACTTATCCTAGTTATTGGAGCGATTATCCCATGAGGGATACACTTCGATTTCATAACGATAGGCATAATCAACATCGGTTATCCGATAATCCAAAGCCAAATAGAACGGTTGGTCCCCGCCTAACATACCGGTACACTGAGGATAGAGTGTCTTGACACGATTGGATGCTTCGTTAAGAAGGGCGGTTGCCAATCCTTTTCGGCGTTCCCAAAAAGCAACGCCTAAGGGTTCTAACTCACAGTATGTCATTTTGGGATCATACCAATCCATTTTTTCATGACTCAAGAACAGGTTTTAAGAATAATCATCCACATTGACGACAAATGGAATCGCTGGAATTCCGTTCCTTGATGATAGGTTGCTTTGTTCATTTCTTGAGAAATTGCTATAAGCGACGAAGTGAACATCGCTTGTCTGAACACCGCTGATTCGAATTTGGTTAGTTGAAATGATTTCTGCTTGAACGTTCACCCTGATGCCATTTTTCAAGATGACTTCCACGGTAGAAACCCCGTTGGGTGAATCATTCATTAAAATCAGTCCGCTTCCGACATTGATAAACGTTACTGTGATGGTGTTATCATCCATTTCAATGGATTCAAAGATGGGTGCCAAATAGTCATCGTTAATTAAATAAACGAAGCTCATGACCATTTTTGACAGTCGTTGGCCTAACGGTAGTTTTGAAACGGGATGAATAGGGTCCGCCCAAGCGAATTGTGTTGTTGGAACGTCCCATTTCAAATCGATGTCATAAATGGGAACGATAAATGTCGTCTCATTGTACTTGGGATCCATGACGACATCGAATTGAGCTCTTCTGTGGTTGGCGAAGGCCGTATACCAATAATTATTCGTGGAAGTTCCTAGAAGCGGATCGGCACCGTCATACGGTGCGATTTGGATTAATGCGAAATACAATAAGTCATCATTCTTGTTAAAGCATTCGCTCCAAGAATCAATCAACGCTTTGATGGCGACAACGCTTTGAGCGTATACGCCGTCACTTTCACCTTGGTACCACGCCACACCCTTGATGTTGAAATGGGTCAAAGGAGCGATTTTTTCATTGAAATTGGCGGAGACTTGGTTGTAATTGTTCCACCCTTTTGTGTTCCATCCGGTTTTAGTAAGCGAATACCCCAAACCCTCGACATAGGCCGATAAAACCGAACTTTCGGTTATTTCCGTACGGGGTAACCAGGAATGAATCTGGCTTCCGCCAATGGGTGTGTTGATGATGGCGATGGGGACTTGCTGGCCTGCTTGAATAAAGGCATAGAAAGTCTTGAAAGCAAATGAAAAGCCGATACCAGAACTGTGAGCGATATTTTCATAGGTGGTAGCGGATTTCCAGTTTCCGCCCAGTACATCATAGGCTGGTTCATAGGGAAAATTGCTGTTGTTGTCGAGACGAGTCTGATAGAATATTCGAATGTAGTCCTCGTTGACATCTTTGAATAGATCGTAACCGAGATCCATTTCCTTAACCTTCATCTCCATGTTCGATTGTCCCCCGACAACCCATACTTCACCAATTAAACAATTAGTGACTATCGTTTCATGAATGGTATCGGAGACGGTCAAGGTGAAGGTATCGAAGGAAGCGGTCAACGAAGGCAAATTGACAATCCATTCACCGTTATCCGGAACAATCCCATAATTTTGATAATGAACGCTCGTGTCAAAATCCTTGGTCAGTTTGACCAGAATGATGGTTCCCGGTTCGGCTTGTCCGAACACGCGAATGGCTTTGTCTTGCTGAAAAATAACGTTATTAGAGATCATGGAATGAAGGGTAAATGATTGAGTGGGTAATTGATAGTCAACCTGATCTAAATCAAAATCTAAGATGATGTTCTCTATTTCGTTTCTTGGTTCGGTGAGACTAGTGGAAACTTGTGATGTTGTTTCGGAAGATATGGTCGTCACACTCGTTGTTTGACTTTCCGTAGTAATCGTGGTTACTGTGGTTGAGTTTGAAGTTGATTCGGTCGTATGGGTGCAAGCAACCGTAAAAATCGAAATTAAAAAAACAAACATGAAAAATACAATCGAACTAAAAATTCTCATAGTTCCAGCCCCTGTCTCACCTAAAGATAGTATTTATTTTTACATAACAAACTTATTATATTCCTTCTAAAATTGAA
This sequence comes from uncultured Candidatus Izemoplasmatales bacterium, assembly GCA_964501315.1. Taxonomy (GTDB): domain Bacteria; phylum Bacillota_I; class Bacilli_A; order Izemoplasmatales; family Hujiaoplasmataceae; genus UBA5603. The sequence continues at coordinate 12,856 of CAZCSO010000009.1, read as the reverse complement.
AAGCAATTTATATATGAAAAGAGCCCTAAAAAGGGCTAATTACGGTTACTTATGAACTCATAGTTGGTTCGAAAAGACAACCATCAGATTTCAGTAAATTCAAAATGATTTACTCGTGTTTGCCTTAAGTCTGTCCAGAAATTTTCTTGTGAGTGTATCCATAATAGTATTGGGTTATCGAATAAAAATTCGATGTATATAAAATTTCTAAGAATCAATTTATTGAAAGGTCTAACAACTATTACTAAAATATGTTAAAATATAAATAATTTTTGATTGAGAGGGGATATTATGTGGTGGGATAGTTTAAACGATTTACAACAAGTTATGTTTATTATCGCGACGGTCGCTACTTCTTTAATGATTTTACTGATCATCATGATGTTGATCGGCATGGATGGCGGCGAAGCATTTGACGGAGATATTGACGTTGACGCCAATCTTGATGATGTGGATGATGGCTCCTTTGGTGGTTCAAGCGATGTGTTTAATCAAGAGTCATTCTTTTCTCTCGGAGGACTAAAGATTGTAACCATACGAGGCGTGTTGGCTTTTCTTAGTATCGGTGGATGTGTTGTCTTTATTATGGCTGATTCATGACCGGTCTGGTTAGCGATATTAATTGGAGTTTTATCTGGATCCGTTGCAGCAGTATTATTAGCCTTCGTAATGAGAGCCATCTTTCGATTAGAATCATCCGGTAATCTTGATTACAGTACGGCTGTTGGTAAAACGGCTACCGTATACATTCGAATACCGAAAAATAACGAAGGCAAAGGGAAAATCACGCTTGTGCATCAAGGTAAATTGATTGAAGTCGATGCCATTACCAAGGATGCAAAGGATATTCTCACTAAAAATGAAGTGAAAATTGTCGGTCTAGAAGACGATACAACATTTATTGTTAAATCGATTGACCAATAACATTTACCGATTACTCGTGTGTTCACAAAAATTAATTATATATAAAGGAGATTAAAATGTATTTCAAATTTTTAGCAAACCCTGCTGGGTTAATCATTGCAATTGTCGCCGTTGTCGTCATGATTCTTGTGTTTATCGTTTCAAGAATCAGAAAATGTCCATCCGACAAAATTCTTGTCGTATACGGCAAAGTAAGCAAGAATAAAGACGGATCCGAACGATCCGCTGATTGCATCCACGGTGGTGTAAAATTCGTAATTCCGTTTTTTCAGTCTTATCAATACCTCGACTTGACTCCACTTTCCATTAGTGTGGATTTGACGAAGGCACTATCAAGACAAAATATTCGAATTGACGTTCCATCAAGATTCACCGTCGGTATCTCTACAGAACCTGCTGTTATGCAAAATGCGGCAGAACGTATTTTGGGATTACACCTTGACGAAATCCAAGAGTTAGCGAAAGACATTATCTTCGGCCAATTACGTTTGGTCATCGCTACCATGGATATTGAAGAAATCAATACGAATCGAGATAAATTCCTAGAAGCGGTATCCGATAATGTTGAGACAGAATTAAAGAAAATCGGGTTAAGATTAATCAACGTTAACGTTACCGATATTAATGATGAATCCGGTTATATTGAAGCGTTAGGAAAAGAAGCGGCTGCAAAAGCCATCAACGAAGCTAAAAAATCGGTAGCCGAAAAGAATCGAGACGGTTCTATTGGTGAAGCCGAAGCATTAAGAGATCAAAGAATTTCGGTAGCAACCGCCAATGCTCTTGCAATCGAAGGTGAAAACCATTCGTTAGCAGAGATTTCTAAGTCCGATGCATCCAGAAGAGAAATCGAAGCGGAATCCTTAAGAAGAGCAACGGCTGCAGAAAAAATTGCAACGGCTAAAGCCCTTGAACAAGCTTATCAAGCTGAAAAAGAAGCCGAAACTGCCAGAGCAACCAGAGAAAAAGCGTCGCTAGAGGCGGACGTTATCGTAAAATCTGAAATCGAAAAGCAACAAAAAGTTATTCAAGCCGAAGCGGACGCAGAACAAATCCGAAGAAGAGCAAAAGGTGAAGCGGATGCCGTATTTGCGAAAATGGAAGCGGAAGGCCGAGGAACGTTGGAAATTTTGTCTAAACAAGCGGAAGGTTTCCAAGAATTAGTGAAAGCTGCAGGAAATACGCCTGAAGCCGCTATTCAATACCTCATTGCTCAAAAACTAGAAACGCTGGTTGGTATTCAAGTTGAAGCCATTAAAAACCTGAAATTCGATAATATCACCGTTTGGGATAGTGGATCAAATTCAGATGGGAAAACTCAAACTGCTAACTTTGCTTCGGGTTTAATGAAGTCCATTCCTCCGTTAAGTGATTTATTCAAAATGACCGGTATGGAAATTCCTTCATTCTTAGGAAAAGAGAAGGAAGAGCCTGTTGTAGTAAAAGAAGAAAACGTTGAACCCAAGAAGAAAACTGATAAATAGATATTTTAAAACCGACCAAAATTTTGGTCGGTTTTTCTGTTATAGGATTATATAAAATAATGGTTTAACATCTTCTTCTAAAATTAAAACTCTTGCAGAAGGTTCGTGTGGCTTATTTCGACTCTGCTTATCCTTAAGTGGATAGTATTTGGTTAAATTCGGAATTTTTTTGTCATTGTTTATATTGTCATGAGGGAACTTAACTTCGAAATGACGATTAAGCATACAAGTCATTCAAACCAATGATTTTGCAGCCAATGTTTTCATAATAACGAATCATCTCATCGATTTTTCGTTTATCGTAACTAGTTATGCAATCCGCTAATACATCGACACGGTAATTCGCTTTGCGCATATTGTAGCAAGTCGACTTAACACAGGCAACAGCATCTGCCCCAGCAACGATAAAATCGGTTATTTCATTTTTGGTAATATAGTCTAAAAATTCTTCACTGGACAATGCGTTTCCTTTGGATTTTGTGAAAATATTCTCCGACACAATCTTCATTTCCGGAACCAATTCAGCACCAGGTGTGTTGGGTTTAAAAGACCTCGTTCCTGCTGACAAATTTTCATGTCGTATATAAGCAACATGAATATCGTTGTTAATTGCCCAATCAATGGCTTTATTGACATTTCCGATTATTTCTCGATAATTCTTGGTAATGTCATTTTGAATATCAATTACTACTAAGGCTTTTTTCTTCATCGTTTGTCCTCCAAATATGTGCTTCACAGTCGGTTGCATATTCTATTCTTTAATTATCTTATAGCAATTCCCATTTGTCTGAATTTAGCTTGAATAACTTAGCATTTTTATGTTCTCTAACAGTCAATATTTCCAGTTCAGCTAAGTTATTGAGTAATTTTAAGTAATATTGCTTTGTAAAATCATCGTGTGAAAAGTCCCTGTAGTCCTTCCAATCAAAATAGCCATCTTCGGTTACAGGAATTGCCAATACATATTTCAGTGCAATTTCTGATGCACGATTTAGTGCATATCCTTTTCCTTTTAGTTTTGTCTCTAACGTAAAAAAGTTTATGTATATTTTTGAGTATTTCAATACTATATTACCCATATATTCCAAAAAATAAGATAGATCATTACCCGACTTCCTCGAATTCATAATTGCATTATAATATTGGCCTTTATGGTTCTTATTATTTATCGCTTCACTAACCAACAACAAACTGAGTGAGGGTGCATTCTTGTAATTATACCAGAATGATAGCATCCTAGCCATTCTACCATTATAATCAAAATATGGATGCAGATAGATTAGATAGAAATGAATCACGTGTGAAGCAATAAGATGTTCTTCATAGGTTTTATCCTTGTTTATATAATCAATTAATTGATTCATTAATTTGGGCAACTTTTGCCAATCAACACCCTTATCTACTACCGCGTTCGAAGCATCAACGATGTTTACTTCATCGTGACGATAATAGTTTCCTGGCAATAATTTCTCCTCATCTTCAAGACATTTTTTTGATAATATATTATACAATTTGAATATATTATCTTCGTTGATGTCATTCATTTTAATGAACTCATATCCTAATAACATATTCTTAACGATGATGTCATTAATTTCAGTTAGATTTTCGTAATCTTGTTTGTTCAATGTTTCGATTTTTGCTCTTGTGCTTCTTACGCCTTCTATGGCTAAGCTGGACTCGATTTCAGAGAATACAAAGCCATTTATTAGTTCAGAATCACGAAAATCGTAAAATTTATTCAATATCGAATTTCTGATTAAATCTTGGCTTCCGGAGAAATTCATGACAATCTTCTTGTTGTTCCAATAAAGGAGATGATTATCATATTGATCTTTCAATATCGATTTTTTATATTCGTTATCGATTAATTTTTCTTGATGAACCACTTCGATATCACTATGTGTCAGGCCATACTTATAAACTAACTCAGATTCCGTAGGGTAATGATCAATTTGACTACATATTTCTTTAAATTTCTGATAAGCAATCATTTTCTCACCTCAAAAATAGTTTACAATATTGTTTACAACATGTCAACTATATTGTTTACAATGTTGTTTACAATATACCAATATTTCTGTTTACAATGTTGTTTACAATCTTTGGGCTGAGCGTATTATTTAAACAGTCTGCTTGAGTTGTTTAATCAAGGATAGAATAAAAAAAAGCAATTAAACCCAAACAAGGCTTAATTGCTATTCTTTCGATTAATTTTCTTCTGATAGTACCTTTTTTTGATATACCGAATGATGGCTTCTTGATTATCCGTGTCTAAGACTAAATCGGCTGCTTGTTTTACAAGGGAATCAGCGTTGGACAAGCAAACTGAAAAATCGCTTCTTTCCATAATCTCCAAATCGTATTCTCTTGAACCGAAGCTAATAACTTGATCATAGTTATGCTTGCTCAAGAATGCTTCTAAAGCAATCAGTTTCGATGCTTTGGACGTATAAATCTTCATGAAGTAATAGCCTTTGAAGAATGAATATTCATATATTTGGATTGTGATCTTATCGCCATATAACTCTAGCAGGTCTTTCTTATAGCCATTGACAACATCTAGTTTGTCAATCAAGATATAGAATAATACGAAATCATCCTTATCGATTCTTCCTTTTACATGGTTCTTGAAATAACTGTTTTTCCGGTCTATGTAAAATTTTTCTTCTGCTTCGTTTTCGAACATTTGATGATAGATAGACAACGCTTCGTCAATAATTGTATATGTGAAGATATTTCTGTTTTTTAAGCGAAAATAATCGTCAATTCCATTTTGAATGTCCTTGTCAATGTATTTGACGTCTGAATATTTCTCGTTGGCCAAATCGTAGACTGCCGCACCATTCATGATCATCAAATTATTCTTTAATGGCACACCACTAAAAATCTTGGATAATGACGCAGGTGTTCGGGTGGTTGAAATGGTGAAATTCAAACCGCTTTCAAGCATTTTCGTCAGATTGTATTTCGTATACGTCGTCATTTCCTTGTTTTCATTGAGCAAGCAACCGTCTAATCCGCTGACAAACAGAATATGCTTGTTTTTATATCTGGGAAGTTTGAAGTTTTCGACCAGTAACGTTACGGTCACACCAATGATGGTTGAAATGATCCGGTTAAACGCAAACGGTACAACAGGAAGATTGTTTCGGGTTGAGATTGTGACACTTAAATAAGTCAGTGCCGCAACCCATACCAAATCAAAAACATTGAATCGTACCAAAAGATAAATCATGACGATAATAAAAACAGCAGTCAGAATAAAGAGTACCAGCATGTTAATGACACTACCGTAATTGAGGACAATAAAATCCATTAGGTAGGATTCATATAAAACAATTAATAACATTCCGAATAATCCGCCTACTAAAGAACCCAAAGCTCTCACTCTCGCTAAAGCAAAGGATTTTGAGCGGTTGCTTTGCATGGAATAGACTGCAGCTATTGAACCAAAGAAAGGCGAATACCAGGTATAGGCAAAATCTTTATCGATTAAAGACAAAACAAAGTAAATCATCAAGGTAATAAATACTGCGATAGCAGTTTTAATGGTTCTAAAACCTATTTTTCTCATACTAATTCCCAAAGTAAAAGACAGAAGCTAATCTGTCTAAATTTTTATATATTGACACTAAGCATAATTATACGCTTAAATTTTACAATTTCAATAACAATTTAATAAAACTAGATTAATCGCATGACTGATTATCTATGTGAAAAAATAGATAAATTGATTTTATTTTTTTGTAGTTTTGAACTAACAACATTTCATAAATAAGTATATTAAGTCAAAAAAGACCTGATACTTTTAGAATCTGTGTTTCTTATATGTTGAATCTAAGAAGATTAACCCCCCTGTTAAGAGGAGTAAAACCGCTTTGTCATGCTATATATATCATTAGTTGCCATTACTTATGATATGGCTCAATGTATTTGATGCTGAATGAACATGATATCAGTTTAATTCAATAAAATTGTCTGTTGATGAGTGATGAGGCCAATCAAAGTATCCGTTTCATACTCAACAACAACCTCCCACCCAATATAAGAACCGACACCTGTGGGAAGGCTCCATGCAAAACTACTTTGAGATAGATCAAGATCCAAATATTCGTTGACCAATTGATGAGAGGCATTATATATTCTCACATCCACATTTGTGACAAGATTCATATTACTGTCATCGGGTATTTCAAATCGCAAGTCCTGATAAATGGAAATGAAACTATTGAAGCACACTATCCCTGGGTTTACGACATATAGGCAGAATTCATATTTGTTCCTTTGGTCATATAGCCTGATATACGCGCCATTTTTTGCATACTCCAAAGGAATGGTGAAGGAGCCTGACTCTAGATCAAGCGCAAAAACTTCGTTATACTCGGATTCATAGGAAACGTAGTTGATATTACCTGCGGATGCATATACCATGATTGTCACCGGCTCCAAGGTATCGGAATAGACATAACTTCCAGTATTGAGTGCGGTATAGTAAAATACAGCGTTATCTCCAACGATTTCACTGTGAGTGATGGTCGCATACAGATTGTAAAAACTATCTTCGATATAACTGTTTTCGTAGGTTGGGGCCGCAATCGAATAAGTCCCGAGGATTGCCAATTCAAAACTGTCGACTCCATCGTTTCCCGTAGCATACACCTGTACGAGATACTCTTGAAATGGAGACAAGTCTTCATAGAGTATACTATCGAGAGTAATGATCCCTTGGGCCCAGTTCGAGGAGTTGATTTCGACATATCGTTCTTCGATCAAGGTTTTATCGTAAGAACTGTATAAACCGAGCGCAAGCTGCGTGATTGATTGATCTTCATCGGAATATTCGATGTGTAGATCAATATAGGGGGTTTCATCGTAAGCGAGATATTCGGGAGAATTGTCATTCGAAGTCAGTAATGAGACAGCAGAACGGTTATCATAAAAGGGATCACTGATTTCAAGCGTACAAACTGAAAAGATTGTCATGGAAGGATTTAGATCGTCGGTGTCGGTTTTGGCAACAAGCACCTCATAGGTCCTCGACAAATTGACATTGTCGAAAGTATATTTTAGACTGCCAGATGATGATCCGAAGACAAAGTGCTTCCTCTCTTCGCTTGCATCGCCCTGATAACGGCCGACAAGATAATACTTCGCTCCATGATAGTCCGCATCGCTTACGTTCACGGTAACAGTGAGAGACTTTGTTAGAGGTGTATAGTCGACGTATGAAAAAAAAGCAAGAAAGTATTTCTGAACTTGTTGGAGTTCTGAAGGCATCATATACTCTTTGATGACAATGTCTTTGGCGTACCCCGAGTTGTCTATATAACTGAAATCACTCCCTGTACTTGTGCTAGTTGTAGAATCAAAGTTCGTAGTAGTTGATGTGGTCGTGGTTGTAATCTCTCCGCACGAAACCAGAGAGAACAATAAGATTACGAAGATGAATATTTTTTTCAAGTTTTTGCCCTCCAAATAACGTCGAGATTCATTGAATTGGACGATTAGAAAAATGTTAATACATTGGTTCACAAGATATGAACATGCTTCCCGAAAAACATTATATCATAAAGAAACCATAACGTAAATTAGTCGTGATAAATTTCACTATTTTATATTCATTCGATATATTTCCAAGTTCTTTTAGGTGGTACCCTGTCTCCCGCTTTTTCTAGCAGAGCAAACGATAAGTCCAAAAATACCTTATTTAGTGCAAAAAAAGTCCGATACTTATTTGTATCAGACTAATGCTTGTAATATGTGTGAGGTAGCCTATGCTAATACGTTTTAGCACCCCATCAGTTTTTTTAGCACCCTCAACCTCTGATTCAAATTTACTCTTAGTACGCTTAATCTTGATAACATCCATATCCATTTGTAATGGTGTGAGTGCAACAACTTGGACAAGTTATTTGAATAACTTATTCGTTTATGAGAAAATTTATTCATGTATCAGTGAAAATTCATTGACTTTCGATAAAACGTTGTCCCGTTTTCAAACAATTAAACAAGGTTTTTGTCCCGTTTTCAAATAAAATCAAAAGTCATATTGTGACTTTTTTTCGTTATTGATTTGAAATATTGTCACACAATCCTTTTGTTAGATGTCTACAGAAAACAAAAATGACCCATTCTCGACTAAATTAAGAACGGATCATTTTGGTGATTGGATACTCATAGTTTTTCTCCTCAGTATATTATAATATGGCTTCTATGATTGTTATGAATATTTGAAAAATGCCTACAACAATTGCGGCAAAAAACCTAATAATTGATCCCGCAAAACCAAAAAAATGATTTAAATCGATATTACTACTTGCTAATAACCCAACCACCAGAATTGCACCAAAGCTTCCTAATAGTTTTCCCATGTTTTCACCATCCTTTCTTAACCTTTAAAATTTGTAGAATAAGTTTAATTCTCTTTGACTAAATCTCGTAATCTACGTAAATCGTCTAAAGTTGGATTCCCATCTTTTTTTGCATTTGCTTTCCATGTATAACTAGGATCCATTTGTCGCTTTAATCTGAACCATTCTTTAGTTTGATTTAAAGAAAGGATATTTGGACCACCTGTAAAATCAGGATCTTCTAACTGGGTCAGGTTGTGCTCCCATCCACATATTGGACAAATATCAAATAAAGCGATAATTGTTGATTCCCTACAACATGGACAAATGATACTATCAACCGTTTTCTTGTTTTGACTATCTTCCATTTTTTCTTTTCTCACTTTCCGACCAATTTGCGGATGACTTATAATATGTTGTTACTCTACCTTTTCTTGATCTACAACAGCAAACTCCCTTGTGTTGTTAATATAGAACAGTTGACACTATTTTTTATTAATATGCTTTTTAAGTTGCGAATCCGGAATAAAGTCTTGACCACGATGTGGGTTTTTATCCTTACTTCTATTATGCTCTGGATTCATCAATGCATGCCCAGAAGTTCCATCTTTATCTCTGACGGCAGCAATATCTAAACCATCTTTTTTCTTAGCAGATGGATTCTGCTTTACATAAGCTTGAATATAATCCGGCTCATTATTAGGTGATCTTCTATTCGTTACGATTTTGTTTACTGGTTTTGGCATTTAATTTATCCTCCTTTAAATTTATAAACTACTTAAGTAATCCGAGAATGTACTAAAAGGTAATTTTCTCCTTTTTGCAAGCATCTGAGTCCAGATTGAATCCGCTTCAGTTATAGATATAAGTCCATCATTATAAGCTTTAAACATGATATCTGGAGTAGAAATGTGCTCTAATCCATATAGTTCAACATAATATCTTACATCACGAAAATTGTTGCTCGCTAATATTCCGTTATTCTTTTTTGACAAAACAATTGCTGCTGCTTCCCCTTTACCAATCAAAGGTAGTGTCGCCGATCTGTTATAATCAGTTAAGTCTAAATACAAGTCATTTTCTTGACTACCGACAAGAAAATCTTCAATTGTTAGATGGCCATTACTTACCATCACATCAATTTTTTGCTGTAAATGAGGCACAGTAGAAATTTCATTATACACTTGTCGCGGGATTATCATATCGTTACCAAAGCAATGAATCAATAACCGTTCAGTTCTAGTCCATAAAAAAGAAGATATGCAATCTGTGTCGAAAAAGATAACTTTAGTCATATATATCTTCTTCTCCATTATCATCAAAAACAATATCGCTTCTAAACGCTTCTAACAAATATTCTTCGTATTTACCGTCAGAAATCAATCCAGAGTCTTTTAGTTCTAGTGCTTTTTTAAGGTATGATCCATAAGTCTTAGGTTGATCCATAGCCGTTGGTAGATATAAAGCAATATCAAATCCATACTTCTTAGCGTTTTTTAAAATATCCTTTTTGAACTGTTCAGATTCTTCAGTAGTAATATATTGTTCTGAGATTAAGCGTACAAGCACAGCGTTTCTACTGACTCTAAAATACTGTTCAATTTCTAATATGTCTTGTAATTCAATCTTTTTTAAACCATTATTTGTTAATTTATTGCAAAACCTAGTGAAACTTGTGTCAGGCATAAGCAAATAAGATGCAAACATATTAGCATCCTTTTCTACTCTTGAAATGTCTGAAACATCAAAATAGCTAATTGAAGTTTTCTCACCATCATAAAAATAATGGTATAACTCATGTGCAATTGAAAATGCTTGTCTTCCTAAAGTTGAATGAGAATTTATCGCAATCAACTTTGCCGACTTAATACATACGCCACTAATTTCTTCTTTGAAGGGATAAAAAACCAATGTTATGTCTGAGTTTGTAGCGACCAAAGCAACTAAATCCATTGGCGAATTATCGTCAACCCCAAAGTAATTACGAACATACAGCGCGCGACGTTGCAAATCAAGTCTATCCATTATGTTTTTCCAAGATTGCATCCATTTCTATAATGTTCATTGCAATCTTATTGATGTTTGAAATATCCTCTAGTGATTCCATACTTAAATTTGTTTTTCTAAAAGATGGTGATAATGCGCGCAAATTATCTGACTCTTTATATATTTCATTGATGTGAATACCAAAAAGTGAACATGCTTTCTCAAGATTGCTCACGCTTATCGTTCTTTCTCCACTTTCAAATTTGCTTATGCTGCTTTGTTCCAAGTTTAAATACTCAGCCATTTGCTCTTGGGTAATATTTATCTTCTTTCTTAATTTCTTGAAATTATCTCTAATGATTTCTTCCATGATATATTACTCCCTCCATTTACATTTATATTATACTTCACCTCTGTCATATTTTCAATAGAATAGTATTTAAATTTTATGACATCTATGAACTGATACCATTTTCTTGTACTTTTGGTTCTTTGTAGATATTATATCATTTCATTGTTCATTAATCTATATTGTACAGGAGAATAACCGCCTAAGGTAAGTTTGATTCTTTCGTTGTTATACCAATAAATGTAGTTATCAATTGTCTTAATCAAATCAGATAATGTTCTTACTTTTTGAAGATAAATCGTTTCACACTTAAGTGTTCCAAAGAAACTTTCTACGACAGCGTTATCGTAAGCATTTCCTTTTGAACTCATTGACTGAATAAAGGAAGATTTCTTCAGGTAATTGCGATATTTAGGCGATTGATATAATACACCTTAATCAGAATGAATGAGTAGTTTTGATAAGTCTTCATTTGGATTGATTGCTTTTTTCAGTGTTCTAAGGATTAAATCTTGATTGTTACTTCTAGAGATTTGATACCCTTTAACTTCACCATTGTAGAGATCTTGAATGACAGATAAGAATAGTTTCTTTCGATTAATCCTAAACTCCGAAACATCTGTCACCCAAGCTAAATTTGGATATTCTTTTTTGAAGTCTCGCCTAAGAATATTAGGTGTAATCTTATTCGATATTTGAGAGATATAGCGATATCTCTTTTTTCTTACTTTACAGATGATACGTAACTCTTTCATCAGTTTTCTGACCGTTTTATAGGCAATATTCACATGATAGAAGTTTTGTAGCGCTAATTTAATGCGACGGTACCCATATGTCTTATTACTCCCTTCAAATAGTTCTGTGATAAGTATTTTGATATTTTGATACTTATCATTTTCCTTTTGATGTTCATAATAATAGAATACTGATTTTGGTAATTCTGATATTTCAAGTAGATCCTTTAATGCATATTTTCGCCTTAATTCTTTGACTACTTGATATTTTTGTTTGTTTGTTCCTGTTTCTGAACTAAGGCGGTAAGTTTTTTTACATATTCAAGTTCCATTTCTAAGTGCTTTACTTTGAGTTCCAGGTTTTCTTCAACCTCTTTTGATGGTTTATGGAATTGTCTAATTGGATTTTTACGATAGTCTTTTGGTGTTTGAAAAAACCGTTCTTTTCCATAGAGACGATATTGATATACCCATCTTGCGGGCAACGTATCATTTAACGTTCCACTGCTCAAGTACATATCATATTTTCTAGCTGCTTGACTGTATGATAATTCATTTTCGATGATATCTAATACAACCTTTAATTTGAATTCTCCGCTCCATAATCTGTTCTTTTTCCCTTTATCTTTCATTTGATACCTCCAGCATATACTTCCATTATATCAAAGTACAACTTTTTGGTATCAGTTCATTTTCCTATAATCGTGTAGATTTCACTTCATATCGTGTAAAAACGCAAACAAATCGTGTAGAAATTCATCGTAATCGTGTAGATTTTTCCTGTAATCGTGTAAATCTGACTTCAAATCGTGTAAATTTCAAATGTAATCGTGTAGAAAATATGGCATTTTTAGGATTTCTAACTCCATTCTAACTTCTAAATTCTACTTTCTATGTATAGTCAAAGTCTAGAAAAGGCTTTATTAAGGCGTAAAAAAAGGACTGATAATTGTATCAATCCTGTTCTTCTTATATGGTGGAGCTGCGGGGATTTGAACCCCGGTCCAAAATGGCCAATCATTTGAT
>CAZCSO010000008.1:0-70886 GCA_964501315.1 uncultured Candidatus Izemoplasmatales bacterium | reverse complement strand
CATATTCGGTTTGTCTTTTTTTTATAGTAAGTTTCGGACCATCTGTGCAATTTTAACGGCACATTGCTGAGAACCTTCTTCTGTCAAGTGAAGTCCATCATCGCACTTGTAATAGCGAGGACCGTTAAGCATGGTTGAATACAGATCATTAATGGGTACATGGAGTTCATTCATGAGTATTTCAGCAGCGTGATTATAGGCTAGTACCCATTCGTTTTTATACGTAAAGGTTGCGTTGGTAATGATCGTATCGCTACCCTTCCCATCTTGAAAGATGGGAACCGTATTGGCAAAAATAGGAATTGCGCCTTGGCTTCTAATCAACTCAACAACTTTTCTTAATCCTGCCACATACTCAGGCAATGGATTCAACGCTTCTTTCATCGGTGATTCGATGTTCATATCCCAGTAGCCACTGTTGAAATGAACCATATCAAAGGGTTCATTATGCCGTAACAATTGATTGAGTTGCCAGTAATGATACTGAATGAAGCGGGAATTGTCATTTTCAAAAATTACCTCGCATTCATCTTTCAGTAATTCCTTTACTTTCTCTTGGTAACCCAATCGAATGGAGTCACCCATTAATAAGAGTCGTTTCATGTTATTTCCCTTCTATAAGTAGTACGTCTTCGTTGGTGCCGTAATATAGTTCCGGTCGATTCGCTAAACGCTTAAAGATTGATTCAATATGATCCCAGTTATTATCAACGTCGAATTCATAACTGTGTCCCCAAATATAGAGAATCATGGGTTTTGTGGGTTGGGCAGCTAAAAATTCATCGACCAAATCACTGAGTTTCGGGTCATTGTGATGGCACGTCGGCTGAAACCTCAATAAGTCCGTTTGAAGATCGAAACGATAATTGGATTCAACGGTGCGGGCATACCGAAATCCGGCTTTCTTTAGATAATCAACGACGGAGTCATTGTACGATCCAAAAGGGTAGACAAACCCTAAGGGTTGTTTGTCAAAACGCAGTTGAATGGTATTGGCATCCCCCTTGATTTCCTCAATCAACGCTTGGTCGGTGAGTTTCGTCAAATCAGGATGCGTCTGAGAATGCGATGCGACTTCATGTCCACGATAAAGTGATATCATTTCATCGATGCTCAAATGGTCTACATGGGTATTTTCAATCCAAAATGTATCCTTTGCAGGCTGAAGTTGTGTGTTGATGTTAAAGGTTGCCTTTAGGTGATAGCGATTAAGCAATTCAACTAATCGGCGGTCTTGAACGACGCCGTCGTCGTAGCTGAATGTGACGGCCTTTTGGTAATTATCTGTCCACATACGATTAGTTCTCTTCTTTCGTTGGTTCGTTTGGAATGATTGAACCAATCGATTTGCCTTTTGCCAAATCGTCAATCATTTTATCCAGACATCGTATTTTTTTCATAAGCGGATCCGCGATGGTGTCGATGTTAACCTTACAGATAACGCCGTGGATGAAGAGGGATCGCTCATTGATCATGGGCGCAAACGCAAAAAAATCGCTTACGGAAATTTGTTTAGTAAGATGATGATTTAGCATTTCTTCTGAATAGCCCGTCAACCATTGCACTACGTGACGGACTTCTTCTTCATTGCGATTTTTGCGAGTAGCTTTCGCTACATAAAGCGCATAAATCTGACAAAACGGGGTAGAATATAGACGGGTGTTGTTCATCCTTTTCACCTCATGTAGGGATTCATTACTACTACGTATTATTATACCATTATCGGTAACAATCGAAGATAAAAATCGTCAAAACAAAAACCCATCTTATCAGTTAAAAATAGGATGGGTTTCCCTAAAGAATCAAAAAAACCTCTAAAATGATGTTTGAATAATTTCGATGATCTGACGCCAAAGTGGCGCAAGCAACGTCATAAACAACAAAACCATGATTATTATCAAAACAATTTGTGCCTTTAACATGTTTTGAAGCGTTTTGTTGGTATCGCTCGAAAACAAAATAAACAGAAATGCAATAACATTGATAATCGGAATTGCCATAATAAACCAAAAAATAATCCATGTTCCTACACTGATTTCACGATCGCTAAACATTGAATACCTCGCCTTATAGTTCATCTTAAAAATGTGCAATTATCGCCAAGGCATCTCATAACAATGGTTTGTATAATAATTAACACAATTTCTGATGATTGATTATTATCTATAGTATGCCAATCCTTATAAAAAAACAAGAGGCTCAAATAAATTATTTATTGATTCAATAAAAAAAAGCAAAGCATTTCGGCTCTGCTTAATAAAAAATTTAATCAACTTTCATGAAAGCCCATCGATAGGTCACAGGATCACTATAGTCGCTATAAAAATACACATAATAGATTCCGACCGTTAAGTCGTATTCCCAATCATCTCGTAATCGTGTAGCGTTATTTGAAGAATCCATTAAATACGCAGTGGCATTGCCTGAAAAGTAAAACTCATAACTCCCTACTTCAGTCACCTCAAAAATAACAAAATCAAAATCATTCTTAAAGTCGATAATTCCATTGACTTGATTTAATAACGATACTTCACCGATAAAATGTCGATAGTACGAATCTGATAAATAAGGAAGATTTGGATCCATGTCGTCCGATTCAAAGGGAGTAATCGTAAATTGAAAGGTCAATACCCGGTTAAGTTCTGAAATATTTTCATATACTTTGAAGACATAATCGCCTTCATCCAATTGAAAATTGAATTTACCGCCATCTTTCATGTATAAAAGGTCGCCTGAAGACGTCAAAATTTGAACGGTGGACGATAATGAATCAACCGAAGTCAATGAAAAATGCGTTAGCGAATCGACATGGAACGTGAAGTAGTCAATATCGTTATCTTGTTCAATAACGGTCGTAAAAGGCGTACCGAAGGTAATGGGAATCATCGTGGATTCATTGCTTTGGTCCTCAACCACAACAAAATCAATCGGAGTCATGTAGGGAATCGTAGTCGTGTTCACAATGAAGATGAAATAATGTGTTCCCGCTGTCAAGAAATACGGTTCATCAATGCCTTTGGTTTGTATGGTACCGTCAATGATGATGCCCATACGAATTTTACTGGTATTCGTGAAATAGGCTATGACATCCGATGCCGTTTCGTATACATAGACGTCTCGGTCCCACAAACCCTCAAACGTCAAGTTGAGGGTTCCTGGCGTTAACACGCCATAGTTTTCTGAATCGAGCAAGACATCACCGGGAATATCGCCAACCGCGATGGTTGAATCAATCGACAACGTCATTATTCGAGGATTTATCGCTGTGGTAAACTTAAGATGATAGTCACCCTTTGGTAACAAAATCGTTTTAGGTTGATTGAGCAAAAGCGTCGAATCCGTAGAAAGGTACGGTCGATCGTATTGATCGGTTATCTTATAGGATATTGCGACTGAATACGTACCGGAAAAGGTTACGAACATTTCTTCTGGAACCGTGAATTCAATCCATTCATTATCGCCAACATAATCGAAGTTAAGCGTGAGCGATTGATGACCTTCTTCGACTAGGAGAGGTGTACCTAGAATGGTATCATCATTCAGACATTGAACTAATACGGTATAGTCAAATTCGATTTCATCCAAGTTGAGCTCTAGGAAATACGTTCCCGGCACCAAATAAAAATCATTATTTTTTTCAATAAACTCGCCTTGATCGTTGTAAAGGTTCCCTGCATAATCATAACTATACAAACCATTGATCAAAAGACGATACATATCGGCTTCGGTAATTACAATTTGTACAATATCGACATCGTATAAATCCGACTTGGTCGTCTCATAGAGTTCATCAATGGGTAATTCATAGGCAGGATCTGAAAGTCGGTCCGGTAGTTCATCAATATAATCATGATAAATGACTTCGGATGCGTCGATATTATGATACGAATAATGACAGTGAACGCTCAGTTCGATTAATCGGGTCGTATCCGTTATGAATTCCTGTATGGAAAACGATGAGCCTGTTATGTCAAAACTCTCGATAATACGATCATTAAAGGCATCGTAAACTTCAATGGTGAATCCATGAACTTGAAAATCACTGGGGGTGATGAGATTAGATAGCCTGATATCGACCGCTTCGAATGAAGATTGATTGGATAGTAGGTAGGTCGCTTCCGATCTAAAAAATGAATAATATTTTTCCACGGCTTCGAGATTCGATACGCGATGCGCAAATTCGTAATCCGGAGTAATCCCCATCTCGATCGATTCCAGTTCTTGATTGAGAAAAACAATGTTCGATGAATAACTCATAATCAGGTTATTCGGAAAAACCCCATATGTTACGGCAGCCGCTCCGCCAGTCGTCTTCGTGCCGATGACCATCGCTAAATCCATGTCTTGTACAAGCGAAACAAACAGATTGGCAGCGCTGAAGGTAACACGGGACGCAAGAACAACGAAACGGTTGGATAATGCTCTTGGAGTCTCCGCTTGATACGTTTCTTGATAGATTGCTTTGGTTGTTCCGTTCATGTAGCTCAATACAATGGGTTCGTTCGTCATATACGATAGCAATTCAAGTACCCCAACGATTGCTCCACCGCCATTGCATGACAAATCGATGAAAATATCTTTTTCGGGATCAATGTCATTCAACGCTTCTGCTAATAAATCTTTGGTATCTAAATCAAATTGATTAATCTTAAGGATGTAATAATCACCTTGATCATAAAAATAAAACGGGCCAGCGTCACTCACAAAAAGACAACTATTGACAAATTCATTATAGTATAAAACTGTGCGAGAATACGGACTTGGTTCAATGGATGTACTAACGATGGTACGATTGTATCCATAATCGTAAATCGTGGTATGAAGATCATCAATGGAATAAATAAATCGTTGGAATTTTTCATCATACCTGGGAATGGAGGTCCGTGTCGTTTCATCGAGTTCATCAAAGTTATCATGGAAGGTATTGGCTTTATTATCCGAAGTTAAACCATAAAAATAATCGAAAAACAGAGCCGCAATCCGGTTGGTGTAGTCGACCATATCGGTTTGTGAAATCGGCGACATTCCCATCGACTCATTAAGGACAGAACCCATATTAGTCAAATCATCGAATAAATAAATCGACTCGCCTTTTCGATACAAATTGATGGAATAGCCAGTCAAAACATAGTTGGCGACGTCAAAAGGAAGAAAGATGCCATCGGAAGTGTACAAACAATCCAATTGATAATCATCCAGATCAATCGAAAGCGAGGATGAGCCCTCTACCTGATAATCAATCAACTGTACATTCGACTCATAAACCGAATTCCCAGATGAAGAAATCGCGGTAATAAACGAAAAATCGTTGAATGTTAACGTGTTGGTGTGTGGGTTAATGGTTAAGGTGTAGGTGAAGTCATCCGTATAGGGTATGGTTACGACTGCTGTTTCAAAGACCTCTAATTCAAAAGGCAATAATCCCGGCGCAACCAACGCTAGAAATTCGGTTACATCCACATAGGGAATGGATACGTTTCGGATATCTTTGTACAAGGATAATGTTTGTGCGTTGAAATCATAATCAGTGGCCTCATCCACAATTGAAAACGTATTTAAAAGACTTATATAATTAGAGTCGTCGACGACCTCATACGTTTCCGTTGTTGAAATCGACGATGTTGTTGTCGTCGATGTTGACGTTGTCGTATTCGTGGTGGTGGATGTTGAAGACGTACAACCTACCAATGCCACTAAAACGAATATTCCTAGTGCCATAATACTTTTTCTCATAGTGCCTCCAGTAGAATAATTACTCAAAATTCTTTTGGCTAATCATTAAGGATTGACTCTAGCGTTACTGAAATCGATTCAAAGGATGAATTCGTTTCATTATCAAATAAGATCGATTCCATGGCATCCTGCCATGCGTTTCGTTTCGTCGTAATATTATTCGTATTGATGTCAATAAATCCCATAAATGGTCTTATTGAGGTTCGCATATATTGGTACATTCGCTGTATCGTCGCATAGTGTAGCGTCGTCCAATCGAAATCATCTCCTAACCACGAAGGTGCCCCCGATGAAGAATAAAAATCTTGAAACAACGCTAATAAATTTTGATAATCATTATATTCTTGTAATAAAGTAAGTTTTTGGATGGGTGAGTACCCATTGTTTATACAAAAATCAAGATAGTGTTCATTCAAATCCGTCGCGTAACGAATAAATAACCATGAATATAACTTTTCCGCATCAGAACTATAATCATTAATGGCAAAATCAGAACCATAAAAAAACTCGCTCGCATCATTCAATTTAATCATCGGATAAATATCTACCTCAAATTCTGAATTCGTAACCATATATCGTAATGATTCAACATCAGAGACAGCTAATAGGGTTTGTTCTTGATTGAAGGCTTCACTGCTATACGTTGAAGCAAGGTCGATAACCCGTGTTTGAGAAAGTGTTCTTAATTGTGACATGAAATCACGACTTTCTTGAGTATTGATGACATAACTTGATCCGTTAAGTAATGAACCATTGACTTCATACAACCAACTTGAAAGCGTTCGATACGAATCTTCAAGGGTCAATACTGGATTGCTAGAATAGATCGTTTTAATGTTTTGTAAATCATCGAATCCCAGTTTAAACCCACTCATCAAATACCCATCGTTTGTAACGTTTATATCCAACGTTTGTAATTGGGTTGCGTATTGAGACATCATGTCTCGGTTCGCAAAGATAAGCTGAGACTTCCGCGTGAATGGAAAAGTTACTTTTTCATCTTCAAAATCATAAATCGAAAAATAATCTTCTTCAATTACCGTCTCATCAATGCCAATAATGTGCCCGTCGATTTCTGCATGACTGAGTGAGTACGCTTCTATCGATGAAAATAATGGTGTCGCCAATGCGAGATAGTCCTGATCAGCTAAAATAAGGTCCGATTTTGAAGATAAAAAAGCATTGGTTTTAAATTCAGAAACGACACTATCATCCGATTGTTTTCGGTCGAGAATGATGGTAACGTTGGGATAACGTTCTTCAAAATCTGCGGCCATTTCTATCAAATCATCCGTCTGGTTGGAACCCAAATAAAAAGACAGATTCAGGGTCACAGTCTCATCCTTAATTAAATCAATCTCAGCTTGCGATAACCCCTCGATGAGATGATCTGTCACGGTCGACTGACTACTCGGTACAGAATTGGTTAATGAAGTCTGGCTTGTAGATGATGACTCCGTTTGTGTCGTCGTTTCATTGGTAGTCAATGAATGACACGAAATAAAAGTTACTATCATAAGTATAAAAAGAAAACAGATTAAAGTCTTTTTCACAGTCTTATCCTTTCATCAAGAGTTCTTATATATTAAATTTGTCACTATTGTTTTATCATTATTCACTATAAAAAACAATATAATCTCCGATAATAAAAAAATAAAAAGAGTCTTTTCTCTATTTAATTCATCGAATTGAAGGAAAAGACTCAACGATATTACGTAAAAAACTAGATTACTTTGCAAATTTTATCACTTTGAGTATCGATAATGACGGGAATAACGACCGGTTTTCGTTTTGTTTCTCTAAAGAGATACCGTGATACTTCTTCGCGAATGGATTCTTTGTACGTCCGCCAGTCAATATACCTGGCAGCGAATTGACGTTCGGTGACCGATCGATAAATTTCTTCAATCTTCGAGATGACTTCTTCGTTGTCTTTCATGTACATGAAACCACGCGAGACAATCTCCGGTTCATTAAACATAATCCGTTCACGCGCATCAATGTTGGCGATGATTAGCAAGAAGCCGTCTTGAGAAAGCATTTCACGTTCTTTAATAATGGTATCGGTAATGTCTGAATCAAATGTTCCATCGACCATGATTGAACCATTCATGACGGTATCGTGTTTTAGTTGCAAAACGCCCTCTTGGAAAGTGACGACTTCTCCATTATCAATCAATACGGCATGTTCGGCATCGTAACCGTATTCCATGGCCAAACGGTATTGAGCTAATAAATAACGATACTCACCGTTAATGGGGATAATGTATTTAGGTTTTAAGAGCGAATACAGTAGTTTCAAATCTTCCATCGACGCATGAGAGGGCGGCATAATTTTCTTATCTACTTTAACCAAATTTAAGTCAATTCTCGCCAAGGCATCGTAGGTTTTTGCGGCAATCTTTTCGGTTCCGATAATTGGGGGACACATCATTAAAACCGTGTCATTTTTTGTCAAGTTTATGAGACGATCGTAGTTTTTTGCCATTCGTTGCAACATAAAGAACGGTTCGTGACGTTCTCCCGTCACCAAATAGACGACATCAGGAAAATCATTGGTATTGGTCTCGTCAATGTATTTTAGATTGACGAGGCTATCTTTGGGTATTTGAATGTAACCCATGGTTTCAGCGATGTCAACCATCCGTTGAGCTTTACGCCCAATGATCGAGATCTTCTTCTTATTCTTGATGGCTTCATCGATCACTCGTTGAATGTGGGAAAGTTCAGTGGAGTAGAGCGCTACAATAATTCGGCCTTGTGCTTTGGTAAAGGTTTGACGAATCAGTTGGATGAGCTGGTAATCCGAGGTCGAATGACCGATGGTCATCGCTCCGGATGATTCGGTCAAGAGTGCTAAAACTCCATACTCTTGGAAACGGGCCAATTTGGAAAAATCGGTGGCGTAAAGCGAACCCCCATTTTGATCAAATGTGAAATCGGTGGTGTAGACAATGGCCCCTTCACGGGTCAAGATGGCAATTCCGGACGCTTCCGGAATGGAATGGGTTGTCGAAAAGAAAACAACCTGGAATTGACGTAACGTAATAGGACGGTCTCGGTCCACTTCAATCAACGAATAGTCATCGGGATTCATCTTGTTTTCTTTGAGTAAATCCTTGATGACAGCCAGTGCGAATTTCGTTGCGTATACTTTGACGGAAACCGTCGATAGCAACATTGGTAGCGCTCCAATGGCCTTATCGTGGGCATGGGAAATAAAGACTCCCTCAATATCATTGGCGCGAGCCTCCAAATAACTCATATCAGGAACGATGGCATCGATCCCAAGCAAATCCCCAGAGGGATGTTTGAGCCCTGCATCGAGGATGGCAATCCGATTTTCGACTTCAACACAGTAAAGGTTTTTGCCGTTTTCGCCAAGGCCTCCGAGGGCGTAAAATTTTATTTGACTCATTATTAATCCTTTCATCGAAATAGAAATGTCTATTATTCTTATGTATTATACACTAAAATTCGCTTCAATGAAACGATTTTACTTGATTTCTTTATTATCCAGCATAAAATTCGTTTCTTTTTCAAATCCCTAATCTATCGTATTTTCACTAAGTATGATACAATGATTACAGGTGATGTTAGGATGAATTATCCATTGAAACGACCACAATCACATACGACAATCTCTAAGGTTGCGAACCGAGGAATGAACCTCGAAAATGCCATCAATGAGACCAACGAATACTATGCCAACAATGATGTTGCATATATTTACAAAAAACCGATTCCCATTCAGGTGGTTAAAGTCGATTACGAACGACGTAGTGCTGCAAAAATATCAGAAGCCTACTACAAAATTCCATCCACAACCGATTATAATGGTATCTATCGTGGTAAATACATTGATTTTGAAGCCAAAGAGACCCAAAGCAAGACCTCATTTCCACTTAAGAACATCCATGCACACCAAGTGGAGCACTTAGAACACATACTCCGTCATGGAGGAATCGGGTTTATCATTGTTGCATTCACCAAATTAGGAAAAACGTATTTGTTGGACGGATCCAAGGTATCTGAATTTTACCAACGAGCCAAATCGGGTCGAAAATCGATTGAACTCGATGAGTTTATCGAATTTGGTCAGGAAATACCCGAAGGGTATGTCAAGCGGTTGGATTATTTAAAAATTGTCGATTCACTGTACTTCAAATAAAAAGCTCATTGCGAACGCAATGAGCAATTTTTTTAAGCTTTGGCCCAATCTTTGATGGACGTCATCCAAAAATCAAGGTTCGATTTGATGATGGATGTCACCATCGTTAATTGGTCATAAAGTGACGTAACGGCGATAATTGAATTGTTTTCAGCGGTAACCGTTTGGACCGATTGAAACATACTATTGATCTCTTTTGATAAAGCATAGGGCGAATCAAGAGGAGATTCTGCTAGCGAAAACGTCGACGATTTGACAATTTTACGCTTCATTTTCGCCTGATAAGTGTAATGAACCGTCATTAGTTTTGATGCAACGACGTAACCCAGTTCAAATCCAATCGACAAGTTGGTTTCCGGAATGGGAATTTCAAATTGAACACGTTGGATAAAGGGTGTTTTTGACCAGTGAAGGTGAACCTTTTTTCCTTCAAACGCGGATAAAATATCGTTTTTGTAAGGCTTCAAGAAATGAGCCATTTTATTTACCTGCGGCTTTGATCATCAATTGAACCATTTTATTGGTAAATGCGACCGGATCTTTGATGGTTAAACCTTCTATAAGCATTGCTTGATGATACAATACCCATGCGTAATCACTCAAGGATTCCTTATCGGTTTCATAGACATGTTCGATGGCCTTGAATAAGTCATGATTGGGATTGATTTCCAAAATTCGATCCGCTTTCATGTCTTTATCACCTGGCATTTGTTGGATGACTTTCTCCATTTCAAAGGAAAGCCCTTCGCCACTGACTAGGCATACCGGGGAATCTGCCAAACGAGTTGATAGTTTAACATCCTTGACTTCACCCGTCAAAATTTCTTTGAGCGTATTCAGCAAGTCTTTTTGTTCGGTTTCTTTTTCTTTAATTTTTGATTTTTCAGTTTCATCCAGCAAGTCCAAATCACCTTGGTTGATGGATTTGAAGTGATGTTTGTCGTATTCATGCAAGATTTGAATCATAAATTCATCGATTTCATCGCTTAAGACCAAAACGTCATAGCCTTTTTTCTTTAGCATGTCCATCTGTGGTGAGGCTTTGATGGCTTCTTTAGACGGAGCGGATCCGTAATAAATGTCGGTTTGATCTGTTGGCATCGCTTCAACGTATTCTTTTAAAGAAAGATACTTATCTGAATTAACCGATTTAAATAATACCAAGTCTTTCAGCAGGTCTTTCTTTTCTCCGAAGTTATCGTAAATGCCATACTTCAAATTGACGCCGAATTCGTCGAAGAATTGATAGTACTTCTCGGGCTCGTTCTTTAACAGCTTTTCCAGTTCGGAAACGATTTTCTTCTCTAGATTTTGAGCGATTTTTTGAAGTTGACGGTTGTGTTGAAGGATTTCACGACTGATATTCAGGGATAAATCCGACGAAACAACCATTCCTTTGATGAACCGCAAGTAATCGGGGACTAGTTCTTTGCACTTGTCCATAACGAAGACACCTTTGGCGTAAAGTTGAAGTCCTTTTTCGTATTTTTCCGAATAAAGATTATAAGGAGCCTTGCTGGGAATGAACACAATCGATTTGTACGTGAGTGCACCTTCGACATCCGTCCAAATGTGAAGCAACGGATCGGTGTAGTCAAAGTATTGATTCTTATAAAACTCATGAAGTTCTTCTTCTTTGACTTCACTCTTGGATTTATTCCAGATGGGCGTCATCGAGTTCAACGTTTGATTTTCAACGACGCTTTCTGTTTTCCCTTCGATTTCTTTTCCTTCTTCATCAAGAACAGGTTTTTCAGTCGTTTGATTCATCGTAATGGGGTATTTAACGTAATCAGAATACTTTTTGACCAACTGACGAATCTTGTAGTCTTCTAAGAAGTCATCATAATGTTCGTCCTCTTCATTTTTGCGAATGGAAAGGGTGATGGTCGTTCCGCGTTCGGCTTTTTCGGTTTCTTCAATGGTAAAAGATTCTTCGCCTTCGGAAATCCATAGATACGCTTTTTCGCTAAACGGGGATTTCGTTACGACTTTGACTTTCGTCGACACCATAAATGCCGAATAAAATCCGACCCCAAACTGACCGATCAAATCCGTATCTTTCACTTCTTTTGATTTTAAATTTTGCAAGAATTCCAAGGTACCGCTTTTCGCGATGGTTCCCAGATTGTTGATGAGTTCGTCATACGTCATACCAATGCCGTTATCAGAGATCGTCAACGTGCGTTTCTTTTTATCAACGCTGATGTGAATCTCATAATCATTGGTTTTCTCAAGTTTTTCATCCGTCAGAGATGTTAGATGATATTTATCAATGGCATCGCTGGCATTGGATATAAGTTCTCTTAAAAAGATTTCTTTGTTCGTGTAGATGGAATGAACCATCAAGTTCAATAACCGCTTCGATTCGGTCTTAAATTCCATTTTTTCTTTCATGAATTTCATCCTCCTGTTATTATCGCTATCATTATACATCGAATATTTAGCACTGTCAAGCATTGAGTGCTAAGCAAACGATAAAAAAATGACATTTGAATGATGTAAGGAATCAATCAAATGTCATTATATGTTTGAGTGTCTTAGTCTGTTTCTGATAGATTGATTAGGAAGATTTTCCGTTTTTGTAAAATCAATCCCAACACCAAACACATTCCCAAAGACGCAGCCATGTAGGGCAAATTATACAAAACGAAGGAATAGAACCAAACTTCATGCCCCGATTCAAGCGCATAAGCCGCAAAGAAAATAACACCTGAAAATCCATGTGCCAAGTACCTTAAAAAACTACCCAAAACCATGCCTAAAATCATGGGTAATGCTTTCTTGGTTGTGTTCTTAAAGAGCCCTGCCAGTCCAAGCACCATAAATGCGACAACATAATCGAGTAAGTATTGAACCGGATGAATCACAAACGTGATTCCCAACGGCCATCCCACTAAGGATGATAAAATCCCAAAAGCTAACCCACTGATCAATCCTGCTTTGGTTCCGTGACGGAACGCAATGACAAAGATAAAGAGCATCGCTGGCGATATCGATCCACCGAAGCGAAAGGGGCTATAGAGCCCTGCCAATAAATCGACGACAATCGCTGAACTAATTAAAATACCCATTTCCGCTAATACTTTGGTTTGAATGCTTCGTTTCATAATTGTGCCCTCCCAAAAGAAAAATCCCCTATCATAAGGGGATGAAAAATCGAGAGTGTTATCCTACGCTGGCATTATCCAGATCAGGTAAGGTCTATAACGGAATAGTTATACTCTCAGCCTAGTTCCCTAAGCTCCCCTTATTTATATAATAAGTTTACCATAGAGTTGAAAAAATAGCAACGAGATTGATAAAGTAACGTATAATAAGAATAGACACTTACTTTAGGAGGTCACTATGAACTACTACGCAGTCGTAACCGGCGCTGAACGTGGACTTGGCTATGAGTTGACGCATGCGCTTCTGAAAAAAGGGTATATTGTTTTTGCGGGGCAATACCGTACGGAATGGAAATTGCTTGAAGACTTAAAACCATCTTACCCGGAGAGTTTGATTATTATTCCGCTCGATGTATCCAATTTGAATTCGGTAAAAAACGCTGTCAAGCATATCGAAAAAACAACCCAATCCATCGATTTAATCATTAATAACAGCGCCATAACTGGCGACAATCAATCGGTTTTAGGCGATGAAATCAATTACGATGAAATTCATACCGTCATCGATGTCAATGCCATCGGCGCGTTGAGAGTGACCAACGAACTGTTTTCTCTTCTCAAAAATGGCCATCAAAAACGTGTGGTTTCGATTTCGTCGGAAGCGGGTAGCATTTACGATTGCAGGCGACAAGGCTGGTTTGCGTACTGTTCTTCGAAAGCAGCATTAAATATGTTTACGGCCATCATCCATAACAATTTGAAGCCCATCGGCGGTCAAGCCTTTCTCTTTCACCCCGGTTGGATGAAAACATGGTTGAGCGGAACTTATCATGATGAAGGACCATTGACACCGGATATTTCAGCGAACGCCATCGTAGATATCCTTGAAAATCATTCTTTTGAAGCATCGCCTCATCCTTACTATCTGGATTACCAAGGTAATCCGTTACCCTTTTAAGTTTGTATGATTGAATTATTACTAATTGGCGATTATGAATCGGCCAAATGGCATTCGATGAAGGGCTTTGATGCGCTCATAAGCAATCTCTACAAAGATGGAAAATGGACTCTTGTTAAAACCGATGAATTAACCTCATCGATTGATTTTTCAACGTATCGGGTTGTTGTATCGCTTTGTGATCAATGGACTCCTCTTGAAGAGAATGTGGCGATTAATTTGACAAACTACCTGAACAATGGCGGATCGCTTCTCATGATTCATCAAGGCATTTCATTGCAATCGACACCCCAGCTAAAACCGCTCTTAGGCGGTTCGTTCAATGGACATCCCCAAGAAGCGTTGCTCAGTTACCGGATATCCAATCCTACACTTGATTTTACGAAGAATATCTCCGATTTTCAAGCGTTTGAAGAACCCTATGACTGTGCGCTCGATGGAAAAACCAACACCATTGAATTCCTTAATTATTCTCATCAGGGAAGGATTATACCTGCTGGCTGGTATCGTTCTCAAAGTATCGGACATATCGTGTATTTATCGCCCGGTCATCATCTTGAAACCTTAAAAAATCCGGCTTATCAGACCTTGATAAAACAAACATTAGAATGGTTAATACAAAAAAATCATCGATCCTTATGAATCGATGATTTATTTTTAGATGGTTTCTAATATAATGGGTGATGGTTTGACGGGATTCGAAACAATTTCAAATGCTTCGTAGACGCTATCGATAATCGATGGATCCACAGCCTTATTGGCATATAATGTGCACAAGGGTTCTGATTTTGTTACGTGATCACCAATTTTCTTATGCAAAACAATACCGACCATCGGGTCAATGATATCGGCTTTGGTTTCTCGACCACCTCCGAGTTTGCACGACGCTAAACCAATCGGAAGCGCCTTGATTTTGGCGACAGTCCCTTCTTCTTTTGATACAACGTCAATGGTTTCATTGACGTGAATAAAATCGGATAAGGAGTCGATATGTCCGCCTTGAGCATGAATGAATTCATTCCATTTAGCCAACGCTTTGCCATTGTGCAACTGATCATAAGCGAGCTGCTTGGCCGCTTCTACGGAGGGTGCTTTTTGGGCATGATAGATCATGTGTGAGGCAATCTCAACGCATAACGTCTCTAAATCTTTAGGTCCGTTTCCAGATAAGGTTTCAATGGCTTCTTTAACTTCCAAACGATTCCCGATGGCTAGTCCGAGCGGTTGATCCATATCGGTCAAAAATGCGACGACCTTTTTTCCCATTTTGGATCCGATGGCCACCATCAGTTTGGATAACACGCGGGCATCCTCAATGGTTTTCATAAACGCGCCGTCGCCAATCTTGACATCCAAGCAGATGACATCGGCACCACTGGCTAGTTTTTTCGACATGATCGATGAGGCAATGAGCGGTATGGAATTGACGGTCCCGGTGACGTCTCGTAAAGCGTAGAGAAGTTTATCAGCAGGAACCAATTCGGCGGTTTGTCCGGCAACGGCAATGTTAATGTCGTTGACCTGACGAATGAATTGTTCTTCGCTTAACGAAATCGAACAACCGTCGATGGATTCTAACTTATCGAGCGTACCACC
Source organism: uncultured Candidatus Izemoplasmatales bacterium (assembly GCA_964501315.1). GTDB lineage: Bacteria > Bacillota_I > Bacilli_A > Izemoplasmatales > Hujiaoplasmataceae > UBA5603. The sequence continues at coordinate 55,318 of CAZCSO010000008.1, read as the reverse complement.
CGTATGGCCTAATCCGCGACCCGACAATTTCGCTATTTTAACGCCGCATGAAGCGACGAGCGGGCCTAAAATCAGGGTCGTTTTATCGCCTACTCCGCCCGTCGAATGCTTATCGACGATGACGCCGTTGACATTCGATAAATCAATGATGTCGCCGGAATGAAGCATCGCATCGGTCAAGTTTGTCGCTTCTTCATCCGACATTCCTTGAAAATATATCGCCATTAATAAAGCACTCATTTGATAATCGGGAATAACCCCTTTTGTATACCCAGCAATAACAAAATCAATTTCCGATTTGGTCAAAGCATGATTGTCGCGTTTTCTTTCAATAATATCGACCATTCTCATGTATAATCACTCCTTAGTAACATTATTATATCATTTTTCACACCTTTGGTGTATAATTGTTTTCAGGTGATTTTTTAATGAATACAATCTACATGATTCGCCACGGTGAAACCGATGCTAACAAACTCTTTGTGGTCCAAGGACGAATGGACAATCCCTTGAATGACCATGGCCGGGAACAAGCTCATCAGACGGGTACTTTCTTACGTGAAAACAATCTCCATTTTGACGTCATCGTTTCGAGCCCGTTGAAACGAGCGTACGAAACGGCAACCATTATTTGTAAGGAACTGCGTGACCAAAAAGCAGTTCTGGCCCAAGCGGGATTTATGGAACGTAATTTTGGTGATTTCGACGGCCGTAAGATTGATGATGAGTATGCTAATTTGGTTACCAACGACGCCATCCACGGGATGGAAAAAAATAAGGATCTAGAACGTCGTGTTTTTGATAATTTAAACCAAATCGTCGAACGCTATCCTGACAAAACCATTTTACTGATAACGCATTCGCATGTCATCAAATCTGTATTGGTCAATTTGGTCAAAGATTTTACGTACACGTCGTACTTATTCAACTGTTCAATCAGCGTCTTGACGCATGATCAAGGAACCTATAAAGTCATCGATTATAACATTAACCCGTTAAAATAAGAATGGTTGACTCCACTAAGAAGTCAACCATTTTTTTATGCTTGCGGGTAGGAAGTGCCGTTGGCAGGATTGAAATACGAATCGGTATTGTTCCGAAGATCAATTGCTAATAAATCACGCATAAAGTAAACTGTTTGCGTAATATTTTGGCCTTGTAAGAACATATAATATGTTTTATCAAAAATATAATCGACCGCTCCAACGGTATAGAGGGTAGAGCCGTTGACGGGTGATCCGTCAATATAGAATGTCCCGCCGTAACAGTAGGCGTCTTGATCGGGAATAATATCGTTGCTTTCGATCGTATCGCAGAAGTCATTGAGTTGATACCCGGTCAGTTGCGATGTCTTGATGACGTTATCGAACGGATAAATGGTCACGAGTTCACCCATGGTGAGGGTGCCCGATTCCATGGTTACCCGGAATCCACCGGCATTGACAAAACCGACGTCGATTCCCAAGTAGTCGCGAATGACGGAAGCTCCCCAAGGAGCGAGATCATAACGATCGTAATACGCTTGTGTCGTGACCAGTTCTTCGTTGATGAAGTTGAGATAGACTTCGTCATGAGCGTACGTGTCAATAATGGTGTTAATCGCCGAATCCGTAGAACTGAAATTACTGTCTGACAATGTTTGAACCATGGTATAAGGATCCTCGGGTTCAACGATTAGACCGGTTTCACGGTCATATATCAACGTAATTTTCGCAAGTAACGAAGAGGAATAATTGCTAATTTGAGCGGTCGGCAAGTCGGTTCCGGCACGTTCGATGATGAGCGCTTGATTTTGATGGGTATGGCCATTAAAAATGGCATCGACGCGGTAATTTCCCGTAAAGCCAGCGATGGCTTGATTGGTCCATGAGTCGTATTCATGGATTGAAGCGACGACAACGTCGCAATCTTCGACGGTTCTTAAGTGATAGGCATAATCTTTAACGGTATCTGCTACATCTTCAAAAGTATAGCCTTCAACACGGGAAGCGGCGATGGAGTTAATGACGTCACCGATTACACCGATAATACCGACTTTGACACCGTTAATGGTAACGATGGTATACGGGTTGGTCCAAGGCATCATTTCAGAATTATTGGTCGTCACGATGTTGGCGGCTAAAAATGGGAAGTTCGCTTCGCCGTTTTCACTTACCCCATCGTTATACTTGGCAATCTCATCGATACCCCAATCGAATTCATGATTACCCATGACAAAAGCGTCAAAACCAACTTCATTCATGATGTCGATGATGGGCCGTCCATGATAGTAATTCGAAAAGGCACTTCCTTGAAAAATATCGCCATTGGCAATGATAATGGTATGATCGGTGGATTGTTTCTTATATTTTAGGAATTCACCTATGTTTGAAATGATGTCGAAGCCACTGTAGGCGCCACCATGGAAATCATTAATGGAGAACAATTCCAACGTTTGATACCGTTCTAAATACGTCGTCGTGGTTGTGGTTGTGGAATCGGACTGAGACGTTGTCGTGGTTGTCGTGGTTGTGGTGGTTGTCGTAGTGGTTGTCGATGACGATCCGGACGATGTGGTGGTCGTCGAATCGGACGAATCAACCGATTGCGTTGTCGTGGTGGTCGTGTTGGTTGATTGACTTGATAAGACGCATCCCGTAAGCGTCAAAACAATCATCAGTAACATCATAAGTAAAAGTGATTTTTTCATTTTGTATCCTCATTTCTTTAAGGGTGCTCTTTTATTATAGATGAAAACATAAAAAAAGGGAAGAGAAAACTCTTCCCTTGAAACTTAGTCGTCTGCAAAGACTTCATCATTCATAAATTTGAAAATTTCTAGGATATCCGCTTCGGTAAATACGCGGTTGGCCGAAACATCATCCAACGACTCATAATCTTCCGCATTGAGTGTGAAGAACGGTCCGGCTGGTGCTACGGCAATGTTCTTGAGTGCCACTAAGCTTTCCAATTCTTGAGTAATCAAGAACCGAACAATCATGGAGTGGAGAACAACCAAACGATTTTCCGGCGTCATTCCTAAAATGGTCGTATAATCAAAATCCGCATCGGTAAAGTTACCCGAAGTTAATTGGTTCGCAGCGAGAATAAACGATACCAACTCTTCGGCGGTCGTCAGATTCAAAACACCGTAAAGCAAATCGGTCTCTGCGTACTCGGTCATTGAAATATTGTCATTGTCATCGAGCATGTTATCGAGGGTAACGTGGAGTGATCCTGACAAAAGCATCGTCGTCAAGTTTGCTTCTGTCATTGTGGTAATGCTGGAGGCATCGAAATTGCCACCAACAAAGTCCGTAATCCCCAATACATCCAGCGATGTCAGCAATTGTTTTAATTCATTGAGTTCGATTTGTTCGGTAGCGGCTAATCCAACCGAGATGGATTCGCGTAATGCCGTAGGAACAATCAACGTGGTGGTTCCAGTGGCTGCGGTTTCATCGAAAGCGATATCGAGAATCGGTTTGGAAACCGTCGCTTGCATCGATTGTGACGTAAATAACAAATCATAATCGGTTCCAAAGAGTGTATCCGGATCAAACGTCAATGCGTCAAAGTCGGTGAGATTAATGAGTTCTAATCCATCCATGATGGCTTCGATTTCGGTTTTTTCAACGTACACAATCGATCCGACGGTTACTCTCACATCATTCGGAATAACCAACAGTCCAGCAGTATCGTTGAGCATCTTATCAGACAACGTGGCTTGGATTGAGGAACTTGCTAAGAGTGTTGCACGTTCAGAGAAGAATAAATCGGAAGTCAATTCTAATCCAAATGAGTCCAAATCATCAAATTCCATCGCGGTAAAACTATTGATCAAGGCCTTTATTTCCGATTTGGATACATATTCATAACCTGAGACCGTTTTGGTGATTCGGTTAACTTCGGCAACGCCGTTTTCTGAATACTCTGGAACAATTAAAACCTCATCCGACAAATCAAGCAAGGTTTTTGATATCGTATAATGGAGACTAGCGGAGGCTAATATCCGATCTTGGTTCGTTTCGGTAGAAAGTTTCGTCAGATCAATTACGCCCGCGAATCCTTCTAAATCATCTAATCCAAATACTTCCAACCCATCGACGATGGCTTCGATTTCACTTTCTTTTAGATAGGTGGTCGTTTCGCTACCAGCCCCATAGGTATAACTTGTCGGAACGCCGTTCGCATCGACGGTCGGAATTTCCAAAACGGAACTTCCCAATGAGACTAACGTATCGGATATGGTGTAATGAAGCGTAGCGGATTCCAACAGGTCATCGAGATGGTCGAAAATGATTGAAGGATCCAAAACGCCTAGTTCATTGAAATCGGTAAATCCTAATGAATAAACTGCTTTTAACATAGCGATGATTTCATTTTCATCGATGACAATCGTTGTGTCTAACATTTGACGTAATAAATCGCCATCTTGATTATAATAAGGAATGGTCACAACAGCATCCACGCCACTGGTTAAATCGAGCAGCATTTTCGATAAGGTCGCATGAAGGATTTGACTGGATAACAAGGTCGAAAGTTTATCGTCATCCAAGGTTCCCGGTGTGGTTTCGGATTCAAATTTTTCAATCAACGTTGCGTCAAACGTCATGGTGTCGAAGTCTGAAAATTCGATGAGGGATAATCCATTCAGTACCGCCGTCAGTTCTTCTACCGACACGACGGTGTGACTTTGGGTTGCTTCATCCGTCCATACGGTAGTCAATGCGGATGACGGAATGATGATGGGATCTCCGGACAAATCATAGACATAATTACCGACCGTAGCCGACAAGATTTCACTTTCGAACAAGGTGTCAATATCGTCGGATGAAAGCGACAAAACTTTGGTAAAATCAAAATCCTGACCGTCTGTCGTCGTTACGATAATCAGTTTGATGGCTTCTACCATCGCAACCAATTCTGTTTTCTTGAGATAACGATTTTCATCAAAAACCGTATCCGGTATTATGACTTCGGTGTCACCGAAATCTTGGGTAAGGATTAAATTGGAGATGGTAGCGACCAAAACTTGCGATTCAAAGATTGTATTGATGGTATCGCTGGTTAGTTCGGCGATGACATCGAGGTTAAAGTCGGTGAAATCGACCATACCGGAAACATCGATAATGGCGTTGAGAGCTTCCAGGATGGACCGTAATTCGCCCGGAATGATGTTGCCATCGTCGTCGAGTTCGTCGAACCAAACGATGTCGTCGGGAACGATCAATACATCGCTTATTTCAAGTCCCGCTTCTCCCGAAAGAATATAGACCAACGCATTCGAAATCAGTTTGGAATCCAGCAATTGGGTTAAATCGACGGAAGCGGCAGCTCCGAGAATAATACCCAAATCATCTTCTGTGATGTTCGTAATGTCAATGCCGGCCTCATCAAGAGCTGTGAATATTTGGTCAAAAATAGTAGCGACTACTTTTAGTTCCTGACGGAAATAGATGGTTTCTTCTTCGTATTCAAACGATAATACTTCGTCGAATAAGTACAAATTAAACGGCATCGTCACCTGATCGGTGTTGGTAACCGTAATCGAATTGGCAATCGAGACAACGATATTTTGATCGTAAGCTTCCACCATTGTTTTAATCTCTTGCATATCAATGGGTGATTCCCCTTCTTCGGCTAATAAAATGACCGATTGCGAGGCTTCGTATAAATGATTCCGATCATAGGGGCTCGCTAAATTCGAAGGAATCTCATCGGGAATAACGGCTGATACGCTCCCGACAATGTCCATGAATCCGCCCATCATTATCAACATCACCGCAACCGCCATGGCACCATTCGCAAATCCGAATACAGCGCCCAAAAGTGAGTTTTTTGATGCGCCTTTGGTGTTATGGATGAACACTAAACGGAGAATGAAGCAAATGATTTTCCATAGGATTAATCCGACCGTAAAGTACAAGATGGTATAAATCAATTTGACGATGAATCCACCCATTCCTAAAATAAAGGCTTCCATCGTCGAACTCGTCGACGTTAAGTTCACACCCAAAAGAACTTCCAAAGTGGGAGACAGTGCTTGCTCAAGCGTCGTGTAAGAGGACAGCGAGGAATCAATGTTGCTTAGCCACGTGCCCAGTTGTGGAATCTCTACCGTCCATAAAAAGGATGAAACCGACCGAATGGTCAGAAAAAAGACTGCATAAAATACCAGCATGGTCACGAATCGAAACAGCGATTTCTTAAAACCGCTCAACAATCCCCCCAAAACGGCCAAGCCGATAATACCAAAAAACAAGACATTGAAGATTAAGTTGTAATCCATTCTAATACCTCCGTCTCTAGACAGACACGCAGTCTATCTATTTTTTATTATAACGTAAACATAGAAAATATCAACCGATATCACTGAGGAATCGATTCAAGTCCCTGAAAAAACAAAAAGGGATGCGATTAGGCATCCCTTAAAGGATTACAGCGGTAAATAATCAATCAACGTCAAGATTGATGCGGATGTCAAGAACGTGAGTGGATCGTTGTCTTCGTAGAAATTATTGGGGATCGGACTGTAAAGGACAGGATCAGGCCCTCCGAACATAGCTGGCAATGCGTTGTATGCATTGACGGCCGATACGAGATCCGGCGTAACCATGTTACGAACAATCATCGAGGTTAAAACAATCGTTTGATTTTCTGAAGATAAACTGTTAATGGCTGAATAGTCAAAATCAACGCTGGTGAAGTCAGCCCCACCAATTGCTTTCGCAGCCAATATGAAGTACTTGATTTCGTTTGCTTGAATTAATCCGTTGATTCCATAAAGCGGCGTGCTCGTATTACCACCGACATAGGCTTTGTTTGGTACCGAAATATTGGTATTGGCTGCTAACATATTATCAATGGTTACGTGTAATGAACCAGATGTTAGGATGGTTGTCAATGCCGCATCATCTAAATCCGTAATCGTGCTCGAACTGATTGAATCGTCATAACTCGTGAATCCCAGTACTTGTAAAGCTGATAAGAGATTGATTAGTTCGGTTTCTTCGATTTGTTCGAGATTATTGGTCAATCCTGATGAATAAAGTTGACGGTGGTACTGAGTGACGACCAAATCCGAATCACCGGGTACGCGTTCGGTTTCATCAATGGCGACATCAATGAACGAATCACTGATGGTCGCTTGGACCGAAGCGGATTCGACCATATCGGCAAACACGACACCAGGTCCAAATAATGCGCCAATCGAGATGTTGATGGATGCGAAACTGGTCACTTCATCAAGACCGATCATCGTTAAAGCATCCAGTAATGCTTTGATTTCATCCACGGTGATGAATTCGGTGGTATCGACGATCACACGAATCGCTTCGTTAGAATTTTCCACATCCGTATTCGGAACGATTAAAACACCAGCGGTATCGACTAATAATTGATCCGACATCGTCGCATGCATAATCGATGAAAGTAAAATGGTATCTTTTTCAGTGAAGAATTTGTTCGAATCAATACCCGTGCCAAAGGAATCCAAATCATCAAAGCCCATTGCATCGAGCGCATTGAATAAATCCGTCAATTCGCCTTTTTCGACATATACCGTGGTATCGACACTTAAGCGGATTCGATTAGCTTCGATCGCGCCGTCAATTGTATAGGACGGAACGATTAAAACACCTGACGTGTCATCCAAATCGATGACTTCTTCGGAAATGGTCGCCTGCATGATCGACGAGGATAAAATGGTCGCCGTTTCCGTGAAGAACTTGGAGGTATCAATGTCACTGGTGATGCTTAGATTGGTATATCCCATCGCATTAAGAGCATCAATCAGGTTTGAAACTTCTGATTTGACGACAAAATTATGGGACGAGACGGTCTTGCGTACTCGGTTCAGTTCCGCAATGCCACTTTCGGTATAAGTCGGAACGACCAATATCGCACTGGTGTCGTCAAGATCGACGATAATCTTCGATATGGTTGCGTGCATCGTTGCGGATGCGAGGAGCGTCGTTTGGTCTTCAGGAGAGGATACATTGAGCAAATTGACGTCCGTTGAACCACCGAAGTTGGTGTCTCCCGAAAGTCCTAATACGCCCATCGAGGCAAATAGATTCGAGATTTCCGTCTTCAGAATATAATCGGTTTGATTTCCAGCGGGACCTGCCAATAGTCGAACGACGTTTCCGTCAATATCGTTTGAAGGAACGGTTAAGGTCGATTCGCCTAAATTGAACATTTCGGCCGATATTTTCGCTTGAAGAATGCTCGACTCTAAAACCGTAGCGCGTTGAACGGGGTCATAAAATGCCGTTAGGTTAATATCGCCATCAAAGTTCAAAACATCACCCGTAAAGCCTAACAATTCTAAGCCCTCAAACAAATTCGATAGTTCAAATTCTTGGATGTAATTTGTGGTTTGTAAAACCGGACCTACCGTTAGGATAATGTGGGTCAATTCATCCAGTTCGGTATAATCTTCGGTTCCGTATGGTATTTCCAAGATGCCGGAATCTAAATTCATCATTTCTTCGGAAATCTTGCCATGAATAATGGCAGATTCCAAAATTGTGCTCCGTTCGGTATCGTCAAATAGAGGCGATAAATCGAAGGTTCCATCAAACGCTGGATCGAGTAGGTTGGTATCATCTACCGTGAGTAAATCAATGGCTGTAAATAAATGATCGAGTTCGCTTTCAACAATGTATTCATTTTCAAAGCCAACATCGCCAACGGTATCGCGAATGGTCGCTTCGGTCACGTCGACAAAGGGGATGGCCAACACGGAGTCGTCGAGTTTGACTAATTCATCGGTGATTTTCGCATGAACAATCGATGAATCCAAAATCGTAGCCCGTGATATCGGGTCATAAAGGGCATTCAAACTATCCAGACCCGTGAAGCTTTGAATATCAACCGTAATATTGAGTGCTTCTAACGATTCGAACATGTATCCTAATTCATCTTTTGTGATGTACTCGGTTTGGTACAATGTTCCGTCAGTCGTTAATCGTATATCGGTCAGATTGTCGGCTGCCGTGTAGGGGACAATTAACGTAGCAGAGCCTAAATCGATTAGTTCTTTCGAGATTCGGCCTTGAAGAATAGCGGATGTCAAAACTTGATTACGATTGGTCTCGTCATACAAAGGCGTTAACGAAACGTCACCGTCAAATCCTTGAATATCGCTGGAAAATCCTAAGATTGGCAATGAAGCAAACAATGCATTGAGTTCGTTGGTATGTACGTATTCATTCGCTTGCAAATCAACACCGACGGTCACTCGAACGTTGGTCAGATTGTCTTCCTGACGGTAAGGAACGATTAATATTTCATCGCCCAAATCAAATAGTTCTGATGAAATACGGAGTTGAAGGATCGATGAGGATAATATCGTCGTCCGTTTTGTTTCGTCAAACAGAGCATCAAGATTCACAGTTCCATCGAAATCTTCGATGTCGCCATTAATGCCTAACGTGTTTAACGCTTCGAAAGCGGCGTTAATTTCAGTTACGACAACGTATTCGTTGAAGTATCCGATTTCACCGACTACGACGCGAATCTTATTGGCATCCAACATACCCTCTTCTTCAAAGTAAGGAACAATTAGTATCGATGGATCCAACGTGATGAGCGTATCGGAGATCATGGCATGCATGATGGAGGAAGTCAAAATCTCGCCCCGTTGAACGCTATCAAAGAAAGGAGAATAATCTAATTCACCATCGAAGAGCGATAAATCGCCAGTGACACCTAAGGTTTGCATCGATTCAAATAAAATCGTCAATTCAAATTTGGTGATAAATTCGGTAGAAGCCACCAGTTTACGAACTTCCGTCGTATCATCGGCAGCTTTATAAGGAACAATGATGAAGCCATCATCGGTCATATCGATGATTTGTTTGGATATCGTACCATGCATGATCGCAGAATCTAACAACACGTCCATGTTGGCAATGATGGTCTCCATTTGGATGGCGTCGACGGCATTAAAGTCCGTGATATTTAATGCATGCAAGGCCAAAATGGTATGTTTTAACTCCGTGATGTGAATGTAATTGTATACCGTTTCCGTATAAGTGACGGTCATACCGTCGATGTCTTGTGACGGAACCACAACAGCTGCTTCTTCTCCTTCGGGAGTCGTTTCGTCAAAGAACATTTTTGAGAACGACGCATGAATGATAACGGAATCAAACAAGGTGTTCATCTTCGTATCTGAAATTTCAGTAACGTCCAAATCCTCATCTTCATCTTCGATGTCTTCCAATCGATTTATGATGGAAGCATCAAAGCTAACGGAAAAGTCAGTAAAACCTAATAAATCAAGAGCATCAAATAACGAGATTAACTCTGGTTTAACAATGTATTCGGTCGTCCCAGCCAAAATCCGAATGGCCATCTCATCAAGACCGGTACCATAGGTTTCTGGAACAACGATCATCTCGGCTTCAATGGTCAAGATTTGATCGGAAACTGTTGCATGAAGAATCGATGAATCCAACAAAACATCGATATTGGCCAAAATCACATCCAACGTCAAATCCGTTTCAATCGTATCAAAGTTTGTAATGTTGAGAGCGTAAAGCGCTTTAAGAACGTTTGATAATTCTTCAGTGATGACGTAATCGACCGAATAAGCGGTTTCCTGAATTGCAAAGGTTGCATTGGTATCGTCAATACCGTATTCAGGTACAACCACGTATGGATTATCTCCGGTCGTTAATTCAAAAAGCATATCGGAGACAGTAGCGTGGATGATAACCGAATCAAACAACGTTTCCAGTTTGTCATCTGACAGTTCTTCGGTAATCAAATCATCATCGTCATCTTGGGTATCTTCCAATTTTTGAATGATGGAAGCATCAAATGCAACGCTATTGGGGTCGGATATTTCCAAAACCGACATTGCGTCGAAGACTCTTCGCAATTCAGCGTTCGTGATAAACATCGTGTTGGTCAATAGCAGTGGATCACCTGTTTCAATTTTGATGGGTTCATCATCGAGGGACATTTCTGGAACGACAATGGAATCCGGCATATCGAGCAATTGTTTTGAGATTGTCGCATGCAATACGGCTGAATCTAGCAATAGTTCGATGTTGTCTAAAATGACCTCGATCGTGACGGCCGATTCAATTGTGTTAAAATCGGTGATATCCAAGGCGTGCAGTGCGGTTAACGCGGCGTTAAGTTCCGTAATCGACACGTAATCAACTTCATCTGAGAGTAAGACAGCGTACTCCGTATTGGTTTCATCAAGTCCAAAATGAGGCACCACAACATACGCTTCGTCTTGATTCATTAAATCGATAATTACATCGGATAAGGTTGCGTGAATGATGACAGAGGCAAAAAGGGTATCTAATTTCGTCTGTGACAGTTCTTCGACATCGAGGTCTGAATCTTCATCTTCTACATCTTCTAATTTACTAATAATCGAAGCATCAAACGACACTCCATTGATGTCGGTAATATCTAAAACAGCCATCGCATCAAAGACGCGACGCAATTCAGCGTTGGAAATATACGTCATATTCGTCGATAAGAGTGGATCGCCTGTCTCAATCTGTATGGGTTCATCATCAAGGGCATTGACGGGAACGATAACAGTCTCAGGCATATCCAGCAATTGTTTTGAAATGGTCGCATGTAGTACTGCAGAATCCAATAACACATCAATATTGTCTAAAATAAGGGTTAAGGTAATCGACGATTCCATCGTATCAAAATCGGTGATTCCTAACGAATGAAGTGCTATCAAAGCCGCCTCAAGTTCCGAAATAGCGATGTAATCAAATCCTTGATACGTTTGTAATACTTCGTATTCGTTATTTTCATCATCAAGGCCATAGTAAGGGACGACGACATAGTTGTTTTCTTGATTCATCAAATCCAAGATAACATCCGATAATGTAGCGTGCAAAATAGCCGAAGCAAACAAGGTATCGAGTTTGGTTTCGGATAATTCGGTGATATCAAGATCCTCATCTTCATCGAGGGTATCTTCAAGACGATTAATAATGGTTGCATCAAACGAAGCCGACTCAAAATCAGTGATTTCTAGAACACTTAACGCATTAAATATCGCGGTTAATTCTTCGCTGTAAATATAGGTTGTTTGTGTTCCCTCAAATGCATCGCCGACTTCGATTTTAATATCTTGATTACCAAAATACAGTGTCGGAACGGTAATAAGATCCGGCTTGTCTAAGAGTTGTTTCGAGATAGTCGCTTGTAAAACGGCTGATTCCAACAACGTATCGACGTTATCTAAAATCGCCTGAATATCAAACGCATTCTCCATATTTTCGAAATCCGTGATATTTAACGAATACAAACCACGAAGGATGGTCTTCAATTCTTCTTGATCGATATAAGTTAGTTCACCTTCGGTGTAACGAACTTCCGTGATGTTATCTTCTTTATAATAAGGAATAACTATGAATTCCGGTTGTTCCACTGCCAAATCGAGAATCACTTTCGACAAGGTGGCGTGGATAATGTCGGAATTAAATATGGTCGTAATTTTGTCTTCATCAACTTGACCTGGGGTCGTCTCGGATTCAATCTTTTGAATGAGACTGGCGTCAAACTCCATATTTTCAAAATCTGTGATTTCAAATACCATAACTGCCAATAAAACGGCTTTTATTTCTTCGCCGGTTACCAGATTCAAAGTTTGACCACGTTGATCTTCGGGATACGCCAACTCAACAGGACCTAGCGCAGAGGGAGGGACCACTAAAGGATCTTGGTTTAAATCATTGAGTAAATTACCCACCGTTGCCTTCAAAATATCGGAGGCAATCAAAATGTCGACTTCTTCTGAAGTTAAGGACAAAGCATTGATAATATAATTCGTTTCTTGATTTTCGCAGACATCATCCCCCGGTTCACAAACCGGTTCTTTTAAGATCAGTTTGGCAGCTTTGAGCACCGCCTTCATCTCATCTTTCAGAATGTTAAAATTAGCATCGACGGATGTTGTCGGCACGATTAAGGCATAATCCCCTAAATCCATCGATAGAATAACGTTAGACAAGGAAGCAACGAGAACTTGCGACTCAAAAATGGTGTCAATCGAATCATCCGACAAATCGCTTAAGACTTCGGGTGATAAATTATCAAAATCGATGTTTTCCAAAACGCTGGACATCGCTCCCAACGCTTCTAAAATCGCTTGAAGTTCACCGCCGATGACGGTAACGCCATCCGTATCATAAATCAACCATTCGATATCGGCAGGTACCACCAAGAATTGATCAAGACCTTCAATTGGCACCGCTCCGGACAACACGTTAATCAATGAATACGTAACAATTTTGGAATCGAGTAAAATCGTGAAATCAATGTTCGCTACCGCTGTTAAAATGGCACTGTAATCACCACTGCCAATTTGGCCTGGTGTTAATCCTGTGTCCAGCACCTCGCCCATAATGGAACCAATGGCCATAAATTCATTTTCCCAAACGATGTCTTCCCATTCAACGCCAGCAGGTAATGTCAGCACTGCTTGAACCGTTTCTGAGGCATCGACCAATAAGGTTTCAACCGCCACAAACGCAGCAAGCGTAATCAATTCACTGTCGCTGATGGTGTCGAACAAATCACGAATCTCGTCGCCCGTGACATCGATTTGTTCGACATCCGGGGTTCCTTCAAGAAATCCGGCAGTACTGATAATATCAAATGCCGTTGCGGCGATGGTGCCGAGTTGTGTCAGTTCATTTCCCCAATCAATGGCATAAAGTTCTTCTGTAGGAACGTCCAACGGGGCATCAAGATACACCGCTGCCACCTCTATGCCTAATGGCATCACATTGACGATAAGATCGGATTGCGATACCATCGCAAAGATATCGCGAATGTTATCACCCGAGATATCGGCTAAGTCATTGGTTTGCATATATTCCATATCCATGACGTAGGCCCCAATGGATGCGAACGTCGATAGTTCTTTTCGAATTGAAACTTGTTCTTCATCGTAATTAAACGACAATACTTCGTCAAACAAGTATAAATTTAAAGGAATTTGTTGATCATGTGAATCCGTCATGGTAATCGTCGAGGTGCTAGAAACTAAAAAATTGTTATTATAGGCATCCGTCAATTCTTTCAACTGATTGACCATATCATAGAGTTCGGGAGGAAGTGCAGGGATTCCTGGTTCCTCAGCGAGCAAGGAATACGACGCTTCATAAAGATGATCTCGTGGAAACGGCATAACGACTTCTTCGGGTGTTTCATCGGGCACAAAATTAACCAGCGATTCGCTTATTGAGAAGACACCACCCATGATAATCAGTGTGACATAAAGTGCAATGGCACCTTCCATTGCCCCAAACAAGAGACCGAGACCACGGTTCTTAGAAACATATTTGGAGTTTTTCTTACTGCCACCAAAGAAAATCATACGAATAATCCAGCAGATGAATTTATAGATTATAAAAATTATGGTAAAATAAAGGAGTGTATATACAATCTTCAAGGCGAACATGCCGATTCCAGTAGCGAGTTCTAGGAAATGTTCATTGGCAATAATCGCAGCGTAATCTTCGCCTAAATAAAGCGATAAGGCCATCGGTGCTACTTGAGCAAACGAGGTTGCTTGTGCCAAACTGCCATCGAGCAAAGCAAACAGTTGACTTAAATAGGCGTTCTCAAATGTCCATAAGAATGTCACTACTTGTTCGATTGTTACAAAAAAGACGACGTAAAAAAATAATGTCGTGATAAATGAAAAAATGGATTTCTTAAAACCTTTTAGAAATCCAAAAAAAGCCCCCAAGGCAATGGTTGCGTACAGCGCTATGTTCAAGTAGGTTGGGTAATCAAGATTTGGCATGTGAATCCCCCCGTCGATTTTCTATATCTTTATTATAGTCAAAAAGACAATAATTGCAATGCTATCAAAAGAAAGGTGATATCAATGATTAAAAAAATCATGAGTTTCATGATTTTATCGCTTACAGTGTTTCTATCTGGCTGTGCTTATCTTGATTTTGACTTCAATTTTACAACCTTAAGTACAACCCTTCCACAAACCTATCCGACGTTGGTCGACGGCACTATGACCATCGATAACGATGATTACATTGCGTATTCAAGTTATCATTCGCCAACGTATGAACTGACCGATATGGATGCCTATAATGACGTTTTATTGGCAACGAAAGATGCCATTCGTCGTTCAAATGTTCAAGTGACCACAACCATCTATCGAACCAATCCGTACTTTCCTTACACGACCATCGTGGAATCAACCATGAATGGATCGGGCGTTATCTATCAGGAAGACGATACTCATTACTACGTTGTCACAAACGAGCACGTAACCAACAATAAAGGCAAATCAGCAAGTTATGAAGTCGTTGTGTTTGATTCTTCTACCCCCGTTTCAGCGGAATTGATTGCTTACGATGAAGACTTAGATATTGCCGTTTTGAAGTTTCTGAAGCCGAGCGATGGCGATGTGGCCATCATGGATATCACTTCTCGTATCTTCTATCAGTTTAACCCCGGTGAATTGGTGCTCGCGGTCGGAAATCCTCTCTCTGTTGTCAATAATGTGACCTTTGGTGAGTTTTTATCGATGCAAACCATATCCAACGTCTCGTTTGATGTCATTTATCATAATGCGATGATACATGAAGGCTCTTCAGGAGGCGCACTGACGGACGTCGATGGCCATTTTCTCGGTTTGAACACCTGGGGATCATCCGATACCGATGAGCAATCCTTCGCCATCCCCAACTATATTGTGTACATGTTTTTGACCAACCACGGTCTTCTTACATAAAAAAAAGAAAGCTTGCCACTGCAACAAGGATGGCAAGCTTTCTTTTATTCAACGGAGATCTTTATACTAATTTCGGAATAGTTGTCGGTTTTTAAAGTGATGGACCCTTTGCCTTTTTTACCGGTTGTCTTAACATAAATACCGATGGAGCCACCGATTAAGGCAACCTGTTTTGGACCAATGATTTCAAAATGATCGGATGCTTCGACGGTAACGACGTTATGGGCATAGATGAGGTCGTTATCGTATTCATCAACCAGTTTCGCAACGATTCTCGTCGCATCATAGGTTTCCCCATGTTTGAGCGCTGTATGATCGGCAGAAGCGACGAAACGAACGGATTGGTTCGCTCCCTTTTTGACGCTGATTACCATTTTGTCATCAATGTAGCCTTCAAAAAGATACGATCCGCCTTCTTTTCCCCAATCGCCGATGTATTTACCATAATACCCCATGGCTTGACCATAGGTGATGCGATGGAAAACCATGAGATCAAACATTCTGAAGCCATTCGCAAGTTTAGTCCAAGGATTCGATGAATACAAGGAATTCAATACCTTTTTAATTCGTTTTAAAACGGGTTTTCTATACTTGGTTTCGTCTTCAAAGATTAAATTACCAATATAGTCATCAACGATGACGGGTGCGTAGGGCACGTTTTTATACGTATCCCAAGCCGAATAGAAGTCATCGATGAAACGACCGTTTCGGTATACTTTGACATAATCACAATTTGTGAAGATGACCGTAGGCGGAACCATTGAACGGGCATGATCACCCATGTATAGGTTTGAAGCAACGGTTAAGACGGGTTTTTGTGTTTGTTGGGAAGCATACACCGAAGCAGCGTATTTAGGAATACGGAACATATCCAAAACTCCGTGATAACAGATGCGATCACCGGAGCCGAATTCAACGTGGGTATTGTAATCGTTCATACACCAACCGATGGTTCCTGATATCATTTCGTTCCCAAAGTTGGCGTCAAGAACCGCTAGATGGCGAAGGGCTTGAGCTCTTCTTTTTTCGTCATGATCAAATTTCTTGGTTGGAAAAATATGACCATTGTGCTCAGTAACGAGATAGGGTACCAATTTACCAGTGATTTTTCGGGGTTTCGCAAGTCCGTCATTGTTTCCTACGTGTGAAAAATCATTATACGTATACACATCTTCTAAAAACTCACTGTGTTTGAAGTTGCGAATTCCGCCAAGTTGATGAAAATCGTCTAAGGATCGTGCCACTTCATTCGTTTTAACATAAAAATCATGATCATCGGGTGACTCATTGATGCGTACACCCCATAAAACGATGGAAGGATGATTGAAATGATGCGTAATCATCGTTGTCAGATTATCATACGTCCGTTCTTTGAAATCTTCGTTGCCAATGTATTGCCAACCGGGAATTTCTTCTAAGACAAGCAATCCGATTTCATCGCAACGGCGAATGAAATGATCGCTTTGCATGTAGTGAGAGGTACGGACAATGTTGCATCCTAACTCGTACTTTAAAATTTCGGCGTCGCTTTCTTGAATCCGCTTGGGCATCGCATAGCCAACGTAAGGATAACTTTGATGTCGATTTAAGCCAATTAACTTGATTTTTTTGTTATTTAAGACAAATCCTTCAGTTGTAAACTCGGCCGTTCTAAAGCCAAATACGTCTCGAATACGGTCAATTTCGCCTTGAGCATTGAATAAAACGAGCTCGAGTGAGTAGAGTTTCGGTTGATCTAATTGCCAACGTACGATGTTATCGATTTCTCCTGAAAAACGATGTTCTTTCGCAAAAATAGCTTCGATTGTTTTTGTTAATACTGCTTTATCGTTATCAAAGACCGTTACTTCCATACGATAGTCTTGTTCTAATTCTTGATTTAATGCAATCGAGCAATCCAAAATCATCGAGGATTCTTGTAAACGGGGGGATTCGAGTGTACGAATAAACAAATGATCGATATACAAATGTGGCCGAATTTGGAGCGAAACTTCCCGGTAAATACCGCCATAACATAAATAATCGACGACGTAACCAAACGGGGGCACATCCTTGATTTCTCTTGAATCGACTTTAACAAATAAATAATTGGGTTGATCCCATACCACGACATCCGTAATTTCAACGTCAAACGGGGTAAACCCACCTTCATGAACCGCGATTTTTTGCTCATTCAAGTACACTTCCGCTACAGTCATTACGGCACCGAAATGCAAAAATAAGCGGTTCCCTTTGGCTTCAGAAGGGACAGTAAAATTCTTCTTATAAGACGATACAAATTGAAAGTCTTTTTCATTGAAATTGTTGTAGGGTAAGACTTTGTTGGTATGCGGTAGCATAACCGATTCAAAATGGTCAAGTGAAGCATCGTTTTTTAAGTACGTTTCTTTAAAATCGGGTGAATAAAACCAATCAAAATTTAAACCAATATCCTGTCTCATCATTGAACTTCCTTTCGTTTGAGATGATAGATTCGTGAACCAAAATCGCCTAATATTCTAATTTTTGGATGATAACCCGTTCCCATAAAATTTTGAGCGGGGATAAACCCATTGTTCGCCAATGCATCGCCGTCGATATCGAAGGATTCGACTTCCGTGGGCATGAGGTAAAAATTGGATAACCAGTGAAACAACGTACTTTTAGCAGATATTTTTACAGGAAGCGCATGATGAATCAAATCGCCAAAGAGTTTCAGGTTTAAGTATTGAGGGCGATTTGATATGTGATAAACGCCATCGGGAAGCAATCCCTTAACGGTAATTTTCTGTCTTGGAGGGTTCGGTTTCGATAAAAGTTGATAATGACCGACCAATGCTTCGTCTCCCGTTTCAGAAACAACCATCCAACGGCACTCATTGGAATCATCGGGATGTTCTAGTCGGTAAAACGTTCCAAATTGAAGCATGCGTCGGTGATCTTTATAGAAACTGATTTGACGTTGGATGGATTGACGGTCGAATCGAGAAAGCTTTGATAAGTCCAGTTCGTATCCAAGCAGTCCGAACGCAGCCGTATTAAACCGCGTCTCAATAGGGGTCGTACGAAGCGTTTGTGCGTTCGGTGATTGGCTCACATGAGCACCCATCGTCGATAAAGGATAAGCATATGATGTTCCGTATTGAATCCACAATCGCTCGATTCCGTCGGTGTCGTCCGAGACCCATGTTTGGGGCATATAACACAGCATTCCTAAATCATAACGATTGCCTCCGGAAGCACACGATTCAAACAATATCTGAGGGAATCGTTGGGTTAAGTTGGATAGTACGGAATATAAACCTAAGAGATATCGATGGAAAAATTCACCTTGTTGTTTCGATTCTAACCGATGACTATAGACATCGGAGAAACTACGGTTCATATCCCATTTGCAATATACGATGTTCGCTGACTTAAAAAGGGCAGTCATCTGATCAATAATGTATTCTTGTACATCGCTTCGAGTCAAATCCAATATCAATTGATTGCGGCCCAATGCAGGGGTACGATTAGGATGTGCAATCGCATAATCGGGGTGTTCACGATACAAATCACTGTCTGGGCTAATCATCTCGGGTTCAACCCAAATGCCAAAATCAAGGCCCATTCGGTTGATTTTGGCGGAAAGCCCTGATAATCCTGATGGCAACTTTTTTTTATTGACATACCAATCCCCTAACGAAGAATGATCGTCATTTCGTTTGCCAAACCAGCCGTCGTCGAGTACAAACAACTCCATACCGAGTTTTTTGGCTTTTCGTGCTAATGTGAGCAATTTTCGCTCTGTAAAATCAAAGTATGTCGCTTCCCAATTATTGATTAATATCGGTCGTTCTTTTCCTTGCCATTGTTGAGGGATGATATTTTTGTTAACAAAATGATGGAAATTTTGACTGAGACGATTCAATCCTTCGCTTGAATACGTCATCACGGACTCAGGTGTCACAAAGGTATTTCCTGGTTCCAAGTTCCAATAAAAATCAAAGCTATTGATACCCATTAAAAATCGCAATGAATCGTGAGGGGCTACTTCTGCTGAAGCTTCAAAATTACCACTGTAAATCAGTGAAAATCCATAACATTCACCGTGATTCTCATCGGTCTTTTCCTCTTTCAGCGCTACAAATGGATTATGATCCGATGAAGAAACGCCTCGTTTACTATCAATTTTCACGATACCATATGTCAATTTGCGATGATGAATATGTCGTTCGCGAATCCAAGCACCGTCTAAACTAACTAAATCAAAATTATGATGAGGAAAATCGATTTGAGTACTCATCGCTTTTTCAATGACAATTGAATCATTTGATAACGATTGAATAATCGTTCGTCTCGTGATGATGTCGTCTTCATAAAATACAGAATACAATAACTCGATTGATAGTTTCGACACATCATCAATCAATCTAATTTTTAATGTCTCGATGTTATCCCCAAAACTTTCTGGAAGTTCGGGATAAGAAGGTTTTTGAGCTAAAATTTCATAATTATCGTAATGGAAATCGGTCAATCGCGATCCGTCCGGCAACCGAAAATGCATCATCGGATCTCGGTAATCCCCTTTACCATACGTAGATGCTTCTAAAAGAGCTAAATTTAAAGTAAATGTACGGTCGGATTGATCGTAGAGAACTTGTGAGCCAACTTCTAAATGATAATTAAAAATCAGCGGTTCAATCGAATCGCTTGATTTTAATTTTTTACCATAATAGACGTGTCCTAAATGCTTACTAGGCAAAACCGACATAATGTAACTTGAATGTGCAGTGGAAATATGAAACGTTTGATTTGCTTTGTTAATTTCAATCAAGCAAGACACCCTCTAACATTACAAAATTAGGATTGATGATTATAAAAATGCAATAAGTAAGTTTTAAAATAGGGACGAATAACAAATAGTATCAACACTGACCCATACAAAAACTGCAAAATAACGGATAACACAATTAACCAAGTAGCACTATAAGCGGACCCAGCCAGAATATTATCAATCAGTACCGCAGATAAAAATGCTGGAGAAATCAACATGGCATATTGGGATGAAAGCGGGATAAGACCATTAGAAAACAGAATTGCGGAAGCCGAAAAGACAATAATATACGCTAAATAATTAATTGATAGTGTCGTGGTTTTATGGCTAATTATCGCTACTGAAATCGCAATAATAATGTGGAGGATAACCCCTAAAAGATAGGCTAGGAAAAGCCACCCATATTGAATATCAATTTTGGTAAAACGCATCATGATAATAAAAGCTACAATGGGTATTAATTCCACAATAACCGAGGCGATTATTTTCGCAAACACATATAACAAAGGTTTTTGTTCACCTGTTACATAGGGTATAAGCGTGTTATTTTCACGAGAAATAAACATGGAAACTGAGAAAATGATGACCGGAAGCACAAAAATGTTAAAATAGAAAAAATTTGAGTGATTGAGCTCAGGAAAGAGCCCCATAGCCATAGCAAAGACAAAGGTCAACACCGTCACTAGAACTATGATTCGATAGGAGTAAAGATCGGTCAATTCGCTTTTTAGGAGCTTTAAAAATGATTTCATGACAAGGTCACCCCAGTTTCTAATTTATATATCTCATCGGGACATTGTGTATGTGTTTGAATGGATTTAATGGGATAATTAAGCAAAATGTTATTCAAGTAATCTTTATTGAGCGATTCCTGGTTAAAAGCCGCTGTTTTTTCGATCCCATGATCTAAATAATGAATCAAAATGGTCGACTTGCCATATTTGGCAATTAATTGTTCGCTCGATACCATCTTTAATATATGGTTTTTATTGGTAAAAATAACATCATCAACAATCGGTAAAAGATTATAAAAATGTGAGGAATATATAACGAGAGTATAATGATTATCGCTTAGTCGATGGAGAAATTCAAGAAAAACCTCTCTTACATTATCTGTTAATCGTTCTATCGTGTGGTCAAGATACAGAATTGGTTCTTTTTTAATCAAATTAATAAGAAAATGGTAAATAATCCGTTGATCAGATGAGAAACGATAATAAGGATCATTCAAGTATTCAAATAAATCATTATTCACTATCAATGATGTAAAAACTGCTTCGTTATTATTCAGTTTAGCATAAAATGCTAGTTTTTGTCTACCACTCTTGAAGGTATTTGCATGAATTAATGATTGAATTACATTTTTTATTCTTATTAACAATGACAATTTTTGTTTATTGTCGATTTTATGTTTCGTTTGTTTAAATAAATAAGATCTTTCATTTTGATGTTTCCCAGATAGATTCATTCTAGGTTCAATAATTAGAAGAGATAACCCCTCTTGAATTGACACCGATAAATTATCCTCTGTTGAACGAAGTATCTTCTCTTCAAATGATTGGTTATTTAATGGAGCGGTTTGAGAAGGATTTTGAAGCATTGAGAGAATCATTTCAGACAATTTTACTATTTTCGATTGAGAAAAATCAAAATTTAAAATGTAGGCAATGTTATAATAACAATTTTCAATAATGGCTAACATAACTTCATAATCAACTTTATTAGCGTTCATGTATTGTACTTGGAATGAGGATAGGTAAGAAATGAATGTCGAAATTAAGGAAGGAATTGTGACATTATTAACGCTTTTAATAAAATCATCGGATTCTGAATCAAATTTTATAAGGAGACTTAAATAGGATGGGTTTATTCGATATAAGTATGCTTGGCTTTCAAACAAATATACGAGAATTTCAGAAATATGAGCTCTAGATGACGCCATTTTAATTATTTTTTCTATAAAATCAACTTGCAATGAATATACGTGGTTAATCAAAGAAATATACAAATCAAACTTATCGTTAAAACGATAATAAAAACTTCCTTTGTTATAATGACTCGCTTGAATAATGGTATTAAGCGAGGCACTTTGATATGATTTTGTTGAAAATTCTTTTAGTGTTTCATCAAAGAGTGACTTGTTCGAAGTTAGGAAGTACGATTTATCAATGTTCATAATTTTAACCTCATCTAAAAAATTAAACCACATGGTTTAGACCATCTGGTTTAATTATACTTTACATCACGAAAAATGTCAAAACAAAAAAGAAAGCTTTCGCTTTCCTTTGTTAATGAAATCTTTTTCCGATTTTCTCTTGTAGAAATGTGATTAATTGATCTAAATCTGTTACATTATCAAATGCAGTTAAATCAATGATATGAGTCTTTTTATTAATGTCATATATGATAAAAAACTCTTTATTTCTTTGAATTCGCGCTACTTCTTGGTATTTGAGTTGATGCGTCTTAGTTCTTACTATTTCGATATAATCTTCTTTGAATGTATAATGCTGAGTAAACGGATTATCGACGATTGGACTTCTTTTCAATGCCCTCATGGTCGTTATTTTCTGAATCACAACCGTGAGAACAAAATAACCTATTAAAATTCCTATCAGTATCAAACCGTTAACCCATTGGTTAATCGCAAACATGTAGATCGACATACCCAATGTGATAATTGCAATTATAAGAAAGTTCTTTTTAAGAAAATCGAGCAGGTAATACTTGTTGTAACGAAGAATCAATTCTTTGTTATAAATTGTGTGATTATGTATATCCATACAGACTCCTTACTATATATTTATTTTTTTAAAGATCATTGGATAAAGACCGATTCCAACAAATACCATCAAGAAATAGCGAATAAAATCAAACATCAATGCTAATGATGCGAAAAACAGTTGTCCTTCTTCTAATTCTTCAGGATTGACAATTAACCCAAAGATGGGTTTAAGACCTAATCGAATAGCCATAACAATCGCTACGCCCAGTACGACACGAATTAAGTTTTTCCAGATTACTTTATGGTTTTCAAATTGTACTTGCTTCTTTTCATAACTAACCCCCAACACAAAGCCAATGACTGTTCCAATCATTTTAAACGATGCTTCCAGTTTATCGACCAAATTACGAGCATTAGTTAGTGTTGAAGTGGATTCAATGGTAAATAATGTGAATAAATAGAAAATAACACCAAATACGGTTATTCCAATCACCAAGTAACGATACATTTTCTCATGGTTGTCATGAGTAGAAAAATACCGATATCCCAGCCAAGAAATTCCAATCCCAAGTAGCCCACCCACCAAAACGTCGGTTAAGAAGTGAACACCTAGATACATCCGGCTAATGGCTACTAAAACGATTATGACAATAGACACAATCCATAGCCATCGTTTTTTAATCCAAATAGCTAGACTTCCGAAGACACTTGCAGCTCCTTGAGTATGCCCGCTCGGGAATGAGTAACCACCTGATGTTTGAGGTCGAACGTTTTCAATTTGGGCGTCAACGAGATAAGGACGATAACGTCGAACAATCGTTTTAATCAATGAGTTTAGAAATAACGATACAAAAACCGTAATTCCGATTTCTTCACCGATTTTTTTGTCGTAACACCAATAAATAATTCCTAAAACACCCACAATGATGAATTCTTCACCAAACATTGTAAAAAACTGAAAGAGTGCATCGAAAAATCCATTTCGGAATGACTGAAGCCAAATAATAATCTCGATTTCAAAATTCAAGCTAATCACTTCCCTTTAAAATGTATTTGTTAATGGCGTTAGCCACACCATCGAATTCATTGCTCAAGGTACGATTCTTGATAGCTGATAAGACAGCTGGTTTGGCATTAGCCATCGCAATTCCTAAACCAGCACTCTGAAGCATCGATAAATCATTTTCCTCATCGCCAAAGGCAATAACACTCTGTTTGTCGATTGATAAGTGATTCACCAATTTGATAAGTGCGTGTCCCTTAGATCCTTCCTTATGAAAAATCTCAAGTAACTGATCACTACTTTTGACAACACTATAACGATCAAGCAAATCTTTAGGCATCGCTTTCTTAAGATGATTTACTTTTTCGATTTCATCATAAATTAAGACTTTGTATAAAGGATCGACGTGATCATAGTGACTCATATCGGTACGGATGACTTCTGTTTCGCTTGAAAGATGATGTTCGAGCGTTAAAGTAATGTCATCAGAGATGTATAATCGATTATGACAGAATACATGATACTTAACATCTTTGGTACCTAAAGATGTGACAATTGATTTTACATCTTCTTGATGAAGACACAATTGATCGAGCACTTCAAAGGGATTTGTTTTGATTGTTAATACCCCATTATAACAAATGAAGTATGCATTCGGATATGTTAATAATCCCAATGGTTCGGTCAATCTCACGATTTCTGAGTAGGTTCTACCTGAAGCAATAACAATGACTTTGTTAAGAGCTTTTAGAGTTTGAAATACCTCAACGGTTTTATTTGATAATCTTGAGTGTCGATTCAACAGCGTGCCATCCAAATCGGTAATAATTACATCATAACTCATGAACTCACCTATCCTTAAAATCTATGGCTCTATTGTATCATTGATCATCTGTTTTGACAATTCAAATCCCACCATAACAACGAAAAAGTCCCATCTAACGACAGGACTTTTGTGATTAATTCTTCGTGATATCCAAATTGATACGACCATCTTTGATTTCGATAATTCGATCCGCTTTTTCCGCGATATGACGGTCATGGGTGATGATGATAAACGTTGTTTTATACTTCTTGTTGATGCTACGCAATAATTCGTAGACTTGTTCGGTTGAGTCACTATCAAGATTCCCAGTAGGCTCATCGGCTAAAATAATCTTAGGATTATTCATCAAACTTCTTGCAATAGCCACACGTTGTTGTTGGCCACCGCTCATGTTGATGGCTAGATTGTTCTTCACTTTCGATAATCCGACTATATCAAGCAACTCGTTAGCGTACGCTTCAATTTCTGGTGTTATCTCTTTTTTTGATATCTTATAGGGCATTAATACGTTTTCAATTGCCGTAAACTCTGGAAGCAGATAATGAAATTGGAAAATGAACCCAATGGTTTGATTTCGCAATGATGCTAATTCTTTAACATTCATTTGTTTGGTATTGATACCATTAATGATGACTTCACCGTCTGTAGGTTTGTCTAACGTCCCAATAATATTGAGTAACGTCGATTTACCAGAACCAGATTGACCGATAATGGAATTAAACGATCCTTCTTCAAATGCAAGGTCAATTCCAAAAAGAACCTGAGTTTTTATTTTTTCTCCATATACTTTCGTAATATGATTAAGTTCCATCACATTAGGCATTGCGGATCACCTCGATAACCGATAATTTTGAGGACTTACGAGCCGGAATTAGCGAGGCTCCCAATGCTGCCACTATGGCAATCACTGCCGATAGGGCAATAAAACCAGGATCAATGAAGAGCGGAACAACAGGAGCACCTGTTTCGGGATTAATCGCAAATGTTGTGAATGCAACCGATAAACCGAGCCCTAACAAGACTCCAAAAATAGCACCCATCGTCCCAAGAATGAGTCCTTCGAACATGAAAACAAAACTGGCATCACGGTTTTGAATACCCATTGCTTTTAAGATACCAATCTGTTTCGATTTTTGCATTACTATGATGGCTAATATGCTCGCAATCGCTAAAACAACTGAAACCATGACAAATACTTGAATCATGATACTCGAGATACTTTGGCCTTGTAATCCACTTAACAATTCCCCATTATTGTCAATCCAGTTTGATACGGTTTCTTCCCCATCAGTAAAATCAGAACTAATAGTCTCAACTTGAGCAGCTAATTCAACGGCATCAAAAATTTGATTTTCTTGAATTTGCATTTCTATTGTACTGACTTTATCACCAATGGATAAAATGGATTGTACAGTTGGTAAGACGGTAATGCCCCAGGCATCATTAATTGCGGATACCTTAAAATCAAAGACCCCCACAATTGTCACTGTTACATCACCGATTGTTGGAACGCTGTAAGTTAAGGAATCATTTAAGGATAGCCCCAGCTCGTCTAATACGCCGATTCCAACAGCGATTTCATTCATATTATCGGGGAGTGAACCTTGTGTTAATTTTTCATCGAAACCATAGATTGCATTGGCTGAGGAAAAATCAAAACCGCGAAGAAAAACGGGCGTTGTATCCGTTCCTTCAATCAATGTGCCATTAACACTCAAAGTGGGTGTAAGTGATTCTAATCCCTCGACACCTTCTGAAAGACTTTGAATATTGGCTTCATAATCATCAAAATAGGTGCTTGGCTCAAGTGTTAGTGTAATTTGTGAAGATGATCCAATCGTTTTATCAACCAAACTTTTTTGCAAACCGGAAATTAATGAACCAATGAACACTTGAACGGATACCCCTACAGCGATACCAATAATAATGACCCATGTTTGCATTTTTCCGGATTTTAAGAACCGGTAGGCTATGGAAAAAGGCAATTTCATTTTGAAGCACCTTCTTCCAATTTAGCGATGTCGTAGACACTTGTTAAATGAAAATCATACACAAGGTCAGATAATGCTCCTTTATGACTAAAGGCTTGCCCTCCCAAAATGATTTTCACATTGGGATACTGACGTTTAATTTCATCGGTCACCTTTTTAGTAGCAACAATATTGTAATAATCGGTGACACTAAACGCAATGTAATCGGGATTTAACGCCTTCATTGCCTTCAAAATATCGTCTTTGGGGGTATTCGCGCCAATATATTGACTCGAGTATCCGGCTAACAAGAAAAAGTTATTGACAATGATTGGTCCGATTTCATGGTATTCTTCAGACGGTGTAAGAACGACAATTTTTGACTGTTTTAACGGAATGTTTTGACGGCGTTTAATGATATAGGGATACGTGCATTCAAGAATAGTTCTGACAATGGATGTTCGGGTGTGTTCGCGCCAAATACAAATTTCACGTTCTGGATCTTTACATTGAAAATTGGTTAATGATGGTGTCAATAATTCCAAATAGACAGATTCTAATGACATTGTTTCGTTCTCAAGTAGATTCAATACAAATTCAACAGAACGATCTTTATCTTCGGCATCGAGAAGTGCGATAAAATCTTGATAATAATTAGACATAAAAACCTTCCTTTCTACAAATAATTTCACCGTATTATACCACTAATTCATTATTGAAAAAAGTGATATGCCCAAAAAAAGAATAGAGAATCTGTGTCTCTATTCTAGGATTATTAGGGCGCAAAAAACTGAATAATTAGGATTTTAAACATGCGTTAATTTGGTCACGAACCATATCCGCTAACGCTTGTGTATCGAGTGAATCGTACTGTTCATGTGTAATTGCAGGTAAGATCGTTAACGTTACATGAGCGATTTTGATACGATGTTTTCGCAAGGTTTCATGCATATTTGATAGACAAACGGGAATGATCGGCGCATTTGCCTTAGTCGCTAATTTAAAGGAGCCAGCTTTGAAGTCAATCATGTCATGTGAGTATGTCCGTTTCCCTTCAGGAAAGATTCCCATTGGTTGTCCGCTTTTAACAACTTTGATGCCTTCTACAATAGAATTTAATGCACTTCTGTCAGCAACTCGCGAAATCGGAATGCATCCAATACCCGACAAAACTAATTTGGTAAGTTTCGTTTTAAATAATGATTCTTTTGAGATAAAAGCAACCGGAAAAGCATGGAAAACTTGATGAATATAGACCGGATCTGAATACTCAATATGGTTAGAATAAATGACAAATGGTTTCGATTTTGGTATGTTTTCAGAGCCAACCACGTGTACTTTAACTCGTAATAGAACATTATATATATATCGACTATAGGCATTCAGTAGATGATGTCTTGCCATATTTTGAGGTGATTGCTTTCGTAATATCCAAAAAAATCCAACAAAATAGACAAATAAGAGGACCGTACTTAGAATAAGGGCTCCAACTATAATCAACAATGATAAAATAATTGCTAGACCGATTCCAGAAACGGGGAAGAAAAGTGAAAATCCGAGCCATGAGAATCCGATAATTAAAAGTAAATGAATCAAAAATACCAGCATATTAGCAATTCCTTTCGTAAACCAAAAAGCGTAATTCGTTTTCGCCCTTAGACGATACTAAGGAGAAGTTTTCTAGAGTCAGATTGTCAAGATAGACATCGCCTTCATACACACGGTTAATCTCGGTGATGTAAAGACGATCAGCGTACGGAAACGCTTGTTCAAAAACGTGTTTTCCTCCAATAACAAAGATATTTTCATCAGTATGTTCATTTATGTATTTTTTGAGATCAGAGATAGCGATAACACCCGGTTCCAAGATTGTTCGATGAGTCAATACCACATTTAGTCGATTCGGAAGGGGTTGTTTATTTCGCTGAAGGATTGAATCATAGGTCGATCGTCCCATAATGACGGTTTTGCCACGCGTTATCGACTTAAAATAAGCCAAATCTTGGGGATAATACCACGGTAATTCGTTGTTTTTACCAATAAGTTTGTGCAAATCCCAAGCCCATATCAGTGATACCATTATACTGCCACCTTTCCTTTAATGGCTGGATGGCATTGATAATGAACTAATTCAAAGTCTTCATAACAAAAATCTTCCATGTTTTTCTGGTTACCATGGATTAGCATAGTGGGTAGTGGCAAAGGATCACGAGAAAGTTGTAATTCGATTTGATCTCGATGATTGTGGTAAATATGCGCATCACCAAACGTATGCACGAACTCTCCTAATTCGAGATTCGTTATTTTAGCAACCATCATCGTCAATAAAGCATACGAAGCGATATTAAAGGGAACACCCAAAAAGGCATCGGCACTGCGTTGATACAATTGACAGGAGAGACGATTATTCGAAACATAGAACTGAAACA
Organism: uncultured Candidatus Izemoplasmatales bacterium; assembly: GCA_964501315.1. Taxonomy (GTDB): domain Bacteria; phylum Bacillota_I; class Bacilli_A; order Izemoplasmatales; family Hujiaoplasmataceae; genus UBA5603. The sequence goes on along the minus strand of CAZCSO010000008.1, from coordinate 25,825 downwards.
ACAAATGACAAGGAGGAAGCGCCATATCATCAATATCAGCAGGATTCCATGCACTTACAATTAGTCTCCGACTCGTCGGATTGCGTTTGATTTCATCAATGACCCATTGCAATTGGTCAATGGTGCGTTTTTTTCCTTCAAAATGACGCCATTGATGTCCATAGACTGGTCCCAAATCACCATATTTTTGCGCAAAAAGAGGATCGTTTTTAATTTTGATAATGTACTCATCCATGGTTTCGTTTTGATACTCAGGTGATTGCGTATATCGAACATACGGCCATTCATTCCATATCCGAACGTCGTTGTTAACCAGGTATTGAAGGTTCGTATCTCCCTTAACAAACCATAGCAATTCATGGATAATCGACTTCAAATGCATCTTTTTTGTCGTCAATAATGGGAAACCATCCTGTAAATTAAAACGCATTTGATATCCAAAATAGGAGGTCGTTCCGGTTTGGGTGCGATCATCCTTTTGAGTTCCATGATCACGAATTGTCTTTAAGAAATCCAAATACTGTTTCATCTCTATCACCTAAAGATGATTATATCATTGTTACGTCTTTTTCAAAAGAAAAAGATACGATTTACCGTATCTTATTCTTTATCATTACTAATAAATGAAATTCTTTCAACAATGATTTCTGGGTATGAAAAGCGTTTTTGATTTTCCAGTATCAGCTCTTTTTGAGCTAATCTGGCCTTAATACCAATAATGGATCCCTTTTTGCAATAGTCTACGGTTGCCTCTGCGATACCACTCCATAACGTACAACTAAAAAAATCGGTTTCGTATTCGTTGGTCTCTCCGCTTTTAAACGGGCGTTGAACTGCTAGTCGTATGGTCGTCACTGATTTTCCATCTTCGAGCTTACGAAGTTCCGGGTCATGGGTCAATCGTCCCACCAATATAACTTGATTTAACATGAAATCACTCCTTTTCTATAGTATAGACTAAGCGTCATTTCATAAAAAATCGTCATATTTCACTTATAGTGATTGAATGAAGGTCAATTTCGCAAATCAGGGCTGTTTTAATTCGTGATAACCATGAAAAAATCTGTTCTTACCCGATGATAAATAAAAAAGTCCGATTATCGGACTTTTAAAACTTAAATTCTACGTCGCTTGTCTTTTTTTCTTCGGCTTCAAAATAAGGGAGTTGACTAGCATGTATTGCATTTGCAACCAAGGACTGAGGAAATGAAACAATGACATGGTTGTACCGAGTCACGTTAGCATTATACAGACGGCGAGCTGCTTGAAGATGCTCTTCGGTATTAACGACAGCCGCTTGTAATTCCTTAAATACAGTATTAGCTTTTAAATCTGGGTAGTTTTCCACAACTACACCAATGCCTTTGGCAACGCTATTTAATTGTTGCGTGAATTCTTCTTTATCTTCTAGTGAAGCGTCGTTTGGAATCCCTTTACGCCATTTTACGATTGCAGCAAGCGTTTCCGATTCATGTTTTGCATAGGCTTTGGTCGATTCAAGCAGTTTCGTCAACATATCGTAACGTTTTGTCAAGGCAACATCAATACCTGATTCGCCTTCTTTGACTTTGAGTGCCAATTGACGAATTGTATTCATCGTGCCAATATACCAAAATACGATGATCAAAATAAAGGCTAAAATTAAAACAAATACTGTAAGTCCCGTTGATAAAAATACCATGTAAAATCCTCCTTGAAAATAATCTTCTCATTCATTATACACGATGTATGTGTATTTTATAGGGTTTTTTTATGATTTATATGAAATACACGATGATATAGCTTTCTTCCAACCATCGTACAAAGTTTTGCGAGTTGACTCATCCATCGACGGTTTATAGATTTTATCGATACCCCACATCGATTTGATATCGGATATTGTCCAATAACCGATGGCCAGCCCTGCTAGAAAACTTGCCCCCATAGCCGTGGATTCGCTGGTAATGGGCTTATCGATGTACGTATTGAGAATATCGCTTTGAAATTGCATCAAAAAATCATTGTTTGAGGCACCACCATCGACACGCAAACGGTTCAGTTTGATCTTAGATTCGCTTTCCATGACGCTCAAGACATCCTTCGTTTGATAGGCTATGGCTTCTAAAGTGGCTCGAATCAAATGCTCACGTGTAGTACCTCTCGTTAGACCGAAGATGGCTCCCTTGACATCCTTTTCCCAATAAGGGGTTCCTAAACCGACAAAGGCGGGAATAAAATAGACCCCTAAACTCGACGAAACGGCTTTCGCATGTGTTTCGGATTCTTTTGAAGTCTTAATTAATTTGACGCCGTCTCTTAGCCATTGAACCGCTGATCCGGCAACAAAAATAGAGCCTTCGAGAGCATAAGTGATCTCTCCATTAATCCCCCAAGCAATGGTTGTCAACAATCCTTTTTGGGAAGCAATCGGTGTTTTCCCCGTGTTCATCAACATAAAACATCCGGTTCCATAGGTGTTCTTAACATCACCTTTTTGAAAACACGTTTGTCCGAAAAGAGCTGCTTGTTGATCGCCTGCAATTCCAGCTATCGGAACTTCAACATTGAAGAATGCATTTTTGGACGTCATCCCGTAAATCATCGAGGAAGGCTTTACTTCGGGAAGCATTGATGCAGGAATATCGAATAGCTTCAACAACTCTTCGTCCCATTGTAAGGTATGAATATTGAATAACATCGTTCTCGAAGCATTAGAGTAATCGGTAATATGAAGTTTGCCATTGGATAAATTCCAAACAATCCAACTATCGACAGTGCCAAACAATAGTTCGTGTCGATTGGCTTTTAGACGTGCATTTTCGACATTATCCAATATCCATTTAATTTTCGTTGCGGAAAAATACGGATCTATCAGCAATCCCGTTTTTTGATGGACGACGGACTCGTATCCTTTTTCTTTCATCGTTTCGCAAATATCGTTCGTTTGTTTGCTCTGCCAAACGATGGCTTGATAAATCGGTTTTCCTGTTTTTTTATCCCAAACAATGGTAGTTTCACGTTGATTGGTAATCCCTATCCCAGCAATCTGAGTTGGCAATACTTTGGTTTTCATCAAACATTCGGAGATACACATCGATACCGACGCCCAAATCTCATTTGGGTCGTGCAATACATAGCCGGGTTGAGGAAAATATTGAGTGAATTCGTGTTGAGATTGACACACAATCTGACCTTGTTTGTTAAACAACATTGCTCGAGACGACGTGGTTCCTTGATCAATCGCCAAAATATATTTGTCCAAAGATAACACCTCACAATTATTTATTATTATATCAAAACCCATAGGATTTTTATAGAGTGAATGATATAATAAAGAAAGAATTGTGGTTGGTAGGAGGCATTATGGAACAAATCATTTGTAAAGATTCACAAAATAACGACATTCATATTTACCTTTACAGCACCTCAGTCACACCGGTAAAGGGCATCGTTCAAATTGTTCACGGAGCAAGTGAGCATTTTGCTCGCTATGGCGTGTTCGCCGATTTCTTAAATAAATACGGTTACCATGTCATTGGTTGCGATATTCTAGGTCATGGTTTGTCTACTCCGACGCATGACTATGTACACTTTGCGGACAAAAAAGGCGATCAAATCGCGTTAGAATCGGTTTGGTTGGTAAAAAACTACATAACTGAAAACTTCCCAGAATTACCGGTTTATTTGTTAGGCCATTCGATGGGATCGTTTATCGCACGTTACCTATTGTTAAAAGAACCGGCTTTCTATAACAAAGCTGTTATTTCAGGAACAACCCAAACACCTGCGATGGTGGTTATCGGTGGCAGTACTCTTTGTAATGTCATTCGTTTGTTTAAAGGACCTAAATACGTTTCACCGATGATTCAAAAAATGGCTATTGATGCAAACCCAGCCAAAATGTTTAAAGATGGAATCATCAAGGAACGTAAAGAAGAATGGTTGACAAAAAACGTCGAGATTCAAAACTACTATGCATCAAGTCCCATGTGCGGACAACCCTTTACGGTATCTGCGAATGCCGATATGTTTAAGTGGATGCGCTATATTGATCAATCCAAACACATCAAACAGGGTCATTTGGATTGTCCTATCTTCTTTATCGCAGGCAAAAACGACCCACTTTCCAATTATGGTGAAGCCGTCTTAGCGCTTTCCGAACGTTTCAAACGACTTGGTTATCGTCGCATCCAAACAAAATTATACGAAGACGACCGCCACGAAGTTCTCAATGAAACCGATAATGGCAAAGTCTATCGAGACGTCCTCAATTTCTTTGAATCTTAAAAGCAGACTAACCTCTGCTTTTCTTTTTCATATAAGCGAAAACGGATGCGTATTTCTCTTGAGCAATGATGACATGATCGACTACGGGAATCGACATCATTTCTCCCGCCCTAACCATTCGTTCTGTCATTTCAATGTCTTGAAACGATGGTGCTGGATCTCCGGAAGGATGATTATGGACCAACACGATTTGAAAAGCCGAACATTTGACCGCATACTTAAAAATTTCTCGGGGATGAACCATCGATTGATTTAATCCACCCATAAAGATTTCTTTTTTCGATATTAAATGCGATTTTGTATCGAGATAAAGCCCCCATAAAACTTCTTGTTTGAGGTTTCTCGCATCGTGTTGTAACAACTGATAGACATCCCATGCTGAAGCAATTCTCACGGTTTCTCGCCATTGTGATAAGGAGCGCTTTCCCAGTTCAATACTCGCCAACAATATCACCGCCTTGGCATCGCCGATTCCGCGGTTGCTCGCTAATTCTTCTACGGATAGATCGCCCAATTTGGATAACCCTCCGATGTCATGCAATAGTTGCTTGGCAACATCAATCACCCCAAGTTGTTTGATCCCAGTACCTAATAGAATGGCTAACAACTCATAATCCAACAAATTTTTTGCACCGACTTCGACCAATCGTTCACGTGGTCGCTCATGAATGGGCATTTCTTTAATAATATCCAATCTCATCACCTCAAAAAAAATCCTGCTACGATTGAGCAGGATTTTTAAGTGATAAGGCTAAGGGTCGAATTTCCGAAATGAAGTACAACGAACCAGTCACGACCAACACCTCGTTATTTTGAAGCGATGAAGCTAACTCAAAAAAAGCTTGGTGGGCGTCTTCATGGATAAATTTACATTGATGATGACTTTCATCGTATAATTCGCTGGCTTTGGCACCTCGGTAATAATCAATTTGCGTAAAATGAAACTCATCAACAAACGCGTCCAATTCATGAATAATCTTGTTGTGCTCTTTATCATGCATCATGCAAAAGAGACATTTGATGGTTCGGTTCGGGAAAATCAGTTTTAACGATGTTTCAAGCGATTCGATTCCACCCACATTGTGTGCGCCATCCAAAACAATCTTGTCGTTAAAAATCTCAAACCGTCCAGGCCAGGTCGTCATTTTCAATCCCTGATAGATATTACGCTCGTGAATCTGAATTTGATTTCTTTTTACCAACAATTCAATTGCCATGATGGCTAAGGTGGCATTTTTAATTTGATGAAGGCCCGTTAACTGTAGAACGTAGCGCGTGTTTTGATACATGAACTGTGTTGTGTTTTCAACCTTGACTTCGGTGATGTCCGATGCATTGATTTGATAAAAAGGTGCGTTATTTTTTTCGCAAATTTCTCTAAATAATGGCATTAAATCGGGATTCGTTTCGGTCGTGATAAGGGGAACGTTGGGTTTGACAATACCGAGTTTATTGAGTGCGATGCTCTCTAACGTATTACCCAATTGTTTCATATGATCATAGGAAATATTGGTAATCAACGCTACTTCAGGAACGATGACGTTCGTCGCATCGAGCAGCCCCCCCAATCCTACTTCAATCACTGCAATATCGACGGCTTGATCACGAAAATAAAGAAATGCCATCAACGTAATGATTTCGAAGAATGTGATTGAATCTCCGGTTTCTTCGTAAACGTTGTCCCATAATGATTTTAGTTGATTTGCATAGTGAAGAATCGATTCATCACTGATAAAATCGAGATTGATACCGATTCTTTCGTTAAAGACGACGACATAAGGAGACGTGTAGATCCCAACCTTATAGCCAGCATCATAAAGGATATTCTTGATAAAGTTTGTGGTTGACCCTTTTCCATTTGTTCCAGCAACATGAATGGATTTGAACGCCTTTTCGGGATGTCCGAGGCGTTCACAAGCCATAGTCATGCGCGACAAATCTAATTTTTCACCAAAACGATGCGAATGTTCAATCCATTCGATGGCTTCGTTGATGGTTGTAAAAAAACTCATTTCGATAAGGCCTCGATTCGATCTTTGGTTTGTTGGTAAGCCTCTTCATAATCCAATTTTTTCTGAGTTTCCAATTGAATTTTCGACTCAGGTGCTTTTTGAATGAAATTAGGATTTGATAACATTGCGGTAGAACGGGCAATTTCATTTTCCAAACGAGACATTTCTTTTTGTAACCGTTCGATTTCAGCTTTGACGTCGACGAACGATCCCATGGGCAGATAGATGGTCGCTTGCGGTAAAATCAAGCTGATTGTCAATTCTTGGGGTTCGTAAGTGTTGGTGATAACCAACCGATTCGGATTCAAAAATTTATCCAAATACCGATCATAAGACATCAAATATTCAAGAAGTGACGTTGATTCGCTCACCAAAATGATATCGATGGGTTTGGACAATGGAACGTTGTTATCGTTGCGTGCGGTTCTTACTTTACGAATCACTTCAAACACTACTTCTAATGCTTCCGTGTTCGGCTTTTCAACTTCGACAACGGTTGGCCATTTCGAAACGCAAATCGATGCCGATTGATGCGGAATCAATTGATAAATTTCTTCGGTAACAAACGGCATAAAGGGATGAAGCAATTGGATAATTGAGGTTAGTACATGAACCAAAACCGCTTTTGTCGATTGAGATTCTAACGACAATTTCGCCATTTCGACGTACCAACTAGCAAAATCATTCCACGTAAAGTTATAAAGAAGTTTTGCCGCTTCGCCAAATTCAAATCGATCGTAGAATTGATCCATCGAAACAATCGTCTCATTGAGTCGGGTAATAATCCACTTATCGATTTCATTCAAATTATGATTGTCAAGCGATAACGACTCGACGGTCTCATCGGAAAGGTTCATTTGGACGAACCGGGAAATATTCCACAGTTTATTGATGTAATTCCAACTGGATTCAACTTTTTCTTGTTCATAACGAAGATCTTGTCCAGGGCTTGAATTGGTTGAAATAAAGTAACGAAGTGCATCCGCACCGTATTCGTTGATAACATCAAAAGGATCGATTCCATTACCGAGTGATTTCGACATTTTTCGGCCTTGTGCATCCCGGATTAATCCATGAATCACGCATTGTTTAAAGGGAGATTGTCCTGTAAATTCAATCGCTTGAAATATCATTCTCGCAACCCAAAAGAAGATAATGTCGTATCCAGTTACCAAAACATCGGTTGGAAAATAGCGGTGATAGGCTTCGGTATCATGGGGCCAACCAAGCGTTGAAAACGGCCATAATGCCGAAGAGAACCACGTATCCAATACGTCTTCGTCTTGAACCCATCCGTCGCCCTCAGGAGCCTGTTTTCCGCAATAAATTTCTTCGCCACGATACCAAACAGGAATTCGATGTCCCCACCAAAGTTGACGGGATATACACCAATCTTCGATGCCTTCCATCCAGTTATTAAAGGTCTTTAAGAACCGTTCTGGAACGAATTCAACAGAATGTTGATCCAGCGCATTTTTCGCGAGATCTTCCATTTTTACAAACCATTGTTTGGACAAGCGGGGTTCCGCAATAACGCCGGTCCGTTCACTGTGTCCAACGCTGTGGATATGTTTTTCAACTTTAACCAATAAGTTCAGTTCACCTAAGTCTTTAACGACTTGACGACGACATTCAAAGCGTTCAAGCGATTCGTACCGACCGGCAAGGTCATTCATCGTGCCGTCTTCATTCATGCACAATGGCATCGGCAAATGATGACGACGACCGACCTCAAAATCATTCGGATCATGCGCTGGCGTCACTTTAACGATACCCGTTCCAAACGATTGATCAACATAACTGTCGGCGATGACTTTGATGGTTCGAGACGTCGTTGGAATTAATACTTCTTTTCCAATAATCGATTGATAACGTGAATCATCGGGATGAACCATGAGCGCGACATCGCCAAACATCGTCTCAGGACGAGTGGTCGCAACCGTCAAACCGGACGCAGGATTATCCACAAAGGGGTATGTGATATGATACAAAGCCCCTTCGATTTCCATGTGTTCTATTTCAATATTGGATAGTGCCGTTTTGGCTTCTACGTCCCAGTTGATGATGCGTTCGCCACGATAGATATAGCCTTTTTTGTACAGTTTGATAAATACTTCTTGAACGGCATCCGATAAGCCTTCGTCCAACGTAAATCGCTCAAATCGATAATCCAAAGAAAGCCCCATCGATTCCCATTGACTCCGGATGAATGCGGCGTAATCGCTTTTCCATTTCCAGGCATGTTGTAAATAGGATTCACGGCCAATTTCATACCGATTAATCCCTTGATTTTTTAATAAGGCATCAATTTTTGCTTGTGTGGCAATTCCAGCATGATCCATACCTGGCAAATAAAGGGCATCGTAACCTTGCATCCGTTTTCTGCGAATGATGATGTCTTGCAAAGTATTGTCCCACGTATGACCTAAATGCAACTTACCCGTAACATTAGGGGGAGGAATCACAATCGTGAAAGGTTGTTTTTCTTTATCTCCGGCCTGAAAAAATCCGCCCTTTACCCAAAAATCATACTTGCCTTTTTCGACCGATGCGTGGTCGTATTTCGGATTCATTGTGTTCATTGATAGTGTCTCCCTTCAATCATCGGATAGGTTCGATGATAATAGGCTTCAATCGCCTCTATATTGTCGTTTGCGTGGATGGTAGGAAGTTGGTCATAAGCGAAATAACCAAATCCCATCGTTTCGTGGTCACCTTTTTTGAGCTCTCCACCGATAATTTTCGCCGTAAAACTGAAACAGATTACTTTGGCTTTGTCCGAAACGCGCCATCGCATCATAGGATTGGTAAATACACCCAAAAAGCCCGTTAATTCGACGTCAATGCCCAGTTCTTCTTTTGCTTCTCGAATGGCGCATTGTTCGATGGAGTCATCCAACTCCATTAATCCGCCTGGAAGTCCCCATAATCCAGAATCGCTGCGTTGCTGAAGCAACACTTCGTTTTTTTCATTCACAATGACGACATTGGCTGCCGTCAAAATAATCATCGAATCGCCGACCATTTCTCGTAAGTACTGAATGTAACTTTTAGTCATAATATGCCTTCTTTCAATAAAAAAATCGTCCTAAAAAGGACGACATAATCGCGGTACCACCTTTGTTCTGTTAATCATAACAGCTCTTAAGCGCTTTAACGCAGCAAACGAAAAGACTTACTTGAGTTCAGTCTTTCAACTCCACGGTGACGTTCAATGATTGGTTCTGTAAACTTCCACCACCCGTTTACTCTCTATCAAAACTCAATGATTTACTCGTCCGTTTCTTAGTTGTTATTAGTATTTTACCAAAACTTCCGGCTTTTGTAAAGTCTGCTCATGATATTTTTCGATGATTAGTATGCCTGCGCAAAAAGAGACTTTCAGAAAGCTGACTGCTAGATTTTTTTGAATGTGCGATGCTATCCAATCAAAGGTATAGTAGAATTCCGAATCGTCCCAGATCTCGACGTTTTTACGATGACACGCTTCTTTTTCCTGCGTGTTTGTAAAGAAGATATCGCCAATCAACAATTTTCCAAACGGCGTCAAATGATCCACTAAGTACAGAATCTGATTGATGTAATCATCGGGATGGATGTGATGAAATGCATACGTTGCGACAATATAGTCGAAATACGTTTCCGATAATTCTTTGGGTAACCCCAATTGAAAGTCGTGATGAAAGAGTTCGATACTGGGGTTTTTTAGTGCCGCAATCTCCAACATCTTATCGCAAGTATCAACGCCATAAATAGTCTTTCTCTCCGGTGTCAAAAGCGTCACTAAATTACCGGTGCCAACCCCCAAATCGACAATCTTGATTTGCTCCGTGTTTTGACGACGATTGATTTCAGTTGCAATCATCGATAATAAGGATTGATATCCGGCAAAGGGAAACTCATTATGAAGATCGCTTTCAATGACCATTTGGTCGTACGATAGACTCATCGTATCAAAAACATCTTTACTCATCGTATCACTCACTTATCTCGTTTTTTAGTTCGGGAATCATCGTTTCAATAACACTCCAAACCGAAGCTACTTCCTTTTTGGTTTCCGATGAAAATGGGATTAGATAGGCAGGATTTATCGTTGGAAATAAGTTTTTAAACAGTTTCGTTTGTTGAGCTTTTCCATTACCCGATAGTTTGTCCGATTTCGTTAAAATAATTAACGTCGGTATCGAACGCTTGGTCAAATAATCAACCATTTTCCAATCGTCTTGGGTTGGATTATGTCGTATGTCGAGCAAAAGGCAAGCCAGTCGAATGGCTTGGCTTTTTTCCAGATAAGTTTCAATCATGACCTGAAATTGTTGTAATTGTCCTTTTCCGACATTCGCATAGCCGTATCCAGGAACATCCACAAAGTAAAACGACTGATTAATCTTGAAGAAATTAAGTAATCTTGTTTTCCCAGGTGTTTTCGCAACCCGGGCTACTTTGTGATTGTTCAACATCGCATTGATAAACGATGATTTTCCAACATTGGATCGACCCGCCAATATGATTTGAGGTAACTGATCAGCAGGATAGCCTTTAGGCTCAACGACCGATCCATAAAATTCTATCGATTTAATAACCATACGTACCTCCTATCGAGGATTTGAAATTCGTAAAACGACAAATTTCAAATACAGCGATTCCTCATTGCCAAGCAATGTCGGATGATCTTTCCCTTGAATTTTAAATTCAATCATGTGCGCTACTTTCTTAGCGTCAATGGCCGCTTGCATCAACATATCCAAAAAGAGAGCAGGCGTCATGTAATGCGAACAACTACTGGTAATCAAATAACCGTTGTCATGGATGCATTTCATTGCCTGAAGATTGATTTCTTTGTACCCCGCATAAGCTTTATCAACGTTTTCATTATTTTTAGTAAATGCAGGTGGGTCCAAAATGATAACGTCGTATTTTTCAGATTGATTTTGCAACGTTCTCAAATACTCAAAGACATCGGCTTTTACGGCACTTACTTGAGTCAAACGGTTGATCTGAGCGTGGTCGATAATACGATCAACCGCTCGTTGCGAAATATCCACACATACGACTGATTTAGCTTGATACAACGCTGCATGAAGGCCAAAACCGCCCGTATGGGAGAAACAATCCAAGACTGTTTTATTAAGTACGTAGGGTTTGATTGCGGCATGATTGGCTTGTTGATCCAAAAAATACCCTGTTTTTTGACCTTGATACAAATCTACATGAATGGTCAAACCATTTTCGTTAATGGCGACGAGGGGAGGCACATTGCCATAAATAACCCCGGAAAAAGGTTCAAGTCCCTCTTTTTTTCGAACCAATGCATCACTGCGTTCCATAATGCCAAGCGGATGAAACAACGCCACTAAGGTATCGATAATGAATGCTTTTCGGATTTCCGCTCCATAGGAAAGGACTTGAATGCTTAAATAGTCTTCGTACTTATCGACGATGAGCCCTGGAAATCCGTCCGATTCACCGAACAATACCCGGTAACTTCCAATATATCCCAAGTCGAGGCGACGTTGGTTTGATGAAACGATTAGTTCTTTAAAAAAGGCATCGGTCAATTCAATCTCTTGACGTGTGATAATTCGAACGAAAATTTTCGAAGCCGTGTTCAAAAAACCTTGACCGATAAAGCGTTGATTCGATGAATAGACTTCACAAATCGAACCACTTTCAATGGGCCCGCTGATTGAGGCTATTTCGTTATTATATACCCATGGATGTCCGTTCTGAATTCGAACTTCTTCTTTGGGTTTTAATGTAATTTGGCAACGTGTCTTCATCGATTCACCTCTTAATCATTATACCATACTTGAAACGCTTCATTCTTGTTTGCTTAGTTACTGAATGTGATGGAAACCAAAGAATCGAGTAAAATGTCGTCGCGCATTTTCAAAACATCGTCATACGTTAACGCCGACAGTTCTTTGAAGAAGTCAAATAAAGAAATGGATTTCATTTCATAATCTAAGACTTGATTGGCCAATTGACTAATCTGATCAAACATCTGGATGTATTCGCCGATTAACTTCCGCTTCGACAATTCAAATTGTTTTTCATCAGGGAGGGTTGTTTTGATTTGTTCAAGCGCTTTGATCAACGCTTTTTTTGAAAGAGATGGTTTTTTCGTTTCGGTGAAAACAATCAAATGTCCATAACTCTCTTCATAGGAAGAAAAATAATCAAATGCATCATTAATGACATGACGTTTCATTAAATCACGGTAGATATTGCCACCTTTGCCAAAAACACCGGATAACAAAAAAGACATTTTGATATCGTCCATCGCCCGTTCCCATAACGTCTTTGTATCTGTCAGTTTCAATCGTATTCCCATCATCAACATGGGAATGGCAACGTCTTTTTTAACGATATGATGAGACGGCTTTTTTGAGATTTCATCGATAATAACGGCGGTGTGGTGATAATCGTTTACGCGGTTAAGGTACCGCTGAAATGTGGATTCGACCTTCTGTTGAATTTCGCTTGCGTCAACATTACCGACAACGACCATCACCATGTTTTCGGGGTGATAAAACAAACGGTAGGCATCCATTAGAGCTTGATAAGTGGTTGCTTCAACGGATTCAATCGTTCCGGCAATATCGTGCCGAATGGGATGACTCGAGTAAAGCTGTTTTAATAGCGATTGATAGATTTGTTGCTCATAATCATCATCGTACATCATCATTTCTTGTTCGATGATAGCCGCTTCTTTCTTCATTGCCATTTCGCTAAATTGAGCGGTCATCACCATTTCTATTAATAATTCCAGTGGTCGGATAACGTCGCTTGTGGTTTGAAAATAGTACGCAGTTTTATCATACGTCGTGTATGCATTAACCACCGCACCGACCTCTGCGAAGCGTTTGGGAATGTCGAGTGTCTCCGACTCAAACAAGAGATGTTCTAAGAAATGAGCCATACCTTCTGGCAAAATGATGGGTTCCTTGCTACCTTTTTTATAGGCCCTTGTCGTGAGTGAACCGAAAGGAACGGCCAGTTGTATTTCAGTACGGGAAAAATCTTGTTTCGGCATAATCGCCAATCTAATCCCACATGGTAAGACGGAAGAATAGAGTTGCTCCGAAAATTCGGGATTAAACGACTTCATGGTGTTCCTCCTTGGGTGCCAAGGTGTACGTTGTATCTAAAATCAACTGATTGGCACAATAAACAATGTCTGAATGGGTGATTTGGCTGTTTTTTTGAATCCAAGTATCCATATCAAACGGAGCATCATGAATGATTTGATAATAAAAATCTGCATGAGCTAATGAGACCAACGAATCATTTCGCTGCTGAATTCTCCGGGTTTGAAGGCTCTTGGCTATCGACAGCCATGAATCCTCGAATAAGCCTGCTTGCATGTCTGCAATGACGGATTTGACCGCGTCGATTGCTTTTTGTTCGTTCGTCGAGTCGACGCCCATCGAGATTAGAATCATCCCTTTGTTCGAATCGTAAGTGCTTCCAATCGAATAACAAAGGTGATCTCGTTCACGGACAGTTTTAAAAAGCAACGATTGATCGGAATCGCCGAGCATCATATTAAATAATTGCATCGCCAGATAGAGCGGTTGGTCAAAGGTCACCTGGGTACGATAACCGATGAATAACTTTGATTGAGTGATATGATTTTCTTCTCGTTTGACGATGGGACAAGCGTGAAGCGATGCTTCCGTATCAATCCACAAATACCGATCATTCAATGGCTTCAAAGTAAAATACTTAGAAATGATGTGTTTAATCATCGCTTCTTCACCATCACCCACTAACGATATCAGCATGGGTTGTTTCAAAAATTCCTGATAATATTCCATCAAGGAATGACTCGATAGTCGATCCAACGTGGATAAGTCTCCCTTTGTTCGTAAGGAATAGGTTTCCCCATCAAACATCGTTTGTCGAAATTGTTGAAAGGCATACTCATTTTTATCATTGTATTCCGATTCCAAACTTTCTTTTAAGAGACGGACTTCGTCGTTGACTACGGTATTGGGAAAATGCCCATCAAGGATGAGGGGACGATAGATGATTTCATGAAGTAATGCCACGACCGGTTCAAGCAACGATTCTTGATTGGGTAAGAAAGCTGAATTAGGATAAACAAACTGAAACGAAATCACCGATTGAAATCCGATTTTCATGGTATAGACGCTGAATTGGGTTCCATAGAGCCAATTCAAACGACGACTCAGTCCGGATTTAGAATGGTATTTTTTGGTCGATGCAGCCAATACAGGGCCAATGATGGCTCGTTCGTTGAGTGTCTCCTTTTCAATAGGAGCGATGACTCGTAATGTTAATATCGATGATTTGAATTTTTTTACACTTCGGAAAAGAATCGAATCCATGTTGGGTTCTCCTTAAAAACGATGTTTAACTCAATAAACATCGTTTAAGATTGGGTAACGATTTATTCTGCCATTTCTAAGGCAATTTTCATCATATTCGTAAAAGCGGTTTGGCGTTCTTCCGGTGTGGTAACTTCATGAGTGACCAGCGAGTCGGAAATGGTCAATAAACAAGCGGCTTGTTTGCCGGTGACCATGGCATTGTGAAAGAGTGCAAATGATTCCATTTCGACGGCCAAACATTTGTATTTGTCATGAAACATCGAGAAATGACTTCCGTCTTCACGGTAAAACACATCGGATGAATGAATACGGCCTTTATGAATCGGAATATGTATTTTTTTCGCCGCTTTTTCAATTTGACGGTTTAACAATTTCGATGCTTTCATAACGTGACGGTTGGTCCCGCTTTGCGTTTTTGCATAACTGGATTCACTCCATGAATCCGTAACTAACAACACATCGTATAAATTCAATTCGGGTGAATACGCACCGGCTGAACCGATTCGGATAATCGATTCGACTCCGTAAAACTTATATAGTTCATAGGAATAAATTCCAATGGATGGCATCCCCATACCCGAACCCATAACGGAAATTTTTCTACCTTTATACGTACCCGTATATCCGTACATATTTCTGACGGTGTTGAATTGAACGGGATTGTCTAAAAATGTTTCGGCGATGTATTTTGCGCGAAGCGGATCTCCAGGCATAAGGACAACGCTGGCGATTTCGCCTATTTTTGCTTGATTGTGTGGTGTTGACATTCATTACACTTCCTTTTCATTTTTGGGATAGTACGGACGCAATGCTTCTATTAGTTCCGGTCGACGAGCGACAGCGAATGTATACGCCGTATCTATCAATTGTCCGTTAAAAAGCAAGGCATCATTCGTTTGAAACGCCTCTTTAATAACAAAATCATCGCCATAGGGAATCGAAATGGATTCACTGGGAATCGAGGCAAATCCAGTCTGGCGAAACGCATCAAGGTATAGCTTGTCGTGAATAAAATACAAAGCAGCGCGTTTGATGCTATAGTGCGAACTGTTTTTTTCCATGATTGGAATAAACAACGATAAATCGGGGTGATTGGTTTTGACGAAATCAAATTGACCCATAACGATTTTTTTCAATTGTCGCCGATTAATCCAATGCTTTACCAACAAATATAAGCCGGTGAACACAAATACGACAATCAAAAATATCCATTGAAACGACCCGCCAAGTACAAACAATATCAAATTAACAACCACGTAATACGACACGAACTCAAAGATAAATTTCTTCAGATCTAATTTGGATATCAGTCGAATCGAGGCTTGTAAAACATCGGTTTGCTGGTTGTTCATTAGTAACCTTCACCCGTCAAACCCTTCATGATTTGAACGCCGTTCGATGTGCCGATTCGCGTGGCTCCTGCTTCAATCATCTTATTAAAATCTTCGAGCGAACGAACGCCGCCAGAGGCTTTCACTTCTTTTCCATGGCCGTTTTCTTTCATGATTCTAACGTCTTCAACCGTGGCACCACCGGTTCCAAAACCCGTGGATGTTTTGATGAAGGTGGCTTGTGTTTCACCGACAATCTGGCTCACACGTTTGATTTCATCTTTGGTTAAGTAACAGGTTTCGATGATGCACTTAACCGTTCTGCCCTGAGCGGCCTGGCATACTTGTTCTATCTCATGTTTTACGTAGTGATCATGTCCCGCTTTTAAAGCTGAAACATTGATGACCATATCGATTTCATCGGCGCCATTTTTAACCGCATTCAAGGTTTCAAACACCTTGGTTTCGGTTGTATTTTGGCCTAAAGGAAAGCCTATTACCGTACAAACCAATACCGGTGACTGGCTAAGTTTTTCAGCTGCGTACTTGACCCAATAGGGATTCACGCAAACACTTTTGAACGCATAACTTTTGGCTTCTTCAATCAAAGCATCTAATTCCACTTCGGTGCCAAACGCTTTTAAATACGTGTGATCAATCATTAGATTCTTATCCATTTTGTTTCCTCCTATTTGTAACTAACTCTGCCATTGAGAGATAAAATTTTATCAAAAAGCCGACGCTAAAGGCATACCCTAGGGTACCGATATTAACCGATCCATACCCATTGTCGGTTAAAAGGCTTACCATCAATGCTAGGAATACCAACAAGGATTCGTTAACCAACCGTGAAACCGTAAACTTCAATTTTGTGAATCGTGAGGTCAAAAACATCAGTTCATCGTATATGCTGGCCGGGTAAGTGCTTTTAATCAAGAATGCACATCCTAAGGGAATGACTGATAGCGAAAGCCCATATACGATAAATCGTTCATAGCCGATGGGAATAAGGTCTTTTAAAACGACCAAATCCCACAAATCGATAAACGGTGAAAGCACGAACACTTGCAGAAATAAGAATAAAAATTTCCAACTTCTCAGCACGACCATCAATAAAATGATAAAAAAACTGCTGATGAGAAAGTTTGAGGTGCCTAAGCTAATCGTAAGTACTTTTGAAATGATGTAAGTCATATTGTCGGGACCGCTCGCTCCAAAGCCGTGGCGAAAAGATAAGGCCACGCCCAAAGAAATGAATGCAAGTCCGATTAAGTAGTAAAGTGAATGTTTAAAAGAAATCTGTGTCTTCAAAAAAGCCTCCGTAATTAAATCCATTATACTTCATTATCAAGGATAATGTCAATTTATCCCATAGATATCAAAAGCCGATGGTTATCGGCTTTTCATCATTACGGGTTGACGATTGTATGACAACGATCACACAATCCATCGTGCAGGTGATCGACCACTTGCCAACAACGTTCGCATGTTTCACCTTCACAGGCAACGACATCGATGGATAAGTGACGCCCTTGGAATTGACCTTGACCTTGTTCTTTAATCTCAAGTTTCGAGACGATAAATATTTGTGCTAAATTAACCGATAACTGATTGAGCAGAGTTTTGACGGAATCAACCGGGTATAACGTCACATGAGCATTGAGTGATTTGCCGATGACTTTTGCATTTCTGGCTTCTTCTAATGCCTTCAAAACGTCTTCACGAACCTCCATAAGCGAATCGTAAAGCGCTTCTTGATTCCAATTGTCGTCAATCGGTTTAGGCATGGAAAGCAAGTAAACGTCCAATTCATCTTTATGAGGCAAGTACGAGTAAGCTTCTGAGGTGGTATGGGGAATGAGTGGCGTCAATAATCTGAGCAATGCATCTAACATGGCATACATCACCGTTTGAATGCTACGGCGAGCCAGTGAGTCTGCGGATTCAATGTACAAAATATCTTTCGTGAAATCCAAATAGAAAGCACTGGCAAACGTCACGAAATTGGCACATTTTCGATACACTTCATCAAATTGAAAGGTATCGTAAGCTGCAAGCGTATCCTCAATTAGGTGATTCAGCTTCTTAATCATATAACGGTCAATATCTGACATTTTTGTCACATCAACGCTATTGACATGGACGTCAAAGTCAAAGAGATTACCCAATAAAAATTTAAACGTGTTTCTAAGTTTTCGATAGGTTTCTGAAACTTGATTGATGAGATTATCCGATAATCGTACATCACTTTGATAGTCAACGGACGCTACCCACAAACGGAAAATATCGGCTCCGAGCGTGTTGGCAATCTTGTTGGGATCAACGACATTACCGAGTGATTTCGACATCTTTCGGCCATCGCCATCGGTAATAAACCCGTGAGAAACCAGGGTTTTATAGGGACTTTGTTTCATCGTAGCGATCCCTGTAATCAAACTGGAGTTAAACCAACCACGATACTGGTCAGAACCTTCCAAATAAAGATCCGCCGGATACGGTAATCCACGTTCCATCATTGCACCATGATGCGTTGATCCAGAATCAAACCAAACATCCATGATGTCGGTTTCTTTCGTGAACAGACCATTGGGTGAATCGGGATGCGTGAAACCTTCTGGCAACAATTCGTTTGCGGTTCTTTGGAACCAAACATTCGATCCGTATTGAGCAAACAATTCGGCGACATGATCGATTACTTCTTTGGATAGGATGGTCGTTCCTTTTTCGGTGTAAAATGCAGGAATCGGAACGCCCCACGTGCGTTGACGCGAGATACACCAAGATCCACGGTCTTTAATCATGTTCGATAACCGTAAATCCCCCCAAGTAGGATACCACGTAACGGTTTTTATCGCCGATAAAATATCGTCCTTTA
Source organism: uncultured Candidatus Izemoplasmatales bacterium (assembly GCA_964501315.1). GTDB lineage: Bacteria > Bacillota_I > Bacilli_A > Izemoplasmatales > Hujiaoplasmataceae > UBA5603. Next base: position 6,984 of record CAZCSO010000008.1, on the reverse strand, counting down.
ACAATTCTATCGAGGCAAACCATTGAGGCGTTGCCCGGAAAATAACGGGTTTTTTTGTTCGCCAATCATGAGGATAGCTGTGTTTGATGGTCATTGTTTTTAATAACGCATTTTCTTCAGTCAACGCTTTGATAACTTCTAGATTACAATCGTCAACAAATAAACCTTCAAACCGTTCCCCGGCCTCTTTCATCATTATTCCGTGTGCATCGACTGGGCAATAAATATCTAATTGATATTTTAATCCAACCAAAAAGTCTTCTTCCCCATGGCCCGGCGCAATATGAACCAAACCCGTTCCGTCTTCGGTGGTTACGTGATCACTCAAAACAACCGGACTGACACGTTCGTAAAGTGGATGACGATAGGTCATTCCTTCGAGATTGCGTCCTTTGAAGGAATTCAAAGTTGACACGTCGGTCCAGTTCAAAAGAACGCTAAGTTTTTCAAGTAAAGCATGGGCAACGATGTAATGAACGTGGTCAACGTTAATTAAATCATAGTCAACGTCATCGCCGGCAGCGATAGCGAGGTTGGCTGGAATCGTCCACGGCGTAGTCGTCCAAATAACAAATGAGGTATCGTTCGGTAAGAGCCCTTTGCCATCGACAACGGGCATCGCCACGTATATGGATGGACTATCGATGTCTTCGTATTCAATTTCAGCTTCCGCTAGCGCGGATTCTGAAGAAGGAGACCAATAAACGGGTTTCAATCCTTTATAGATTAATCCTTTTTCGACCATTTGTCCGAACAAACGGATTTGAGCAGCTTCAAACGAAGGTTCGAGCGTTAAATAGGGTTTTTCCCACTCGCCCAAGACACCTAACCGTTTAAATTGAGCTCTTTGAATCGATACTTGTTCCAAAGCATACGCTTTGCAAAGTTCACGAAAATCCGCTGTTGACATTGTTTTTCGATTGACTTTACGATCTTTTGAAAGGGCATTTTCAATCGGGAGTCCGTGGGTATCCCATCCAGGAATGTACGGAGCTTTAAACCCGCTCATGTTTTTATAACGCAAAACAAAATCCTTCAAACATTTGTTCATGGCCGTACCAGCATGAATCGAACCGTTCGCATAGGGAGGTCCATCATGCAATACATAGAACGGATTGTTTTCATTTTTCTTCATCAACAAATGATACAGATCTTGTTCTTCCCATTGAGCTTGAATAGATGGCTCCTTCTGGCCTAAATTACCTCTCATGGGGAATTCGGTTTGAGGCATTAATAATGTGTCTTTGTAGTTTTTTGCTTCCATAAGAAACCTCCTAAAAAAATAAAAAATCATCCTAAAAAAGGACGATTAAACCGCGGTACCACCTTTGTTCTAGTTGCCTAGCACTTCCATCCGTTAACGCCGGCAACGGAACAAGTTACTGATTTCGCTTGTTCACTCACAGGGGATAATAGAAAAGTGTTTTCGGCAGACTTTCACCACCCGTCTGCTCTCTAAACCCAACCTCAACTATGTTGTCCTGATCATCGTTTTATGGAGATAATTATACCCCATAAAGGGGAATAATTCAAGAAAAACAAATTCAAAAGCATTAAAATAAAATGGTTTCCAATCCTTGTAAGAGAAGATTGTATAGCAAAAAGCCAAGAAGCGGCGTAAAATCGATGTTAGATATCACAAACCAGCCGTGGAACAAGTCCAAAAATGGCGAACTGACTTTTCTTAAAAAATCGTGAAATTTGGTGTTTGATAATGGCGTCCACGAAAGAATAATCGTGACGAAAATAATCATCAAATAGGCTCTAAGGGCAACATATCCCCAGTAAACAATCGGACGTAAATATTCCATCTTATTTTTTTGAACTGTACTCGCTGATGAACTTTTTCAGCGTCGGTCCGTTGAGATCATTTTTCTGAGCCATCAAATAGATTTTATCTTGAATTTTGACGATTTCGCCATCACAAGCATACAAAACTCCCGTCAAAAAAAGCAAGACTTCGTTGGCTTCGGTTATCAAACAATCCGATAAATTCAGCACGATAGGAACTCGGTGCATGATTTCTTCGGCATAATCATAGATTTTGGATGAATCCGAAACTCGGTAAAATTTTAACGAATCAAATCCGATATCCGATACCGGTTGTTCTTCTTTTTTCTTAAACATCGTTTTCCTCGCTTCTAAATAGGATGGATCCCAATCTCAGATGAGTGGAGTGGAATTCGAGTGCATAGTGGTAATCTTGACTCATTCCCATCGATAAGTAATGGCAGGGCGCGTACGATAAATTCATCGCCTCAACTTGTTGTTGCAAGTGTCGCAATAATCCGAAGTTAGCGCGGATTTCATCAACTGACCCATCGGCTTTGGCCATTCCCATCAGCCCTATTACTTTAATTATATCATACTTTTCTAAAGACCGAATAAAATCCAACAGTTCTGAAGGAAGAACACCGGTCTTTAAGGGTTCATCGGTCAATTTGACTTCGATAAAGCAATCGAGTGGTTGATTTCGTTCTTTTTGAATTTCGATTGCAAGTTTAATGCGATCGAGGGAATGTAAACACTCGATTCGATTGATCATCGATTTTACTTTGTTGGTTTGAAGATGACCAATGAAATGCCAACGAATGGGTAAATCTGTCAGTTCTTCTTGTTTTCTAAGCAGGTCTTGGACGCGATTTTCTCCCATGGTATCGATGCCCGTTGCATACAACGTACGAATTTGTTCGGAACCAACGTATTTTGTTGCTGCAACAATAATTTCATTATTAAGATTCTTACGAATCCGCTCAACGTTCGATTGGATTGACAATCGCTTCACTTCCGTTTCCTAGAATTAATCACATAAGTAAAAATACCGTTCAATAAAAGCAAATACATTGAAAGCAGAATATTGACCATCGGATTGGGATTGATTAACCAGATAACAAGAAAAACTGCTACGAGATTCAGAAAATAAAAGCTTATCATCAATCCCCATTTTACTTTACTCGACATGGAGCCCAACCTTCTTTTTTAGTTCCTCAAGTCCGGTTTGCGTTTGATTTCCAAGTTTGAGTGGGGTAATGGAAATATAGCCGTGCTCAGCCGCCCACAAATCCGTCCCTTCGATAAATTCATAAGGGGTATATCGTCTACGGTTCTTATAGAGGTTTTCACCCAATTCAACGTAGTATTGATCGGTTTGACGAAACGCCAGATCCGTGACAATAATGCCTTTGGCGCAATCATAAGCTTTCGATACAAAGTTGACATTCAAGATGTAATCCGTCGATAACAAATCCTTCTCTAGAATAAAAGTCATCACGTTATCAAAATCATCCGCTGCAGCTTGAAAATGACCAAAATCGGTCGAAAATGCGACGGCTTTGTAACCGCCTTTCAACCCTTCCATCGCAGCACCAATGGTACCAGAATAAAGTGTATCGAGTCCAATATTATGTCCATCATTGATGCCCGAGACAATGATGTCTGGTTGAATTTTCAATCCATACAAGGCAAAATGAACCGCATCAGCCGGGGTCCCATCCACGGAATAGATGTTAGCCTCATGAAAATGAATCGGCGTATCATACCAGGATACGCGCGACATCGCAGCACCACTTTTATGATGGTGGGGCGCTACCAATACGACATCACCGTAAGGTTTTAATTTTTCCAGTAAAATGCGAATACCTTCGGCTGTGTAGCCATCGTCATTCGTCAACAATATTTTTCTCATTTTGAAAACCGTATTCCGTCTTCTTTTTTAGGATTGCGTCGAAACAGGATGATTTGATTGCCGATGATTTGAACCACGGACAAATTTTCATTTGCCAGTTGTTCAGCAACATCTTCTTTTGATATCGGGCAACTATCCAATACGGTCAGCTTTCCTAATTCATTTTTTGTAATGTAATTTTGGATTTCAGTGATAACCTCTTGGGTTAATCCTTCCTTACCAATTTGAAACATGGGTCTTAATGTTTGCGCTAATCCACGCAAATAACTCTTTTTTTTGCCGTTTAAAATCATCATAAACCTCACTTAACTATAATAGGGTAATAACAGCCATAGGCTGATTGAGTAATAAAGCGTTAATGTTATTATATCACTAACCGTCGTTATAAACGGTCCGGATGCCACTGCAGGGTCAATTTTCAATCGACTCATTAAAAGTGGGATAAAAGCTCCCAAAGCCGTCGAAATGATGAGGGCAATCAAAATAGCCGTAGAAGTGACGCTCGCGGTCATCAAGGTCTGGAGGCCAAACCATTCATGCGTCCGAAAATAACCGGTAACAATTATCATTAAAAAGACAAATAAGGATATGAGAACGCCTTCGATAAACCCTGTGCCGAATTCCCGAATCATGTGTTTTTTAACTTGTTCGGACGATATTTTGTTTTGTTTGGTCGTCAGATAACGAATCATAACGGCCAAACTTTGCGTCCCTGTGTTCCCAGACATATCCAAAATTAATGGCAAATAGACAGCCAATTGGGCAGCCAATAGCTTAGCGCCGTCGGAAACGCTCAAAGACCCTTCGAAAAGTGACAAGATGACCGAAGTGACCATCGAAAGCGCCAATAAAATCGACAACCAAGGCAAACGGTTTTTGACCGATGCCAAGACGGTAGCGTTTTGATGATCAAAGTCGCCGGTCGTCAACGCAGCAAACTTGGCATAGTCATCGGACTTCGATTCCGTAATGATATCCATCAAATCATCGTAGGTAATCAACCCTATCATATGTTCATTGTCATCGACGATTGGAAGTGACGATACCCCGTATTTTTGGATTAAGGTCGCCACGTGTTCTTTGTTATCGTGGGGATGAGCAAAGATGATACGACTTTCCATGATCTCATCGATGGTCTGAGTAGCACGGGCGATGATTAAATCTTTCAATCGTAAGTAGCCCACCAATTTTTGCTTTTCTACTACATACAATATCGATATATACTCGGTTTCGCCGGCTAATTGCGTGACCTTTTTCATGGCCTCTTTAACCGACATCGCACGAGCAAGTTCAATGTAGCTGAGCGACATCGCCGACCCAATTTCATCGTCTTCATAAGCCCATAGTTTTTTTAGTTCGTTTCGTTTTTTAGGACTCAGTAGATTGACAAGCGTATAATCTTCATCAACATCTTCTAAATACTGAAGCAAGTCAACCGCGTCATCCGAATCCATATGGTCGATGATTTGAATGGCTAGAGCAGTCGGAATTTGTTTGATGAATTCAATTTGATCACTGTCTTCTAATCGTTCAAAGACTTGTGCAAGAAGATCAACCGGTAGCATATCAAACAACTTGGATTGAATGGTTGCATCTACTTGAACCATCGCTTGCGCAATATCAAATGGATGGTACTCGAGCAACTGCGTAATCAATTCATCGTTGGGGAGGTCCTTTTGAACTAATTCAATGATTTCATCGACAAAGTCACGTTCGATATCCAATAATTCATTCGTTTCCATCATGAGCACCTCCTACAACAAACTTGATATCATCAAATTTGCCAATCCAAAATAGATGAGCAATGCAATGATATCATTGACCGTCGTAATAAAAGGGCCCGAAGCTACGGCAGGATCGACTTTGATCATGCGCATCAAGATGGGTATTAAGGTTCCTGCGACGGTTGAGGCAAATAGGGAAATCGCAATCGATATGGCGATAACCTTAGAAAAATCGAGGGCATCGCTTAACGGTGTTCCATCGATGGATTTTAAGATGAACACCAAAGCAAAAAGCATGGCTCCAACAGCCAATCCGTTGACGATTCCGGTTAAAAATTCTCGAAGCAAATGCTTTAATATGTCCTTCGAATCCGCCAATTGATTCGAAGCGAACAAGCGAATAACAACCCCGAGGCTTTGCGTTCCGGTGTTGCCAGCCATATTGAGAATCAATGGCATGAACAATGCCAGTGTTGGGATGGCGGTTAAGGTGGCTTCAAATCCTGTCACAATACCGCTGGTGATGAGATTGATAAACAACAAAATGATTAACCAAGGGATGCGTTTACGAACCGACGATTTCACGGTTTCATTGTCTTCGTCGATGGTAACGTCAGTTACCCCAGCCAATCGGCTATAATCCATATCGGATTCGTAGTTGATGGTTTCGAACATATCATCAAACGAGATAATCCCGAGCATATCATAGTCATCTGAAACAACCGGTAACAACGAAAAGTCATAATCTTGCATCAACCGGATGGCTTCTTCGTTAGGCGTTAATGGCTGAACGGTGATTAGGTTAATCGACATGATGTCTTGAATAAGCTGATCAGGTTGATTTCCCGCACTCATGATTTCTTTTAACGACAGAGTACCGACCAATTTACGTTCGTTAACAACGTATAGAACATTGATAAATTCAACCGTTTCAGCGGCCTTCACCAATGTTTTAATGGCTAGTTTTACCGTCATTTCAGGGCCCAATTGAACATAATTGGTGTTCATAATCGATCCAACAACCGTATCATGATAATCGATTAAGGTTTTTATGACAACGCGTTTATCAGATGGCAACAACCCTAACCACTGGGCGCTGATGGTTTCATCCGAAAGCGATTGAAATACGTCGACTAAATCGTCAACTTCCATTCGTGATAAAACTGCCTGAATGCGAGGCGATGGCAATTCAAAGAAATACTGTTTGGTGTCTTCAGGATCCAATTGTTCAAAAATATCAGCGAGCATTTGATCATCAAAACAAGGATAGAAAACTTGTCGCTCCAGAGGGGTCATCTCTTCAAGACTTCTGGCCAAATCGTAGTCGTGATATTCGTCCAGTTGAGTGCGTTTTTCTTCTACCGTTTCGGTACTGTTGATAATCGCAATGATGGATTGAATCAATGATGTTTCTTTCATCATAGTATCATTCATTATTTACCCCTCCTTTTGTTAAAATTGTATCATTTTATCCTATAAAAAACAATGAAATAAAGCAATAAAAAAAGGCTAGACAAACTATAAATTGTACCCCGTGTCAAGGACACAAGAAAAAAACCAGCTATAATTTTTCCA
>CAZCSO010000007.1:0-81761 GCA_964501315.1 uncultured Candidatus Izemoplasmatales bacterium | reverse complement strand
CATTAAAAAAGAACCTAGTTCTTCTAAACTAAGTTCATTTTGTCTACACTCTGAACATCTCCTCTAAATTTGAGGAGATGTTTTCTATAAAGGAATTATCTATTCAATTTCTTTTGTTTTTTGTTCTGATCCATCTTTACCTTCATACCGTAAACCCCATCCGGTAATGACAGCTACCAACAGGGTAATGAAGAGGACAAATGAATAAATCGATCCTAATGCAACTTGATAAGGACTTAATCCTGTCAATGCAACACCAATAAATACAAATGCACTTAAGAACGGAACATTATGTGGAATACTATTGGCAAATCCATCTAATAGATTAGCTCTACGATAAGGATGAATGTCTTTTCGTTTTCCGATTTCATCCACTACCGGTCCAAACGTTAAAATTGATGCACTGGTTACACCGCCAAATAATAGCGTTGTTAGGATTGTACCAATCATGATGGCAATTTCTGCGCCTTTGGTAGTCTGAGCTAATTTGCTGTTAAGAATACCACTCACGAGTTTATCTAGTGCCCCAGCTTCTTGCAAAACACCCATAATTCCAAAGACGGAGATAACCAACGTAACGGTGCCCATCATGTTAAAGATTCCATCCGATAAGAACCCTCCCGTAGCGCCGTTCGTTACATGAAATACATCAGAGAATCCAATAAGTCCCGATACTAAAGCGACAAAAGCACCTGATAAAAGTCCTACCGTTACGGATGCAAATATATCTCTGGTCTTGATGGCAACAAATAGTAACAATGCAACTGGAATTAACATTATTAAAGGAAGAGGATTGCCTTGAACACCCGGTTGTACTCCCATTTCACCACCGATGCCACCTAAAATCGCGAACAATGTAAAGGATATGATGGAGGCGACCAACGAATATTTGAACCGAGTCGACACGACACCAGCAATTTCAGCTGTTTTTAATCCATCACGATACGTTTGGGTATTTGCCGACGCAATCGTCGTATCGGAAATTGGCGCAAGATTATCACCAAAGATGGCTCCACCGATTAATGCTCCCGCTAAAAACATAGGGCTAGCACCTAAAAGGATACCTGCCGGATAAAAGATCGGGAACGAGGCAAACATTGTGCCAATGGATGAACCCGTTGCAGTTGAAATGATGCAGGTCGCTAAAAAGGCGAAAGCTACATATAAGCCAGCTTTTAAACCAATTGTACTCGCTAACCATAAAAATCCATTTGATACGCCGGCTGTTTTCATTAGTTGTGAAAACATCCCTATAACAAACAATATGATAATTACTGCTACGCTGGTAGGACTTGAAATACCTTTCATGACAGCATTCCAATATCGTCCATAATTCTTGAATCCTTTTACAAATAGGCCGCCGATAACGAGTCCGAAAAATCCACCCATTGCGAGAGCATGCATGTCAAAAGCCGTAAAGACTATGAACAACAACACACAAACTACGAAGAAAACAGCCATGGGGATAAACGACATTCCCCAACCAAAACGAAATTCTAATTTTTCTTTCTTCTCTTGATTCATGTTCTTTCTCCTTTTAGTTTAGTCCTTTTTGTTTTGCCAACGATCTCATAGCGTCGGCTATTCGATGAAAGGCTTTAGCAGCTTCTTCGTCATCATTAAAACATGCGATAACAATTCGAAGATGTCCTTCACCTTGCATTCCATAGGGTGTTCCTTCATTTACTAGGATATGCGCTTCGTTTAAAATCTGTTGTGAAACTTCCCGTGCTGATCCTAATTGGGAGACATTTACCCAAGCCAATATCCCACTCTCGGGTAGTGTCATGGTGACACCAGGAACCTTTGATAAGATTTCATAAGCTAATCGACGACGACGTTCCAATCGTTCATAGGTGGTTTTAAGATGATTTTCATCCTTTAGAGCAGCAATAGCCCCAATCGATGAAACGGTCGATGCAGCACCTAAAACATTGACTGCACCACCGTATAAGACATCCATAATTTTATCATTTGCATAAATGTATCCAATTCTTAACCCACTTAATCCAATTCCTTTGGAAATAGAACAAACCGTTAACGTCCGCTCCCACATTCCAGGTAAAGTTGCAGGAATGACAAATTCAATGTCATCGTAAATGTGATCTTCAAACGCTTGATCAGAAACCAAGATAAGATCATTTTTTATAATGAATTCTGCCAGCTTTTCGATGGATTCTCTGCGGAAAACAGTGGTTGTGGGATTATTCGGATGAGTGATTAAGACCATTTTTGTTTTCGAAGTTAATCGTTTTTCGAATTCTTCAATCCGTATTTGATAATTGTCTTCCTCATAAAGAGGAACATGAACCGCTACTCCACCCAGTAATTTCGGGTTCAAAAAATTGCTTGGATAACTTGGGTCTGGAATAAGTACTTCATCACCCTCTGAAATAAAGGGCATCATTGCGTAGAGCAATCCAGAATCAGATCCGGGTGTAACAATTACATTTCGACTTGGGTCGATTGATAATTGCGTTTGCTTACTAACTTTTTTTGCGATTTCACTTCGCAAATCGTAGAGCCCTATCGGCATGGAGTAATGTGCAGGGAATCCGTTTTCAAGCGAATTTATCATAGCGGTTTTAACTGATTCAGGAATGGAAGGATCCGGGAAAAACGGATCTGCCCATGCCATAATCTTATAACCTTTTTCAATCAATTTTCCGACGCCTTCGCCCACGTCTGCTTTTGTGACCTCCAGGAACAAACCTCCTTGTAAGTCACCGAATTTTTGATTCATCTTTAAGCGTGCATCCATGATAACCTCCTAATTATTCTGTTTCAATTTCTTTTATGTAACGATACAATGTTTGTTGTGAAACATCAAGACGAGTTGAAGCGATGTATACAGCTCCTTTGAATTTAAATAATCCACGTTGATAGAGCATCTTTGTTATCTCTTTTTTTTCAGATTTCGATGATGTTAACGAATTATAATTACTATCTAAAAAGACCGTGTTAATGATTTCATTAATTATTTCTTCGGTTGATAAATCAAAACGTTCCGGTTCGTTAGGTACCGATTCGAACTGATTAACGTTAAACTGAATGACCTCATTCAGTTGATCTCTAAGTTTAACAAAATCAGTTACATCTATATTGACGCATAACAATCCCACAGTTTGAGAATTTTCATCGCGAATAAATAATGTTGATGATCTCATTAACTTGCCTGTTTTTTCATTTTTACCAATGTAATTAACGTAATGATCATGTTCTGAGTCATCGTATTTCATTATCAAATCGAGCGCATATTTGGTAATTGAACCCCCTATAGAGCGACCCGAAATATAGGAATTGACAATATACACGATGGAATGATCAATATCAGACAAATCATGAAGAATGACTTCACAATTTTCCCCATTGACTTTTGCTATAAAATTCGCGATTGGAATGTACGTTTTTATTAGATTAAGATTTTTGCTCATCAGAAAATCCTCCTTAAAGCGCTTTCATCAGCATTATATGAGAAAATTTTAACATTGTCAATACTATTTTGAGAAAATTTTAACAAATAAAAAAGATGACCTCAGATTTACTAAGGTCATCATTTGGAATTGTTAACGTAATTTTCTATGATTTTACACAAATTGCATCAATTTCAACCATAACATCCTTGGGCAAACGGGCTACTTCTACAGCCGCTCTTGCAGGTTTATGATCTCCAAAGAACGATTGATAAACCCCATTCATTTGTGCGAATGTGGACATATCTTTTAAAAATACGCCACAACGAACCACATCGGTCAATTGAAATCCAGCCGCTTCAACGATGGCTTTGATATTGTTAAGCGATTGTAATGTTTGAGATGCCACATCATCTCCTGGCAATGTCATGGTTTTTGGTTCAAACGGCAATTGTCCTGAAACGTATAACGTATCATTGGCCAACACAGCTTGTGAATAAGGCCCAATAGCAGCGGGTGCCTGTTCGGTTTTAATAAATTTAAGCATAACTATCCCTCCATTAATCTATCATGATTATAGCCCTAAACGTTCGGTGAAAGCAAGCGTTATTTTTCCAAAAAAGTGTTTATTATAAATAATAATTTTTTTATTTCAATTCCTTTAAGAAACTTTTTCCATAGGGGGTTTGATCGATATTAAAGTTATCCGCAATGGTCGCTCCGATATCGGCGAACGTTTCGGAAACGCGCAATTCGCCACCTTTAAAATAGCGATTATAGAAAAATAAAGGTACGTATTCACGTGTATGATCGGTACCAGAATGAGTCGGGTCATTACCATGATCAGCGGTAATAATTAACAAATCTTCTTCCCCAATGAAGGGTAATAACGTTGCAAGATCAGAATCGAATTCTTCCATTGCCTTCTTGTAGCCTTGAGAATCACGACGATGTCCATAAAGTGCGTCAAAATCGACCAAATTCACGAAGCACAAACCCATGAAATCTTTTTGAGCGAGTTCGACGGTTTTCATCATACCATCATGGTTTGAGACAATTTTATGATGTTGATTGATGCCAGAACCATTAAAAATGTCACGAATTTTTCCAACCGATATCACGTCAAATTGGGATTCATCAAGGTAATTCAAAACGGTTTTTTCTTCAGGGCTTAACGCGTAATCGTGACGATTTGGCGTGCGTTTAAATCCAGTGACCGCATCCCCGACAAACGGTCGAGCAATGATGCGGCCGACCTTCCATTCCGGTTTCATCGTGATCTCACGAGCGATTTCACAGATATGGTACAATTCTTCTAAGGGAATCACGTCTTCATGGGCAGCGATTTGCAATACCGAATCGGCGCTCGTATAGACGATCAAGTCGCCTGTTTCCATATGTTGCTTTCCTAATTCCACCAATATTTCGGTTCCACTGGCTGCTTTATTGCCAATGACCTTTCGATGCGTTTTCAATTCCAATTCGTCAATCAATTCTTTTGGGAATCCCGTATCGGTAAACGTCTGAAATGGTTTTTCGGTTTTGATTCCAACCATTTCCCAGTGTCCGGTCATGGTATCTTTACCATTGGATAGTTCAGCCATTTTCGTATAATTAGCCTTTAAATCTTGTGTGGGAGGAACGCCGATGATGGTCGTTAAGTTCCCATAGCCAAAAGAGCCTAAGGTAGGTAAATGAATACCATTGGTCACTTTTGACATATTACCAATCGTATTAGCTCCTTTATCGCCAAACAAGGCGGCATCTGGCATTTCGCCAACGCCCACGGAATCCATTACAATTAAAAAAATGCGTTTGTATTTCATACTTAATTTTCCTTTCGTTGTGCTCGCGGATGAGCAGATTCATAAGCAGCCTGTAAGTGTTGCTTTGATAGATGTGTATAATGCTCAGTGGTCAAGATATCTTCATGACCAAGCAATTCTTGAACGGCTCGTAAATCTGCGCCGTTTTCAAGCAAGTGTGTGGCGAATGAATGCCGTAACGTATGAGGAGAAATGGGTTTTTCAATTCCAGCATCGCTCGCTAATTTTTGGATAATCTTGTAAAATCCTATCCGGGATAGTTTTCCACCGGAACGATTGACAAACAAGATGTCTTTTCCTTCTGGATGGATGAGCGGTCTCCCTTCAACCAAATAGGCTCTCATTGAAATGATGCTATAATCTCCCAAAGGAACAATACGCTCTTTTGATCCTTTTCCCGTTATTGAAACGGTGGCATTGGTTAGATGCAAATCAGAAAGTCTTAGATCAACGACTTCCGATACTCTCAATCCCGATCCATATGCCAACTCAAGCATCGCAACATTTCGCAATCCCAATGGATGAGTATCTTTTTTTGCGGTCTCAATTAAGAGGCGAATCTCAGATTGATTCAATACGACGGGGAGTGACTTAGAAACTTTTGGTTGCGATATCGACTTAAAAATATTGTCGTCCACCAACTTTTCAGAAACCAAATAACGATGGAATGATTTAACTGCAGATAGTTTACGAGCAATCGATTTTGCGGTTAAATCGGCTCGTTTCAGATGATTCATATAATTAACTGCGTGTTCTTTCGTGACTTTATCGGGCGTTGTAATATGATAAAGTTTATTCATGAATTGAACGTAATCAACCAAATCAATTTGATAGGATCGAATCGTGTTTTTTGATAAATTTCGCGTAATCTTCAAATAATAAAGGTATTCTTTTAAGAATCGGTCCAAAACCATCATCTCCTTTAAATCAAATTACGTTCTATGACATTTAACAATAACAACCCTTTTTTAGTACAGTGCAAATAGTCATTTTCGAGGATTAACAACTTATCATTTAATGACTGGATTAATCCCGGATAGACTTCAAACGGATTCTTATTGAATCGTTCGTTAAGTGTGGGTAAATGGATGCCTTCGATTTTTCTCAGTCCCATCAGCAATGTTTCTTGAAACAAATCGCACGGATCATCGCTTTGCCAACCATGGGACGTGGTCTTAACTGCTTCAAGATACTGGGAAAGAGTTGAAAAATTATGAAAACGACGATTGTCAAGTTGGGAATGCGCTCCGAGCCCAATTCCTAAATACTCTTTGACATTCCAGTATATCAAATTATGTTGAGATTCGAAACCTTTTTTTGCAAAATTGCTGATTTCATAGTGATGATAACCTGCTTCAGGCAATCGTTTCATAACACGTTCGTACATCGATGCATCCAAATCCTCGTCGGGCATTTTTTGATTATGATGTTGAACGTTATAGTATAATATCGTTTTTTCTTCCAATATCAACGAATAAAACGACAAATGCGTCGGATTAAGCGCTAAGGCTTCTTCAATATCTTGGTCGAGTTCTTTCATCGTTTGCGATGTCCATGCGAACATAAAATCCAAATTGATATTCGTGATGCCCTTGGCTTTTAATCGCTTAACGCCCATTTTAACGGATTCAAAATCATGAGAACGATTCATCGCCTTTAAATGATGATTATGCGATGATTGAACGCCCATACTGACGCGGTTTATTTGATACTTCGCAAGTAAGTTGACGAACGCTTCGCTCAAATCATCAGGATTCACTTCCATGGCATATTCGTCCATCAAACGGATAGGGATAATCGATTGTATGGTCGTTAATAATCGCTCTAGGAGCGGTATAGGTAGCGAAGAAGGTGTTCCACCACCCAAATGAATGGTTCGAATGGATTGTAAGTGATTTTTATAGAAACTAAGTTCTTTTTCTAGTGCTTCCACATACGATTCCATGTGAAAAGGACGACCAACCAGTTTCGGAAAGTCGCAATAAGCACAGATTTGTTTGCAAAATGGGATGTGAATGTACAATCCTTCTATCATGTAATCACCATGAATATGTTAACATAATCTTTAGATTTTTTCCATTGGTTCGCATAAAAAAGATGATGACTATTCGTCATCATCTAAGGACAATACACTCATAAAAGCTTCTTGAGGGATTTCGACGGATCCAACTGATTTCATCCGTTTTTTCCCCTCTTTTTGTTTTTCTAGCAATTTCTTTTTACGGGAAATGTCACCACCGTAACACTTCGCTAAGACATCTTTTCGCATGGCTTTAATATTGGTTCTCGCAATGACCTTTGACCCGATAGCTGCCTGTACGGGAATTTCAAAAAGTTGCTTAGGTATAATGTTCTTGAGGCGAACGCACATTTTGTTGCCCCGTTCGTAGGCGAACTCTTGATGAACAATCATTGCAAGAGCATCTACGGGATCGCCATTGATTAAAATATCAAGCTTAACCAATTTGGATTCTGCGTAACCTGAAAGTTCGTAATCCAATGAAGCGTATCCTTTTGTTGAAGACTTGAGTTTATCAAAGAAATCGAAAATGATTTCAGATAAGGGCATATGATAGATCAGTTCTACTCGGGTTGGACTAATGTATTGCATATCTTTGAACGTTCCCCGTTTACGTTGGCAGAGTTCCATTATGTTTCCAACATAATCAGAAGGCGAAATAATGGTTGCTTTTACGTACGGTTCTTCGATGTGATGGATACGCGCTAGATCAGGTAACATCGCCGGGTTATCGATTTCGATGACCGATTTATCCGTCAAGACAACTCGATAATTCACAGAAGGTGCCGTTGCGATGACGTTTTGGTTGAATTCTCGGTCCAGACGTTCTTGGAAAATTTCCATGTGTAATAGGCCTAAGAACCCAACGCGGAATCCAAAACCAAGAGCGCTCGATGTTTCTGGTTCATACAGAAGCGATGCATCCGATAACTTCAACTTATCGAGTGAATCTCGAAGCGTGGCGTAATCTTGAGCATCAACCGGATAAATACCACAATAGACCATCGGTGTCAGTTTTCTATAACCGGGTAGCGGTTTGGATGCCGGTGCCAACGCAAGCGTAACCGTATCGCCGACATGAATGGTATCAATGTTCTTAATGGCCGCTGTGAAATAGCCTACGTCACCGGTAGCTAAAAATTCTCGTTGTTCCTCTTTGGGGGTGTAGACCCCAACTTCAATTATTTCGTATTCGGCTGCGGTGGCCATCATACGAATTTTATCGCCTTTTTTCAAGACCCCATTCACCACACGAATAAGGGGAATAACGCCACGGTAACTATCAAAATAAGAATCGAATATAAGCGCTTGTAGCGGTGCAGTGACATCGCCATTGGGTGCAGGAACATTTTTAACGACGGCTTCTAAAATAGCGTCAATTCCAATTCCTGCTTTCGCAGAAGCTAAAATGGCGTCCTTACCGTCCAATCCAATCGTGTCTTCCATTTCATGAATGACCTTTTCAGGATCGGCATTCGGTAAATCAATTTTGTTGATGACGGGAATGATTTCAAGGTTATTGTCAAGCGCTAAATAAACGTTAGCCAATGTTTGAGCTTCGATTCCTTGTGAGGCATCAATTACCAAGATGGCACCATCGCAAGCGGCAAGCGAGCGAGACACTTCGTAGGTAAAATCGACGTGCCCTGGCGTATCGATTAAATGAAATATGTAGTCTTCGTTATTCTTTGAGCGGTAGGTTAATTCAACGCTGTTCAACTTGATGGTGATTCCCCGTTCACGTTCTAAATCCATCGAGTCTAGCAACTGGTTTTTCATCTCGCGTTGAGACACCGCACCCGTCAGTTCTAAAATACGGTCGGCGAGGGTTGATTTCCCATGATCAATGTGCGCGATAATGGAAAAATTACGGATATGTTTTTGTCGTTGATTCAATTGGTCGATAATGGACATTCCCTCACCTCTTTTCTTTAAGATTGCTGATATAGTTTACACTAAAATCGGTATTTTTTCAATGAAAAAAGCATAAACGTTGTCTATGCTTTTTATGGCCAGATTATCGGTAAGCCATGTTCTGTTCCCTTTCGGGTGGCAATCATTTATCTGTGGATATTTCCACCAGTCAGCTGGATTCGTTTCTCCGCTTTCCGTTCCCCTACCAAATTTGGGTTTCTAGCTTGAGGGGTTTACCGCGTTTCATCCATGCATCTTTTGCATGGTTCGTCACTGTGGCACTTTCAGGGTAGTTTCGCCTTTGACATCGATTTCCCCGCCGTCACCGTTTCCGGTGCCTGAACTTATCGGTTCGTTCAGCACAAACACTACAAGCATCACAGCCTGTGCTAGCATGGACTTTCCTAACACCGAAGTGCTCGATTGCCTGATAATCTGACGTAGTTAGTATATCATATTGGTGATTATTTTGAAATAGCTTCCAGAAGGACTTTACGAGACAAATCGACACGTCCTTTTTCATCGATGCCGATAACTTTGACAGCGATGATATCACCGAGTTTGACCACATCTTCCACTTTTGCAACGCGTTCTTTCGCTAATTGTGAGATGTGACACAATCCGTCTTGACCTGGCCATAATTCAACGAAAGCACCGAATTTTTCAATTCGAACGACTTTTCCGTTGTAGATTTCGCCAACTTCAACGGTACGAACGATGTCTTCAATCATTTTGATGGCTTGATCAATGAAGAACATGTCGGTGTGCATTAGGATGACACGACCGTCTTGTTCGATATCGATTTTAACGTTATTGCATTTTTCAATGATCGCAGAAATTGTTTTTCCACCCGAACCAATGATATCACGAATTTTATCCGGATCAACGCGCATCATCTTAACTTTTGGAGCATAGGGGCTTAATTCTTTCTTCGGCGTTGAAATGACATTATTCATGACTTCCAAAATATGGAGACGTGCTTCTTTGGCTTGGTCAAGTGCTTCTTTCATAATTTCACGGCTGATGCCTTGAATTTTGATGTCCATTTGAAGGGCTGTAATACCATCTTTGGTTCCAGCAACTTTAAAGTCCATGTCGCCAAAGTGATCTTCTAATCCTTGAATATCCGTCAAAATGGTATAATGTTCACCTTTTTTTACCAATCCCATAGCAATTCCAGCCACTTGAGCTTTAATCGGTACGCCGGCTGCCATTAAGCTTAAGGAACCAGCACAAATGGTTGCTTGAGATGAGGATCCGTTGGATTCCAATACTTCACCGACAACGCGGATGGTGTAAGGAAACTCATCTTCAGATGGAATGACTTGCAATAAGGCGCGTTCGCCCAATGCTCCGTGACCAATTTCACGACGTCCAGGAGAACCATAACGTCCCGTTGAACCAACAGAGAATTGTGGGAAGTTATAATGAAGCATGAAGCGTTTTCCTTCTTCAATCGAAACGCCATCGATGATTTGAGCTTCTCCGAGGGCGCCTAATGTCGTGACACCCAAAACTTGGGTTTGGCCACGAGTGAATAAGGCAGACCCATGCGTGCGTTCAAACAAATCGATTTCAGCTTCTAAAGGACGAATTTCATTGGTTTTACGACCATCGGGTCTAATTTTATCTTCGGTAATCAAACGACGTACTTCGTTAACTTGAATTTCTTCTAAAACGCGTTTGACGTATTTGATTTTTGAAGCAACTTCATCTTTATCGAGACCGCTTGCTTTATAGCGAGCTTCTAACGTTTCAATAATTTCATCTTCAATGGCATGGATAGCGTCTCCACGAGCCAATTTTTCATGGATTGAAATCGATGTGACAATACGACCTTTTTCCAAATCGTATACTTCCTTAGAAATTTCTTCAGGAACAGCGTCTACTTCAACATCCATTTTTGGTTTTCCGTAAGCAGAAATGATTTCTTCTTGGAAAGCGACCAATTCTTTAATTTTTTCATGGCCGAACATAATGGCTTCCAACATGATGGCTTCATCAACTTGTTTGGCTCCGGCCTCAACCATATTGACGGCATCTTTTGTACCAGCAACGGTTAAATCCAAATCCGATTGGAGCATTTGTTCAACCGTCGGGTTGCAAATAAATTCACCATTGACTCTTCCAACAGTTACCCCAGCGACGGGACCGTTAAATGGAATTCCACCTAATCCTAAAGCAAGACTCGATCCAAAAAGCGCTACTGGCTCTGGAGCGTAATCTGGGTTGGTTGATAAAACGGTGTTGATGATTTGTACTTCGTAACGGAAGTTATCATCAAAAAGCGGACGAATCGGGCGATCGATGGCACGAGCCGATAACGTTTCTTTTTCTGTGGGTCTGCCTTCGCGACGGAGGAATCCTCCTGGAATCTTCCCGGCAGAATACAATTTTTCTGTGTAGATGACCATCAACGGAAAGAAATCTTGTTCCGAAGGTTTGTCACCGATAACGGCAGCGGATAATACAGCGGTGTCGTTGTAACGAACGAGCGCTGCTCCGGTTGCTTGTTTGGCCAACTGATTGATTTCTACTACAAATTTACCGTTGGCAAATACCTTTTCAAATAATACTTTTTCACTCATAATTTACCCTCTTTTCCCTACCAAATATCCCATATTTGGCTTCCTATTTTTTGTATCAGTATTCGTAAATCGTCTTAATGACGCCTAGTAAACAAATAAGAAGCACCCAAAAATTTTTGGGTGCTTACAGCAACTATCGACGTAATCCGAGTTTTGCAATAACAGCTAAATAACGTTCTTCTGAGATTGATTTTAAATAATCGAGTAAACCTCTTCTTTTACCAACCTTCATCAAAAGTCCGCGTTGTGAATGATAGTCGTGTTTGTGAACCAATAGATGTTGGTTCAATGTCGTAATTTCTTCCGTTAATAAAGCGATTTGAACTTCTGGTGAACCCGTGTCGCCTTCTTTTAACTGAAATTCTTTTACGATTTCAGCGGTTCTTTCTTTGCTTAATGCCATGATTTTATCCTCCTAATTTAATGTCTTACCCAGATCCGAAACAATCGTTGGAGACGCGGTAATTTCCGATTTGGGCGCGTTGATTATTATACCATAAACCAGTAAGTGATGCAAGAACTATTTCTTATGAAATACGTTTGAAAAGCTCCTGTACCATCAAGTACATCGCATAGGTGTCCAGTTGACAATAAGCAAGCAAATGTTCACGAATGGTTTGCTTGGATTCGTTATCAACAGAGGGCAACTTTGCATAGTTTAAATACGCAGCTTCACCGTTGTTGATGACCAAATGAGAATAGTCTTGATTGCACAACGCTGGAAATACTTTTTTAAGCGAATAACTTCCATCCATTGAAGGCGAATAGAAGTTATACTGATCGATATCTTTTTTTGAAAAATGATGTTGAGCATAAAATAAGGGATCGTTCTTGACGACTTTGTAGAGATCAAACAATCTCGGTATCATTCGATTCAAGGCTCGAGCATATTCAGGAAATAATTGAGCGAATTCCAATAGTCGATTTCGTTCGAACGTTTGATTGTACACAACGATAGAACCCCCATCATCGCCAATCGCCTTAATGAGCGCTCGAATCAATTCGAGTCGTTGATCGTGTTCACCATCGCCTAAAAAGTAAAAATGGGTTTCGGGATTTGATGCGTCGATTTTACGATTGGCTTGTTCAACGTGAAGCGAAAATTGAAACACCGATTGCGAATAGGGTGATTCACCTTGGTAACGCGGTAACATTGATGGATAGGCTTCAAAATCAAGATAATAGATGGGATAGCGTAATTGGTTCAAATATGCTTTAACTTTTTCTTTGTTAAGATACGTATACTGGTTATCGACACAGTAGCGTTGCATCAAATTCTTTTCGCGGTGTAACCAAGATATCGGGATATCGTCCATATGAACAATCCCTTCATTGACCAAATCATAGGTATCATGATGAACATCGTGTTGTTCAGTTTTTTCAACAAATCCCTGATGTTGTGAAAAATAGTGAAATATGGAATGTTCTGATGGAACATGAGAAAAACAGTAGTCCACAAACTGACATTCAAACGATTGATCCTTTTGACATTCGTTTTTAACCAATGGACAACGAGAATCATCATTCAATTCGATGTGATTAATCATTCTAAACAAATCAATTTCAATGATGGATTGCATTTCTTTGATAATCGGTGAAACATCATAGAGCGTCATTAAGTCACTCGAATAAATCGGATTGTTAGCTTCGTCATAAGCCCCATCAAAAGTATAAAGATGATTGATGATTGCTAAAAAATGGCGATGCGGTTGGGTTTGACCCAACTGATTGAGAATGAACGATTTCCAAGCCAAATGATAAAAATGACGACCCGTCGGCGTGTGACGATCCATCAATCGATGGAGTTTATCATGATAGGAATTTTTGATGGACACATCGGATGTAAATTCGTTTAAAAACCACACACCTTCTATGTTCTTAAGAAACAGATTGGTTCGATCGCGTAAAACGGAATACGTCAATTGCGAAAGCTCTTTATCGGAAATTGGCATCACCGTAGCAATCTCAATTTCGTTCTTGTCATAATAATAGAAATCTAGTTTTGATGTCAATGTATAGTCATCTTGAAACGTATTCGCAATCGTGATGTGCTCTTGATACGATTTTGAAGGGTTCAACTCAGCTAATTTTTTACGAGTCAGATTCTTCAACTGTTCTATCGATGACTTCAATAAATCTTTTGAAAAATGAGTTGAATCGGATTCAGTGGATTCTTCATCATCGGCATCCCAAGATTTTTCGTGACCTGATAATCCGCTTAACCAAACTATTTCATCGAACTTGTCATCCAGATTGGGCTGATTATAACGGCGTTGTTGCGATAAACGATCGAGAGGCGCATACCGAGGACAACGCAAATAATTCAATAAATCAATGGTTGTAACAATCATAATGGTCTCCTTAATCGGACTTCATACACGCTCATTATACCACAAAAAAGGTAAAAAAATAAAACTCCTAATAAGGAGTTTATAAAGAATTAAGTAATCCCAGCATTTCTCGGTTATGAATGTTACTGGCATTTGGATGGGTTGAAACCACAGAATCAAGGAGTTCAAGCAACGCATATCGTTCAATCCACTCGGCTGTCATCAACGCATCTTTTTCTTCTTGCGTCGGCGAAGTCATTCTCGGATTCTCATCCAGCAAACGGCACTTGAAAAAATGGGTTTCCCAAATTGAATCCGGATAGTATTCAACGACAGTCACCGTAGGCTCGACGACGCTTACAGAATACCCAGTTTCTTCAAGAACCTCGCGGGCGGCACACTGTTCTAAAGTTTCATTGGCCTCAATTCCGCCACCCGGAAGATTGTACAAATTTTGCTTTAACAAATGAACGACTAAAATAGAATTGTCTTTTTCGACAATTCCTCGACAACTTACTTTTGCAGAACAGTGAGGACGTGAGGTGCGATCAACACCATCACCGAACACTTCGATACGCATGAAATCCCTCCAAAAAACGAATGATTGGTTTGTGAAAAAAATCAATTAACTTCCCAATCCCCAACGCAAATATCAGCGTCGTAGGACCAATATAGAAATACACAGAATAATGCCCGAAGATGATACCAGAAATAATGGCGAGTCCCAAAGCAATGAATTCACCGACTAATTTGCCTTTTCCGTAGGTTGATTTTAAAAGCACACCGATGCCGTAGCATAATTCATCAAGGGCCGGTAAAGGGTATTGACAGTAAACGATAAAATTTAAACCAATGGCACATACAATCATCGCCGATACCAAATATATAATATTGATAACCCATGATTGATCGCCAACATAAGGAATCACCAAAAGCAAGGAATCGATGATGAAACCGATATAAAAACTGATGACCAATGGAAACAACATCCACAACGACCATCGTTTTTTTTGAATTCCATACGCAATGGGAATTAAAATCAGTGAAATTAAGGGATTAAGATACTTATACTCAAGCGGAATGCCTTCGTACAAATTTCGGTAAAAAGCATCCCAACTGCTCATTCCTAAACTGGTTTGTTGAATCAAAGTGACACAAACCCCCAGTAACGCTAATCCTATAAGATAGATGACTGTTTTTCTAACTGTGAATTTCATAAAATCCTTTCATGATGTGATCCGCAACTTCTTGTCCGGTAACCATAGCATCGACAATGCGTTTTTGTTTTGTAACTCGATCGCCGCCTATGAAGACATAAGGATCATTGGTAGCATAAGGCGATTGAGTAGGATTGGGTATAATCGATGTTCCTTTGAACAATAATTCACTTGTCCTCTGACCCGTTGCAAAAATGAGATCGTCGATTTCAAACTGAATTTCAGAATCAGGAATAATTTCCACAGTTTCACGACTTTCATTATCCTTTTTGACCAAACAAGTATTATGACAGGTCAAACGATGATGAACACCCTCTTTGATCAGGTGCACGGGTGCCACTAGTTCATGAATAATGACGCCTTCATGCAAAGCCGCCTCAATTTCCGAGGGACCTGCCGGAGCTTTACTGATGGTTCTGCGATATGCGATATGGACCTTTTTACCCAATCGAATCAATGTTCGCGCAATATCAATTGCAACATTCCCCAAGCCAACAACAAAACACGTTTCTCCAAGCATTTGTTGGAGATCATTCGCAGTGTATAAGGAACGGTTCAGTAAGTCTTGAGCATAATATACCGGAAGATTATCCACTTCAATGTCTGCGTTTGAAGGTAATCCAGCTCCGTCAGCAATAAATACGGTGTCAAATTGAGTTAATAAATCCGGCAATAAAACATCTTTGCCAACCAAGGTATTGTACTGAACCTTAATTCCAAGTTTGTCAATTTTCAACTCAATCGCCGATAAAATCGTTTTATCAAACCGAAACTCTGGGACCAAATTATAAACGGTTCCTCCCAACGATGCATTGGCGTCAATGGCAGATACGTCATAACCCGCCTCAGCCATTTTTAAGGCATTCGCCATGCCTGCCGGTCCAAGACCAATAACAAGATGCTTATGATGAATGCGTTGTTTTGGTATCGATACTTCCGTTCGAAAACGTTCCGCTAGCGCAGCTTCGATTTCGCCTATTTTTATGGGTTTATTCAGTTTATTCAGTGTACACGCACCTTCACACATGGTCTCATTTTGACATAAATTACCACACAGTTCGGGTAAATATGACGTGCGATGCCATAGCCGAAAGGCTTCTTCAAATTGATCGTTTTTTACTAAGGACAACATTTCTGGAATGGGATTGTGAGCTGGGCAGGCTGAAACGCAGGGTTGATGCTTGCAGTGAAGGCAACGGGAAGCTTCGAGTTTCATAGCGATTGTGTCCATCTGTAATCCTCCTATTCTTGTTTTAATACATCGTTTTTAAGATACCGTTCAATTTCGTTTTCCATATCCTTTGTCACCTCGTGACCAACGGGATAGGTTTGTAGCGTTAACTGAGCAAAATTTGGTTTAAGGTACATTTGAAAATAGTCTTTGGAATTATCAGGAAGCACGACGTGGTCATTAGCGCCCACCATCATCAAACCATTTTCAACGTGAGCAAAATCACGATAAGGAATCTCAGCTTCTTCAAAGAATGGCTCGAGTTTGTTAAGCCGTTCTTTCCCCAATAGTTCGATTTTAGAATCGTAATAATGTCGCCGTATATCAGGCGCACCAATCAACGGAATCAAGATGTCAATATGGGGCAGTCTCTTAACCATCTGGTAAGCAATATGCCCACCCATTGAAATTCCTAAAATACCGAGTTTCCCACCCATTTTACGGTAGTGTTTTTCATAGAGATCGCGAAGTTCATTCGATGTTTTCAAGATAACTGAAATCATGGCTTCGGTCATGGCAATGGGGTCTTTGCTTAGATACGGTTCTTCAATTCGTTGACCGTGTTTATACGCGTCAATCGATACAATTCGAAAACCCATTTTACAAATTCGTTCTGCTAGGGAACCAAAATACCATAATTCTTTAGAACAGGTGTGACCGTGAACAAAGAAAAAAACGCCTTGATACGGTATCGATGGTTCTGGGGCGCATTCAATGATGGGAATTCCATCCATTATTTTAGTACTACATTCCATTCCGTTCACCTCACAACCATTATATCGTTTCTTTGTTTGATACACAAGAAAAAATGCCATCGTATGGATGGCATTTGATTATGATTTTAGGGCATACTGTAAAACGTCGTGAATGGTTTCAGCGTAGTGAATGGCAAGAACATCTCTTACTTCTTTAGGAATGTCATCAACATCCTTTTCATTTCCACGCGGAATGATGATTTGCTTCAACCCACTTCGAGCTGCAGCAATGGCTTTTTCTTTCAAACCACCAATGGGCAGAACGCGACCTTTTAAGGTGATTTCTCCGGTCATACCCGTAAAACGATCAACCTTTCTTCCTGATAATACCGAAACCAAAGCGGTGGCGATGGTAACGCCGGCCGATGGACCGTCTTTAGGAATGGCCCCTTCTGGTACATGGATATGAATATCGGATTTTTCAAAAATTTCGGGTGAAATTTTAAGTTCTTCGGCATTGGCGCGAACATAACTTAACGCAGCCATGGCCGATTCTTTCATTACATTGCCGAGATTTCCCGTCGAAACCATGCCAGTTTTCCCTTGATAATACGTCGCTTCAACATCCAAGGTATCTCCGCCAGCAATGGTATACGCTAATCCTGTAACAACACCAATCATATCCTCTTTTTGAATCTGATTATTGTGGAATAAAGGTTTGCCCAAGTAATGATTCAATTGGTCGGATTCTACCGTAATCTTATCTTTTTTGTTAACCAATATTTCTTTTATGACCTTCCGAACAATCGATCCGAAGAGTCGTTCGAGTTGGCGGACGCCGGCTTCTCTTGTGTAATCCTTGATAATTGATTTTATGGCACCATCGGTAAATTCAATCCGGTTGCGATCCAATCCGTGACTGTCAACCTGTTTGTTAATCAAGAAGCGTTTGGCGATTTGGAATTTTTCGATTTCAGTATAGGACGACAATTCGATAATTTCCATACGATCTCTTAATGGCGCAGGAATGTTTTCGAGATAGTTGGCCGTTGCGATAAAGATTACTTTCGACAGATCATAATTCTCTTCCACATAATGATCGGAGAAAAATTGATTTTGTTCGGGATCCAATACTTCTAACAATGCCGATGATGGGTCATTCCGTTCATCGACGGTCAATTTATCGATCTCATCGATTAAAAAGACCGGATTGGATACTTTCGCCTTAATCATGCCATTGATGATTCGACCAGGCAATGCTCCCACATAGGTACGACGGTGTCCGCGTATTTCCGCTTCATCACGAACGCCACCCAAAGAAGTTTTGACAAATTGGCGGTTAAGTGCATTCGCAATCGATTTCGCCAACGATGTTTTCCCGACGCCGGGAGGCCCGTATAAGCAGAGAATGGTTTGGGGGTTTTTTCCTGTCAGCATTTTTACTGACAAGTATTCAATGATTCTTTCTTTCACTTTTTCAAGGCCGTAATGAGCTTGTTCCAGCTTATCGATGGCGATGTTAATGTCGGTTTCATCGGTCGTCGTTTTCTGCCACGGAATGCTGATTAACGTTTCTAGGTAAGTCCGAACAACGTTGCTTTCGGACGAATTGGCAGAAAGATACTCGTACCGTTTCAATTCTTTAAGCGCTTTTTCTTTAACCTCATTCGGCATATCCGATTGTTCAATGCCTTCCATCAATTTTGAAACATCATCTTGCTTGGAATCACCCAATTCTTCTTGAATGGCTCTCATTTTTTCGCGAAGATAATATTCCTTTTGATTTTGATCGGCCGATTTTCGAACAGACTCGTTAATTTTGGATTCAATGGATTGTAATTGTTTTTCTTTTTCGATGTCTTCAAGTAAATACTGCAAACGACGATTAATGGAGATGGTTGTTAAGTATTTCGAACGTTCGTTTTCAGAAATTCTCAACTCCGAGGCTATCAGATCACAGAGTTTATCACTGGTAATACCGGTTTGCATGGTGTCCAATACTTTTTTGGAATCTCGGAATAAGTACGCAGCGTTTTCAATTACTTCCTTCGTTACCATTTTTAATAAAACTTGTTCTTCATCCAAATTCTCAGGTTGAAGAACCATCGATGTAAAATCGATGAGATAATATGGATCTTTGGTAATTAAGTCATTGATATGAACACGGGTAATCGGCTCAAATTTGATTTTATAGTTACCGTTTGGTAATTTTATTTTTACGCTGATTCTGGCCAACAAACCAACTTCGATGATGTCTTCTAGTTCGGGTTCGACAATCTCTGGATTTTGTTGGAATAACAATATCAAATAACCGTCTCGATTCGACTCGGATTCAAAGACAGCATTTTTCGAAAAATCACGACCAACCTCGACTCTGACGTCCGAATTAGGAAGAAAGATGATTCCTCTTACAGGAACTGCGGGTAATCGATCGTTTATGATTTTAGTTGAATCGTACATGATGGTCACCTCTGTTTTCGTTTATCATTTGAGACAATGATATCAAATTACTGTGAAGATTTGATGGTCATTATCAGTTACTATTGTATCACAAAGTCCGCAATATAGGGGAATAATTGCTTCAAGTAAAGAAAAGAATTCTCAGACACTCGTCTAAGAATTCTTAAGAATTTAATTAGTCAATAAATGTTACGGAATCAACAATAAGATCAATGGCTTTTTTGAAGACAACTTCTTCAATGACAGCCGATTCTGGGATGGCAGCTTTGGCTTGTTCCATCGTTACGTTTTGAGCTTTATACTGATCAACGATTTCTAAGTACTTAGCTTCAATTTCTTCTTTGGTTGCTTCAAGTGCTTCCGCTTTGCCAACCGCTTCAATAACGAGTTGTGAACGGACGGTTCTTGTCGCTTGTTCTTTCACTTCTTGATCGTATTCTTCCTTGGTTTTTCCCATGTATTGAAGATACATGTCAAATTCTAATCCGTATTGTTTGATTTGTTTTTCAGTTGTGTCTTTTAAACGAGCAGCTTCTTCTAAGATCATTTCTTCCGGAACATCAAACGTTGCATTGGCTACAGCCATTTCAATCGATTGATTGGTCACTTCGTTTTTGTTTCGATCAGCTTTGCCCTTCTCTAAAGTTTCTTTAACATGATTACGATAAGCTTCAACCGTTTGAATGCCTTCTAAATCAAGTGAGATAACAAAATCATCGTTCAGTGTGGGTACAACACGTTGTTTGATCTCATGTAATTTCACAGCGAAGATGGCTTCTTTTCCAGCCAAGGATGCTTCGTGGTAATCTTCTGGGAAGGTCACTTTGACATCTTTTTCGGACTCAGGAGTCATTCCAATCATTTGATCTTCAAATCCAGGAATAAATTGTCCTGAACCCATAACGAGTTCGTAGTTTTCAGCGGTTCCGCCTTCAAACTTTTCACCGTCTACAGAACCTGAAAAATCAAATACAGCGGTGTCATTTAATTCTAATGCGCCTTCTTCTTTTAATACCATTTCGGCGTTTTTTGTCAATTCAGAATTGATTTGTGCATCGATTTCTGCATCGGTAGCTTCATTCGAAGGACGTATAACTTCTAAATTGCGATATTGACCCAATTGAATCTCCGGCTTAACAGCGACGATGACTTCATACGTGAAATCTTCTCCACGTTTAACTTTGGTAAAATCAAAGTTGATTTTTGGTTGGGCAACAACAGCGATGTTGTTTACGGTTACGACTTCGTAATACGTATCTTGCATAGCATGATTGACAGCTTCTTCGTATAACGATTCAACGCCATATTTTGCTTCATAAACGTTACGGGGAGCGTGTCCTTTACGGAATCCTTTAATTTCTACTTTTTGATTGACTTCTGCAAAAGCGTGGTCAAGAGCGTGTTCAAAAAGTTCTTTTGTGACGGTCACTTCAAACCGTACTTTTGAACCTGATAATTTGTCGATAATCATTTGTATCCTCCATAGAATTTTCTCGCTTAATCATTATAACAAAACATCGAGATGAAATCAATCTTTTTGAACTCTAAAAGACCTTCTCGAAAACTGATTTGAGTCGATTTGGCATTTTTTTAACCGATTCGACCAAAACATTGGGCAAGAGAGTCATTGCTTCGCCAAAAGCACGTTTTCTTAACTCGGTCTTAGATAGACCCTTCAAACTGTTGAAAAGATAATTTCGACAGATAATGCCAACACGAAGCGATAACAATGCATTACCGATACCTTGTGCCACAGAACCGGTTAGAACCTTTAAAAAGGGAACTTCGTTCAACGCCTGCAAGCCTTTTGCTGGAAATAATTCGTTCATATCGATTCCCTCGAGTGATTCCGCAATAACCGCTGAACTCATGACATTTAATGATAACTTCCCAAGTGCAGGATAGGATGGACGAAATCCACATTTCAAGACCAGTTCCTTGATTAATTTCATATTAACGATGAGAACGGCCGCTAAATCCAAGCGCCCATTTTGACTGATTGCTGTGGATAAAAATACCGTTTCAGCGTGACTAACGATGATTTTGTTAAGTTCTTTTTTTATGGTATCATCGAACACTTTGCTCAGTGTCGCTTTCAACATCATGGCGTCATTCAGCGATGATTGAATTGCTTCTTTTTCTTCCGACGATAAGAACGAATCTAACAATAAGTTCGAAGCGACTTTTTTGTACATATGATAATTTTTTTTGGCATTGGTTTCTTCATCAAATAAAGAATCAATGGAAAAAGTCGGTGAAAAGACAACGATGAATACCGGTCGCACAATCAAAATGATGAACAATATTATCGCAAAACCATAAAAGGCATACTCGACGTACGGTGATACTTGATGAAGTCGTTCACCCAAATCTAAAACACTCGAAAGTAAAATCAAAATCACAAAAAATAATGCGCCGATGCCGATGGTAATCCAAAATGGTTTACTTATTTTTTTCATTATGACTCCCTCTTCTTTCGAAAATAGGCAATGGTATTTTTTTCATCAAGATGCATTTGATGAATCAGTTCGGCGGTAGAGGGATACTTGATTTCCTCTCGCATATACTGTTCAAACTGAATAATCAATTTCTTGCCGTAAAGCGATTCATTCCACTTAAGTAGATAGACTTCAAGCGTTACACCTTCATTAGCGAACGTCGGGTTAATGCCTACATTGGTCATAGATTCATACCGGACGCCATCTAAGATGACTTCGGTAATGTAGACCCCACACTTGGGTAAAAAATTGCCATCGTAATCAATATTTGCGGTGGGAAAACCTAAGTATTTTCCTCGCCCTTTTCCTTTTATCACTATACCAGAAATGGTATAAGGATAACCTAACAAATCATTGGCAAGCTCGATTTGACCTAAACTCAATGCTTCTTTGATTCGTGTTGATCCGACCTTCTCTTGATGGTAAAGAATTTCATCGATTACAACGGTGTTAAATTCAGAATGGTTTTTTAAGGTATCAACCGTCCCGCTTCCTCGGTGACCAAACGTAAAGTCAAACCCGACAACGACCGTATCACAGCGCGTTAAAAAGCGTTCAATGAACTGTTCCGGATGCATGGAAACCAAGTCCGAAGATACGTTAAAAACAAACACGACATCAAATCCCATGGAACTGGCTATGGTCGCTTTTTCACTAAGGCTGGTAAGATGTGAAAATGGCTCTTTCTTCAAGTATGACAAAACGTGGGTCGAAAATGTCATCAGCCCTACTTTCTTTTTTTTGATTTTTCCAATTTCTATTGCTTTTGAAAGTAATACTTTATGAGCAATATGCATGCCATCAAAAAAACCTAATGCCAGAACATAGTCATTATCGTTAATTTGATCGGTTGCGTTCAAATACTGAATCTTCATGTTAATAACACCGACAATCTCATCATATTTTTTTCAGAATCAAACCGATAGATAGCTAGCGGCTCGTTTTGTTTGTTACAGACAATCGTTTCATTGTGCGATTTAAAAAGAGTAACGGGTAACTTCGCTCCATTGATGATTGGTTTTACCCATTCATCTTCGATACTAATAACCTCAAATCCAAGATGAAAAACGGGATCTATCAGACTGAAATGGCCTTCGATAATATCGTCAATCGTTACTGCCTCGCTGATTGCAAAATCACCAACTCGAGTACGTCTAAGCGCCGTTAACGTCGCAGGGATATCCATTTTATCACCGATATCTCGCGCTAATGACCGAATATACGTTCCCTTAGAACAAGCCACTTCAACTTTTAATCGTAGTGTTTCATCGATGAAATAGGGATCTTCGATTAAATCAAGCCGATAGAGTTCAATGGGTCTAGCCGTCATTTCTGGTAATTCTTGATTTTTGTGGATAAATTGATACGCTCGTTTCCCATCAACCTTAATTGCAGAAGCTACCGGAGGAACTTGCATGGATTTTCCAATAAATGTGTTTAGTACGGAAACGATTTTTAAGGAATCAATTGGCTCAACCGACTGTTTGTTGATAACCCGACCCGTAATATCGTCTGAATCCGTTTGGATGCCCAATCCGATTTCAGCTGAGTAGACTTTGTCGTGTTCTGTTAAGTATTTGACAAACTTTGTCGCTCGACCGACACACAAAACCAAAAGACCCGTTGCCATAGGATCCAAAGTACCGGTATGTCCGATTTTTTTAACTTTTAGGAGATTTCGTACCTTAGCGACGACGTCATGGCTTGTCCATCCCTGAGGTTTATCGATCAAAAGAATGCCATCCATGTTTTCACCTCAAATACAAGAAGCATTATATCATATAATTCTTTACTGTAAAAGTTTTACTTCTTCAAAAAAGAACTGTCTTACGACAATTCTTTAAAATCTTTGCATTGACGAAGCCACGACATAAATTCAAGAAAGTTAGTGGATCCACCTTTGGTGAGGCACACCTTTGAATCATGAAGTAATAGGAGCATGGGTACGCCTTCAACTGTATACAAATCCATCATCGAACGATAGCGATCACCATCAATCTTGACAATGGGGAAGAGGTTCTTCTTATCAACGACACCAAGCATTCTTGAAACACTTCGACATGTTCCGCACCAGGGAGCATAGAATTCTAACAGAACGTATCCGTTTTGGAGGAGTGATTGAAACGAAACTTTGAACTCATCGCTATACTCGTACATAATCCACTCACTTAAAATAAAGAACAGTGACGCCGGAACCGCCTTCATTTTGTCCACCCGGACGAGACGAAACAATCTGCTTGTTCTTCCGTATCATATCCTGAACGCCTTTTCTGAGTGCACCCGTTCCATACCCATGGATAATGTAAGTGAACTCAAGATTGGATATCAAGCAATCGTCAATGTGCTTTTCGAGCGCCAACATCGCTTCTTCAAAGCGCAACCCACGCAAATCCAATTCGACTTTCGGGGAAGAAGAACGTGATACTGAGACTTTTGATTTTTGCTGCTTCGTCGTGGTTGAAGAATACTCTAACTGATCTTCTGTAAAAATAGATGTCAAGGCACCCATTTGAATTTCGAACTTATTTGAGCCGACTTTTTTCATCACAATTCCTTGTTTTTGGTAAGGAATGACCGTAACAACGTCACCCAGTTGTATTTTCGTTTGGTTCAATTTTTTAAGAACTTCAGGCTCCGTTCCAAGATTCTTGACATCATGCTTAATCTTGGCTAGTTCATGATCTTTGAATTGTTGATTTTTACGCATCAAGTCCAATTCCTGAATAATGGAAAACGCCTCATTTTTGGCCTTTTCAATCATATCTTCTTTGTAGGCCTTCAATTCAAGCATGGTTCTATTATGCGCAGCTTTGGTCGATTCGATAATAGCATTGACTTCCGATTGGTGAGCTTCAAGTTTATGTTTCTTCAATCGGTATTCTTCGATTTCTTGATTGAGTTCGATGGACTGTAGCTCCATTTTTTTCATCAACAAGGTTGTCTCGGTATCAAACGACAACGAAACGTGTTTGGCTCGTTCAATGATGGCTTCTTGAAGACCCAAACGATGTGCAATCTCAAAAGCGTTTGAAGTCCCCGGTGTTCCTATTTGAAGTTTGTAAGTAGGTCGAAGTGTTTCAATATCAAATTCAACGGAAGCGTTGGTTGTATCGTCGAGATTATACGCATACAACTTCAGTTCCGGATAATGTGTTGTTACCATGGTGTAGGCTTGTTTCTCACGCAGATAATCCAATATTGAAATGGCTAATGAAGCTCCTTCTTTAGGATCGGTACCTGATCCGAGTTCATCTAATAGAACCAACGAACGTTGATTTACATTGGACAAAATCGAAATGATTTTTGAAATGTGACCTGAAAATGTTGAGAGCGATTGTTCAATCGATTGTTCATCACCTATATCGGCGAAAATGTGATCAAAAATTAGTGTCTTTGATCCTTCTTCCACGGGAATAAGCATCCCTGATTGCACCATTAACGATAACAAACCAAGTAATTTTAATGCAACTGTTTTCCCCCCGGTGTTCGGACCGGTGATAATGATGGAATGGTAGTGACCAAAGTGGATGGTATTCGGAACGACTACATCAGAACCAATCAACGGATGACGTGCAAGCTTTAAGTCAATAGTGCTTTTTGTTATCTCCGGTTGAGAAGCCCGCAACTGAATAGCATAACGAGCCTTAGCGAAAATGATATCGAGATTCGTTAATATGGCAAAATTAGAAGACAAATCCGATGCATGTTCTCCTACGAGTAACGTCAATTTGGCCAATATTTTTTCAATTGCATCTTGTTCAAGGACAAAAAGCTCTTGGATGATATTGTTAAGTTCAAAACAACTGGCTGGTTCGATAAATACCGTTTCTCGTGAACTCGATTGATCATGGATAATCCCTTTAAAACTATTTTTATATTCAGCTTTAACAGGAAGAACCAAACGATTGTTTCGAATGGTAATGATGGAA
Source organism: uncultured Candidatus Izemoplasmatales bacterium (assembly GCA_964501315.1). Lineage (GTDB taxonomy): Bacteria > Bacillota_I > Bacilli_A > Izemoplasmatales > Hujiaoplasmataceae > UBA5603. The sequence goes on along the minus strand of CAZCSO010000007.1, from coordinate 55,640 downwards.
TCGGTCAATTTTGAACTTTCGCTTTTCAGAAGCGAGTCCATTTTGTCGCTGACACGTTTTTGGTTAATGACTATTTTTTTTCGAACCGAGGATAGCTCCTCGGATGCTTCATCATAAATAAGTCCTTTCACATCGATACACGCATCAATGGCAGTCTTTACAATCGAGACATTAACTAATTCGTCATAATAATGTCCTAATGATTTTGTAGCGATTTCTAATTGACGGATTTTACGAATGTATCGTTGGTTCGCTTGGACCGCTTCAACCAAAGACACAATTCTAAGAAGTTCTTCAATGGAGAGTGTCGATCCCAACGATGCGCGTTTTATCGCTTCTTTCACGTTTAAAACACCACTCATAGGAGTCGTGTCGTATTGTTCGATCATTTGTTTTGCTTCATTGACTTCAGCTAATTCACTTTCAATCTGAAGCGAGTTCGATGTCGGGTGAATTTCTAAAACAATTCGTTTTCCCTCATCGGTTTGAGCGTACGATTTGAGTTGTTCAAGAATCTTCGAAAATTCTAATGCGGATTCAGTAAATGCCATGTTTTTCACCTTGCTTTCTTCTATTTTATCATAGATTGTGATAAAATAAAACCAAGGATGTGTTGCCATGAACTACGTTTTTACCATAAAAAAGACCGATATTCAACTCATTCAGAATTATTATGAGGTAGATCCCATTATTCCGGATGATTCACGAATTCTCATGATCTTTAAAACCAGTGATGTAACGACGACAATTTATGCTTCTTTAAAAGTCATGCTTCAAGGTCCATTAGCCTATGAAGACTATCTGTTCTTTTCAGATTTACTCCAATTTGAACCTATTCAAAACAGCAATGATGAAACCACATCTTCTCAATCTACTCCTCAACAATGGTCGAATTATCGTTCTTCTGCGATCGGTTCCGATGAAGTGGGTACAGGCGATTTTTTTGGTCCAGTCGTTGTATGCTCGGCTTATGTTGAAGCCTCACAAATCAAAGAATTGGAAGCCCTAGGTGTTCGTGACTCCAAGAAACTTTCTGATGAAACAATCATCAAGCTAGGACCCATCCTTCAAGAAAAAATAGCTCACATCGTACTGACTACCGATAACAATAAATACAACAACTTGATTTCTCAAGGTTTCAATATGAATAAAATAAAAGCCTATTTACACAACCACGCCATTAGGAAATGCATCGCGAAAATTGGTCGTACCCCTGACTACGTCATTATTGATCAATTTTGTTCACCAACATTGTATTTCGACTATTTAAAAGACCAAACCATATTTCAGTCCATCACTTTTTTAGAAAAAGCTGAAAGCGCCCATCTAAGCGTTGCCGCTGCCAGCATCATTGCACGCTACGTGTTTCTCGAAAAAATCAATCAGTTGAGTGAATCAGTATCGGTTCGTTTGCCTTTAGGAGCCGGACCTGGCGTTGATGTAATCGGTCAACTTATCGTAAAACGATTGGGCGAATCGAGTTTAACAAGCCTTTCAAAAACCAATTTTAAAAACATGGAACGTATTATTAAACGTCCTTAAAAGATGAATTCTTTTAAGGACTCTTTTTCTATTATTATAATGTTAGTCTATTCTAACTTTTTAGAGCACTTGGTTTGCTTTTCCTCTTTATTCATGGTAAATTATGGTTGTAAACAAACCATTTTTAGGAGGAAATATAGATGAAACATTTATTACCATCACTCACTTATTCTTATAACGCATTAGAACCTTACATTGATGAATTGACCATGACCATTCATCACACCAAACACCACCAAGCCTACGTTGATAACCTAAACGCTGCATTGGAAAAACATCCCGAATTATTCGATTTGACCATCGAAGAATTGCTCAATCAAATCGAATCCTTGCCAACCGATATTCAAACCGCAGTCAAAAACAATGGTGGAGGCCATTATAACCATTCGTTGTTCTGGTCACAACTTAAAGTCAACCCTGATGGAAAACCCAACGGAGAGTTGTTGAAAGCGATTGAAGAAGCTTTTGGATCGTTCGAAACATTCAAGGAACAATTTGCCAATGCCGCAAAAACCCGATTTGGTTCAGGATGGGCTTGGTTGGTAGTGAACAAACACGGAAGACTTGAAGTTGTATCTACTCCAAACCAAGATCCTGTCTTCACAGTCGGAATGCCGATATTAGGCCTTGACGTGTGGGAACATGCTTATTATTTGAAGTACCAAAATCGTCGTCCTGAATACATTAAAGCATTCTTTAACATCATCGATTGGGATGTTGTTAACCAACGTTATTTGGCTAATAAATAATACATATTATAAAAAACTCAGTTCGAGATGAACTGAGTTTTTTTGTTGTTTAGATTAATTATTTTGCAAGTTCGTAATCGCCATTGAATATGTCGATCATCTCTTGGGTGCTGGCATCTGTCAATGCGATGGGTATTAGTAGAAAATTACCTCTTACAATCGCTTTTTCATCAAGGTCGGCAACCAATCCTTGCAATGTTTCACTTTCCTCAAGTTGCGCTTTTAAATTTTTAGAAGAATCAAACTCAAGAACAATCGCCGTCTTCAATCCGCTCGTGAATACATGAACCGTTACGGAAATTCCTGATTCATTTAATTCGGTTAATAATCCAGAAATCCAAATGCTGGCATCTTCAGAATACGAGTACCCTGCTGTTTCAAAATCAGTTTTTATAGAATCAACGTTAATACAGCCGACCATTAAAAACATCAAACCAACAATCCCTAAACATAAAAATCCTTTTTTTAACATTTTGTGCTCCTTCATCATTCGTTTTTCATGTCATTATTATACTTCTGAAAACGATAAATGTCAATTTTGTCTAGGATGAAACGTTAATCCTCATCTTCGTGATGTGTTTTTTTGGATTTCCCTTTCATTTGTGAAAAAAGCTTTAGTTTCAAGAATCCTACTCCAATGATTCCTACAATAATCAAAACCCATCCCCACCAAGGCATACAATTTCCTCCTTTATTTTAATTTTTTAATGAATAGTTTTAAAGCAAAAAATCCTAAAATAAGCGGATATACGGAACCAATCAATAAGTACAATGTAAAACTTAAATCCCAATCGCCAACAACACCTATGGCTTCATTTAGTAATGCTTTCATGGGCCAGAAACTCGGAAACAAACCCAATATATATTGTTTGTAATCCTGAAACGAATTTAACAATACTAGGAGCGGAATCATTACGATAAACCCACCCATTTTTGCGAAGGCAAAACCCTCAATCTTGTTTTTGGCAAATGCAGCAAAAATTAGGGCGATGAACGGGACAATCAGCCCTGATACGACTGAAAACCAGATGATTTCTCCATAACTTATGGATTCAAACAGACTGATTGACATTCCCATGTAGGTTATGGCATAGGCATCGCTAGCAACCAACTTCACACCACCCACCATAAGAATATTGCTGGCAACAGCCAGAACATACGTGTAGATGATTTTAAAGGTTGCGTATCCTGAAATTGTTATGGGTGATACGGCAATGTTGACGAGCGTGTTTTCATCACGATTGTCAAGAAGCATAAATCCGAGCATAATTCCCATCATGTATCCGCCCACTGCGATTAGCAACAAAAAACTAATAAGTAAGGTAATCGCTTGTGCATTTGAATCGGGAGACGATGTAATTTTCAATATCTGAGGAATCAAATAACCGCAAATAAAAAGCATCATGACCGGGTATAACAAAATAAATACGTTAAATGCGTCTTTAACAATTGTTTTTAGTTCGTAGCGTATCAAACTTAAATATTTTTTCACACGGATCACTTTCCTTCAATGGATACTTTTCTAAATTGTTGAAACACATAAAACTGATACAATCCTATACCTAAGGCTGTCAAATAAATAAACCCAATCATTTGATAACCAATTTTCGTTTCTGCAAATGCACTTCTAATCAGGTATTCCCCTGCATAACTCGGCGATAGAAACGCTAATAATTCCCATTCCTCGGTCAAAATGTTGAGAAGAAACAATATCGCAGGCACGTAAAACAATAAAATGATTCCCGCAAATTTAATGAGCATGGTCAAAAAATCTTTACTACGGAAGATAACGATGTATCCAATTGCTGTGTGACTCGTCACAACAACCACCATCGCCAATAACAACTTCACGATTTGAAACGATACGGAATGAATAATCATGGCAGCGCCGCCAACAATCACGAGTGAAATCAGCGCAATCGACATCGCAGCGATTATTTTGGCTATCAGTACTTGAGTTAACGATACCGGTGAAACCAATAATGATTGAATCGTGTTTTCTTGTTTCTCAAAGTAAAAATTAGCGCCCATTAGAATAACTGACATCATCCCGGAATCGGTAATAACCAACAATGGGATGATTTGCTTTGCTTCTTCTGCTGATTGAAATGAAATAATCGCAACCCACAATAACGAAGCCAAAACTCCGAAAAAGATTGTTTTATATTTCACCAATCGAAACAATTCACCTTTCACAAGATAAAAGAGATTACTCATATTTCTCTTCTCCTGTAACAATAATGAAGATTTCCTCCATTGAGGTTTCTCCACTATGGATGGTTTCGATGGTTTCATTTTTCAATAAGGATAAGAACGCTTCATTTTCGCCGATTTTATCTAATGGATAAACGGATCGTGTGTGTTCAGAACCGTTCACGGTCTCAACGGTGACTTCTTTCTTTCCGTATTTGAGTTTTAAATCACGAGGGGTCGATATAGGACTAATTTTTCCTTTGGTGATAAAAACGACCTCATCGCAAAGTTGTTCAACATCTCCCATTAAGTGGGTGGTGATGAAAATTGTTTTTCCTTGTTTTCTTAAATCAAGAATGATTTCTTTAATAATTTTAGCGTTTTTCGGATCTAATCCATTGGTTGGCTCATCTAAAAAGAGGATATCAGGGTCATTTAACAAAGCTCTAACAAAATTGAGCCGTATTTTCATCCCTTTCGAATACTCACCCACCGGTTGATCCTTCGCTTCGTAAAGCCCCACTTTTTTTAAGAGTGCTTCGTAATCAATGTTTTTTTGATACAATCCCGCAAAATATTTCAAATTTTCCATCGCTGTCAGTTTATTGAAATGGACCGGAAATTCAAATCCAACACCAATGTTCTCATAAAAAGACTTGGAATAACTTGATAAATCCTTTCCTTGAAACAGAATCGAACCGGTGTATCCGGTTAGTAGTTTAGTCAGAATCTTTTGCGTCGTCGATTTCCCAGCTCCCGAAGGTCCCAACAATCCAAAAATGGTTCCTTTTTTTACGGCGAACGAAATGGATTTAATGGTTAAATCTGCATGATTTTGATAACGAAACGATAAATCTTTAACTTCAAATACATAGTCATTCATGGTCTTTTTCCATCCCTCTAATAATGATTGTCAAAAATGTTATATTTTCTTCTTTAATGGACTCCAGTTGAGCTTGGGTGATTCCTTTGTGGATGTAGACGGCTTGCATACCTGCAACCGCAATTTGGAGTGTCTTCATAAAGACTTCTTCGGTTATATCGGATCGAAGTCGACTGCGGTCCAATGATTGAAACAACGAGTCCAACGATAATGCTCGAGTTTCACCCATCAGTTTCGTCATTTTATCAATTAATTCAGCGGGTGGACTGGAAAAACCCTCCATTAATACCGCTCCTGCATACGATTGATTTGCAAAATAGACGCCCTTCCAGTGAACATACGCAACAATCTTTTCAATCGGATCCGCAATATGACTGAAATCCAAGGCTTGGTAGGCATTCAGAAATTCGGACAAACTCGTTTGAAAAACCTCAAAAAACAGATTCGCTTTCGTTTTGTAATGCTTAAATATGATCCCTTTCGATACCGATGCGTCTTGAGCAATACGATTGGTAGAAGCTAGTTCGTATCCCTTCGATCCAAATTCAATCAACGCCGCCTTAAAAATCTGCAATTTTGTCGTGTCAATCAAACTATCACTTCCTATCGTGACCACATGGTCACTTATAGTATACTCTCCTCATTTTCGAAATGCAAGCGAATATAAAAAAACTGCCGTAGCAGTTTAGTAGCGTAGTTCTTTGATTTTTTGCTGAAACTCGTTGGGTAAGGGCGCTTCAAATTCCAAGTATTGGTTTGTCTTCGGGTGCGTAAATCCTAAGGTCGCAGCATGAAGATATTGACCAAATTCAACCGATTCAACGTGTTTGGAATAAACTGGATCATTGAGCACCGGATGATGAATAAACGCCATATGAACCCGAATTTGATGGGTACGACCCGTTTCTAGAACGCAACGAACCAGCGTTGCATTTTTTAAGCGCTCAATCACCGTGAAATGGGTCACTGCTGATTTTCCAGAATCAACAACGGCCATTTTTTTACGATCTTTGGGATCTCTTCCAATGGGAGCATCAATCTTACCTGAAGCGTTGGCAATCACACCTTCAACAATCGCATAATAGCAGCGCGTGGTCTCTTTTTGTTTTAACTCTTCAGCGAGAATTCGGTGCGATTCATCGTTTTTTGCAACCATCAACAGTCCGCTGGTATCTTTATCAATACGATGAACAATGCCCGGCCTGAGAGGGTGCGATCCCGTTGAAAGCTGTTCAATGTGATAAAGCAACCCATTCACCAAGGTGTGATGATAATGTCCTGGTGCAGGATGAACGACCATGCCGGATGGCTTGTTGACGACCAAAACATCGTCGTCTTCATAGACGATATCCAAATCCATCGATTCGGCTGACAGATCCATTTCGGCAAAAGGAATTTCAATAATTTGGATCCAATCGCCCACTCGAACTTGATAACTTGGTTTTATGGGTTTGTTATCGACCAATAGGAGTTCGTCTTTAATGAGCCGTTGAATCAACGTTCGTGAATACTGTGGAAAATTGACGGTGACAAATTTATCGATTCGCTGAAGGGTATCGACTTCGGTAACAACGTATTCGATTGCAAACTCATTGGTTGGATTCATTGGTCTTCACCCGTTTTGGATCAAGAATGAATTGATCAAACATAAACAAACTGATCCCAACTGTCAAGCACATATCCGCAATGTTAAATACATAATCCCAAATCCCACGAAAATCAATGAAATCCACGACTTTGTGGTCAATTTGAAAAATACGATCGATAAAATTACCTAACGTGCCGGCTATCAGCAACATCAGACTAATGTTATACCAAACTCGGCGTTTGTCTTTCCAATTGTTTTTTGCAAACAAAACGGTAAAAATTGCCAAACCGATAACACCAAAACCGATGAAAAAGAGATAACCGTACCCACTGTCGCCACCCATTCCAAAAACTGCACCTGGATTGCGAACGTACGTAAAATGGAAAAAATCTTGAATGATGGCAACGGTGTCGCCTTCAAATCCAAAATAGGACATTGTCCAAGCTTTGGTCAGTTGGTCAATAACGACTAATAAAATGGTAATCAGGATATAAATAATCATGAATCAAACTCCTTAAACCCAGAGAGCGGGGATGATGAAAAACAAGAAAGCACATCCAATAATGACGACGATCAGTCCCCATATTAGAAGATGAACAACCCTTAATGGGCGAAATTGAACCGTTGTTTCCGGTTTTTTTAGTACCAATGCTTTTTCCGCTAATCGGTGAATTACCAACCCATTTAGCGCGACCAATACCATCAATAAAATGACCCAGGTATACAATCGATAGATGAATAACATCATTAATTCTGCGACAATAAGATAAAGAGGGCCGAAGATTAAAAATGCATAGAAGAACCCGCCAGCAAACGCGTCAAGAATCGCTTTTACTGTATAATCAGCTTTCAGTTGGTGGAGGTTTTGTTTGTATAATAGCATACTAATCACCCAACCCATTCAAATAATCAACGGCATCCTGAAACGACGTTACCGGAACCAACCACCCTTGAGGGTCGATTGATAGTTCTTCACAGGCTCGCAAAGCTTCTTGGTAATTGTCATACACATACGTATCGTCCAAATTGGGAATAAAAAAGACATCGACTTTATTTAGGTACGCAGTGGCTATTTTTTGTTTAACGCCACCGATATAGCCGACGGACCCATCGTATAAAATCGTACCCGTTCCTGCAACTTTTTGACCATGCGTTATATCTTCTTCTACGAGATGATTGTAGATGTCTAATGTCTGTAACAATCCACCACTTGGTCCACCAATGTTGGATGATCGAACGGCGTACGTCGGGAACGTAGTTGATTCGTTCACCCAATAAGAGGTTTTGAAGGTAATACCAAACTTACCAGTCGTAGCGTCTTTCGTCAATTCCAAGGCGTAAGGATCGCCTTCAGGTGTTTGAAAATTAAATAGATAAGTCGATGAAAGCGTGGTGTTATCGCCAATCAAACTGATATCGGTAACTACCCCGTTATCACCCACGACACTCACAAATTCATCGCCAAAGGCAATCTCATCATAATGAGATAAATAAGGCGTTTTGCCAAACACGAGTGTCTTTTCAACATAATCGATGACGATGTTGCTGTCAATGGCTTGAGCAGCCTCGAACGCAACAATCAACGAGGCGTCGACCGAGGTATACTTATCCCAATAACTGATTTGTTGTATTTCGTCGTTCGAATAATCTGCGTAACTTCCCGTTAGGGCAGCGATGGTTGTATACGGGCTGAAATATCCGACGATAAATTGAAAAAAACTCGGTCGGTTCAAAGCGATGATATAGGTGGTTGATATCGTTCCTTCGATGACTTTATCATCCTGATAATCAACTTCAATCAAAGAACTGACTTCTGTCAGTCCTCCAGGAGCGTCAATGTAATATTGAATCGGGTAGATGAGTAAAAATAACAAAGCCAAATAGGGAATGACAAGCAACTTAACAACCGGCCATGCTTTTTCGGTTAACTCATTCATGAATAATCACATCCAAGTTAAAGTCCTCTAGTTTTCGATAGTTGATTTTCGCCGCAACTAACATGCGTTTCGCTGCGACATCCGATGGCGTTCCATCGTACTTATCGGATAGATAAATGATCTCCTTGATTCCGGATTGAATGATCAATTTGACGCATTCATTACACGGAAATAACGTCACGTATATTTTGGAATGATCCAACGGAACCGTGGCGTTTAAAATCGCATTGGGTTCGGCATGAACAACGTAAGGATACTTCGTATCAAGAAAGTCGCCTTCACGTTCCCATGGAAACTGATCATCTTCGCATCCGATGGGCATTCCATTGTATCCAATACCGACGATGCGGTTTTTTGTGTTAACGATGCAGGCGCCGACCTGACTTGAATCGTCTTTAGAACGCAAAGATGACAAGTAGGCAACCCCCATAAAATACGTATCCCAGCTAATATAATTGGTTCGTTTCATTCGTTAACTCCTTTGAGCATACGCTAGCGCTATTTGTGCTGCCAATCGACAATTATTGTAAACCAAAGCAATGTTGGCTTCCAAACTTACACCTTTTGTTTTTTCAACAATTCGTCCCAAAAGATACGGTGTTGTATCTTTTCCTTTAATACCTAATTTAATCATGTCGTCTAAAGCTTCATTGATGACCTTATCCATCCAAGCCTTTTCAATTGAGTGCGATTCTGGGATAGGATTGCATACTAATACGCCGCCTTTTAATCCCAATTGATGTTTCACTGAATAAAACTCTGCGATTTCACCGGGAGTATCCATTTGAAAATCAACATTGTAATCCGATTCGCGTGTGTAAAAAGCGGGTAGTTTTTTCGTTTGATATCCTAATACAGGGACACCTTTGGTTTCCAGGTACTCCAATGTTTTTTCTAAATCAAGAATGGCTTTAGCCCCAGCGCAAACGACCATGACGTCGGTCATCGCAAGTTCTTCTAAATCAGCGGAAATATCCATAGTAACCTCAGCGCCGCGATGAACGCCGCCGATGCCTCCCGTAGCAAAAAAGCGAATGCCTGCCAACGACGCCGCAATCATCGTTCCTGAGACGGTAAGTGCACCATTCCGTTTTGTCTGAACCACGTAAGGCAAGTCACGACGGGACGTTTTATGGACCGAGTGTCCTTCCTTGGCCAATATTTCAATTTCAGCTTTAGTGAGTCCAATCGTTAAAATTCCATTAATAACCGCAATGGTGGCGGGAATAGCGCCTTCACTGCGAATTATGCGTTCGCATTCCATCGCCATTTCAACGTTTTGTGGATAGGGCATTCCGTGAGAAATGATGGTTGACTCCAAGGCAACAACCGGTAACTTCTTTTGAAGCGCTTGTTCAATTTCGGGATTAATTTTAATCAACATCGTTTATTCCTCCTTTAATTCGTTTTTTCTTAATAAGGATAAATCCACATGGCAGTAACCCGTCGGGTTTTTAAACAAGTAATCTTGATGATACGTCTCAGCGTCATAAAACGGCGTTGCCTGCTTAACATAAGTATAGATTTTTTTTGTGTATTTTTTTTGAAGTTCGCTTAGATAGTGCTCGATAATTGAACAATCGTCTTCATCTGTATAAAAAATAGCGGAACGGTACTGAACGCCGATATCATGTCCTTGTCGGTTGAACGCCGTCGGATCGACAAATCGAAAGAAATGGTCCAAAATGGATGGTACCGACAACTGCTTTTCATCAAAGACAACCTTGACTGCTTCAACATGACCCGATGATTGACAAACCTCTTGATAACTTGGGTTTTCAGAATCACCATCGGTATAACCAACCGTTGTATCAAGAACGCCCTTTATGCGTGAAAAATAGGCTTCTACGCCCCAAAAACAGCCGCCTGCCAAAATAATTGTTTTCATAATATGATCTCCTTTTTGGTGAAATAATCGATGACGTATGCCGCTAAAAATAAACCCGCAACACTGGGAACAAATGCCGTCGAACCCAATCGAACTGATTCATCGTGAGATTCTGACGGCGTTTCACTTGAAAAAACGACGGGAATATCCAGGGTTATATTTTTTTCTCTCATGAGTCTTCTTAACGTTTTCGCAACCGGATCGGTATGCGTTTTTTTCAGCGTCGCATAGCGAATTGCCTCCGGATGCCATTTGTTCGCAAATCCCATCGATGAAATAATGGGGATGTCGTGATTTAAAGCTGTTTCAATTAACCAAGCTTTGGACGGTAAAGAATCAATGGCGTCTACGATCATGTCAACGGGTTGATGGATGATTATTGGCAACGTCGTTTCATCCAAATAGCATGCGTGCGTCATAACTTCGACGTTCGGATTGATGTCGCGAATTCGTTCGGCCATCACATCAACTTTTTTTAAACCGACGGTTGAGTGAAGTGCAATAATTTGTCGGTTGATATTCGTTTCATCAACCGAATCAAAATCCACTAAAATCAAGCGACCGATGCCACTTCTGGCCAAGGCCTCACAGGCGAAACTGCCAACGCCCCCGATTCCTGCAATGAGAACCGTTTTTTCAGTCAATGTATGAAGTTGTTTTTGACCAATAATGGCCGATAATCGTTGAAAGGACATGGCATCTCCTAAGAAGAAAGGCTGCATTCGCAGCCATTAATTCCGTTTCATAAAATCAAACTTGAATATTTTGCGGCTTAGTTGCAAAAGAATATACAACAATATCGCACCTACAATCACCAAAACATTGGCGATGTATTGACGGTCAAAGCCCATATAATCGTAAAACACGATGAATCCCAACATTCCAAAGGAACTAATAAAGAGCAAATAGATGAATTCGGTCTGATAATTGGGTTTGATTTGGCGTCTGAGATGATCTCTTCTGAATAGCAAAACAAACGTCCCAACCACAATGCCAAACAGATTACTCATCGCTAACCAAAAAATAAAACGATTGATATTAAAGAGTTGATCAATTTCAAACACATAGGTGATAACCAAAACCATGGGCACGAACCATAGCATGGTCGCGTAAAAATTAATCAATGTCACTTCGTACTTGGTATAGATCTTCCCACCGTGCTTAGGCGTTGCCATTAGGGATTCGCCACGCCTTCTTGAGTGGTTTGATTTTTCTTTTCATTCAGTTCTTTAAAGAAATTCCAAATGACGCGAATCGAAGCGGCAATGGGCGATGCAAAGATGACGCCGATTGCGCCAAATAAAGTTCCAAAGAATAAAATCGAAACAATGATGACAATCGGATGCATTTTGAGTTGTTTTCCCATAATAATGGGTTGAAAGATATTACCTTCGATAAATTGAACGACCACATTGACCAATAAAACCAAAAGCGGTCCCGGTCCCACCGGAGCACTGATGAATGAGTACAGGAGCGGCGGCGCAGCCGCAAGCACGGTTCCAAAATACGGAATGATATTGGTAATGCCAACAATCAAACCAAAGACAAAGTAATACTTTAGTCCAATCAGTTTATAGATGATGGTCGCAACGGCACCGATAGCCAACATTAACATTAACTGACCACGAAGATAAGCTCCCACAGTCTGATTTAAACGTGAGCCTAATTCAGCGACATTCTTCTCGTGTTTCACTGGTACGATCGAACGTATTTTTTCATTGATTGTTTCGTAGTCGAGCAAATAGTAAATGAGCATGATGGGCAACAAAAAGATGGTCGTAATCGTCGGTAATGCAATCGATCCCAATGACGCTAAAAGCGATGGTAACAATCCCGTCAAAAAGCCATCAATGACATTGTTGTCTTCGATGTAGCCCATGATTTGGTCGAACACTTCGGGACTCAAGATGAAATCATCGCGCATATCAACGGTAAGGTAGGTGATGATCTTAGGAAAATCATAGGTGAAAAAATCACGAATTTCAGTTATGACGAAGGGGGTAATGAAATAAAACGCTGTGAAAATAAGCCCCGCCGCCAAAATAAAGACAATGGCCAACGATAATCCTCTCGGACCAATGCCCTTCTTTTCCAAATATTTGACCAAAGGAAAAATGATAAGGGCAATCAAATAAGCCAAAGCAACGGGAACAATGGCACGTTTAACGGCGCTAAAAATCCAATTCCACAAATCCCGAAATTGAATGGCCATAAACAAAATAACCATCGCTAACAAAATAATCGCTAAGTATTTTAAAACACGGTTGAGGGTTTGATCTGAAATGGGTTGTTTCTTCAACGACCATCACATCCTTCTTGAACGTATTATAGCATAATACTGCTTAAAAAACAGCCAAAAATCAATTATTCACAACCTTCTTGACAATGATCGCAACTGCCATTGCATGAATGAAGTTTATCCAATTCATCCAACAAATAATCGTATAAAGAAGGAATGGGTACTTGGGTCTGCTCTTGTGTTTTTGAATTTTTGACGTTGATGACGTTACGTTCGAGTTCATCGTCACCTAAAATTAACAAAAACAGCGGATTTTGTCGTTCGGCTTGTTTAAATTGCGCTTTGAGATTGTGATCAAAATAATCCATATCACAAACAAGTCCGCCATACCGCAAATCCATCATTATTTTCATGGAAGCAACGGCTGCCTTTTGGCCGATGGAGAGTAAGAATGCGTGAATGGAAGGTTCTTTCGTCGGTTTCTTGAGGCTTTCCATCGCTAAGAGGAGTCGTTCTAATCCTAAAGCAAATCCAACTGCTGGAAACTCAGGCCCATCAAGGCTTTTAACCAAATCATTATACCGACCGCCTCCGCCTAAGGTCGCTTGTGCGCCCAAAGTAGGTAGATCGGCCTCAAACTCAAAAACAGTATGCGTGTAATAATCCAAGCCTCTGACCAAGGTTGGATCAACGACGTAATCAATGTTCATGGCATCTAAATAAGCTAAGACCTGATTAAAATGATTGCGGTCTTCTTCGTTCAACGAATCCAAGGGTTTCGGAGCGTTTTTTAAAACGGGGTGATCATGATCCACTTTACAATCCAAAACACGTAAGGGATTTTCCAAATAGCGATGTTGACAATCGCTGCACAGTTCGTGAATAGAGGGTTGTAAATAATTTAATAACGTTTCACGATACGATAACTTGCTCTGTTTGTCGCCTAATGAATTTATCTTTACGATTACATTGTTCAAGTTGAGGGCTTTAAATAAAGTGACGGCATAACAAATCACTTCGGCATCCATCTTAGGATCATACGATCCCATCGCTTCGCCGCCAAATTGATGGAATTGACGCGTACGGCCTTTTTGCGGACGTTCGTACCGAAACATCGGGCCAACGTAATACGTCTTAATGGGAAGATTAGGCAACGCATACAGTTTATTTTCTATGACGCTACGTACTACACCGGCAGTTCCTTCGGGTCTCAGCGTAATCATCCGATCTCCACGATCGGAAAAATCATACGTTTCTTTCTTGATGATATCGGTGGTGTCGCCGACTCCACGATGAAAAAGTTCGCTGGATTCAAAAATCGGCGTGCGAATTTCCGAAAAATGAAACAGTTTTGAAACCTGATGAATGGCCGATTCCATTTGTTGCCAAGCAGCGGATTCGGATGGTAAGATATCTTGAGTTCCTTTAACTTTAGTAATCATAATCGTTCTCCTTTTTGAAAAAATCGCCCTCATTACAAGGACGATATCCTCTTTAATAGAGGTAAATAAGCTTGATTTTAGAAATAACTTTCGTTTACGTGTTCGACGACAAAGTTGACAAGATCCGAGACATCTTTCATCTTCATAGCCGCTTCATCGGAAATCGTAACGAGAAATTCACTTTCGATTTGATTGAATAATTCCAACGCGTCTAATGAATCGGCGCCAAAGTCATCGGCTAAAGCCGCTTCCATAACAACCTTTTCAGGTTTAACACCTAATTCTGTAACGATGATTTCTTTTATCTTGTCAAAAATGACTTGTTTCTTATCCATATGAAATCCTCCCATAATAGTTCGTGTATTCTATGTAAATTATAGTATTATTCGGTTTTAATGTCAAACAAAAACAGCCGTTATCACGATTTTCGTGAATCAAGAATCAGCGTGACAGGACCGTCGTTTTCCAAAGAGATTGCCATATGCGCGCCAAATACGCCTGATTTTACAGTCAACTGATGATCATCTTGCAAGAAGCGATTGAATGCTTCGTAGATAGGGAATGCCGTTTCACCGTTCGCTGCCAAGGTAAAGGACGGACGATTACCATCTTTTACATCGCCATAAAGCGTGAATTGAGAAACCGATAGAATTGCTCCCGATACGTGTTTAATATCAAGATTCATTTTGCCATTATCGTCTTCAAAAATGCGAAGCGATGCGACTTTTCGAGCCAAATAGCGTGCGTCATCCACCGTATCATCGGTTTTGACCCCTACCAGTACAACCAGACCGTGTTGAATCTCTGATACTATACTCTGATTCACACGAACCGAAGCGGATGTGACACGCTGAACCACCAGTTTCATTAGGCAACCCTCTCGAGTGAATAAACACCCCGAATTTTGGATATGTTTGCGATAATCTGATCGAGTTCAATAACCGATCCGACTTCTATCTTCATTTTAATAATGCCTTCTTTTGAACGGCTTACTTGAGCGGAAACTTGCGTTATTTTTCCTTTTGAAGAGGTTGCGGCATTGATGATATCAGCTAAAACATTATCACGATTCAATACGGTGATTTTGATTTGAGTTTGGTACTTTCGAGCCGTATTGTTTCCCCAGAAAACATCAATTAACCGTTCGGTTTGATACGTTTGAATGTTTTTACATTCTTTTCTATGGACAACAATACCGCTACCTTTGGTAATAAATCCCACGATTTCATCGCCCAATACCGGCGTACAACAATTCGCCAATTTGACCGACGGATTGGACAATCCTTCGACAATCACATTGACATCCGAATGCATTGTCCGAAGTTTTCCCTGACGTTTGGTATCCGGTGTTTTATTGATTTGATCGATCAGTTCGTCTTCAGATAGCATTTCTTTACCTAAGAACGCATTGATGACGGTGATGGGAGAGAGCACGTTTTTACCAATTTCGTAATACATGTCCTCAATCGATTTGACACCTTTATTTTCAAATAATTCTTTGCATTTATTATCCGATAAGGTGATGATAACGCGACGGTTTTGAATCTCTCGTTCAAGATCCTCGCGACCGGTTTCAATTAAGTAATCGCGACGTTGACGATTTAAGAAATTCTTGATTTTGCTGCGAGCATTGCTGGTTTTTGCTATTTTCAACCAGTTGTCATTGGGACCAACGGCATTTTGAGAGGTTTTGATTTCGACGACATCACCCGTTTTGAGCGTGTAATCGAGCGGAACAATTTTGCCATTGACGATGGCACCTACGGTCTTCTCGCCCAATCGGGTATGAATTCTGAACGCAAAATCGAGCGGTGTCGCACCGGCGGTTAAGTCAATAATATCGCCATTCGGCGTGAAAACGTAGACGTTTGCATTTAAGATATCGTCGGTGAAAATATTCAATATTTCCTCATCGGAATTGGATTCTTCGGTATAGCGAATTAATTCGGAATACCAACGTAATTTTGATGATACGATGTCTTCAATATTCTTACGGCTTTGTCCTTGGCTTTCTTTATATGCCCAGTGAGCTGCAACCCCTTTTTCGGCAATTTCATCCATTTGTCGCGTTCGAATTTGAATTTCAAATATCTTACCGTGATAAACAACCGTCGTATGGAGCGATTGATACATATTCGGTTTCGGCATAGCGATGTAATCTTTGAATCGTCCTGGTACAGGAACAAACTTCGAATGAACGATCCCGATTGCCCGGTAACAATCACTGATGGTGTCGACGATAATTCGTAAAGCTAACAAATCGTTGATTTCTTCAAATTCCAAATCTTTGAGGTGCATTTTTCGGTAAACGGAATAGATGTTTTTGATTCTGCCATTAATGGCAAAATGTTGAAAACCTTCGGATTTGAGAAGTTCGCTCAACTCATTTTGCATCAGTTTGATATCAACTTCTCGATGACCTTTTTTATCCTTTATCTGCTTTGCGATGTCGGTATATTCTTCATAATCCAAGAACTTGAAGGCCAAGTCTTCCAATTCCGCTTTTAAACGATACATACCCAGTCGGTGAGCGATGGGCGCGAAAATGTCCAATGTCTCACGACTGATCCGCATTTGGCGTTCGGAATCCAAATGCGATAAGGTTCGCATGTTATTAAGGCGGTCCGAAAGTTTGACAAAGATGACGCGAATGTCTTTTGCCATTGCCAAAACCATTTTTTGATGATTTTTCACTTGTTCTGAGGCTTTCGTACCTTGATAATGCAAAAGATGTAATTTCGTCAATCCTTCAACAATATCTGCGACTTCTTCGCCAAACAATGACTTCAAATCTTGATACGTCGTATCGGTATCTTCAATTAAATCGTGCAATAACCCGCTGGCTATCGTTGATGGATCGACTTGATATTCAGCGAGGGTACACGCCACTTGGACGGGATGTATGATGTAAGGTTCTCCGGATTTTCGAAGTTGACCTTGATGTTTTTCATAGGAAAAATCGAACGCCTTTCGGATAAAATCCAGGTGTTCGGGTTTCGATAGATAACTAGAAATGGCAGATTCTAATGGCTTGTAAATTTCTTCTTTAGTCATTCTATCGCCTCCTAAGTAAGCCGTTAATACGAAATTAATGCTTTTACGGGGAATCCAGTCAATTTTGAACGACCATTTAGGTCGGTGAGTTCGATTAAAAAGCCCAATCCGGCAACAATTCCGCCTGCAGCTTGGATTAGTTTAATGGTCGCTTCCATCGTGCCACCGGTAGCCAACAAATCATCGATAATAACCACTTTTTGTCCTGGTTTAATGGCGTCTTTATGCATCGCAAGCGTGTTTTTTCCATACTCGAGATCATAATCGTATTGGATGGTTTCTCGGGGTAATTTCCCCGGTTTCCGGACTGGAACAAACCCTGCATGGATGGCATACGCAACGGGTGATCCGAAGATAAATCCGCGAGCGTCCGGCCCAACGATGATTTCAGCTTGTTGTTCTTGTGCGAAGTGAGCCAATTGATCAATGGCGTAATGATACGCAACTTTGTCGCCAATCAAGGGTGTAATATCTTTAAATTGAATCCCCGAAATCGGAAAATCAGGAACATTGGTAATGTAATCTTCTAAACGCATGGTGTATCCTCCCAAAATGATGTAATATCACGTTTTATTTGTTCGATGGGTGTCTCTGACAACCAATCGAATGTGGCTTTTGAATTCAATAATGCTTGATAGGTCGTCGACGAATTAACGTCGCGTTTGATGGTCGATTTGATAATCGATAGCATTCCGTTATCTTCCTCGATTAACGACAGTTCTTCCAACACGGTTACAAATTGCTTGATAACCCAATTTGGCATCGTTACCAGCGTTACTAGCCGAGCAAACGTAAGCGGTTGATGATGATTAATCAATTTGTAAATATCTCCCAAAGTGTCCTTAGGAGAACGTCGAAACGCTGAGGATAACGACGATAAATCGGAAATGATGAGGGTTTTCGTGGTCGGTGGAATTGACAATTGACGATTTTTTTCCCAGAACAAAGCATTATCATCAATGACGACCGTATCGTCTTGATACGATATAACCGAAAGATCCAGTTTAGGATAACTCCGCAAATCCACTATTTGAAACGCATCACATCGTAAATCTTTAATCAAGATCTGCATGGTTTGACGATTCTTCCATTGATTGATGGACAAGCCACCCACGATATCAATTTGGTCGCCAACTTCGAGACGGTAAAAGTATTCGGTATGATTAAACATGATTGCTTCAATGATGCCATGACTGTGTTCTACAAAGAGTTTCGTATGCTTTTGACCCAAAATCGTTTTAGCGTGAAGTCTGAGTCCTCTAAAAAGATACGTTCCGGTAAAAAACGAATACTTTTCTAACTTGAGAACCGTTGTCAATGATACCGTCGCTATATCTACTTCCATGTCGATATCAAGTATCGGTTTTTGAGTCGATTGAGCCAATTCATCCAATCGTTCTTGAAGCAAAGGGATATTTTCTTGCAAGATGGTTAACCCTGCTGCTTGCGAATGGCCGCCATATTTAATCAAGAGGTCTTTCGATTGGTCCAACATATCTAAAATATTATCGTCCCCAAACGACCGACACGACCCTTTACCGATTCCTTCGCCATCGATGGTGATGACACAGGTAGATTTTTGATATTTTTCAGTAATCTTTTGTGCGCATATGCCGATAATTCCTTCATGAAGATGGTGACTGGCAATAATCAAAACGTTGTGGGAATTATCCATAACACGCTCACACGTCAAAAACGCATCTTCCGTCAAATCTTTCCGCGTACTGTGATTGGATTCGATATCCATAATCAAGCGATTGGCTTCTTCTTCTGAATCCGTAATCAAGAGTCGAACAGCGTCCTTAGCCTTTCCCAATCGACCGCTGCTGTTGATTTTAGGGGCAATTTTAAACGCGATGGCGGTTTCATTCAATTGATCTAAATGGGAAAACTGAATAAGCTTTTTAAGTCCCAATATCTTGGTGGATTGAAATCGTTTCAACCCTAAATTGACCAGTGCTTGATTTTCGTCTCTCAAAGGCATTAAATCGGCGATGGTTCCAATCATCACCAAATCCAATACGTCATCTAAATCGGATTGAGTAATCGCACACGCCAATTTATAAGCCACGGCAACGCCTGCCAATTCTTTCCAAGGATAATTTGGGCTAATCTTGGGATGAATGATGGCGAAGGCTTCGGGTAACGTCTTCTTGGGTTCATGATGATCGGTAATAATACAATCGATGTGATGGGCTTGTAGTTCCGCAACTTCGGATAGACAAGTGATGCCGTTATCGACGGTGATTACCAAACGATACTGTTTTTTGATGATTTCGTTAACCGCATTCATATTTAACCCATAGCCTTCCGAAAAGCGGTCGGGTAGATCAAAGTCAACGTTTGCATTCAACGATTTTAATGCTCGGTATAATACCGATATGGCCGTAATGCCATCACAATCATAATCTCCGTAGATTAGAATCGGTTCATCGGCAGAAATGGCCATTAGTATTCGGGTGACAGCTTTTTCCATATCTTGTAATAAAGCGGGATTGTGAAGACTTTCTTTTCCCATGCTAAAAAAGCGTTCGGCATCGTCGATACCACGATTTTTTAAAATGTGATAAAAAATGTCTTGATCCGGAACAATTCCATTGACGAGAACGTTCCAACCGTACTTTGCACTTAGCATGGGTCATCACCAATTTCTAATAGGTTATTATACCGAAAAAAATAGTATTTTCATAGCGATGTTACATTTTTTTTATCGAAATCGCAAAGAAATATCCAAGGAAGGATACGAATGAGTTAATGCCCCTACTGAAATGAAATCAACGCCCGTCATCGAAACTTCCTTAATTCGTTCAAGCGTCATATTTCCGCTGGCTTCTAGAAGTTTCTGATGTTGATTGATTAGAACACATTCCCGCATCAAATCACAACTCATATTATCCAACATGATAATGTCGGTATCGGTCGATAATGCTTCTTTAAGTTGTGTTATGGTTTCAACTTCAACTTCCACTTTCACATCATGGTGAACATTTTTTCGGATAATCTTGACCGCATTGGTAATCGAGCCGGCTGCTTTAATGTGATTGTCCTTGATCATGACCATATCCGAGAGGTTGAAACGATGATTGACACCGCCTCCATCAACGACGGCTCGCTTTTCTAAAAACCGTAAGGTGGGCGTTGTCTTTCGTGTATCAAGTATTTTGACGGAGTATCCCGATGTTTCTTTGACATATCGACTCGTTAACGTCGCGATGCCGCTGAGTCGCTGTAGAAAGTTCAAAGCGACTCGTTCGGCTTTTAAGATGGATGACGTCTTCCCTGAAATCGTCGCAATGATGTCGCCTTTAACTACCCTCGATCCATTTGCTTTAAGAATGGATACCGTGATGGATTCGTCGACAATCTCAAACGTTTCTTTGGCCACATCAATACCCGAAATGACGCCGTCTTCTTTGGCAATCATGACGGCTTGTGATTCCTCATCGGTAAACAAGTGATCGGTCGTAATATCTCCTGATGGCATATCTTCGTACAATGCAACACGAATCAATTCCGTTGTTGTCATGGTTTATCCCTCCAAATCCAAATTCATTTGTTTCATCATCGTCTTTTTGGTTTCTTTTTGATAAAGTTTAATCCATTTAGCGCTTCTGCCTTTACCCAAAGGACGAACTTTATTTTCTTCCTGAAGTCGTTTTAAGGTGCGGTTGATGGTCGAATCCGATATAAGTGGGTGCTTCATACGGATGTCTTCTTTTGAAAAGACTTGATTGAGTTTGTCAATCGTATTTTCAATATAATCGGATTTCGATATTTCCAGATGCGATTCGTAGTCATAATCACGAGCGGTTTCTTCTAACTCTTCATAAAGATGATCGTAAAGTGAAAGGAAAAAACGATGCAAAGGCATGATTTCAGAATACCCTTCTTTCCAATTGAGTCGGGTCAAATCGCGTGCCTGTTGGTACTCTTTTATATTGATAAGTAACCGAGAAAAAAACGATACATATCGGCTGGCCATCATGCCTTCTTGCATCCCAAGGATGTAGTATACCAAGATGGCAATGACCGAATTTTCGGGAATTTTGTATACGTCCATATTCATGAAATCAATCATAAAGTTGAGATGAAGATACGTTGCTTCGTATTCATTTGACTTTTTTAAGGCTTGATACGATTGAATCATCGCTTCAAGCATTTCTCGTTTTGATACACTTTCGGTTGAAAGAAGCGAATGCTTTTGGCGATCGACCTTTTGATAGGTCAGTTGTTCTTTAGGATAATAATCCTTATAGAGGAGGGTCACTAAATTATGAATTTCAGGAACCGTCAATTCAAAATCCGCACGTTTGGGCGCATGAATTATTTTAAAGATTTCTAAGATATTCTTATACAATTGTTCGGATCGATTTTTCGGTTTTGATGAATCGAGTTGAAGTGACTTCATACGCGATTCCGGCAATTTTAAATCAGAATAAAAACAACGATAAAAGCTGTACGCATCGAGCGTCGCTAATTGTTTCGAAGTGAACTCAAAATCCTTGCTAAAAAGCGATTCATAGTAATTGTTTTTACCCGTCTCACGATAAAGACGAATGGTTTGCATGATAATATTATTGGGCATTTGCTTTTTCGGTAACGTTTCCAAACATTTCATAAAATTCACCCCAACCCATTATACATGAAAACAAGGATAATGACATCATTATCCCTGTAAAATTATGATAAAAATCACTTAATTGGTATCATTTAAGTTTTTTTGAACCCGTTTACAAGACTATTAGCGTATAAAACGCGTCATTAATCTTGCGATAATACAGCGATTGCGTTCGTCACATCCATGAGTGTATCGTCCCAGGACAAAATGGTTGTGTACCAAGAAGCGTCTACCAAATTAATGGCAGGAACCAAACTTCCGGGTGCGGTTTCACTAACACCATCATACGCAACCGAGCGGTAAAAACTTGTCGTAACGGACGTCACATCGTTGATGCTTCCGATGAGTCCGGAAACACGGAGTTGATTCGTATCGTTTTCATCCGGCAGCACAGCGAGGTTCAATGCCGCAACACTTTGATCAATCGTAGAATTCCAGTCTTCGCCAATTAATCCGCCAACATAGCCATGATCATCGCTTTCTAACGTAACATCGGCGAAGGCATAGGATTGAATGATTTGTCCATATTGGTTATACCCAATAAGACCGCCGACACTTCCCCACGTACCGCCGTCTATAACCGTAAGCGAGGTGGAGGCGTAACTGTGTTCAATGGTTATATCAGTGGTATCGACAAGGCTCTCGTGGCTGACTAAGATGCCACCAAAATTATGCCCAATCAATCCGCCTAAATACACGCGGTAATTTCGAGAAAGAGCTTGAACCGTCCCAATTGCACTGGTGTGATCCAGGTGACTGTTATAGGTTTTTCCAACCAACCCACCGACAAAAGCAAAATTTTCTGTTTTAATGTCTAAGGTTACGGTGGCATGAGCGTTAACGATATTGCTGGTTGTAAACTCAGCTACGGTTGTCGTATCGGAAAGATAAGCGGAATGAAATCCAACCAATCCACCCGCATACGTGTTGCTCGTCAAATTGTTAATGGTAATCGAACCAGACACGGTGACATTGGTGATGTTGCCAGTCATATGAGCGGCTAACCCACCCGCATAGCTTATAAAATCATCGGTATAATTTATGTCGTAATCGGTCACGGAAAGATTTTTAATGGAGCCCGTCACAATCCCAAACAAACCATTATAATGATGATTGGGTTGGGTAATTGTAAGATTAGAAAGCGTATGATTATCGCCGTCGAACCAACCGCTAAACGGTTCAGAAAGAGAACCAATGGGTTCCCATTCGATTCCTGATAAATCAAGGTCCTGAGCCAAACGATAGGCCTTTGTCATGTCCATGGATTGAAGTTCTTCAATCGTAGTAATCGAAATCCATTCGGAAGGCTCGGTTATGGGTTGGGTTGTCGGTTGCGTCGTTGTCATGGTATCGCAACCCAATACGCCCAAAGCGATTAAGCCCATCATAAGGGCAAAGATGATTTTTTTCATAAGTCTTCTCCTTGTCGATGAAACGCTATTAATTATACCATAGTTCATCTTCGTTTGATTTGAACTTTTGATGAAGTTTAGAAGAGCGTCTGTTGCACGATTTCATCGCGTTCATCATCGGATTCATCGTCTTGGTTGGCATTTAAGATTTTTTCTAATTCCCACATGACAGAATTATCTTCCTCTATGTCGGGAATAACGACATCATCGTCTTCGGATTGAGGCTCGACGGGAGCGTCAATCGATGAAGTTACTTCTTCTTCCTCATCATCCGTTTCCGGTTTGTCCTGTGCCAATTTTTTCATCATTTTTTCAATCAACACTGTGTCGTTTTCATCGAGTAAAATTCCTTTTGGAACTTGTTGCTTTTCTAGATAAGGGATACCGTGTTCAAAACGGTCTGGCTTTAAATCGTCGCCTTTAATCAATAAGGCTTCCGTTTCACACTGAATATGAAGTGTAACTAAGTTTTTTAAGTAAAAGACATTGGTCGATACAGCGCCAACGAATTCATATGGATTGGTTTTAACGGTCTTTAAATAAGCTTTCCCTTTTGCTGGACGATGTCCTCGTTCAATGTTCGCTAAAAATTCACGTTTGATAGCCCCACGATTGGTCAAGAAGATGATTTCATCTTTTGATGTCGAAGATCCGTATACCGCTCCAACCAAATCATCTTCACGCAAATTCATACCTTTGACGCCACGCGCGGTTTGACTCAATACCGGAACTTCATCGGTTGCATACTTGAGAACATAACCGTTTTTGGATACGACGATAATATCAGTATCGTATTCTCCTGATAAATCCACGGCGACCAACGGATTGATTTTGCGACAAGGCATCGCAGAATACGTTTTAGAAATACGAGAAGCTTGTAACGATGAAAGCGGAACTTGCTTAATGGTTCCATCCTTACTGGCTAATAAAACGTTGGATTGAACACCAAAATCGTCGATAATCAGAAAATCTAAGACCGTTTCATCCTTTCCAAGGTTTACAAACGATCCCAAATACTCACCGATCTCTTTCCACTTTTTATCAGGTATCTTAAACACAGGAACAATCGCATAATTTCCGAAGTTCGTAAAAATCAGTAACGTCGATTTCGTAGATATTTCGACTTGCTTGATAATGCAATCGTCCTGTTTTAATCCCGAATCCCCATTGGTCGTTGCTAATACACTCTTTAAAGAAGAGCGTTTTAGATACCCATCTCGGGTCATCGCGACGATGACGGTTTCGTGCTGAATGAGATCTTGTTCTGAAATTTGAACTCGTTCTATGGATTCGACAATCTGAGTCCGTCTTGTAACTGCGTTTTTTGTCGAGAATTGTCTTAATTCTTTACTAATGGTGTTTTCAAGTTCATGTTCGTTACGAAGGATTTTTTGAAGCAAAGCAATGGTTTTGGTTAATTCCATCGCTTCCGCTTTCACTTCCTCAACATCGGTTGTGGATAACCGATACAATTGCAGCATGACAATCGCTTCCGCTTGAAGATCCGAAAATTCAAACATATCGATCAAATTCGTAATGGCATCTTTCTTACCCGTCGAATGACGAATGACTTCAATGATGGGGTCGAGAATATCGACCATACGAATGAATCCCTCGACAATGTGTTTTCGTTTTTCGGCTTTGGCGAGATCAAAGTTTGAACGGTTTCGAATAATCTCCTTTTGATGAATAATGTAGGCATCAACAATTTCGAGTAATCCCATTAATTTCGGTGATTTTTGGTTAATAGCGACCATATTATAGTTAAACGACACCGATAAATCGGTATTTTTTTCTAAATAGGCCAAGATAACTTCCGAGTTGATTTCTTTTGAGATATCAATCACAATTCGTAGACCTTCTCGGTCGGATTCGTCTCGGACTTCGATGATTCCATCAATTTTCTTTTTTAATCGTATTTCGTCAATCTTACGAACCAGATCGGCTTTATTGACTTCATAAGGAATTTCGGTGATAACTAACGCAGTATCCGATAATTCAACACGTGACTTAAGGACGATTCGTCCTCTCCCCGTGGTATAGGCTTTTCTTATTTCATCGGCATTAGTCGCAATACCTCCCGTTGGGAAATCTGGGCCAGGCATGAGTTTTATCATGTCATCAACCGAACAATTCGGATTTTCAAGACGAAAAATGGTGGCATCAATGACTTCATTCAAATTGTGAGGCGGGATGTTGGTTGCGTATCCCGTAGCCATTCCCATCGCTCCATTGACCAAAAGATTCGGGAATTTTGAAGGAAGAACGACGGGTTCGTATTCCTCATCATCAAAATTGGGGACAAAGTCCACCGTCTTTTTTTCGATATCTTGCAAGAGCGCTTCGGCAAACGGCGATAATCTAGCTTCAGTATATCGCATGGCCGCTGAACTGTCGCCGTCAATGGATCCGTTATTACCATGCATGTCGATGAGCAAAACACCCATTTTCCATGATTGCGATAAACGTACCATCGCATCGTAGACAGAACTATCCCCATGCGGATGATATTTACCGATAACTTCGCCGACAATTCTCGCCGATTTCTTATACGGTTTATCGGATCCCATTCCCAATTGATTCATGGCAAAAAGAATCCGTCTTTGAACGGGTTTCAAACCATCTCTGACATCGGGTAATGCCCGGTCTTGAATGATGTATTTTGAATAGCGACCGAATCGTTCACCAACGATGTTTTCAAGATTTTCGGAAATAATCTTCTCGTTGACAAAGGCTTCGATCTTCTTTTTAGCTGATGAACTCATTACTCTGCCCCCTTAATCTTGAAGTCATCTTCAGAAGCAAAGGAGACGTTGCTGTCTATCCATTCTTTTCTGGGTTCAACGTCATCACCCATGAGAACGCGAATGCGTTGTTCAGCATCCGCCATATCTTCAATCGTTACCTTAATCAACGTACGTGAGTCTGGATCCATTGTGGTTTCCCATAATTGCGATGCATTCATCTCGCCCAAACCTTTGTAACGTTGAATTTGATAGGTTTTGAAAGAACGACATAGTCTTTCACGATCTTCTTCTGTCCAAGCATATTGGACTTCTTCTTTTTTTCCTACCTTGGTTATTTTATAAAGTGGAGGCAAAGCAATATAGAGTCGTCCGGCTTCTACCAATGGACGCATGTATCGGAAGAAAAAGGTAATCAGAAGAACCTGGATGTGCGCACCGTCGGTATCCGCATCGGTCATAATGATGATTTTATTGTAATTCGCTTTATTAAGATTGAAATCACTGCCCAATCCCGCTCCGACGGTGGAGATGATGGTCGCAATTTCTTCATTTTTTAAAACGTCTTCCATTTTTTGTTTTTCCGAGTTGATGACTTTCCCACGCAATGGCAAAATCGCCTGAAACTTTCGATCTCGGCCTTGTTTGGCGGATCCACCGGCCGAATCGCCTTCTACTAAAAACAACTCGTTGATTTTAGGATTTTTCGACGTAGCAGGGGATAATTTCCCTGACAAAATCGTCTCTGTTTTGGATACTTTTTTGACCAAACGTGCATCTTCTCTGGCTTTTCGAGCCGCTTCACGTGCGTTACGTGCATTGAGTGCTTTCTCAATCAACATCTCAGCGGTTTGTGGATTTTCAGTCATGAAGATGGTCAATTGATCAATCACGACGGTTTCAACTGCATTCCGTGCTTCGGGACTTCCTAGTTTGTTCTTAGTCTGACCTTCAAACTGCAACAGATTCTCAGGAATACGGATGGATACAATCGCGGTTAATCCTTCCCGAATATCGCCGCCTTCTAAGCCTTCATCGTTGGCTTTAAGCAATCCCATCTTTTTACCAAAATCATTAAATACTTTTGTAAAAGCCGACTTAAACCCGGTTTCATGGGTTCCGCCATCTTTTGTTCGTACGTTATTCACAAACGACACCAAATTTTCGGTGTAGGTTTTAGTATATTGAAAAGCGACTTCAATTTCCATATCGGATGATTTTCCATCAAAGTATTCTGCAGGATGGCTTACCTGCTTCTGAAAATTGATAAAATCAACATAGGCTTTAATGCCTTCTTCATAAAGGAATGTTGCCTTTTGTCGAGTTCGTTCGTCAACCAGTTGCATTTTCAAGCCTTTGATTAAGAATGCGCTCTCTCGCAACCGTTCTTCAATAATGGAATAATTATAGAGCGTGGACGAAAAAATCGAAGCATCGGGTTTAAACCATACTTCGGTTCCATTTTTCTTTGTTTCGCCGATGGCCATCAATTCTTTGACTTTTCGACCACCTTTTTCGAATCGCATTTGATACATCAATCCATCGCGATGAACCGTAACTTCCAAAAATTCAGACAGCGCATTTACAACCGACGCACCGACTCCATGAAGCCCTCCGGACACTTTATATGCTCCGCCAGCCG
The DNA here is from genome assembly GCA_964501315.1 of uncultured Candidatus Izemoplasmatales bacterium. GTDB lineage: Bacteria > Bacillota_I > Bacilli_A > Izemoplasmatales > Hujiaoplasmataceae > UBA5603. The sequence goes on along the minus strand of CAZCSO010000007.1, from coordinate 27,709 downwards.
CTCCAAATTTTCCCCCAGCATGGAGTTTCGAAAAGATGACTTCTACTGCACTAATTCCCGAAGAATGCATATCTACTGGCATACCTCGGCCATCGTCAGATACCACAATCGAATTATCTTCCTTTATGAGGACTTTGATATTCGAGCCGTATCCAGCTAAGATTTCATCGATGGAGTTGTCAACTATTTCCCATACTAAATGATGGAGTCCGCGCGAATCGGTCGAACCCACGTACATCCCTGGTCGTTTTCGAACGGCTTCCAATCCCTCCAATATCTGAATGGACTGGGCGGTGTAAGTTTCTTTAATTCGATCGCTCATACGTATACCCTCTTTCGCATGATTTAATTATACCAAAAGTTCGACTATATTTATAGTTGTTTTTTCGAGTTTTATGATATAATCTTCACGACTTGGAGGAATGGTTATGTTAAAATATTTCATTATACTTCTCGCCTATTTATTGGGTTCTATACCGTTTTCTTATTTGTTAGGGAAATTATTCAAAGGGCAAGATATCCGAAAACTTGGCAGTGGAAACATTGGTACAACCAATGCCTTCCGAGTGTTTGGCAAGGCGATTGGATGGACCGTATTGGTCCTTGACACATTCAAAAGCGGCTTAATCGTCATCGTCATGTTGCACACGACCTGGTTTGACTCATGGGATCTCTTTCATCCGCTTATTTATGGGTTTGCCTCCGTACTCGGCCATGTTTTTCCGGTCTGGTTCAAATTCAAAGGCGGAAAGGGCGTTGCCACATCATTTGGATTGTTGCTAAGCTATAACGTTTGGGTGGCATTAGGCGCTGTCATTGCTTTCTTGATTACCGAGTTCATCACTCGATATGTGAGCGTATCCTCGACAATCGGTACCCTATTTGCTTTGATTTTGGTTATTGTTATGCATGTGTACTTTAAGGCCGACTTAACCTTTGTCATCATGACCTTTTTAGCGACGAGTCTTATCATCTATCGCCATAAAACGAATTATCAACGATTAAAAGCGGGTAATGAAAATCGCGTAAAAGTATTTGATAAATTTGATACCTGGATGCATCACAAACAAGAAAAAAATGAGACCAAATAAGTCTCATTTTTTATTTCTTTATTTAGCTTGTTTCATGGAAGCCATGACCTGACGAACCTGCTTTTCAGAAGGGGTCCGGCCCATTTGCGACATCATCGCACGAACCATTGCTTCGTTGATGGGAGGATTCTTTTCCAAATATTTCTTAAAATAGTTTCTAGCTAAGAAAAACCCAACGACAGCGCCTATTAATAATGTCACGATGGGTAAGACGATTTCTAACCATGTCGGCATTTTAATCACTCCTTTATACCACTCACAATTGTATCAAATCCAAGGGTGTTAATCAAGAAGTTTTAATGGCTTCTTACGAAAAATTATCCATTATCCATCCAACTAACCAATTTCAATAAAAAACACTTTTAGGATTTACAAACGAACGCAAGTGCGTTAAAATAGTGATAGTCATTGGATTGAAAATGAGGAGGATTATGTTATGCCAAGAAAAATTCTTGATACGTGTATTGCCTGTGGGACTTGTAAAGCTAACTGCCCCGTTGATTGCATCGCTGAAGGACCCATCTATGTGATTGATCCCGATCAATGCATCGACTGTGGCGTTTGCGAAGTCAACTGCCCAGTTAACTGCATCATCGCTGAATAAGTAACTCTCATTAAAAATAGCGGAAAATTCCGCTATTTTTTTTATTTTCTGAAATAGGATGCAACTTTCGAAAGGGAATTGATGAGTACTTCATCTTCATTGACTTTCAAGTCTTCGAAAATGGCGTCAATCATCTTATCATGATAGGTTTTATGAATAGAAAGCACTTCTTTCGCCTTATCTTCGAGTTTGATTAATACTTTACGTCGATCATCTTTCAAACGATATCGGGTAACGTATCCTTTTTGAACCAACGTGTTCATCGCCGTTGTCAAAGACCCAACCGTAATTCCTAATTTGGTGGCGATTTGACTCATCGAAGGTTCCTTAACCACGTTGACGGCTTCAAGCACATGAACTTCGCTCATAGACAACGTAATGCCAGCATTTTTAAGTTCTTCACCTTCGATAGCTAAAATTCGGTTAAATATGTCAACCAGCAATTCATTGATTAAGGTTTTTGCTTCGCTCATGGATCCTCCTATCCTTGAAGAATATAGCCTAGTCCCATCGTTCCGGGTCCGGCATGACAACCGACTACCGGTGTAAGCGGAACCAATTGAATATCCTTCAAACCCGATGATTCGAGCAATCGCTCTCTAATATCATCGACTTCTTCAAAATTATTGGTGTAGACTAAAAAAGCTTCAACGTTTTTGCCCTTAATTTCCGATAAAAAACGTTCCATCATCATTTCTCTAGCTTTTTGAGTCGTACGGATTTTTTCTAACGTAACGACTTTTCCTTCTTTGCTGACTTCTAATAGCGGTTTGAGTTTCAACAGCGATCCAAAAAAGCCAGCGGCATTGGATAATCGTCCATTTTTAACTAAGAAATGCAATGTGTCCACAGTAACATAAATGTGATGATTATCACGAATATATTCAAGTTGTTTCAAAATCTCAGCGGCTGATTTTCCTTCATCTGCGAGCTTAAGTGCCGTAAATGCCATTCTCGCTTCAACGACCGTCAAGGTTTTAGAGTCGAATACATGAATGGGCATATCTGGCATTTCTTTGGCAGCTAGAACCGCATTTTGGTAAGTGCCTGATAAATGCGACGATATCGTAATGACGATGAGTTCGTCATACCCTGCACTTCGCATTTCTTCGTACATCTGCAAAATCACACCGGTGCTCGTTTGAGCCGTATGAACATCAATATTTGGCCGTTCAACCAGAATTTTATAAAAGTCATTGGCGTCAATATCGACAAAGTCTTCGTATTCTTTTTCTTCAATCACCAACAGCGATCGAAACACTCGTATCCGTTTATCATGAACGGCATAATCAATTCCGCTGTTTCCACAAACAGCCACTCCAATTTTACTCATTGTTTACTCCTTTTATTTTGTTTTAATTTCAAAAGATTTGAATTTCAAAATATAATATATCATATCCCTTGAACATTTACAAGCAAAATAAACAAGAATTAAACAGAGCCGTCAATACAGTTGATAGGGGTCGGTATCAATCGACGATACGACAAATTCGATTTCTGGAAATACAGGCATTAATCGGTCTTGAATCGCTTTTTTAAACACCTTTTCAGCGTAATGACCGATATCCAGCACATTCAATCCCATTTGCAGACAATCCAAGGCGGTATGGTACGTAACGTCACCCGTTAAATACAAATCACAATTTTGCCGTTTGGCTTGACCAACGTGATTGGATCCGCTTCCGCCTGAAACGCCCATGACGTTAACGGTTTTATCCAATGATCCGATAAAACGGACATGATCAATCGAGAGACGCTCTTTGATCCATGAAATCATCGCTTCCATGGGGCGTTCTTTCACGGTTCCGTATCGGCCAATTCCATCAATCGGATCCAATAATTTCGGGTTTTCGATTTCTAATAATTCCGCTAAAATATCATTCATCCCGCCATCAGCGACATCGAAATTTGTATGCATCGAATAAAGCGCGATATCGTGCTTAATCAACTTATCGATCATCCATCCGCGTGGGGATTCTGAGGATAGCGAATTGAGGGGTTTAAAGATTAAGGGATGGTGAGAAATGATTAAGTCGGCTTTTAAAGAAAGTGCCTCTTTGACAACTTCTTTGGTCACGTCGAGTGTAATCAATACCTTTTTAACTTTTTTATTGAGCGATCCGACTTGCAAACCCACATTATCCCATTCGTAGGCTAATGTCTTCGGATACGTAACTTCAAGTAGTTTGATGATGTCAATACCATTCATCAAGAACACCTCGCATTTCATTAATTTTATGAGAAATGGATGCTTTCCCTGATTGTGTTTTTACATCCAATAATGCCGTTTCTAATCGACTTATCTCACTGAGTAAATGCCGTTTCAAGACTGGATTTTTTCGCTGGAGATTGATTCGCCCATACTTCATTTCGGGAACCGAAAGCGTCATCGGCCCTTTTACAGCCGTCATTAGATGATAAAAGGTCCCTTTTTCTTCAAAGAAAGTTTCGTCTTCAATGACATACTGGTGCGTTTGTAAAAAGAGGCGGACTTTGTCCGCTTTTGAATGGGGGCCCAAAATCAAGCGCTTAACTGTATCTAGTTCCCCGTTCGCTAAAATCGTGACAATCAAGTCTCCGCCCATTCCCAATAGTGATAATGTGTCTACGGAGTCATCCAGTCCTACGATTCCGTCCATCAACACCGTTTTTATTTTATCAGTCAACTGAGCCTTCTCAATGTTGGCCAATGCGTTATCAAGTGGTTTTTGTTTGTTATCGGTCGCAAAGGCTCTTTCTACGCGTCCGGTACGAACCGCTTCAATCGGAAAGTAACCATGGTCGGTTCCAATATCAGCTAAAACCTTCGAATCGGATAGAAATGTTAACGCAATCGATAACCGTTGACTAAGATGAATCACGTTATTTACCGTTTGTAAAATCCTTGAGTTTTTTTGAACGGGATGGGTGACGAAGTTTTCTGAGCGCTTTGGCTTCGATTTGACGAATCCGTTCACGGGTTACGCCGAATTCTTTACCGACTTCTTCAAGGGTACGAGTTCTGCCGTCCAAAAGTCCAAAACGCATTCTTAAGACTTTTTCTTCACGATCGGTCAATGTTTCTAATACGGCATCTAATTCGCGTTTTAACATTTCTTTTGATGTGTATTCATAAGGAGTCAAGGTGTCAGGATCAGGAATGAAATCACCGAGTGTCGAATCTTCTTCTTCCCCTACAGGGTTTTCTAAGGAGATGGGTTCTTGCGCTACTTTTTGGATAATTTGAACTTTTTCAACCGATATTTTCATTTCAGCTGCGACTTCTTCGGGATATGGTTCACGTTTTAACTTTTGCGTTAACGTACGTTGCGTACGAACCAATTTATTGATGGTTTCAACCATGTGAACAGGAATTCGAATGGTTCGTGCTTGGTCGGCAATCGCACGGGTAATGGCTTGACGGATCCACCAGGTAGCATAGGTAGAAAATTTAAATCCTTTGGTATGGTCAAATTTGTATACGGCTTTCATCAAACCCATGTTTCCCTCTTGAATCAAATCCAAGAATTGCATTCCACGTCCAACATAACGTTTGGCGATGGATACAACCAATCTAAGGTTGGCTTCAACCAATTTCTTTTCCGAAAATTGACCGCGTTTGTAAAGCTCTTCAATTTCAACTTTCTCTTCGTAATCAACCGTCTCGCCTTTAGCAATGCGTTCATCGTACAATTCTTTGGCACGACGCGCACGGGAAATAAGCGTAGCCAATTCGTACTCTTCGTCACTCGAAAGTAATTCGACGCGGCCGATTTCTTTTAGATACATGCGAACCGGATCATCTACTTTGATGGAGACGGAAGAATCAAACTTAATTTCCCGCATCAGTTCTTCTTCGATTTCTTTGGCATAATCGACAAAATTGATGAGTTCATCTTCCGATAAGTCTTCATCGGATAATTCGTCGAGTTCAATGAAATCATTGTCTTCGTCGTCGTCAGCGTTTCTTTCGGGTTCTTCGGATGGTTCTTCATCTTCAAGAATCGTGTCTTCTTCAATCGAGGACAGCGGTTCGTCTAAATAGATGCCGTCTTCTTCCAAATCCATGATAATGTTGTCAAATTCTACATCCGTTTCGGGTACAAATTTTTCAACATCTTCGTGAGTTAACACACCGTTTGCTTCAAATAACTTCTTTAGTGCTTTGAGGGTTTCTTTTTTGTCCATAATGAATCCTTTCGCTTAACAAGACTTATGATTTCTTGGTTGATTTCATGATAGCGCGATTTATCATCTGAGCCGATGGTTTGTTGCTGCTCACGCAAGTCAGCAATGTCTTCCTCGATTTTACGCGCTTTCATTTGATTGATGTCATCATCTAATTCAGTCAATGAGTAATCGTGCTCGTTTGTTAATACTTTTCTAACGGCAAACTGTTTTTCAGGTTTAAATCGAGCGATGACGTATTCGGTTAAATCCGAATTGAGCTGTTTTGTTTCTAATATGTCCTGCATGGTCATGAAGATTTCTTGATTCAGTTCTTCATAACAATAAAATCCTGGAAGTTCGTCGGTGATTCGTTGACGATAAAAAGCATCTTTTGCATAATACGCAAGTAAAGATAGTTCGGCTTTCTGGGCTCGATTAATAACGGCAATTTTACCATACCCGGAAGGCGATGACGTTTTTGAAGCTAAAATGGCTTTTGAAAGTTTATAGGAATGATAATCGGTCCGTATCGTCTCGTAATCGACCGAGGTATCCTTAGCTAAGCGTTTCAAAAACAGTTCGATCATGGTAGCGGAAGAATCCTTTAACATATCAAAGACAGCCATCTTTAATTGTTCTACCGATCCTGCATGATGTAAATTTTTCGATTGACGAACCGCCAGATACTTAAATTCAAATGGATCAATCTGTTGAGTATTGATAACCGTTTGATAGGCATCGACACCGAGTTTTTGGACGTATTCATCGGGATCGAGGTTATCGGGTAAAACCACTAAGGTGACCTGAAGTTTGGCATTTTCTAAAATGGAAATAGCCTTAATCATTGCCTCAAATCCTGCACGGTCACCATCGTAACAAAGTACGACGTGATTGGTCACTTTTTTGAGTTGGTTCGCCTGATCGATGGTCAGTGCCGTTCCCATGGTTGCGACCGCTTCTTTAATACCCGCTCGAACTGACGCGATGACATCCATAAATCCTTCGTACAAAACCGCTCGTTTCATTTGTTTAATGAATGGAATGGCTTTATCTAAGTGATAGAGTATTTGTCCCTTGGTAAAAAGTGTGGTATAAGGACTATTGACGTACTTGGGTTCGGTTTCGGACGGTTGATAAATACGTCCGCTAAAACCAACGATTTTCCCATTGATATTTTTGATTGGAAACAAGATACGATTGCGGAACAAATCGTAAAAATGACCTTCAGCACTCTTTTTGACCAAACCCACTTCCAGCAAATCGAGTTCCTGATACTTCGTTTTTAAATTTTTATACAGTGTGTCGTACTCGCTGGGTGCAAATCCGATTTCAAAGTACTGAATGGTCTGTACATCCATTCCTCGTTTTTTTAAATAAGACAATGCAGGCTTCCCCGCTTCTAGATGCGTCAGCGCCAGTTGGTAATAATCGGATGCCGTCTGATTGATTTCAAACAAACGGCTGGATTTATCAACGGTTCCTCTGCCGACGTCGATCTCAAGAGGAATATGATACCGATCCGCCAAATATTTTAACGATTCGACATACGACCAGTTTTTGTATTTCATCAAGAAACCAGCTGCATTCCCTTTCTCACCACATCCAAAGCAATTGAAGATGTGTTTGTCTTTAGAAACATAAAAAGAAGGCGTTTTTTCATGATGGAAAGGACACAATCCTTTAAAACTTTTACCAGAAGGCTGGAGTTGTACATACTCACCGATAACATCAACGATATCGGTTGCTTGCATAATTTCGTCGATGGTTTGCTGGCTAATTCTTTCCATGATGATATCCCTCCCTTCATGAAAGTCTAGGAATCAAATTGTTCAGAAAAATAACGTACGAGTTCATCGACATGAACACGGATTTGAGACATGGAATCACGTTCACGAACGGTGACTGTTCCTTGCGTCAATGTATCTTCGTCGATGGTCACGCAAAACGGTGTACCAATGGCATCTTGGCGGCGATACCGTTTTCCGATATTGCCGGTTTCATCGTATTGAACATTGAAGTGTTTGGATAGTTTTTCAAAGAGTGTCTCTGCCATTGATTGATGGTATTTTTTTAATAACGGCAAAACCGCGATACTCACGGGAGCTAAGTTTTTATGGATTCTTAAAACAGTACGAGTATCGGTTTCAGATAGAACTTCTTCTTCCAAACTTTCTGCTAATACTGCTAAGAAAAGCCGTTCGACACCTAACGATGGTTCGATGACATAAGGGATGTATTTTTCGTTCGTTTCCGGATCTAAATACTCCAACGATTCATTGCTTCGCATCATATGTGCTTTCAAATCATAATCCGTGCGAGAAGCAATCCCCCATAACTCGTCAAAACCCCATGGATACTGATACAAAATGTCCGTTGTCGCATTTGAATAGAACGACAATTTTTCTTTTGGATGATCGTATAATTTGATGTGATCTAAAGAAATGCCCAAACGAACTAAAAAATCGCGACTAAAGTCTTTCCAATAGGAAAACCACTCTAATTCCGTACCGGGTTTACAGAAAAATTCCAATTCCATCTGTTCAAATTCACGAATTCGAAAGATAAAATTACCGGGTGTGATTTCGTTACGGAATGATTTCCCGATTTGACCAATCCCGAAAGGAAGTTTCTTTCGTGACGTACGTTGAACGTTTTTGAAATTCAAGAAAATCCCCTGAGCAGTTTCGGGGCGCAGATAGACCGTGCTTTTTGAGTCTTCAACAACCCCTTGATGGGTTTTAAACATTAAGTTGAATTCACGAATTTCGGTGTAATTAAGCGCACCGCAGTTTGGACATTTAATTTGATGATCGATGATGTATTGATACATTTTTTGTTTATCCCATCCATCGGCATCGACCTCGCCTTTGGAATACGTCTCGATTAATTTATCAGCACGATGTCGAGTTTGACATGATTTGCAATCCATTAGCGGATCCTGAAAACCGGCAATATGTCCACTCGCTACCCATGTTTCTGTGTTCATGAAGATGGCGCTGTCAAGGCCAACGTTATAAGGGTTGTGTTTGACAAACGCGTCCCACCAAGCTTTTTTGATGTTATTTTTTAATTCAACACCCATAGGACCAAAGTCCCAAGTGTTGGCTAGTCCACCGTATAATTCGGATCCTTGAAAAACAAATCCGTACTGTTTTGCATAACTGACAATGCCTTCTAATGTTTGTTTCATAGTATATTCCTCTCCAAATGGGCATAATAACTCATAATACATTATATTATGAAATAAGTCTAAGTCAAGGATAAACGGGTTTTTTCCCTCAATAAAATCCTCAATCGGAAAGAATGGGTTGTTGGTTAATATCCCAACAACCCGCTCAGTACTTTTCGTGATTTTGATTGAAATCCTAAATGATACTCATAATAATCGTCCAATAAATGTCTTATCGATTGGACATTCTCTTCGCTGATAGATAATTGAAATGCATTGCCAATATCGAAATAATAAAGCTGAGAAAGCAATTGAACACCTTCGGATGAATACGGTGTTTCATTCTGCGGATAATGAGTCAAGCACATCATCCCTCCGTTTGAAACTGAAAAACGAAGGTTGTCTTGAGAGCGACAAATCACGCAATGTTTCCATTGCGGCGCAACTCCTAAGAGCGATAGATACTTGCTCTCAAACATATAACAATACGGAATGAATACAGATTCTGAATCCATTTTATCCAGAACTTTCAAGAAAAAAAGGTAAAATTTTTCATGATCATAGTTTGATTCAGAAAACGTAATAATCAGTTCTGATAAGTGCGTAACATAACTGACTTTTATTAGATCCGATTTGATTTTATCATAGGTATGAATGCTATCGGCTTCCACAAGACGAAACAGCCCTTTTCCAGAATAAAAGCCACGGATATGATTAAACGTATCGGTAACCGTTAAGAACGGACTATTCAGTTTTTTTGCACCTTGAACGAGTAGCGAAATCATTCCTTCCGGCGTATAAACATGGAGGATTTTGCTGGATTCCTTATAGTTAATTTGTCGGATGATGATACCTTCAAATGCATTCATGAAATCACCGTCATTTAGTTTTTATCTGGTTTATAACCAAAGTTTTTAAGATAATATTCCCGGTTTCGCCAGTCTTCTTCGACTTTGCAAAACAATTCTAAAAACACTGGAAAATCAATCAAATCTTCAATATCTTTTCGGGCAAGCGTACCGATTTTCTTCAGCATTTGACCGCCTTTGCCAATAATAATCGCTTTTTGACTTGGTCGTTCAACGATGATGGTAGCGTGGATGGACATGGCTGATTTGTTTGGATTTTTTTTCATTTGGTCTATGGTAACCATAATCGAATGCGGAACTTCGTCGTGAGTTAATTCAAGAATTTTTTCTCGAATCAGCTCGCGGATTAGAAATGTCTCAGGGCGATCGGTAATCTCCCCTTCTGGGTAAAATTGAGGTCCTTCTTCAAGAATCGCTTTGATGTCATCAATCAGGTGCTCAACGTTATCGCCTTTGAGTGCACTAATTCCAAATACGCCCTTAAATGAAAATGCTTGTTTATACTGATCAACAGTTTCTTGTAATCGATTAAAATCTTTGATTGTATCCAATTTGTTTATAATGAGAAATACCGGCGTTTTGATGGAAGTCAATGACTTTAAAATCTCTAGATTATGGGATTTCACATCATCATAAGCACTGATCATAAATAAGACCAAATCAACCGCTTTAACGGTGGTGATGGCTTGCGATGTCATGTATTCACCTAGTTTGGTCTTGCTTTTATGAATGCCGGGAGTATCGATAAAAACAATCTGTGATTCATCATCGTTATAGATGCCGTTAATGGTATCACGAGTCGTTTGTGGTTTGTTCGATACAATGGCAATTTTTTGCTTTAGAACATGATTAAGAAACGTTGACTTACCAACGTTCGGTTCTCCTATGATGGTAACAAAACCGCTTTTAAACATCAAAGATCATCCTTTGAGAATCCAAATGGTAGCAAATCAATATTCTTAACCGTTTGCATTTCGCCCTTGTTATTCGCTAAGATTACTTCTGCTTCGGGTAACATCAATTCTCTCATTACTTGTCTGCAAGCACCGCAGGGAGAAACAAAATAATCATGATTGGTATAAACCATGATTCGTTTGATATCCGCTTGACGATATCCTTGCGAGTACGCCGCAAAAAGAGCGCTTCTTTCAGCGCAATTGGTTACGCTGTAGGCGGCATTCTCAACATTTACGCCTTTTATTAGAGTGCCATCATTAAGTTCAAGTACGGCTGATACGTGAAAATGTGAGTAAGGAGCATAGGAGTTATCTAAATTTTCTTTCGCCAGTTTATACAATTTTTCCATACATTACCTCGTTAGTTTGCATTTGTCTAAAATGATTGTTTGGAGACCAAACATGGCTTTCTCATCTGCTTCATTAAGATGATCGTAGCCATTACAATGTAAAAATCCATGTACGGTCAAGAAGGCTAATTCGCGTTCAAACGAATGTCCGTACGATACCGCTTGTTCTTTCGCTTTATCAATCGATATAAAGACGTCGCCCATTTCAGCATTATTATCGTCATTTTCAAAACTTATGACATCGGTAGGCCGATCAATCTGTCGGTAAGTTCGGTTAATCTCGTGAATTTCATCATTATTTACAAGTATAATATTAATAATTCGCTTTTTCTGTAATCGAAGAATCTTCATACCCATTTTTAGAACCTTAAAAATCGTTTTTTTATAGGGTTTCAACGATTCATCATAGTGATTGACGAGATTAATTTTCAACATGATCAAACCTCTTCAAAATGGTTTGAACCAACGGATGACGAACGACATCGATGGTATCAAAATACAGGATATCAATATCGGGTATTTGCGTTAATACGCGTGCCGCTTTGACCAAACCCGATTCAACGCTTTTAGGTAAATCACTTTGAGTTATGTCACCCGTCACAATCATTTTCGAACCAAACCCCAGTCGCGTTAAAAATAACTTCATTTGGTTGGGTGTCGTATTTTGAGCCTCATCTAAAATAACATAGGCGTTCTCTAATGTTCGCCCACGCATATAGGCCAGTGGAGCGATTTCAATAATGCCTTTGGCAATCAACTCTTCTGTTTGCTTCAACCCTAGTATTTCGTAGAGAGCATCATAAAATGGGCGAATGTAAGGATCGACTTTTTCCATCAAATCCCCTGGCAAAAACCCAAGATTTTCACCTGCTTCAACCGCAGGACGGGTCAAGATGATTTGTTTTACGGTCCCTTCACGTAATTTTTTTATGCCATTGAGAACTGCTAAATAAGTTTTCCCGGTTCCGGCTGGCCCAATTCCAAAGATAAGTGTATTCCGATCAATCATTTCCATGTATTTCTTCTGATTAATCGTTTTTGCGTAAATAGGTTTCCCAGCAAATGTCTTAATGATTTCCTTACGATTGATAAATAAGTCAATGATTTCTTCTTCGTTTACATTAGGAATCAAATTGTGGATGTAAATGATATCACGCTCATTAAAGGCAATATTCCGTTTAACCAGTAATTTGAGTAGTTTAAAAATACGTTCCAATTCGTTTATCAAACGAGGATCATGAGAACTCGTCATAATCTGACCAGAATCCGAATACAACTCAATTTGATAAAGCTGAGCCAGTAATTTTAAGTGTTTGTCATTAGATCCTAATATTTGAACCATTTCTTGAACCGAAGTCAGATGAAAATCAAGAACGGAAAAATCAACCATTAAATGAAATCACTCCTTTTATATTTTTAATATAATTATTATACCACAAGTTCGATTTCTTTCCTATTTATGCGAGAAAACAAAGGAAAAAAAAGCACTTCCTTATTAGAAAGTGCTTCGTAAACTAACCTCTACGACCTTGGTTTTGACGTTGTTTCAATTTCTTTGAAACGCTCGGTTTCAAATAGTATTCGCGTTTCCGGGCTTCAGCAAGTGTTCCAGCACGAGATACATCACGTTTAAAACGACGTAAAGCGTCTTCGATGGTTTCGTTTTCACGGACGACAGTTTTTGCCATATGCTTTCACCCCTTTTCTATTTCCAAAGAGAATTATACAATAAAAAGTTAGGAATGTAAACAAAAATATTTCGAAAATTGTTTAAATATAGCCATTATTGTGATATCATGAAAATAGATTTTGTTCGAGGTGATTGTATGGTATTTTTAGCATCCTTTATGGATAATTGGAAACTCTATTTAGTTGTTGGCGTCGTAGCCATTTTACTCTTGATTTTGATTGCTGCTTTGATAAATCGTGGAAAATATCAAGCCCGTTTTAACGCGTTTTATAAGAAGATGGATCGTACCATTACTAAAAAACAAAACGGAAATGTGCTCATCGAACAACTTCTCAATAATTATACGCTCGATAATACCAATACGTATAAATCGTTAAAAGGGAAAGGCAAACGCAAAGTAAAACAATATTTGGAGTACTTCGCAAAAAATTTGCCAGAATTAGTCATTTATAAGTCTTTTATATCACCTGATAAAAACAAGAATCAACTGGTCATTATCTTTATCGATGAAAACGATAAACTCTTGTATCGTTGGGACAAATCAAAAAAAATCAAAGGAATGATTAAAGCCGTTAACAAATATCAAATGTTAAATCCCTTGATTGCGTTTCTATCGGAATTACCTCTCAACATCAAAGAAGGAGCCCCGTATCGATTCGTCAATCACGACAATGATTTTTGTCTAACGTACGATATCGTTAAGAGTTTAAAACAAGTTAAACGCAAACAAAAAGAGAAGAAACTCTCGAAAGCGCAAATCAAAGCACTCGCGAAAGTCGAAAAACAAAAAGCTAAAAAATTAGCAAAAGCCGGCAAATAAATTGCCGACTTTTATTTATAATATATTTCCGATGCATTCGGGATAACCGGCTTCGGTTACCTGAACGTTCACAAGTTTTCCTGTAAGTTCAGGATCTCCTTTAAAACGGATTTTAAGGTAGTTTGCCGCATGTCCAATCCATTCGCCATCTTTGTATTGTTCGCAAATTATTTCATGAATCATTCCGACATTTGACTGAGCATACAAGAGTGCCAATTGACGGGATGCTTCCAACATTCGATTCACGCGTTCTTTTTTGATGGTTCCGTCTACTTGAGGTGACATCTTAGCAGCGGGTGTTCCATCTCTTCTAGAAAAGGGAAAGACGTGTATCTCCTGGAATTGACATTCCTTCACGAAAGCGAGCATCTCCTCAAAATCATCTTCCGTCTCGGTTGGAAATCCGACAATCAAATCGGTCGTTATCGCCAGATTAGGCTTTATCGAACGCAAATACGACAACTTGTCTAAGAACTCTTGTTTTGAATACTTTCGATTCATTAACGAAAGTATCCGCTTAGATCCGCTTTGAAGCGGAATATGCAGATGGTTTACAATCACATTTGATTCTGAGATAATTGCCATAACATCATCGGTTAATTCCGTAATTTCAATCGAGGAGATCCGTAATCGGGATAACCCTGGCAATTTAACTAAATCGCGCAATAAATCGGAAAAACGGTAATCTGGAAGATCAAGTCCATACCCGCCGGTATGAATACCGGTTAAAACAATTTCATGATAACCAGATGCAATGAGATGGATTGCCTCTTCAATAACACGGTTGGGTTGTTTAGAACGGACTCGTCCTCGGGTATACGGAATAATACAGTAACTGCAAAAGTTATTACATCCATCTTGAATCTTTAAAAATGCGCGATGGTGATGAGCCAATTTAAAAATCGATAAATTATCATACGGTTCATCTCGAGATAGATTTTCAACGGCATCAATGGTTTGATGCGTGTTTATATATGATTTTATCAAGGATGGGATTTGATCTCGGTGATTGGTTCCCACCACGATAGATACCCCTTCTATCGAGCGTGCTTCTTCGGCTTTGAGTTGCGAATAACATCCCATCACGACGACAACTGCATTGGGATTTTTATGTATAGCTTGACGAATCATTTTTTTTGATTTGTTTTCGCCGGTATTGGTAACGGTGCAAGTATTAATAATGTAAACATCCGCGATATCCTGGAAATCAACACGTTGATAGTGTTCTTTTTCGAGAAGTTCCCACACTGCTTCAGTTTCATAACTATTCACTTTGCAACCTAAGGTCATCAGTGCCACATTCATTTTAGCAACCCCATACTTCATTGAAATAAGATAATACCATTAACGATGCGGTTTCGGATCGGACGATGCGTTGTCCTAACGAACAAAACAGCGCGTTCTTAGTTTTTAAGAATGCGATTTCATTGTCTGAGAAGCCGCCTTCTGGACCGATTAAAACCATAATTTTCATCGCCGGATTGAGCAACGGTGCAAGTGTTGATAATCGATTGGAACCTTCTTCCTTTTCATAACAAACCACCGTCGCATCGACGTCGTCAAACGGTAGTTGTCGGATAGAAGTTACCGGCATGATAGTAGGAATCGTCAGCCGTCTTGATTGTTCCGAAGCTTCTTTTACAATGGCTTGGTAACGAATCAGTTTTTTATCTTGACGTTCATCGTCAAGTTTGATAATAGAATGGTCAAAAACAGTTGGAATAATCGCATGAACACCCAGTTCTGTCGATTTTTCCAACATCCATTCAAATCGATCGCGTTTAATAAGCGCTTGAGCAATGATGAAAGGATTGGCTTCGGTCGTGAGCGATAAGGGTTGAATGAATCGTACCGTAACCGTAGACGACGAAATACCTTCAATCTCACTTAAATATCCATTGCCATGATTATCAAGCACACCGACGCGATCGCCTAAGTTCATTCTCATTACTGTCCGGATGTGATGAACATCGGGGCCTGTGATGACGGCATGGTCTGTATAAAATTGTTCTTTTGGTACAAAATAACGTTGCATAGTATCACCGTAATCATTTTATCATATTTTCGTTACATCCATAAAAAAATAACCGGAAATCCGGTTATTTATTACCAGTACGGATACGCTCCGTTGAGCATATCCGTCATGGCTGAACGTATTTTAATAGCGCCAATGAATAAATATTGGTTGATGTTGTTCTTATCAAAATCGTTGTCTTTGACCACAATCATGACAGGAGTTTGAGCAGTAGACTGACCAATAGCATCCAAATAGTCTTGTTTGTAGTCTGAATCCGCAACTAATCCGGCATTGAAGAAATAGATCGGATAGTCATCAAACGTAGCAGCAAATGAAAATACTTCATCTTTAATCGTTGCACAAACGGTGCAGTACGATGAATAAACATAAACCAGATACGTTGATTGTCGGCGATTGAACACTTCGTTAAAATCGGATAGAGAATCAAAATCTGAGTAATCCAGGGTTGATGTCCCATCGGTTAGTGATGTGGTTGTGGTGGTTGAAGTACATCCAACCAACAAGAAACTCATCAATACCATCAAACCTACTATAAATCGTTTCGCAAACATAGCTTCATCTCCTTGTACAGTACTCATTATCGTAACAAATCATTGTGATTATTTTATGGTGATTAGTATTTCTGTACAACTTCATAAGCTCTGGCTGCTTTGCCTTCACGCATGGTCACAACCGTCGTATCCGTATACTTTGCGAGAACTTCCATTTTTTGCGGCGGTGTGGCAAGGATAATTTGAACGGGCAACTGACGAATGAATTCCATCATCGCTTTGATACGGGTTGTGTCCATCTTATCGAACACTTCATCGAAGAGGATGAGACCAATGGCATCCGAGACATTTGCCCGTGAGGCTTGTTGGAATACTCTTACGAAGGAAGCGAGCGTCGCTACATAGAAGGGAACCTGGGTTTCACCACCCGATTTTTCTTTAAACACTTTGGAGTATAACAAACTTTCGCCCGAGCGATTGCGAATCTTAATGTCGTAATCCATGTAGGTTCGGTAATCCGTAAATTTGTTGATGGCACCGTTCGAATTCAAATCATCTTGTGCCAAATTAATAAAGAGTTCTTCTAATTGACGTTGATACTTCATTTCAAAATCATAGTTAAAGATTTGCCCACCGGAATGCATCGAATCATCACTTAAGACCATATCGTAGTAATCGGCGTATTCTTTTGATTTCGGGAAAATGAATTCGTACGTATCTTCACCGAAATGAATGGTGTTCAACGTTGTGTTAATCTTCGCAATCTCATCTTGAGCGGTAATAATGTAGTTACGAAGTTTTGCGATGAAATCTTCTTTGAATAGTTTTTCTGCCGCTTCACGAGCTTCACGAACTTTACTCTCATACTTAACCAATTCGGACTTGATTAATTTATTGAGTTCATTCATATAATAATGCATGTGTTCGAGTCCGTAAGGATAACCTAGATTAAACGTATTCGTATAACGGAATTGTTTATTTCTTAATGAGTCCTCGAGATTGGTCAAATTTCCGAGTTCAACTTCAATCCGCTTCTTATAGTCCATTTCAACCTTCACCATGTCTTTGGCATTTTCCATTTCTTGGTGATAGAGTTGATAAGCATCCGACTCAAGATTCATGTTTTCTTTACCGGCTTCGTTCAATTCTTGGCGTATTGTTTTTTGTTTTGATTCTAACACAACCAACTCATCGTTGACTTTAATTTCATCACTTCGGTAGGTACCGGTTTGTTCGTATAATTTCCGTTTTTGGTTGTTGATGGCACGAATTTCGTCACGCGTTTTTTCATATTCGACTCGTAGATCGTTGACATTTCCTTGCGGTAATTCTTTTTTCTTTGTCGTCACGTTTTTGAGTTGAATAGCATAGTTTTCCAGCAAAACACCCGATTGACATTGATCGATTATGGATTTCAAATTCAATTGAGAAACCAAATCAACTTCTTGAGTATATCGTGTAATTTCATCGGCGACTTTCGAGTATTTTTCTTTTGATGAAATCGCCATTTGACGCCATTTCTCTAACTGAAGATTATGTGCGTTTTTACCAATATAAGGCTTGTCGATGTTTTTGTTAAGTGTTCGTACTGTATACCCTCGATAGATGATGCCATCCATCGTAATGGCTTGAGGATAGTTCTCAAGTTCGGTTACGTCATCTACCATAATGACGTTACCGCAAGCCATGTTAATGTAATGACGGGCATCGACGTTTTCTGTTGTAATAATGGAAGCGAGTGACCTCGGCTGAATGTTGATGAATTGAGCAATTTGCTTGGTATTTACCAAACCCACCATGGATAAGTTAATCTCGTTTTTTACACGATTGTAAACTTGCAACGCTTCGTCAAAGTATCTCGGTTCAACGATTAAATTGAACCGTTGTGCGCCTAAGAAGTTTTCCACTGTATCATGCCAACGGTGATCGGTTACTTCGATAAGCTCGGCCAATATATGAACGCTGATATCAACTCCATAGCGAGATTTTATACCTTCGACTATCCGTTTTTGCATTTCTTTGACCATAGGATTGTACTTTAGTTTATGATTGTCCAAATCCTTTAGGGTCTGATATATTTCGTTGATTTCTGTCAAAAGTTCTTGTTTAGTGGTTTCGGCTTTACCGATTACTTTCATGGTTGCATCGGTTTTTTCTCGCAACCTTTTTTCAATGTCCATCAATGCTAATTTAACTTTATCGACGTTTTGAGACGTAATTGAAACCAATTCGATCTTGGCAAGATCATCGTAAATTTTATCCTTGTATTCCGATTGAAGTTCCTGAATCATCGGCTTTAATTTGCTGACACGCGATAAGTAATAACGATTAATCTCTTTTTGCTCTTCTATTTTCGTAGTCAAATTGACGATTTCTTTGTCATATAGTTCAGCAGATTTAAAGCTATCATCGGATTGCATCAATGCATAGATTTCTTTGCCGCGTTCGTCGAGCGCTTCAATTTGACTATCCAAATGACTGATTTCGGTTTTGAGTCGATCGGTTGATATTGTTAGTTTTTCAAGTTGTTTTAGTTTCCCTTGAATTTGATGCTTTGTGTTCTCTAATTCGATAATCTTCAGTAAAAATTCGAAGAATTTCTTTTGATCTTGGTTTTTTTGGATTTCTTCATAAGTTAATTTCATATCTTCCAGATCGGTAATCTTTTGCTTGATTACTTTCAGAGTCGCCTCTAAATCCCGATACGAATGAATCGATTCTTTGATGGCTTCTACATCTAGTGTTTTTTCTTCCAACAAATAGTGATAGATAAAATCCTTAACGTCCGCTATCGGTTTAAAAGCCAATGCCTTGGGCAATAAGCTGAAATACGTTTCGTTGATTGAACCGAACCGATGCCGAAACGCTAATTTAGCTTCACGACGTGTCAAGTAGACTTTATCGGCGATACGAGCTTTTTTAAAGCTTAACGTCGTGTATATTTTGGATTCGTTGTCTACGAAAAAGCGATCGCTTAGCGCTTCATCCATTTCATAGAAAATAACCTTTGGAGGCAAAAGTTCTCCGAAAACATCGATGACAGCTCCAACCGTAAAATACGCTTTCGTTCTCTCGTCATAAAACTCCAAAGCAACATGACCGGTTACGTCTCCGTTTCGTAAGTATTCTTGATCATCGATACCGAGTTTGCATTTTACGTAGCCGCGAAGATCACGTTTTGATTTCTCATTAGCAGCGAGATTGAAAATTTGGTCGCCTGCCGTTATGACAAAAGCTACCGCATCGACTATCGTCGATTTACCCGTTGCGTTTTGACCGGTAATCAACGCATTGTTCTTAATGTGAATTGTCTCATTTGAAAAATAATGCCAATTGATGAGACGGATTTTAGTTAATCTCTTCATCGGTTTTTTGACCTCCTTCTGGATTAGCTATTCGGCCAATCACATCTAAAACATCGTTAATTTCGGATGTGGATATGGCCATCAATATGGTAGGATAGATGACGATGCGGGCCCCGCTTTGGGTAATATCACCGAGTGGCTCTATCAGATTATACTTACGATACAATCTTAAGATGGCCACTAGATCCGTCTTGTTGATTTTCTTCTTTAATTCCAACGCATCGTATTTCTGGTGTATTTCATCGATGGTAATCACGACATTGTCGTTGATTGATGTATCCACCAGGTGTTGATGAAACAGAATTCGTAAAATCAGCAATATCAATGATTCGTCCTTTTTTAGTTTTAATACGTTGTGATTTTCTTTAGAAATCAATTGAATGGCTCCTCGGTCGCGATCAAGGAATAATTCGTAATTAATGACTCCAAAATACTCGTCAAAGAGTGTTTTAAAACTCAAAACAAAGTAATACATCTCCTTATTGTCTCGTTTATCACGAGCCAAAAAGGAATTTGCCAATAATCGAACACAGGTATCGGTAAACATTTGTTTTTGAGCTGCAGTGAGTTGATCATACTGTTCTAGAATCATCGAGATTGCCCCCTTAATATTTGAAAATCATTTAATCTAAAGCGTTTATGATGAATTTGCGTGGATAGCGGCTTGATATAATAATTTAGTTCCTCGCCTGCGTAGACCAAGATGTACAATAGCTTTAAAATCGTTTCATCGCTTACGTCTTCTTTGACAAGATCCGAAGCTTTGATGATGCTTTGTTTTTTAAACATCGCATTTAGGTATTTTTGGATGACATCTTCAGAGTAGTCGGTTTCAAACTCCTTATAGAACGCTTCTTGCAACGCGGAAGACGGTGTGATGTCGTTGTCGAGCAAATACTGAGCATCCGCATGTGAATAGGCACCTCGAGGTGTATAAAGTGAGTTTGTATTGACAAATGCGTGCGATTTTAACTGAAACAGTGGCGAAAGATTTCTCAATACTTGTTCCGTCTTGTACTTCTTGATGTTGACGGCGGCGTACTTCAATAGTTGATTAAGTTTCCCAATAATGTTTTCATCATCATTCAGTAAAAATTTAATCTTTGCAATCGTAGAATTGACGTAAACTTTGTTTTTCCGGTCAATTTCATCGATGATAAATGAAAGCGAATTGTAAATGTCAATCATGTCGTCGATCTTCTTATTTGCTCGAACCTTAGCGAGTTCAACGTTTTGATTGGACATCATCAAGTATTCCCGGGCAATCAAATCCATAATAACTGGATTTTGTTGATATTCTTCTAGCTTCTTGATAATCTCTAGTTTGTATTTATTGATGTTATCGGATGTTTTCAGCCGCGAATAAGCCTGATCAACCAATTCAACTTTATAATTGACCAGCAGATTGATTAAATCCTTGATTTCTGCGTTATCGACAATGGACTTAATGTAAAATTTCAAGCGTGAATCTAACTTTCGAATTTCTCTAACAAACGCAATGGTATTTCGGTATACTTGATCAATGACCATCGCGTATTCGCCTTTATCTTGTTGTAATAACGAGTAGACGGTAAAAATGTAACCTCTAAATTCACTCGTTTGTTCATCGGATCCGTAAAAGGGATCGTCTGTCACGGATTTCAAGGCCTGAATCATGGTAATTGCGTAATCACGAAAATTCAAAATTTCGACGTAGTCGTTATTAATATCAATATCGATCCATTCAAGTTCTTCCATACGACGTAAGATTCCGTTCGCTTTGTCACGTATAGGGGTAGACGGATCGATTCCTTCGATTTCGACGTCATCGCTCATCCGTTCTAATTCGTCAATGATGGCTTGCTGAGCAATTGATTTATCCATTCCCAGAATCGAGCCTTGTTCGTATACACGAAATACGGCAAAGACAGATTGTAAATAGATGCTTTGATTTTTACAGTTTAGCAATGAAAAAAAGTTTTGAGGTATTATTTTGTATACATCCATGGTATCGTCTCCCTTGTCTTAGTAGTTTGAGTTGGTTCATTCGTCCTTGTAATAATCGAACCCACCTCCAACCAAATTGGATATGTTTTGCTCAATCACTTTCCAGTCGTTTCGGAAATGAGCAAGCTCTTCCAACCCTTTCGGAGTGATCTTATATAATTTACGGGTCATTCCTTTTTTATTTTTATCATAATACGATGTGATTTGACCATCTTCTTCCATTCGTTTCAGCGCAAAGTATAGAGTCGCTTCCGTCAACGAAAAGTAAGAATCGCTTACGGTATGAATGACTTTGGTCATTTCATACCCGTAACTGTCAAATTTCGACAAAATCGAAAGTATGATGTATTCCGTAAACCCACGAATGTATTCACTGGAATGATTCATCGGATCACTCCTTTCTATATATAATGTGTTTATATATATATTGTTTTTATACATAATCTCTTTATATTATACGCTACCAAAAAATGAATGTAAAGAAAGAATATAAAAAAAACCTACGGATTACCGTAGGCTTTAGGACTTAATGCTTTGATTTTGATTGAAAATTTGATTTAAACTTATCCCAAGCATTTTGAGATTGATTGGTGTTGCCAAGTTTATCCAGTTCTTCGAACAAACGTTTTTGTTCTGGAGTCAACTTATTGGGGGTAATGACATTGACAATGACATGTTCATCGCCATGATTTTTAGTTCGAACATTAGGTGCGCCTTTATCTCTTAACCGGAACCGGCTATTTGATTGTGTTCCGGGTGGGATTTTTAACATCACTGGTCCGTAAACCGTCGGAACTTCGATATCCGCTCCTAAAGCAGCTTGCGAAAAACTGATTGGCACACTGATGATGATGTCATCGCCTTCCCGAGTGAAGATATCCGATGGTTTCACTTCAAAGACGATGTACAAATCTCCATTTGGACCGCCGAAAGCGCCCTTGTTTCCATACCCTTCCAATCGAATTTGTTGACCGGTTTCGATACCTTCTGGGACCTTGATTTCTACGTCTTTATTGACTTTTACGACCCCTTCGCCCATACACGTATTGCATTTGTTTGTTATCTCTTTCCCAGTTCCATGACACACAGGACACGTTGTACGGGTTTGCGTACGGCCAAAGAGCGTTTGCTGCTCTACAACCACAGATCCACTGCCTTTGCATCGCGAACAGGTATGGATATCCGATGCACTCCGAGCGCCACTTCCATGGCAACTTGGACATTCATCGTACGTTGGTACTTTAATCTTTTCTTTTTTACCGAAAATGGAATCTTCAAACGCAATCGTCATGCGACGTTGAATATCGGATCCTTTTCGCGGACGAGCTCGCCCAGATTCACCACGTGAACCACCACCGAAAAATGCAGAAAAAATATCGCCGAAATCAAAGTTATCAAATCCACCACCAAAGCCACTGAAACCCGCACCACCGTTAAACTGATTCGCTTGATGGCCGAATCGATCGTATTGGCTTCGCTTTTCAGAATCTGAGAGCACTTCGTAGGCTTCCTGAATTTCTTTAAATTTTGCTTCTGCGTTGTGTTCGGTTGATACGTCGGGGTGATACTTTTTAGCTAAAGAACGATAAGCTTTTTTTATCTCATCGTCGGAGGCACTTTTGGAAACACCCAACACCTCGTAATAATCTCTTTTTTCCATTCCCTCACCTCGCCTATATGACAAAAAGCAGATTGACTGCTTTTCATCGAATCATTGGATTATTAAACTTCTTTATAATCAGCGTCAAAAACTTGATCGCCGTCATCACTTGCGCCGCCACCTTGATTAGAACCGCCGTCATTGCCTTGGTTCTTATTCATTTCAGCGTACACACGTTCGGATAATTTTTGCGTCGATTTTTCCAAAGCTTCTTTAGCGCGACGAATTTCATCAAGGTTATCACCTTTTAAGGCTCTTTCCAGATCCTTGATTAGGGATTCAGCTTCCGATTTTTCACTATCCGTCACTTTATCGCCTAAATCCTTGATGGCTTTGTTGGTCATGAAAATCATTTGGTCGGCTTCGTTTCTCAAATCAGCTTCTTCACGTTTTTGTTTATCGGATTCTGCATTCTGTTCAGCTTCTTTGACCATTCGATCGATTTCAGCTTCCGATAATCCGGAACCCGATTGGATCGTAATTGAATTTGCTTTTCCAGTAGCGACATTTTTAGCCGAAACGTTAACAATACCGTTGGCATCGATATCAAACTTGACTTCGATTTGTGGTACGCCTCTTGGGGCGGGTGGAATATCTGCTAATTGGAAATGACCCAATGTTTTATTATCTTTTGCCATCGAACGTTCACCTTGAAGAACGTGAATATCAACAGCAGGTTGGTTGTCAGCGGCAGTTGAGAAAACCTGCGATTTTGAAGTTGGAATCGTTGTATTACGATCAATCAACTTCGTGAAAACGCCGCCCAATGTTTCAATACCTAATGAAAGCGGTGTAACGTCGAGTAAGAGAACATCCTTGACGTCACCTTTCAAGACGCCACCTTGAATGGCGGCACCCATTGCAACGACTTCATCAGGGTTGACAGAACGATTGGGTTCTTTACCCAAAATACTCTTAACTGTATCTTGAACGGCTGGAGTACGGGTTGATCCACCCACCAATAAGACTTGATCAATATCCTTAGCCGTCATTTTAGCATCGGATAATGCGCGACGAACCGGTTCGACGGTACGTTGGACTAAATCAGCGGTTAATTCGTTGAATTTAGCTCTCGTTAACGTTTTTTCAAGATGAACGGGGCCGTTTGATGTCATCGAAATAAATGGTAGAGAGATTTGTGTTTGCGTAATCGAGCTGAGTTCTTTTTTGGCTTTTTCGGCTGCGTCTCTTAAACGTTGTAATGCCATTTTGTCATTACTTAAGTTAACGCCTGTTTCCTTTTTGAATTCGTCAACCAACCATTCTTGAACACGTTGGTCAAAGTCGTCACCACCGAGATGATTGTCACCGCTCGTTGAGATAACTTCAAACGTACCATCGGACAATTCCAAGATTGATACGTCGAACGTTCCGCCACCGAGGTCATAAACCAAAACGGTTTGTTCTTTATCTTTTTTATCGATACCATAAGCTAATGCAGCAGCGGTTGGTTCGTTGATGATTCGTTTTACTTCGAGTCCAGCAATTTTACCAGCATCTTTGGTTGCTTGACGTTGAGCATCGTTAAAGTAAGCAGGAACCGTGATGACAGCCTCCGTTACGGTTTCACCGAGATATGCTTCTGCTGATTCTTTCAAATTTCTTAAAATCATTGCAGAGATTTCTTGAGGCGTGTAGTCTTTGTTGTTTACTCTGACTTTTTGATTGGTCCCCATCTTCCGTTTAATTGAATAGATTGTGTTTGGGTTTGTAATAACTTGACGTTTGGCGACTTCACCCACTTGAATTTCATCGTCTTTAAATGCGACGACGGAAGGGGTTGTCCGGTTTCCATCAAGATTTGGAATGACCTTAGCTTCGGATCCTTCCATAACTGCGACACATGAATTGGTTGTTCCTAAGTCAATACCGATTATTTTTTTCATTTATTGTTCCTCCGATTATGCGACATTATTGTCGAGATTTTCATTTAAATCAGTGATAGCTTTATCTTCTTCTACATCTGCTTCTTCTTGTTTGGGTTTAATGTTCACAACAACTAAAGCAGGATGTAGCAATCGATCTTTATACATATATCCGTTTTTGACCACTTTGATAACTGCGTTTTCCTTAAACGATTCATCGTGCGTCGATTCAATCGTTTCCATCGTCGTTGGGTCAAAAATCGTGCCGATTTCGATTGTTATTTTTTTGACACCCTCATCGGTCAAAATGGTCATGAGCGAATCTTTAATCATTTTAAAACCGTAGAGGAAATTTTTGAACCGAGGATCATCGGTTTGAACATTGAGTGCTTGTTCAAACACCTCGAGTTGAGTAATTAAGCGATCTGCAACAGGGTAGGAAGCGTATTTACGCTCGCGTTTCAGTTCCTCAGAATTACGTTTTTTGAAGTTTTCCATTTCCGCTAAAGCTCGTAAGTATTTATCTTTTACATTCTCTAGTTCAGTTTGGATGGATTCGATTTTGTCATCCAGCGTCGACGTTTCATCTACCGTAGTCGTGGATGCTTCAACATCGGGACTTTCTGTAACTTTTTCTTTTTTTTCTTTATCTTTCATTGGCATCTCCTAATCCTCTTCGTATAATTTTGACAAATGCTTAGCAATGTAACGGATAAGTGGAATGACTTTTCGATATTCCATACGCGTCGGTCCGACCAAACTTATGGTACCGTGTTCGCCTTCTTGAGTTTCATAATTGGCGGATACAACCGTACAATCTTGCATAGCCGTGACGGTGTTTTCACTCCCAATTTTAACACTAATCCCATCGGAATCCGTTTCTACTATTTTAAAAATCTCATTGTTTTCAATGGTGTTCAAAAATTCTCGAAGTTTGTGAATATCATTGAATTCGGGTTGATAAAGCATGTTTGACGAACCCGTCAAATAATAACGAGCTTGAGCAAATTTTGAGAATGCTTCGATGAATGAATCGACTATCGTTTCACGATACTTAAGCAACTCTTTAATTTTTTGTCGTTGAATTTCATAATGAAGCTTCTCAGAAACTTGAGAGATGGGTGTATCAACCAGTAATTCATTCAATAAATCAATCACCTTCACCAACTCTGACATTTCCATGGTTTCGTTAATTGTGATTTGTTTGGATTCAACATAACCATAATTGGTGATAACCAAGATTAAGGCCGACGTTTCTTTTAAAGGAATCAACTGCACTTTTTTAACCTTAGAATTATAGGCGTTCGGTCCTAAAGCTATGGCGGTGCAATTGGTGGCTTGGCTTAGTAAATTAATCGCTTCTTTGATGACTTCATCACGTCCGACTTCACGGTTTTCAAACAGCGAATCGTATTCGCTGAACGTATCACCATCGTCTTCGATATTTTTAATGATGGATTCAATATAATATCGATATCCTTTTTCAGAGGGAACACGACCACTGGAGGTGTGAGTTTTTTCCAGGTAACCTAGGTCTTCCAAATCGGACATTTCGTTGCGAATGGTCGCAGGCGAAACCTCCATTTGTTTAGATAACGTTCGCGAGCCAACGGGTTCAGCGGTTTTTACGTATTCTTCAATGATTAATTTAAGGACCAATTCTTGACGTTCGCTAAGCATGATATCACCCCTTAGCACTCCGAGTTTTCGAATGCTAACATAATTATACACAACCGGTTTAGCAATGTCAAGTGTTGAGTGCTAACAATAATAAATTATTTTAGATACAGCTCTTTTCATCACTTTCAAATTGATTTATTTCACCGCCGTGATATAATGATGGCGATGACACAAGAGGTGTTAATTTGAGATCATTTTTATCGTATTTTTGGAAAGATAAAGTATTTATAATTGCTTTGCTTTTTACCATCGTATCGTGTTTCTTTATTACCCCTTCGATGGCTTATTTAGATTACATTAATACCAAAGTACTGATCGTCATGTTCACACTGATGATTGCCGTATCCGGTTTTTTTGAAGCAAATCTGTTTAGCTATATCGCTATCAAATTGGTGTCGCGTTTTTATTCGATAAAGTGGATTGCGTTGGTCATAGTCGTCGCTACTTTTTTCATGGGTATGTGGGTTACCAATGATGCGGTTTTATTGACGTTGGTTCCATTTACGCTTTACGTCACCAAACAGACCCATCAAGAGCGTTACGCACTTATCATCGTCATTTTACAAACATTCGCTGCGAACTTAGGGAGTTCCCTCACGCCGATGGGTGATCCACAAAACATCTATTTGTACGCCTTTTATGATTTATCATTCACGGAATTCATTGCGACAATGGTTCCGATAACCGTGCTGGGATTTATTCTCTTAATAATTACCGTTTGGGTGTTGATTCCTTCGATTGAGTGTCACCCCATCACCGTGACACCACACGTTAACGTCAAAAAAATAGTGTTTTTCTCTCTTATCTTTATCAATGCGCTCCTTATCATCTTAAGAGTCATTCCTGATTGGATAGGACTTATCATCACATGTGTGCTGATTCTACCCGTATCGGCTCATTCTATAAAAAAAGTTGATTATCCTTTA
>CAZCSO010000006.1:60322-84812 GCA_964501315.1 uncultured Candidatus Izemoplasmatales bacterium | reverse complement strand
GTTAAGAACTGTTCCAGGAGCGGTTAAACCGTTCAAGATGAAGAAGCGGAACGTTTCTTGCATTGCTGTTAAGTAAACAACAACGTGATTGTCGCCAGCGACTAAGTTAACGGTAACCGTCGAGTGAGGTCCATCGTTAGATGCGCCTTTGAGTTGTAATTGAATGGTCGTATCAACGTTAGAATTAATATCGAGTTCAACTTTATAAATAGCTCCTACAGTTAAGTCTGCCGTCGCATGATTGTATTGAATTTGAGAAGCCCATTCAGCACCACCGGTCGTGGTTGTCGAAAGTGTTAATTTCCCACCGGTAATGGTTGCAGTACCATCGTAGTTCGGTAAAGCCCATGCATCGGGAATACCAGCGGTCGTCCAAAGTGCCCAACCTTCGGTATCGGTAGCGCCTAAAGTAACCATTTCGGTTTCAAAGTCGCCATTAACAACGTAATTTTCAACAACGGTAACAGCTCTTGTAAGCATGAATTGGCTTAAATTTAATATGCCGGATTCATCGGCTTCAGAGTCGAAGTTACCAAGGTTAAGTTGTAAGTTAAATAATTCGAATTGAGCCTCAAATGGAAGTTCAATGTAGTTGGTTCCTACGACTAAGTCATAGTTTTGAGTAACGTATTGTGCAGAAGCATTATGAACTTCGACATTGATTGTTCTTGCAACGTTAGAAACAACGGTGAATGCAACCATGTATTGCGTTCCAACGGTTATTTCTCCACCATGATATTTCAATTGAACGCCCCAGAATTCAGGATCGCTTTCATTTACGATATCAACGGTAACGACGCCAGCTGCATAAGATCCAGAAGCTTCAGCAAATTCAGTCCAACCCGAGTTCCAACCTTGATCGGTTCCGACCCATAAGAAGAATTCTCCTACTGGATCTGTTTCTGGGGTAGAGACCAAAGCGCCGTCGACATTTGCAGGAGTGCCAAATACATTGCCAATGACAGCTCCATCATCGATGGGTTCTTCTGGGATAATCACTGGATCAGCTTCAACGAACAATTTCAAATTGGTAATGGTGAAGACGCCTTCTTGCGTTAAATCGCCATAGTTACCAAAGTTCAACTTCATGAAGAAGTAATCGTATAACGAATCAAATTCTACTTCAACCGCGTTGTTACCAACACTTAAGTCGATGCGTTGTGAAACCGATACCGGTTTGGAGTAATGATCGCCAGTTACATTGACTTCAAACAAACGATTAACCGTTGCATTAACGTCCATCGTCAATTTGTAGTGTGCGCCTTTGATCAATGTAAAATCTTGTTTTAACATGTCGTTAAATTGAATTTGGATACCATAGTCAACGGACGTAGCGGTGATAACTTCTACTTCAATTCCGTTTTCGATGTATTCAACAGCGATTTCGCCGTCGTTAATCCAATAATAGAATTCTCTTAAGAAATCGGAATCCGTTCCACCTGTTGGGATGGGACCTACTTGCGTTCCAAGAGCAATTGCATCGTTCACAAAGAGACCTTCTACTTCTTCGTATTCATAGACGATGGGTCCTTCGTATAAAACAAAGTTAGAAAATTTCAATAATCCAAAATTGATTTCTCCCTCAACATTACCAGTCATAATATTTAAATGGAGTAAGGATTGAGGAGCAACAAAAACGATTTCATAGTCATGTACGCCAGCTAGTAATTCAACTATGTTATGAACATCATTGTCGTAGCCAGCATCAGCATTTTCAGCTTTAGCAACGATATCAATATAGCGTGCTACTTCAGCATCAACAGTAAATGATAATTTGTAAGTGCGTTTTTCTTCAAGTTCTATATCGGTTTTAACTTTAACTTGAAGTGAGTAATTATTTCCACCAATAGCTTCTTGATCAATTAGAAGTTGATCATCAAGAACAGAAACACTAACAGTGGCAATATTTGTCCAATAATACCACACATTTGTAACTGCATCAGCTGTTAAAGCGGGTGATACCGTTCCATCCGTTCCAAGTAGAGTTTCATTGTTCCATTTGTCCGTTGCGACAAATTCAATTGTCACAGGGGCAGCACTGATCTTGATGTTCCGTGTGGATCTTGCCAATTTTCCTTGAACAACGAGAGAGTAAGTAACGACGCAGGTTTTCGGACCTGTCGACATTAATTGACCATCTTCGATTTGGCAAGCTGGGTCATCGGATGAGAAGGAGATTAAATCCTTATAATCAACCAAATCTGAACCCAGGGCAGAAACACCTGTCAATAAATCATACCATTCGCCAGCGATGATTCGGTCTTCTTCGGTAAAACCGGCATCATCTAAACCTGTAATGCTAATGGTAAAAGGATTACTTGTAGTGGTTGTAGTCGTTGTGGTCGTCGTTGTGGTTGTCGTCGTGGTCGTCGTCGTGGTTGTCGTTGTCGTATCAGACGTTGTGCCCGACGTAGTCGTCGTTGTCGTTGTCGTATCGGTACAAGCTACCAATCCGAATACCAGCAACAGAGCTACTAATAACGCAATTCCTTTCTTTTTCATAGTTCCTCCTATATAATTTTTTGTTTGGCCGTAACCGTTTACTTATTCATTTTATCACATCGCGAAAGCGATTTCAAGAGGAAAGAATTAAACAATAATCGTAATTTTATAAATAAAAAAGGGAAGCAAACCGTTGTTTACTTCCCTTGAAACTTTTATCATCCTTTAATTTTCGTCAAATGGATTAACATGAACCATGCAATGCTTGATATTCGGCATTTCAAGTTCAATATGATCATGAACTTTTTCGGCAATATCGTGTGCTTCGCACACCGATAGGTTCGGATTAACCGCAATTTCGATATCTACGTAGATTTTAGCCCCAAATATCCGTGTTTTTAAGTCGTCAACGGCCATTACGCCGTCTTCAGAAAGTGCAACGTTTCGAATGGCTTCGACTACGTCTGGAGTGGCAGCTTGGTCAACCACTTGTGTGATTCCGGTACGAATAATGCTAATCGCAACACTGAATATCATAAGACAAATGATTAAAGATGCAATCGGTTCCAAGATCACAATTCCGAGCATCGCTCCACCAATTCCAATCACAACTCCCAATGCGCTGAGTTGATCGGATCGATGGTCCATGGCCATAGCATGCAACGAGGGCGCACTCGCTTTTTTCGAAGCGCGATTGGTCGCTTGAAACATCACTTCTTTGACGATAATGGTCATGATGGCCCCAATTAAAGCAATAACCGTTGGTTGTTTAATCGGAACCCCATTGGCTAAATAGTCAATCATGGTCGTTACCGATGCTTTACCAATTTCAAAGGCCGTCACAATCATCGCAACACCCAACAAGAGCGATGCCATGGATTCAAACTTTTCATGACCGTACGGGTGTTCTTTATCGTGTTCTTTTCTGGAGAACTTCCCGGCAATCATGACGAAGAACGCCGTACCCACATCGCCTGCGGAATTGACCGCATCCGAAATGATGGCGGTAGACGATCCAATGATTCCAGCCGTGATCTTCATGACCATCAAGAAAAAGTTCAGAATCATGTTCCAAATCATCGTTTTTTTGATGACTTGAGACTCTTTTTGCAAGGTATCCATGTCAAATCCTCCAAGAAAGGAAAATGCGAGGGCTTCGCCCCGCATTTCTGAATGATGTTATTATTATAAATAATAAATTGAATTCTGTCAATAGACTATCGATTAGTCTTCTGGAAACACCTGTGAATCGTACAAATCTCGAATCGTTTGAATTTGCGTTTTAATCGTTGCTTCATCCAACGAGCAGTAAGCCGGCGTTTGATTAACAAACGATGCCGATTGCAACTCATCACCCACTACAATGTTCAAGAAGCCCACAACGTACATCGAATCATGCAAGGTTTCGTAGTACGCTTCAATCGCATTACGAACGGACGTCGGAATCTTGGGAGCGGTAATGCCATAGGATTCTAATAAATCGGTATCGGTACCATAGACAATTTCATAGAAACGAGCTTCGGTGAATAACTTGACTTGCGATAACGATGGACGATCGGAATCATTTTCAATGCCTAATGTGTAATTGGGCACAACGTGATCGTAGGTCATTTCAAAATAAGCGCTGGGACGGTCAAAATCGGTCCCTTGTTGAGCATATAGCAAGTATAAACCATCGGATGATTCGACCAATTCCGAATAATAGATGGCATCTTTCTCAACGTTATCTTCTAACAAATATTCTTGATAGGCTGCGCTGAATCCCTCGACCAACGCCGGTTCATAGGCATCTTTGGTCGTAAGGTAGGAGATAACACCTAAATTATCGGTGACAATTTGGAATCCGTACTGTTTGAACCGACCCCAGGTCGCATCGTCTCGTTTGGCTTTTACATACTCCGAAATCAAATCATCATACGTCATTTCTTCATCGGATAAGTAAGAACGAATCGCCCCTTCAAAATCATCCACCATCGCTTGATGAGATGCTTCATCGGTCAAATCGGCTATGAAATCCGTATAATTATCGGGTGTGCCCGATTCATCTCGGTCTAAATAGATTAACAAGTATTCAATATCCAAACTAAAGTAATTATCGTAATATTCTGTTATTTGATCATAGAGCGTATTGGCAACGATATCCCAGTCATTATCGACGAGTTCATCGTAAATAACGTAAGGTTGAAGCGTTGATTTCATGTAATAACGTGAAATCATATCGGCTTCGGATTTCGCTCCGTATGCCAAATAGATGTATTCGTCAAAGGTATAATAATAGGTGTAATAACTGGCTTCAAAACTGGTTTTCAGTTCTTGCAAAGCAACGGCATGTTCTGCTAATTTCTCCGAATTGCTTTTGGAAATATCGGTTTCGCATTCATCCATGCCATAACAGTAGACGTCCGCATAGTGACGATCCATGACCACAGCCAGTTGCGACGCATAGATGGAATATAACGCGGCATTTTTGTTCATCGCACTTGTGAATAAATCGTCAGCGGTAATCGTTTTGCCGTTATAGGTCGCAACCATCGAGGAATCGCCTTCTTCATTCAGTTCGTAGTTGGCGTCCATTCCTTGATAATCCATACCTAAATAGTAATCGTAAATAACCAAATTATTGTCTGCACGCATTTCTGCCAATCGTTGACTGACAAAATCGGTCGTTTTAAGATTGATTTCAATCATCAATTCTTCTAACTCATCGTATACGTCTTGACCGATCAGCGTCGCTAGATCATCGGTAGCGGCATCAAAATCAGATAGATCGACTTTATCTGAATCATTCAGTTTTAAGATCATGTAATAGGATGAATCGTTCGTTCCAGCGTATTTAACCGGCTGATACGTGTAAAACAGCGTTTCATTGGGGTTTTGCACTGAGGACAGTGTAGTGAACACAAAACCAGCTAACGTCGATTTAGCGGCGTATAAATCATCGTAGTTAAGGGCTAAATCCGGATTGGCAATCAGTTCTTCTAACGTGGCGTCGACACTTAGTTCGGTTTTATAATCGCCGTATACGTAGTTATAGAGTTCGATGAACGCATCAATGAGTTCATCGTTGGTTAATACTTGCGTATTGGTATCGTTAAATCCGTCGGATGCGACGCTGGTAATCGGAATACTGCCGATGTAACGACGCAACGTTCCTTGATAACTGACTAGATTTAACGTCTTTAATACGTTTTTCGCATCGGTTTCACCGTAAAAGCGAATCTTAATTCCAGCGACATCGGGATAATACGTGGCTTCGTATTTGTTCGCAATCGTCGTTTCACCGACGTACCAGGTTTCTTCGTTGTTGTCGTCAGAAAGCATCAACGTTTTCGTGTAATTTTCTTTGGCGACAATCAAACGAACGTACGCTTCTTCATTGCCTTGGTATCCCAATAACAACATGTTGTCATTGTATAAGGCTTCGGCGTCGGCAAGTTCATCTTCGGTCAACTCTGAAATCGCTTCGTCGTCGGAAGTACCGTATTTCAAATACTTGATTTTCTTTGCTATTTCATCGGACGTTACGTCATCGATGTATGTCTTTAACAAATCGGAATCAACCAAAAAAAGCAATTGGTTGATGCCATCGTTGGTTTTGAATTCTTCGTAGATATCTTGATACGTCACTTGGTAGTGTTCGCCTTGGATAAAGATTTTATCCGGAGACGATAATTGGGGCAATACAGCTCCGTTGGTTCCTGTTAACAAAGTCGTTTTGTTTTGACAGGCCGCTACGGATAGTCCGAGTAGCGAGACCAAGAGCGCCACCAAGGTTTTCTTAAACGTTATTCTCATCTTATATACTCCTCATCATCAAATTCGTTATCATTTATTATACCCTATTTTAAATGACTTTAGAAACTATTTTTTTGATATCTCCCATTATAGTCGCTTACTTTGATTATTCTGTGAAGAAAAAAGACGGTTGCCGAAGCAAACCGTCTTTTAAGAAGTCAGTTATTCTTGGATTGAGTAATCCATAGCCAGATAACGTTTGTACATAGCATAACGTGCTTTTGCACCCGCTAAGTTGCTATCGAGCAATGATTGCGCTTTATCCGGATTAATCTTCGCCAATTGAGCGTAACGCGATTCCGATAACAAGAAGTCGTGATACTTAGACCAATCAGGTTCTTTCGAATCCATTTGCAAGGGGTTCTTGCCTTCTAATGCCAAACGCGGATCAAAACGGAAGGTTGGCCAGTAACCGCATTCAACGGCTAACTTGGCTTGACGATGGGACGTTCCCATTCCATCTGAAATACCATGAGCGATACAGGGGCTATAAGCAATGACCAAGGATGGTCCTGGGTAAGCTTCGGCTTCTTGAAGTGCTTTTACAACTTGAGCGCCACTGGCACCATGAGCGATGGTTGCGACGTATACGTGTCCGTACGTCATCGCAAGCGCTGCCAAATCCTTCTTGACAGAAGGTTTGCCGGCTGCCGTAAATTTGGCAATGGATCCGGAACGAGCCGATTTCGAGGATTGACCGCCGGTATTCGAGTAAACTTCGGTATCCAAAACGAGGATGTTCACATCTTCGTGGTTGGCGATAACGTGATCGAGTCCACCATAACCGATGTCGTAAGCCCATCCGTCGCCACCGATAATCCAGTTCGATTGTTTAACAATGTAGTCTTTTAATTCCAAAACCTTTTTAGCCGCATCGGATCCATCGGATTCCAATAACGGAATTAACTTATCGGCGATTTCTAACGTCTTGTCGCCGTTCGTACGGTTTTCTAACCATTCGTTCATCAACGATTTCATCGTTTCGTCTTTGACGGTTTGTAATGCGTCGACGATGGAGTTTTGTAGTTTGTCACGAAGCGTTTCCGCACCAATCTTCATACCAAATCCAAATTCAGCGTTGTCTTCAAACAATGAGTTTGCCCAAGCGGGACCACGGCCGTTGGCGGCTTTGGTATACGGTGAAGCTGGGAAGGATGCGCCATAAATGGACGAGCAACCCGTTGCATTTGCAATCACCATGCGTTCGCCAAAGAGTTGGGTCAGCATTTTGATGTACGGAGTTTCACCGCAACCTGCGCAAGCCCCGGAGAATTCAAACAACGGTTTGGCAAATTGGGTGTTCTTCAAATTGGTCTTACCAACCAAATTGACTTTTGACGTAACTTGATTGTATAAAATGTCGGCTTTGACGTGTTCTTTGTTTTCAATGCCTTCTTCGATCGGACGGTATTCCAACGCTTTCGTTTTTGCTGGGCAGGTGTTGATGCAGACGCCGCAACCCGTACAATCAAGAATCGAAACTTGAATACGATATTTTAATCCTTCTAAGCCTTTGCCAACGGCATTTTTCCAAACCGTTCCTTCGGGAGCCAAAGCGGCTTCTTCTGGGGTAGCTAAGATCGGACGGATACAAGCGTGCGGACAGGCGTACGAACATTGGTTACATTGAATACAGTTATCGGGAATCCACGTGGAAACTTCTTCAGCGATACCACGTTTTTCAAATGCAGCGGTTCCGTTGGGAATTTGACCGTCTTCGATGCCTAAGAATGCCGATACGGGCAGTTCATACCCTTTGATGGCATTGACTTTGTCGGCAATGTTTTTAACGAATGCCGGACGTTTTTCATCGTGAATTACTTCATCTTCCAAGGAAGCCCAGTTGGGATTGATGTCAACTTTGATTAAACCATCGGCTCCGCGATCAACCGCATCAAAGTTCATCTTAACGATGTCTTCGCCCTTACGGCCGAATGTCTTTTCAGCGAACGATTTCATCGCTTTTTGAGCTTTTTCATACGGCATAATGTTTTCGTTGAGTTTGAAGAACGCCGATTGCATAATCGTTGAGATTAATTTGTCGTTTCCGATTTCTCTGGCGAGTTTATAGCCATCGATGATGTAGAAGCGAGCTTGACGTTTCGCTAAAATACGTTTGATGTTATTGGGTAAGAATTCTTCCAATTGTTCTGGAGAATGCGTCGTGTTGAGTAAGAAGATACCGTTTTTACGCAAGCCTTCAATCAACGCGAATTTTCTGAGGTACGATTCTTGTGAGCAGGATACGAAGTGAGGATTGTTAACCAAATACGTCGAACGAATTGGGTTTTTGCCAAAACGCAAGTGCATTCTCGTAACCCCACCGGATTTTTTCGAATCGTAGGATGCGTAAGCTTGACCGTACAAATCGGTGTAATCGCCGATGATCTTCGAAATGTTCTTAACGGCACCGACGGTACCATCGGATCCTAAGCCGAAGAACAAGAGTTCGGTGGTATTCGGATCGGCTACGTCTTCAACGGACGTTTCTGCCAACGATGAGAAATTAACGTCATCGACGATACCGATGGTAAAATGATCTTTCAATTCACCACGGAGGTTATCGTAAACTGCGAAAATTTGGGCTGGAGTCGTGTCTTTTGAAGACAATCCATAACGACCGCCAACGATAATCGGTTGTTTGGGTTTGTTGTAAAAGACGCTGCGAACGTCTAAATACAAGGGTTCGCCGGTTGCGCCGGTTTCTTTCGTACGATCCAATACGGCGATGCGTTCAACCGTTTTTGGAAGAGCGTCGAAGAAATATTTTTCTGAGAACGGACGGTAGAGATGAACGGCTAACAAACCCACTTTTTCGTTGTTTTTGAGTTTGAAATCGATGACTTCGCGAATGGCTTCGGTAACCGACCCCATGGCGATGATGACATCGGTGGCATCGTCTGCGCCATAATAGGAGAACGGTGCATAGGAACGTCCCGTTTCTTTCGAGATTTCTTTTAAGTAGTCGTTAACAATGTCAGGAATCGGTGTGTAGAATTTTTCTTGAACTTCTTTAGCTTGGAAATAAACGTCATCATTTTGAGCCGTACCTTTGGTAACGGGATTAGCTGAATTGAGTGCGCGTTTACGGAATTTTTCAACCATTTTTTTGTCTAATAGACGATCGAATACGGCATAGTCCATCACTTCAACTTTGTTAACTTCATGACTGGTACGGAAGCCATCAAAGAAATGCATGAACGGTACCGAAGATTTAATAGCGGCTAAGTGAGCAACCCCTGCCAAATCCATCGTTTCTTGAACGGAACCGCTGGCCAACATGGCAAAACCGGTTTGACGAGCTGCCATGACGTCTTGGTGGTCACCAAAAATCGATAGCGAATGAGCCGCAATCGAACGAGCCGCAACGTGGATAACGCCTGGGAGTAATTCACCGGCGATTTTGTACATGTTCGGAATCTTAAGCAATAACCCTTGAGATGCCGTAAATGTCGTGGTCAAAGCACCCGAAAGCAAAGATCCATGAACGGTACCAGCCGCTCCGGCTTCCGATTGCATTTCAACGACTTTGACAGGCATTCCAAATAAATTCTTTTTCCCTTGAGAAGCCCACAGATCAACATGCTCAGGCATGGGTGTGGAGGGAGTGATGGGATAGATACCCGCTACTTCAGTAAAGGCATAGGCGCAATACGCGGCCGCTTGGTTTCCATCCATGGATTGGAAGACTTTCTTTGTTGTCACAGAAAACAACCTCCTATATAGTTTTTCATTTTATGAAACAGTTTGTCCAACTAATTATTATAATCCATAAGGCCAAATAAAACAACCTTAATTCCGAAATTAAACCGCTTTCACCAACCAGGCTTGAGCTTGTTTGTAAAAGCCGTTGGCTTTGGTTATGTAGGCTTCCGCAATGGCTTTGAAATTGAGATTCAACTCTTGCGAGAGTCCAATGGCTTCTTTGTATAGGGCCACGTTATGCCATTGCAAACACTGGAACGTGCGCCATAAATACAGGCGTGTCCACTCATCGCTTGTCGGTGTTCTTCCTAAATAGACGGGCAATAATCCTTCGGCGTATTGGAAATCGTTGTTTCCATAACAAGCAATGTCATAGATAAAATCATTATTGCCACCAAACTCCCAGTCCACCAGTAGCAAGGTTCCATCGGGACGCAAAATAAAGTTTGAAGGCTGTGAATCGTTATGGCACAACACTTTCGGTTGACGCATCAGATACGTTTGATGGGTTTTGAATTGATTGAGTATTTCATAGTAATTGGGTTGATGATGAATGCCTTCCTTTTCAACGAGTTGTTCGTAAGCACTCAAGCGTTCAAACGGGGCATAATCATTTTCAGCCACCAATTGGGATTCATGCAAAGTCTTTAACAATGACGTTGCTTGAGGGTAATAATCGGCTGGATTCAACGTCATCAGCGGAGAGCCTTCTACGTAACGAGAAATCTTATAACCGGTCTCTAAATCCATATGAATGAGAAGATTGCCGTCAATCTTGAGCGGTTCAATCAGTTTTAACGTCGCTTTTTCAATGTGACGATCGACGAACGACGACGCATTTTTCCCAGGGATACGGAACGTGAAAAAATCTTCTTTGATTTTGACAATGTAGTTTGAATTGGACATGCCACCTTTCAATCGATCAATCAGTTCGATGGCGGATTCTTCAACCTTGAAATAGTCGGTCAAGACACGTTTGGTAATGACTTCATGGCTCATAAACATTCCTCCTTAATCGGTCTGTCTTGTTCTGCATATAAAATACGGTAATCGTTATAGATCAACCCTTGATCATCAAACACCCGCTGATAGGCAGATAATGCTGCTTCGGGGGTATTGCATTCTTGTGATAAGTGCGCCAAAATGATGACTTTCGTATTAGGCCCTATCACATTCATGATTAATTGCGCGCTGTCTTGATTGGATAGATGCCCTTGATCGTCTAAAATGCGTTTTTTTAGTATCCAAGGTCGATCACTATCGAGTAACATTTCCGGATCATGATTGCTTTCTAAGATATACGCATCGGCGTTGCGAATAATGTCGTAGTGCTTTTGCGGAAAGTAACCGGAATCTGTCAAATATACCAACGATTTCGACGCTTCAATAAACTTATAGCCACATGGTTCTAACGCGTCGTGATACGTCATGAAGGGACGTACCACAAATCCATCCGGCATGAGAAGTTCATCAAAGTTAATGAGGGTCACATAACGAGGATCCAGTCCAGATAGAATGACTCGTGGCAAATTTTTGTAGGTGCCTTCGGTCATATAAATGCGTGGTTTGTATTTGTTAAACACGCTGATAAGACCGGAAACATGATCGGAATGTTCGTGGGTAATGAATATCCCGTCGAGTCGAGTTAAGGTCTTGTTTGAGGCGTCCAAACGAGATACGATTTGACGTAAAGAAAGGCCCACATCGATTAAATAAACCTGTGAACCTATTTCAAGATACGTAGAATTTCCTTTTGATCCGCTTGCAAGAACGATGAATCGCATGTTATCACCTCTTACATTATACGATACTACCGTTACTTAATAAAGTAAAAAGTGAAACGACGTTCCGTTTCACTTTGAATTCATCTGATTTTTTTCTGCTTCTTCTTTTAATTTTTTTAGCTCTTCTTCAACCAAAGCGTCCTTGGTTTTAAGCAATTCGGTATTTTTGCTTAGTTTTACTTCTTTGGTGATGGAAACAATTTCAAACACACCGATCAAGAGAAAAATACCAATTGCGACACCATAGATTAAATTGATTCCATTGGCGGTTATCGTTTGATAGACTTTTCCTAGAAACGTTGATTTACCCGTAACTTTTCCGATAATATTGGCTTCTGGAATGGCTTGCTCCCAATCATTGATAATACCATGATTATTATCGCCTAAGGTCGTAAAAATCCGACCGTTGTCGCTTTCGGTGATGGTCTTGATTCGATGCGTGATAATGATGGTGGCGTCATCGGGTCGATAGTAAGTAATGACATCATCTTCAAATAAATCATCAGGATCAATCGTTTTGACAAAGATTAGGTCGTGGGTCATGTACGCTGGTTCCATCGAGGGTGTCGTTACAGAAAAGATGGAGTAACCGAATACGGACGGTGTTTTGCCTTGTGATAACGATACGGCAACTTGAATGATGAGTACAATCGCTACCAAGAAAAAGACGTAGGGTAATCCATTCACAAGCCATTTTAGTGCTTTCTTCATGAAGAAAATCCTTTCTGTTGTTAAGGGTTAGTATACCCGGTATCATAGTTATACGAAGTTAAGTCATTCCATGTCACATTATCAGCTTGTTTGACTTGAATGGTAATTGCTATGGAAATGGGTTTGCTTGCGTATTCAATCGAAACCACATCAGCGTTTAACGATAAACTGGTAATCAGGGGCATATCACCGGTATTGGCGGCAATAGCATAACTGTCCGATTCGTAATACCAATATCCGTCCTGAAAAACGAATTCTTCGGGAATCCCAACCGAAATATCGTCATCCACGTTATCGAAGATGGTCGTCGTACCGGTAACATCTTCGATTGAAGAATAGTGTGTATAGGTCAGTTGGAACCGCAGTTGTGAGGTAATCGTCGATTGGTTGTTCAGGATTAAATCACTTTGAATGAGATCCGCTCCCGGGAAAATGGGGTCGGTCGAATCAACCCAACTTCCGGATTTGACGTAGACGATCTCTCCAACAGAAACAACATTGGATGTAATTGTTTTGCTGACGTTAAACCAGCCATAAGCCAGTCCGATAATGCCGATGGCAATCAAG
The DNA here is from genome assembly GCA_964501315.1 of uncultured Candidatus Izemoplasmatales bacterium. Taxonomy (GTDB): domain Bacteria; phylum Bacillota_I; class Bacilli_A; order Izemoplasmatales; family Hujiaoplasmataceae; genus UBA5603. The sequence continues at coordinate 71,808 of CAZCSO010000006.1, read as the reverse complement.
GTGATTACGGATGAAAAGATGAGAATCATCATCGATAGTTTTTTCATAGGCTTACTCCGTAACTAAGGCAACTTGAATTCGGTTTATCAATAAACTCAAATTCCGATAATCATTGCCGATGGCATCGCTAATATCAAATTGGAACGTAACGGTAATCGAACCGCTGATGGGAATATATAAGGCTTGCGCCAAATTGAATCCTAAGGATTCGGTATTCTCGCTTGTCCCTAACAACGTTGATAACACGACATCTGAAATGGTTTGACTATCCACCGAATTGGATGCCGTTATTGAGACCGCATCGACCAAAGTTTCGCTACTAAGATAGCCTAATGGATTGGATACGCTGTTGGTAAAACCCACCAATGCGACATTGACATCCACATCAATGCTTCCGGTATTGGTAATAACCAAGCGATAATAGTACGTATCGCCGGGAACGCCATTTTCAATCAAAATGGATGTTTCGGGGGTTGTATAATTGATACCATCGGTAGATGAATAGAGTTCTACCGAGGCATCGACATTAACCAAATCTAGATTAATATCGTCCTGATTGACGCTTGTTGAAACGGTAAACCAGGCAAACGTAGCGGCCACAAGCAAAAGCGAGGCACTCACAAGTGCCAAAATCGACATTAACATGCGATTTTTCACAAGTCCCACCTCGCTTTTGGTTTATAGACTATTCTTTTTTGGTTGGTTTTTTGGTTGTTGATTTGGTCGTAGTTTTCGGCTTCGTCGACGTCGATTTGGCCGTTGTTTTTGGTTTGGTTGTGCTTGATTTTGGCTTTGAAGCGGTTTTCTTCAAAGGAAGCGTTGGATCGGTCACGACTTGGAGACGTTCATTTTCGCGATCAAAACGAGCGAGTGACAGTTCGTATTGACGTTGTTTTTGTTTTTCCAAACGCTCTTTTTCGAGTTTCCGTTCTTTTTCTTTAGCTGCCTTTAATTTAATGGTAGCCTGTTCTTTCGCCTTTTCCTTAGCCAATTTTTCTTTCAGTTTTTTCTTGGCCTCTAATGCTTTCTCTTTGGCCGCCTGCGTTTCTTTTGCTTGTTTTTCGTAACGTTTGCGAGCCGCTTCTTCAAGGACTTGATGTGCTTGTTGAATCTTCATCAGCTTTTCGATTTCAGCTAATTCTTTGGCAATTCGTTCTTTTTCGGCTTCGGCTTCTTTTTCAGCTTGAATGCGTTCCATTTCCGCTTTTTCTGCGGCTTGTTTCTCTTTTAGTTCATCTTTCAAGTTCCGGATTTCCAAAAGGGCAATCGCCTTATTGGTAGCCAATTGTTTTAAGTCTTCCCGTTTGATTTGTTCAATCATTTTGTAAACCTTGAGGATCTCTTCTTGAGCTTCGATTTTTTGCTCCAAGGTTTGCTCTTCTTCTTGATTTTCAAACGTTGACTTGATGTGGTCTTCGTAGACGGCGTTGGTAATGTTATTGAGTTGGGCAAAGACAATTTCAATCGATTCTTGAATGGTCATGCCGGCGTCTTTTAACGATTTAAACCGTGAAAAGTTGGCGCGTTTAATTTGATCCAAGTAGAATTGATTTAAATGATTGCTTTCCAATTGAATATGTCCCGCTTCGGGTTGAATATCAATGGGGACAAATTTTGCAATCTTGGGTTTCTTTTCTTGACGGAATTCGTAGGGGTTTTCATTGGCCAGTTCAAATTCCTCTTTTTGATGATCCGCCAAGGTTGCGAAGAATACCATTAAGCCGTTGTAGACGTCTTCAATGTATTCATCGTCAAATTGAATGTCGCGTTCAAACACTTCAACATCAAAACCGATTTGATCAATAGAATCCATCATAATCCATAAATTATAACAGGTTCTAAAATCCGGGTTTTTCATGATGAGGTTGGTTTTTTGAATCGGCGGAACAACAGGGATGAACCCTTTCATTTGGTTCATGAAGTTCGAAGCTTTTAAATTTTCGACGGTGGTTTTTAATTTTGTAATGCGATCGAACATTTCAAGATTTTTAACGTCCGCTTCGTCTTTAGGAAGGGGTTCTTTGATTTTCAACGTAACGTCAAAACCAATGTCTGCACCGTCCCAATCGACATCCGATTTAACGTTAAAGAAATTAACGTATTCGGTGCGCATTTTTTGGACTAACAAGCTATGTCGTTTCTCAATAAATATAGCCAATTTATCGACTAACGTCTTTAAAAAACGATTTTCATAGGTTCCTAAATCCGATTCGTAAAATGTCGTCAAGATCTTGGTGGGTTGGACCATACCTTGTTTATCGATTTCACGAATATTTTGAGTATTGGATGCCAAATGTCGTACAGAATCTCTCCCCACTTTTTTGGCGAGTTCAACCGGTACGACCTCTTTTTCGCTCTTTAAATTTTCTTTTGGATTCCGCGTCAGTTTATCAATAACGGGAACCGTATCCTCCATGGCTTGCATCCAAGTGTCTTCAAAAATCCGACGCTCGCGACGCTCTTTCTGATAGAGGGTCGTGTTCCCGCTTTTTAACAGATTGAGAAACACTTTGGCGAATTCATCGGTGCGATTGACACCTGTAAAAGTGGTATTTAATTTCTTAAAATACTTCTTTACCGACGAGTCTTCCATCATCGAAACCTCCTAGAGCATCTTTTGCAGATTTCGTATGAACTTGACTGATTCAGCAAATCCGTTCTTACCAAAGATCTTTTGAATTTGGTTAACCAATTGATCCATTTCATTCCGTAAGAAGGAGAGATTCAGGCTTTCAAATTTCCGCAATATTTTGTATGCAAAGATGTAATCCAACGCATCTTCCTCCGTTCCACCGCAGGCAACGAATACGGGTATGAACTTAGATAGTTGAACCATAATACGGTTACCAAAGGCAATCTTGAAGTTTTGTTGGACGTATTTATCAAGAATTTGGAATTTTTCAATCAGTGTTTTTGAAACTGGGAATTTATAAAAAGCTTCATCAAATAATTCGGCTAAATAGGTATACGACATATTGACGGCTTCGGTATCGGGGGCTTGGAAGAATTCTCCTTTTGCCTCGAATTCCAATGCAAACGCACGGTCATAAACCTTATCAGTAATGGTAAACGTCGAATCGTCCTTATTGGCCGTACCCACAAACCAAAGGTTATTCGGGATTTGAAGTTTTCCATTGATAACCTTGATGGGATCGTTTGGTTTCGTATCCGGAACCAAATCGATTTTCCATTCCGATGAATCGGGCATTTCCATGATGGATAAGAATTCAGCGAAGTAATATTCAATACGGGCTAAGTTCATTTCATCCAGAACGATGAAATTGATGTCTTTGCGATACGATGTTTCGTAAATTGCTTTTAAGAATTCGGTTTCGTTGAAACGTTTGGTAAATTCGTTTAAATAACCCAATATTTCAGCACGGTCACGCCAAGATGGTTGAACCGATATGATGTTCGCGGAGTTGTTAAAGAATTTAGCCATGGCATACGGTAATGAGGTTTTCCCGGTACCGGATATCCCTTCCAAAATCAAAACTTTCGTAGAAGCCATCCCTGCAAAGAACATGGATACCATCTTAGGAGTGTAGTAAAGTTTTAATTTAGAAGAAGCAAAGTTAACAAAACGCGTAACCAAATCAGGTAAAGAAATCAAATCCGTTTCTTCCATATAAATATGGGTATCTTTACCGGAGTAATCTTTATCGACTTGAATTAATTTAACAAAACGAGACGGACCGAGAGGTTGATCGGGGCGTTCTGAGGAACCGCCCTCTTTTTGACTGCCCACCATGACCGCAGCTGGACCGGATACATATCCCATACCAGGTTGAGCAAATGCACGGGATCCAACCGGACCTGTAATAATTTTTTCAGCGGGTTGTCCCGTTGATGCATTGATACCGAGTTGTGAAACTTTCATTGCTAAAATCTGATTCTTTTCATCAACTAAGGCCAATACTTTATCATTTAAACTGGCGATTTCTTCAATCAATTCATTCTTTTCAATTTCAACTGATCTAAAAGAGGCATACTTTTTGAACCATAATACAATTTTAGCAATCACAAAAATGATGAGAGCTAGATTGAGTAAGGATGTCATTATAAGCATTAGCCACGATACAACGGTAAAACCCGGTGTCTCACTGCCTAATAATTGAAAATATGACAGGATGTTATTATAGGTTTTGACAAGAATTCCCTTCCACAATACTTCCGTAACAAAAAAGAGGAAATCTTCCCAAAGATATGTGAATAAATCGACGTAATAACGCGAAAATTCATTCATCTTTTGATTCCTCCTTTATTTTAAACTATGGAGTTGTCCCTATGGAATCATTCCAAATTTTCAGGCTCTTTGTTCTCTTCCTTTTCTGCAGCTTCTTTGGCTTTTTGTTCAGCTTCTAATTGTAATTGAGCTTTTGCTAAAGCAACGGCTTCTTCTTTTAGTTTAACTTGATCGCCAAGCGCTTTTTGGACGTTATAATCCGAGACAACTTTGACAAATTTAATGATTTCGTAAACTAAGAAAGCAAAGCAGGGCAATACGATAAAGAGTAAGAATCCAACGGGTGATTTAACAAAATTTACAAATCCGTCGGTAAAGGTTCCCCAACCAGAAAGTGATTTTTCAGTCCAAACGCCATAGACATCGTTTTGAAAAACCAACTCTTCATCAGCCAATGGATTATCCCCGTCGGTGGTATACCAGTACACGCCATCAACAATGGATACACTTTGTATACGGTGAGAGTTATAAATCAAAACTTCTTCACCATCAACTTCAACAAGGGTTCTGTATGTGATAACAACGTCTTTTACAAGATCAGCATATTCAAAATCGGTGTCAACGAAAATCAAGTCGCCTCTTTTAAAGGTAGGGCTCATGGAATCGGATTGAACCGATAACGTTGCTCTTCCAAAAAAGGATGAAGCATTATTATCTTGCTTTGTAAATAAAGCAAACACGGCATATACAAAAACAAATCCTAAAACTACCCAGAATGCGATATTTCCGATTAATTTCCAAGTAGCCTTCTTCTTAGTGATATTTTCCATAAACACACTCCTCTAATATAAATGCATAACACGCTAAACTATATTATATAGTATAATTTTGGAAATTTCATCATTATTTTAAGAAATAATTCTTATTTTTAGCGATTATCATGCATTTTATTAGGATTGTAATACCCTTCTTGAAGCCGTTATTCGAAAATAACAGCTTCTGGAAGAATAATACTATAATTAATTAAGCAATTGTGAAACTAAATGAAATAACCATGTCAGAACCAATTATATAATTAGTAGCATCAACATCCCAACCTTCAATATAAATAGTAACAAATACTAATTCAGGTTCATTTACTGTCAATGTTTCAATAACTGTTCCTGATGCAACTGAGTCGCCAACAACACCTTCTAAAGCTGTTAAAGCTGAAGTTAAGGTTGCTACATCAGATCTGTCAGAAAGTTTATTAAATGAAGTATTTTGCACAACTGTCTCAGCATAATCACCAGTGAATTCATAATCATAATCAATATAAGTATATACTGGTTCTGTTGTATCTGGGTTAGCATATATTTTACCTGTAGTATCATAGTTAGTAGTAAATGCTAATCTTGTTGCACCTTCAATAGCATCATCTACATCTGTAATTCCAGTGTCACCAGTAACAGAAACTGTATTGACTCTTAAATTAGCGGTTGTAGATTGAGTCATAACCCAGAATTTTAATTGAATTACATATCCATTTGAGTTGTTAATGTAGTTGTCAGCTGGTAATAAAGTAGTTAATGTTCTTGCTGCAGCATTAATGTCAATTGATTGGAATGCATTCGCAAAAGCGGTTTGATAATCTGGATTAATAATAGTAGCTGGAGCTAATGTCCAAGAACCTAATGCATATCCAGCAGTAATTAATTGTGCTCCAGTAATAGTAGTTGAATAATCTGAAGGATTGTCTTCACCACTATTTGATGTTGCTAAAGTAACAGCGGGATCAGCTATTTTAATTAATAGTGATTCTTCAGTAGTTACATTAAGAGTAATTGCAGATGCAGAAACAGTGGATGATACGGTGAACCATGCGAAGGTTGAACCGATGGTCGCAACCAATGCGAAAATGAGTACAACTGCGGAAAGTATAACTTTTGTTTTTAATGATTTCATTTTTCATTTCTCCTTTATAATTTTTTTTATAATCATCAATTTTTATTGAAGCCTTAGTTAAGTGGTGCTAATCGTTGTTGTCTTGATAAATCTTGATAACGGTAAAGTTCATTTCGAATTTAACCCCACCACTGTGTAACGCAATATTATGGTTGGAATCCTCTCCCTCATACCACAATATGACAGTAACTTTAGTAATTCTCCCAGGTACATATCGATAAAACACTTCTTGCATCGCAGTTGTTTCGGTAATAAACGGTGTAGTCAATGGTTCTGGCTCGCCGGGACTATCACTCGTCTCAGATTGAAGCTTTGCGTAAGTAGTACCAACACCATCAAATATAACTCGAACACGGACCGCTTCTTCTGCACCTTTGCTAGCTGCTATCAAATTGATTGTCGCTTGTAAGTCAACATCTTTTGTCCCTACATGTTCAAGATAGAACGTATAAGCCAAGTAATTTTCACCGTTGTTAGGGCCGTCCACAGATGTAATCCATTCATCTGCAGGCATACACACTGAATCTCCAACAGGAAACGGTGTGAGCAAGTTTCCATCATTATCACGAATCCCACAATAAGCAGTCATACCATCTGCCTCCGCTACTTGATCCGCGATGATTTTTGTCTTGAACTCTTTGTCATCGATGTCATCGTACAAGGTCATTCCCGATTCCAAGGCTAATCGGTCTAACGTAAAGGTGAAGTTACCAACTTGTTGCGAATAATAGGAAATCGAGAAGATCATAAAGGTTAGAATGGCACTGATGATAATACCAATGCGGCTCGCTCTAGCAAGTTTGGCTGCTTTGGAGGCCGCTAATACTCTTTGGGATAATTTCCCTCTTGGGCTCATCTCTATGCATCCCTCCTTTATGAAGAAACGGTGGCAGATAACGGCTTTAGAATAAATAAAAAGCCCTTATCCGCGAAAAGAATTGGTGTTCGCTTAATCAAATCCTAAAGACAAATGTCCCTAAGAAATAAAAAAGCGCCCTCATCTCTTTTAAAGATAACGGCAACTGGCTACCATCGTATCGAAGGCCCTATAGCTTTGCGTCGCTAGTTTTCACTAGTTTTGCTATTTACGCCTTCATTATAGTCAAGTCAATACCAGTTGTCAAGTACTTTGTGTATTTTTTGTGAAATTTTTAATATACTACGTATATTCGCCCAAATTTCGTATTTTTTCACAAAATACTTAATAAAAAGACATCCAGAAATGATGGTTTGGTGGGTGCCTTCCTATTGATATTGATTATAACACGAGATACGACATTGAAAAAGCAAAATCGACGATTTTTTGAATATTTTAGTATTTATGTATGAAATCAGGTTATCGATCGACTCGAACTGAGCCCCAGCGAATCAACGTTGATGCCCACACAAATCCCATACCGGCAGCACATAGACAGATTAATGAATCATCTTTGATCAAAGAGTCCTCGAGGGCAAACTTTAGAGATAAAAGCGAATCCAATTGGCCGATATGGCCATAATGGTTAAGATAAATGGATTGATTAGGAGTCTTGGATAATTGTTTTAAAAATGTTTCGTGCTTGATTGGACGAATGTGCGGAAGCGCAATAAAATCGATGTCCTCGCGCGTGAGCGATTCTTTATTTAATACCGCATCAATACAGGCCAACCAATTTAAAAATGATACGCTCTCAAGGTGAGATTTGAACTTGGGTGCGTCAATCATTTTCATGGAGTGGTAGGCATAATCAAGATTATCGGATGAAATTGGGTTGGTCATACCACCAACATCAATTCGAATGTGATCCTGAAGCGATGCATCGGCGATGATGTGTGTCGACAGAACTTGATTATAAGGATAGTTCTTCTTTAATAAAATAGCCCCACCCCCGGCACCCAAATCGTAAAACATCGAAAGATCTTTGTTTTTATAGTCCACAAAATCACCGTTACGATAACCACCGGCAATCAATATGGTTGTTATGTCATCATCTGCCAATAACATATCTTTTGCAATTTTGATGGCCGATAACAACGAAGAGCATCGATTTTGAAGATCGATGCCCCACGCATTTTTCGCTTTTATTCCGTTAATAATGGCTATGGAAGTCGTTGATAACGGATATTCTTTCCATTCTTCCCCAATCGATAAAACCACATCGATTTCATCGGGATGAGTATTTGTCGATTGTAGACAGTCCAAAGCAGCCAAAAGACCCATCGCTTGTGTTCCGTCGTTTTCACCGGGGATCACTTTTTCAACGATGCCTAATTTGGAGATAATGGCTTCTTCTGACCAAAAGCCTTGGGTCGCTTCACTGATTTGCTTTGCTGACATGCGGCCACTTGGTAAATAAAGACCGATGCCAACAACGCCTACCCAGGGTTTAACGAATTTGTTTTCCATTAACTAAAGTCGCATGCCTCCATTGACATTAAGGGTTTGTCCCGTGATGTACGAAGCATCATCACTGGCTAAAAAGAGGGCTACTTTTGCGATTTCTTCGGGTTGACCCAACCGACCCAACATTGTCAGTTTGGCAAAACTTTGCAATAAATCTTCCGGAACGGTTTTTAAAATGTCCGTCATGACGTAGCCTGGTGCAATGGCATTGACGCGAACTGCGGCACCTTTCCGTGCGAATTCCTTCGCCCACGTCATCGTCAATCCGATGATACCCGCTTTCGAAGCGGCATAGTTTGCTTGACCGATGTTGCCAAAAACACCGACTACGGAAGAAATGTTGATGATGGAACCGGCTCCTTGAACTTCCATTTGCGGTCCGACATACCGTGTCAAATTGAAAACACCTTTCAAATTGACATTAAGGACAGCGTCCCATTGTTCATCCGTCATCTTTCGGGTCATGGCATCTTTGGTAATTCCGGCATTATTGACCAAGATGTCGATATGCCCGTACTCGGTCATAATCTCATCAAAGAAAGTTTTGCATCCTTCAGAATCGGTTACGTTTAATTTTTTATAAATGACGTGATTGCATTCGTACGTCATTTCGCCCATATCAGCGGCGATGACCGTTGCGCCTTCTATAGCAAATGCTTTGGCAATTTCCATACCGATGCCTTTGGCGGCTCCGGTCACAATCGCAAGTTTTCTGTCTAATTTCATAGAATTCTCCTTTATCGTTTTACGATGACGGCCGTGCCCATTCCACCACCGATGCAGAGGCTTGCAAGGCCATAGGTAGTGTTACGGCGCATCATTTCATAGAGCAAGGTAACCAATATCCGATTCCCGGAAGCTCCGATTGGGTGACCTAAGGCAATGGCACCCCCATTAACGTTTACGTTTTTCATAAACGCTTGCTTATCGAGATGGTATTCGTTTGTCAACTCGTCGATGACGCCCAGTGATTGTGCGGCAAACGCTTCGTTGAGTTCGACAAGTTCCATCGATGACAAGGGTAAGTTGGCTTGTTTAAGAGCTGCACGAATAGCAGGAATCGGTCCTAATCCCATTACTGACGGATCAACGCCACCCTGACCAACGCTCACGATTTCAGCGAGGATTGGCAAGTTGTGTTCTTTCACCATGGCTTCGCTCGCCAATATGACGAAACTAGCGCCGTCGTTGATTCCCGATGAAGTGGCGGCGGTTACGGCGCCATCCGGTTTGAAAGCGGGTCGTAACTTCGCCATCTTTTCGAGTGAGGTCGTCCGGTTCGGATATTCGTCTTTGGCAAATGAAATGATGTCTTTTTTGACCATGATTTCAATCGGTTGAATCTCGTCATCAAAGACACCGTCATCAACGGCCTTGATGGCTTTTTGTTGACTATCAAGAGCGAATTGTTCTTGATCATTACGCGAGATTTGGTATTGATCAACAATGTTTTCAGCGGTAATTCCCATGTGGACTTTGCTGAAAGCGTCGGTTAGTCCTTCGTTAATCATGTGATCGACAACCGTAAAATCGCTCATCTTCATCCCGTCACGCGCTTTCCCTGGAATTAAATAGGGCGCAAAACTCATTGATTCGACGCCACCGGCGACGATTAAGTTCGATAATCCCGAGGCAATCGAAACGTAACCGTTTATAACGGATTTCATGCCTGATCCGCAAATCATATTGACCGAATAAGCAGGAACGTGAACAGGAATGCCACTCTTAATTGAAACTTGTCTGGCGATGCCTTGTCCGATGCCGGCTGATAACACGTTACCAATAATCACTTCATCAATCTGATCGACCGGTACGTTCGTTTTTTCGAGCAACGGCTTTAATACCTGAACACCCAAATCAACGGGATGTACGTCTTTTAAAGCTCCTAAGAATGAACCAATTGGGCTCCGTTTAGCCCCGATAATAAATACTTTTTGAACCATGAATTTGCACTCCTTTTCGTCATTCATTCAATCAAGAATTAATCGTCATAAGATATAAAAATAGTAATCAATAAAGCTAATTTTGTCAAGCGCTTTCATGGAATGATGGCGAAAATCAACTTGAACATTTATTCATCATAAAAAAACTGCGATATATCGCGATAAATTTAGAAACCCTATTGAAAAATAGTGAAAGCTTCGATACAATGAATGAAGGTGATGATTATGGAAGAAATTTATTGGCGTTTGCCAAAAACAAAAGTCGGTCAAAAAACGTTTGATCGCATCATAAAAACGGGAAAAAGATTATTTTCATTAAATGGTTATCAAGCCACCTCCATCAACGACATCATCGCCAAATCGCGAGTGGCTGCCGGTACGTTTTACATCTACTTCGATCATAAGTTAGGATTGTATTTGTACTTGCTTGATCAATACAAAACCAGCATTCGTAACGCCTCGAATAAGGCCATTGAAGGACTGAAGACTCGCTATGATATCGAAAAAGCCGGGTTAAAGGCATTCATTCTTTATGTCAAAAAAGACCCGTTAGCCTATCGGATCGTATGGGAATCGCTCTTCGTTGATTTTGAAATCTTCAAGCATTATTATACGTCGTTTGCAACGTCGTACTTGCATCACCTTCAAACCTACGTCGATAAAAATGAAGTTAGAAGTGACATTGATTTAGAAACGGTGTCCTATATCCTCATGGGAATATCCAATTTCGTTGGGCTTCAAGTATTGTTTAAACCCGAATCAACGGATTTTGATGTCGACTTCATCGTTGATGAAGCGATGAAAATGATTGATGCTGGTCTATTTATTCATTCATAAAAAAAAGTCGTCTCGCATGATTGTGAGACGACTTTTATAATTAATATTCGCGATTGAATTCGTCAACGTTCCAAGGCGGACGTTTGATAATTTGAACAATCTCGTCTTTGGATTTTGGTTGGCTAAAGTAATACCCTTGATAAAAACGAACACCCAAATCCAACATCTTATAGATCATATTCACATCTTCCAT
>CAZCSO010000006.1:58955-60222 GCA_964501315.1 uncultured Candidatus Izemoplasmatales bacterium | reverse complement strand
AAGTTTTCAGCTTCGGTTTCGTATTTCTTGACGACATCGTAAAACTGTTTGGCGAGATTTTCCATGACCAATTGTTTCGGACTTAAGTTTGTGGAAATAAAGACATCTTTAATTTGCATGATTTTTTTCCATTGCATGTAGGTCGAAACAATCTTTTCAAATCCCCAGTTTCCAAACCAGGTGATATCTCCGGTCAGATCCATAACGTTCAAAAATTTTCCGGGAGATAAAATTCCCATCGTTGGGTGATTCCATCGTAACAACGATTCCAGTCCAATAAGTTTTCCGGTTTTGATATCGACGATGGGTTGATAGTAAAGCAAGAATTCGTCGTTGGAAATCGCTTTTTTGATTTCGTTATAATAGTTAATGTTGAACTGTTCTTTTTCGATTAGTTCGTCCGAATACATCGAAAAACGATTCTTTCCTTGTTTTTTGGCAACATAGAGTGCAATTTCGGCATTTTTCATCAACTGAAGAGCCGTAATACCATCGTATGGGAATAGGGAAACCCCGATGGAAGCCGTCATGAGTTCTGGGGTAACTTTGAGCGGTTCGTTAATGAGATCAAGTAAATTTTTGGCGGTTTCTTCAATGATTTCCGTATCCGTTGCGTTGATCATATAAAAGATCAGTGAATCACTGTCATGACGACCGGAAATGGAATTCTTGTCGCCAAAACGTTTCAATTTGGCACTGACCTCTAACATGATCTTATCCGCTACCGGATCGCCATAACGTTCCGCAATCGATCGAAAGTTATCCAAATCCAAGAAGAACAGCGCACTGACTTGTCCTTCTTTCGCTTCGGTGATGGCGCCATCGATCATCCCCAACAAGTCTCGAGCCTTTTTAGCTTTTTTCTTGTCGCTGACGAGGTGTGATTTGTCCATCTCGTCTTTTTCGGTGTTATCAATGGATTTCGCCGCTAACTTATCTTCGCGATATCGTCTAAATTCATGACGAAGGTTTAAAAACAAGACAATAACGATGCCCAAGGTCACGATAATGATAATCGCAGCGGTTAAGATTTCGAGTGCGTTTTCTTCGGCGTTCACACCCGCTAAAAATAAGTTTCCCATGAGCATCCTCCTTATTCAACATAGTCTTTCGCAAAGACGTCCACACGTTTTGCCTTCGCGACTTTATAAAACTGATCGATGTATTCGACCGTCTGATCGAAATCGAGCGGTTTTGAAAACAAGAAGCCTTGATAGACATCGCAACTGATTTGTTTAAGGAATTCGTATTGTTTACGATTCTCAAC
>CAZCSO010000006.1:0-58855 GCA_964501315.1 uncultured Candidatus Izemoplasmatales bacterium | reverse complement strand
TGATCGTTGTAGAAGACATGACGGTTAATACCCGCTTGCTTAGCTTTATACAACGCAGTATCGGCTTTTTTTATCAGTTCGTCTGTCTTTTTGCCATCATATGGATAAATCGAGATCCCGATATTGACTTGAACAGCTACTTTACTACCGCGAACCGCTAAAGGTTCTTTGTAGCCTTCTAAAATTGATTTAACTGCTTTGTCGACGACTTCTAATGTCGTTACTTTGGGAATAAGAAACAAAAATTCGCTACCGCTGTTGGCAAACACGCGTTCACGGTCACCGATAGAAGAGGCCAATTGATCGGCAAAAACCTTTAATAATTCATCGCCGACGGCTTGTCCACGAAGCATGTTGATGTTTTTGATGTTGATGATGTCAATTAAGCAAAACGCAACTTTGTCCGAAGATGAATTCGTTAAATCATCAATTTCTTTGTGGCAGGCTCTTCGGTTTTTCATACCCGATACAGAATCAAAGAGAAAGTTCTTATAAACCAAATCGATTTGTTGGCCGACATCTTTTGCCATTTCATTGACACTGTTAGCGACATCTATAAACTCGTTTTTCTCATCCATTTTAACTTCGATGTCAAAATGACCTTGTTTGATATCGTCAATGGCTTTGATGATGTCATCCATGGGTTGGATGGTTCGTTTGATTTTTTTACTCAATGTGATTCCTATGATAATAAGAAAGATGACCATCAAACCCAGAGCAATGCCGTAGGTTATTTCCATACTTAATGGCCATTCTTCTAACAATAAGAAAATTAATGCCGCAATCAAGATTGACAAAAAGAGCGCACTTACAAACAGTGTGAGGCCAACAATAGAGGATGTTAACTGATAATGTCTCGGTTTAACAACCTTAGCTGTCTTTTTTCGTTTTTTATAGGATCGTCGTTTTGCCAATAATGGTCACCTCAAATTCTATTCCTGAAACCAGGATCTAAAGAAATCATAAAGTCCCCAAGGTTTTTCTGTTGAGGGAGTAACCTTACGGATATAAATATTAAAGTTAGCGGTTCGATTGTATTCGGCCTTCCCAATATAATAGTAATATCCTACCAAACGGGAATCGAATGAATTGGCCGCATCTAACGTATACGTGTCGTTATCGTGGAGTATTTCAAAGGTATACAATGGATTCAAATAAGCATCACGCGGTAAAGCTAAGTCAAAGGTAAAGAATCCAGCCCGATTACGTCCTAGTTTGTACTCGTGATTGACGGTATTAGGATAATAGAATTGAACCATCTGGTTATTGAGAGTTCTCGCCTCATCAAAGGAAGGGAATAGAGCTGGGTTGGTATTTCCATCGTAATCTAAAACTTCAACCAGTACATCATTATCATATACGATGTAATTTTTAACCGTAATCATAAACAAGGTTTCTTCAAATTCGTCGGCAGTCGTTACCGATTCGCACACTTCAGGAGTATCAGAACAATAAAAAATATTAAAGTTAATGGTAACATTATAGGTTTTATCAGTTACAGTGATGTAATAGATGACCCAGTTGTTGGGATTACTTTCTGATACGACTTTGTAAGGAATTTTTACGTTGTCACCAGGATTTCCGGTTTTTGGATCAATTGTAAAATTGGCAACGAGTGGTTGAAGACTGTCTCCTTCTTTAACAGGTGTGCCGAAAACCCATTCTTGCGTATTGGTGTCCCATGTCCCTAAGGCAACAGAGGCTCCATATGGCAAGTATTCGACAATGTTCGGAACATACTGGTCTAATGGCGTGTTGGATACAGCGCCATCGATACGGAAATAATTTTCTGGATCGTAGGGGATGGATTCGTCACCGATATCAGCCCCATCGTAATCAATTCCATCAAAATAAACACGCGGATCGTATTCGGTGGTGATGTCAATTCCATCTTCATCGGTCACACGAATAATTGGATACTCAACAATCGTCGTTGCCGAAGAAAACTTAATATCTTTGATGTAAGCATCAATACCTTGATTCTTAGTAATCGTTAATGTATCAACCAAAACAACCGTAGTGGCATCTTGATATATTTCAATGATAATGTCATAATCTCCCGGTAACGATTCGTAGGTCATTGCAACAAAAAGCGAATCATCTTCCACATAATGGGATATTCCTTCGATGGGATCAACCAATGAAGAATACGTTATCACGAGATATGGATAGGATCCCGATAACCGGTAAAGGTCAAGCGTCGAATCAAAGCCTAAGCTGATTTCGAAGATATTAACCTCATCTTCTCTCGCCGCATACAAATCATCGATATTTGCTTCATTGTTGTTCTTAAAGACTGATTCAACGGAAACTGTTCTTTCAGTAATAGTATGGGAATAATCTGAGTAGGTAGTCCCATCTTCAGCCGTAATACGATAGGTGACCAAATATTGTCGATAATTTGTCCCAGAGTACGTCGGTGTTCCGATGGTTACAGATGTCAACGTGGCAAAAGGACTAAGAATCATCGATTCATCCGTCATGTATTGTGCCCAATACGTGGTTTGTGTTAAATATACCGCAGCCCCTGTTGAAGAGCTATCAATCGAAGTGTTTAACGATAATGGATATCCAAAGTTGATTAACGAAGTAATCGATGTTCCAACAATTTCGACTGAACCCGATTCAGAATAATACGTAAAATCGTTGATTGAGGTTTGATTTGAGGCGGTTTTATCAAATGTAATCGTATACGGATCCATCGATGGATAATACTTATAATATATCACATAATTTCCTGCTTTTAGTTGTGCAGATGTAAAATCCAATGAAAATGAATAATAGCCAATGTTTGATATAACCTCTGCAGGGGTCGAACTTATGACATAATAATCCTCATCTACCAACACCGGAGTAGATCCGTTGAGATAATAGAGTTCAATGTTGTTAATAAAATCAAAACCAGGTGTAAATACGCCTTTGGTATCATAAAAATCAAACGCGATTGTACCATTATAATTTACATTGCCAATACCCGTCACATCGACTGCGGTCGCTGTGTCGTAATTAACATTAACACTCGATCCATTGAAATAAACGTAATCAATGAGATTGACTCCAGGCAGTTGCGAAATGGAAGGCAAGAAGTTAATATAAACATCATACGTTGTGTAATACTGTGATTCCCAGAACGTATCGTCGTTTACGAACGCTTCAGAATAAACGGTTATTTCACCCGCATAGACTTCCGTTGCGCTAACAATATCTCGAGAAGGGATTGTAACGGATAATTCAGGAGCGTAATTTTGAGATACACCCAATCCGCTTTCGAGTACAAGTAAGTCATTAAGTGCTTTTAATTGGGCTTCAGTAGGCGTTCCTCCATAATAGACTTCCGGACTAACCGCAATTAGAGAGTAAGCTGAAGAAAAAGCTTGAGATATCGAAAATTGAGCAGTCGTTTGATTGTCCATAAACGCATCCACAGAAATCGTGAACGTAATATCCCAAGGAGCAGTCGTATCGTTTATATCACCATTAATCAATTCAACACTGCTACCTTCGTATAAAACCTCGTCATAATAATTGCCTGTAATGTACTCATCCAAATTAAAATACGTGCTTGAACTTTCTATCAACAGCGATTTTTCATTATATTTGGTTTGACGTAAACTATTATAATCGTTAACAAAAACAGATGATAAATCATTTAGATAATCACCGCTAACACTTTCATAATTAATGTTGAGTAAAGAAGGCGTTATCGTACTAGTTTCGTCGATGGAACGCATTGAGAAGATATCGATATTGGCTGGAATAGCCAACCCAAAATCCGACCCAGCAGACGTAGACAAAACATACATACCAAATTCACGATATTGTGGATTTTCTATTGTTTCCGCTTCATCCAACCACTCTTGAGAAAATTTATCCGCCAGTAAAATATTGGGCATATAATAGATGAATTCATCAAGATTATTCAACTCATCGCGAATTGGAAAGTTTTCATCGTACAACCATTCATCTTCATCGTTCAGTGTTTCGCTGGGGTCTTCTGTAATCCATGGTACATCAATCGGGCCAATGTATAAATACACATAACGACCGGAAGGTGTGCTATCACTATATGCATATTGTCCTGCAACAAAATTAGTTAACGGATTTGTACCGGTATACGTAATTTGTGTAGCATTTTTACCCATAATTTCATAATATCTGGAAATATCAACTGTATAAGTATATTTATAGTTTCCTAAACTTTGTTGATTAGACAAATAAGCATATGCATAATAATAACCAGTGAATACGACTTGAGTAGAATCATTCGTTCTAGCTGAATAATAATTACCTTTTGCCGAACTAAATAAATAAGCTGAGTTCGAAGCCGTCCAGTTGAAAACCTGATCAATACGACCGATAAGGTCAATGTCTTTATTGACATTCACAATAAATTGAAAATGGGAAGGATCGGTCGGTTCCATTTCGCCATTAGAACCACGTTGTAATCGACCGATTATTCCGCCATAACCTGGCTTTGTTCCAGGAGAACGTCTCATTAAGTCGATAGCATATGGAAATAAAATATCCGTTCGAGCAGAACCGGTCAAAAATTCATTAGCAATATCTTCATGATCAAGTGCGTGTTTACTGATATTTCCGATACTCGACGTGGAAATCACTTCAATATCACCATAGTTAATGGCGGTATTGATATTAATATACGTTGTTACGGTTCCACCACTGCTACCGCCAATAACATACGTTGCACCAATAATACCCCCGGCAACGTCGGTTCCAGATATGGTTCCGTGATTTAACATACGACGCATGACGGCAAGGCCGTACGCAATGACGCCACCAGCCGAAGCAAAAATCGCAGGTCGCTCTTCAGATCCTCTTATGGTGGATTCATAAATAGACAACGGGTAATAATTAGTGGTTAAACGGGTGGTAGATCCTGGGAGATATAACCACAACATATTTTGGCTTGCTGAAGAAGAGGAAGCGTAAACAGTAACCGCATTTGTTGTATAAATTGACTTAACATCGGTAATTGCACTTACATTCCCAAAGTTCAGCCCATTTGAAAGAACCGAGGTAGAAATTAAAGGTGTATCCGTATATCCTAAATCCGAAGTAATTCCAATAGCATCCAATTCTTCTTTAAGTGAGATACCCAAAATGCCTCCAGCGCGTACATAAGCATAGGATATTCCGATAATGTCTCCGTTATTAGCCGTATCGTAAACCCGAGCATTACCACTGATTGAAGCGGCCGTAATTCCCGCCACAATGACGCCCGAATTGACATAGATCATTCTACCGGCTTTGTATGCATCCGTATATATGGAGTTATAGCCTACGTTGGTCGGAATAGAATAAGTTGACCCTGCAGTAGGCGAATAATAGTAACTTTGAGTTTGTGCAGTATATCCGGTATTTGGAGAGGTAAGGCTCGAAATCCCTATTTTTGATAAATTGGCTGAATTCTGAATGGACCCTGCGTTAAGTGTCGCAATGCCAGCCGCAAGCGTGTTTCCCATGCCAATTATTCCATATAATTCATCTTCTTCATCAAGATAAGAAGAAGTGATTTTTCCATGGTTAATACAATTGATAATTCCTTCTTCTGCTACTGGGTTATCCGCATCCAAAGCAAAACTTTGCAAATCTCCCGCCTTGTTAATATTGACCAATCCGGCAATAAAAATATTTCGAGTACTACTGTCAGTTTGAACTGCAGTCCATAAAGTACTTCTGCTCGTAATTTTAGCTACCGTGATTTCTCCATAGTTTACTGAATTTTTCATATAATTGTCTTGAGATAGTTCGCGAGCAATCCCACTGACAAACAATGAATAGCCTTGGATATTAACGTTGACAACTGAAATAATTCCATAATTAAATACATTTAAATAAGATATGTTCGATGAGGAAGATATACCTGACATTGAAAATGAATTTGATATCGTAATCGAAGATAAATCCGACTTAATCAACGAAATGTTTCCATAATTAGATGAATAACGGATTGTTGATGATGTATTCGATAAAGAGTAGTATAGTGGCGAAACATACGTGGAATACCCGGTGGAATAGTTCAAGTTCGCATGGTTGTAAACCCGTGATAACGTTACACCAGTGCTTCCTACATCAAAGATGATTCCAGTAAACTTAAATAAGTTGTTCGTCGTTGCTGTAGGCTCGCTGTTTAGTGTGAAATGGCCATTACTTCCATCACTGCTTCCATTTGATAATAAGGCGTATTCAATATGTTCTGAAGCATTATTCACACCAATTCCTGCTACTCGGACAATAGCAACTCCCGTAGCGTAGGTTGCTGTAAAGTTACCTTCGTTATGTAAGTTCGCGAATAAATAGTTTTCCTCTGCGTCTTCTAACGTCGGAGCGTTTCCTTCCAACTCACCAAAAACACCACCGATATGTTGTGTCGGATCGGGTGTTGTCGAATCAGAAATATTCCTAATAATTATCGACCCTTTATTGGATACATTAAGCAATTGATGTTTGACCGAGGAGGTATTGTACAAATAGCCAATAATACCACCCATTTTCAACTGATAATTAGTATACCCTGAAGAAAAAGCTGGTGTCGACGTCGTTGAGAATCCAGTAATAGTCCCTTGATGAACGGCTTCTTCAATTCGAAGTTGATTCGTAATAGCCGTACCAACGATACCACCTATATAGATTCGCGGAGTAATGGTGTAGGATGATGAAATGGTATGAATTCCAGCATCGAGCGTCCCTGAGGCCTGAACATGGCTAATTAAACCTGATGATTGACCTACCAATCCACCCACATGGGTTTCACCGATAGCATCATCGCCCAAATAGATTGATACATCGGTGTGAGTTATGATGTTTTCAAGCGTTCCTGCTGAGTTTCTTCCCGCAACTAATCCTATATAAAAGGGGTAAGAATAATAACTTTCCGTATCCGTCAAACTAATTGATACATCAGAAAAGTTGATATTATTGACCGAGGAAGAAGAACCTAAAATGCTAAAAAGACCGGCATAATAGACGTTATTACGAATAATGCCCGTTGAAATATCAAGATTATAGATATAAAAGTTATCGTTGTAGGTGTAATCCTCGGGATTTTCAGGATAATCAGGATGAGACTCGTCGATTAATCCCGTGAGGGTTCCTTCGAACGTGGCAGACGATGTTTTATAGGCTCCCGGAGCTAATGTACTTAAATCAATATCGTTCGTGAGCCGATAATTCGCCTGCTTATATTCATGAACTGCATCGTATTTGGTTATAAAACTTAATGCTCTAGAAAAGAAAACAAAGTCGATGGCATCATTAATCAAAAAATAACCGCCTTCAGACTCAAATCCTAATAATATCGGATATGAATCCGACGCGTAAAAATGCCATCGATCATCCAGGTCATTTAGAACGGAGTCTGTTCCTGACTTTAACATAGTAGTGGTTTCACTAGTAGCTAAACCATTTTTGGCTTCGATATTATAGGTCAATACTGTTTCAAGATAAACAGTGTCATCGAATGCAAGTTGACTAATTGTGCCATAATTGTAATAGAGCACGGGTTGTCCGTCTATTTTATTGAAATAATAAGCATTAACAACCAATATTGACACAAAATAAGCATTGGTAAAGACGCCATATTGCCCATTCGTATGGACCATTCCTGCTGCCTTGACATCTTCACTAATGGTCCCAATGTTATAGCGAAGTCCTGCTTCATATACGCTGGTTCTTGTGTCAATAACATAGACGTGATCAACAATCGCATTTTGAGAACTCGTGCCAATATTATATCCGACCAAGGTGGCTATGGAATGCATATCTTCTACGTATTGAAGTACCTCAAGCGTAGGATCAATCAAACCAAAATTTTGAATGGTGCCCATATTGTAATTAAACATGGCATAATATTCTGTTGTTGGAATGTATTCTGTGGTTGACCCAGAGTTATCTTCATAAATAAGGTACTGATATCCAGCAACATACAAGTTTGATATGGTAAAACCTTGTCCGTCAAATGTTCCGGTAAACAAATTGTTTAAAGCACTAGGAACATCATACGACGATGCATCCGGCAAATGATAACCGATTGAAATGAATGTTTTAGCACCCATAACGGAATAATCAATGTTATTGCCTAGCTTATAGTGGAGTGATAATAAAAACGCTTTTTTATCCCAGCTTAAAACTTTATCTTCTACTGGATCGCCCGTAATGTAAAAATCTTCATACGAGACATCGACAGAAAAACGATATAAATCTTCAGCAGTATCGATTCGAATATATTTACCATTAACAGCCGATTGACAAGTACTAATGCTTGTATCAAATAAACAATAATTATCCCTAAAATCAGAATAGACTATGTAATCACTCGCTGAGGAAGGGGGTGTCAAAGTCAAATCCCAGTCAAAATCGCCACGAAACTCATCAATCTGCTCATCGGGGAGATTAGGGAATAAACGAGAAGCCCAAACGGGAGTTATACCGCTTAGGACCATTGTAAATATAAGGAATAGCAAAGTCATTGTTGTAACCATAAACCGAAGAATGTAAAAATCTTTGCGATATAAGTAGCGCATGAACTCACCTCCTACCAATCGGAATTATCCCATGGTTTAGTAGATAAGCCCCATTCATTTTGAGGTCCACCATAGGCTTGGACAGCTTCTAACTGAAATGTGATTTGTAACGAATAATTTAAGTCATAAATCGGAAAATCATCTAACGTATAATCATCGATTAAGTCGATGTAAGTCGGTGTGTTTAAATCAACCCTTTTTACGGGAACTGAATAATACATATAATCATCGTATTGGCGTTGATCAATCCAATTAGTTAAATCATAATCGAATGGCATATAGGAATTGTTTAGAATGGTTAATTCTGTATATCCACCCTGATAATTCTCATAGGTGAGTGTTAATTGTTCATAGATTTTTACTCGAAAGTAAGTGTCTACTGAACTATTGACAACAAATCGTAACCGAAAATTCTCAAAAAAGTAGTTCGATGATCTCGTATCAAGTACTATGAGATAAACACCAGTCTTTGCGATTGCCGGATTTTCAGGAAGTGTAACAAAAGTCGCTTCAATTCGATCATAAGTTTCTGTCCCAGCATTCCAAACTTCAAAATAAGGATCTACATCAACGCTGACATATCCAACTGTATAGGTTTGATCATCTTCAATCAATTGTGTGAACCACGCCCATGTCGCAACGACAAAAAGCGACATCGAAAATGCCAGTATTACGAATGAAATGACGAGCCGTTTTTTTAGGTCTAAAGGTCTCATTCGCATCACTCCTTAGAGCGGGATTCTGCTTTTAAAAAAAGCCATTATCTCAAGCGATGACGCTTCCATTTCAAAAAAGTACTTGAAATAAAAAACGCCCTCATCTTTTCACAAGATAACGGCAACTGGCTACCATCGTTTCGAAGGCCCTATAGCTTTGCGTCGCTAGCTTTCACTAGTTTTGCTATTTACAGAGTAATTATATAAGTATTAATGGCATTTGTCAACGGCCTGCATTGATTTTTTTACAATCGTTTTCATCAAATAGTCCTCAAAACCGGTGTAAACTAGGTATAAAAAAAGAAACCTTTAGGTTTTTTTGCGAAAACACACACGCTAATCATGAAATTATCATAATAAATTTGTTGTCTTTAGGGGCGAATAATGGTATCATAGATATTGCCAAATTTGTAAGGAGTGAAAAGACAAATATGAAGAACATAATGACCAAACGCGTCGTCATCATATTCTCCGTTTTATTAACGGTGATTCTTACGATGCTGATCATTGCCTTGGTAACCGGGCAATCCAACATTCCCCAGTTAACAGATCCTGAGGGGATTTTTTATGAACGTGTCGACGATTCCGGCAACGTTATTTATTCCATTACCAATCAAGAAATCTTTGAAGAATTGAAATCAAGCGATGGGATCGAACAATTGCTTTATCTCATCGATTCTCATCTTTTGCAAGCCTATATGGCGCAAGTATCCGACGCCGACATTCAAGCCAAAATAAAAGAATTGAAATTTGGAACATCCGACGATACGTTAATCGCTGACTTAACGGCTGACCAAATTCAAACTTATGAAGATGCTTATGAACAAAGCATGATTTTAGCCGGCTTTGCAGGCGATGAAGAAAATTATGCTCGTTTGGTTCTAGCCAAAGAAGCGTATACCCGTTATGCAGCTGACCAAAACGACGTCATTACCGAAAAAGCGATTGCTTCTGAATACGTGTTCAGAACATTTGACGACATCAAGGCTATTCGAATTCGTTTTGCATCGCTTGCTGAAGCAACCGCACAATTACAAAAATACAATTTGGTTGCCTATCAATCAAAAACGTTACGTATGTACCTTGGTTATACATTCACGAACGAATCCTTGTTAGATGATCAAGATCAAATCGTTGAAGCATACGTAACCGTTGATGTCTACTATACCAACGCCGATGGTGATTTACTCAATTTAGACGATGAAGTCATTTACACGTATGGCACGAACGTTTATACCAACGACGACGGCGATGAGTTTACCAAAGATGATCAAAACAACCTCATTGACGAAGATTCAGAAATTGTTGTTGAAGCCGCACACATCTTCGCTACTGAAGCCGAAGCTCAAACGTATTTAGATGCGAATACACATTACTATACCGTAACGAAAACCAATCCGTATGATGCTGAAGAAGCTGCTAAAGTCTATGATGGTGCTACGTTGCTTTATACCATCGACAAAGACGGAAAAATTTATGACACGACCTCGACTGACGTAACCTCGACAACGGATTTAATCGTTAACAAAAAATACAAAGCGATTGCCAACATGGGTACTGTCACGGTCAACAACTCTCAAGAACTGACCGAAGCCGAAGTACTATCGTATTATATTCGCATTTACAACGATATTTATTCTGACTATCGTACTCAACTCCCTGTTAACGCAACTCAAGAAGATTTAATTGGATTACCCAACGATGACCTTGTCTTTAACTTTGATAAAGTCAATGCTTCTTCTTCCTCGTTAGCCAAATACATGTTCTACACACTCAATTTATCCAATGAGGATACGGTTCCTTATATGGCCGCTGCTTCAAGTTATACGCAATCCAATAATTCATATTATTTCTTAGTTTATAAATTAACGCAACCTGCGAAAAATGCTATTTACGAAACCATCTTGGATCAAATTGAATCAACCATCGTCTTACCCGCTCAAACCGTCACTGATTTAACATTACCAACGACGTCTTGGTTTGATTCAACCATCACATGGACATCTTCGAATACGGGCGTATTATCCGCAAAAGGCGTCGTCACGATTCCTGAAAACGACACCAACGTGACGTTGACCTATAAAATTACGCTTGATGGCGTCACCCGTACCAACACCGTTATCGTGAAAGTATTAAAAGAAGGAACGACTTCAGAAATCGTTCCATCGACGTTAACGCAACCGGTTATCAAAACATTAATCGCTAACGATGATCTATACGACCAAATTTACAATGATTTATTAGACGCTTACGTTGCCGATACAGATACCGATAACATCTCTTCTGCCTTAGTTGCTCTCAGAAGCGAATATGGATTTTCGATTTTCGACAAATTCTTAGGTGTTGATTATTCCGCAACGGATACTAATTTTGAATACGATACCAAAGGCGACGAATCCATCCTTGCAACCTTAACGGGTTATCCTGGGTATTTGGATGCCGAAGCTACGACAGAAGATTATTCATTAACAGCTGATCAATTCTTCAACTACGCAATGGATAAGAACGCTGCTCTTTATACGTTATACGCTTCACAATTTAAAGAAATCCTTTACTCTGATTATTTTGTTCAAATATTTGGTGAACAACGTGATTTAACAAAAAATAAATCCGATAAAATCGATGAGATCTACGATTCTATCCGTTCTCAAAAGATGACGTATCTTTCCTACAAAGCCATGTATGAACAATACGGAATCAGTTTTGATTACGCTGACTTCGCATCGTTTGCTCGTTATCAATACGGTACCAAATCGGAAATGGATTTACTCCGTTACTTGGTTAAAGGCGTATTGCAACCATTCTTCATCAATGAAGCCATTACCGAAGAAGATTTAGTTGATTTATTGGTCGCTACAGTAGAAGATAACTACAATAATTACTTCTCATTGAATGTTACACATTTAATTATGTACGTTGACTTTAATGAAGATGGAACGCCGGATGATTACAACGATTACATTGCTTCACTAAACGCCACAGACTTAGCCGCATTCAATGCATTAAAAGCGGGTCTCGAAACCGATGTTTTGGAATACTTGGATGATGCCGACAATACCTTCGCCACCTTGATCACCGCCTATACCAACGATACCCGTCAGGACGATTCCGAATGGGGCGCTTACAAAAATGCAGGTATTTGGTTGATGACCGAAGACTTGAACATTGAAGACTCTGAAGACGATACCATCACTCATTCACTCCAATACAGCGGTGAGTACGGCGTTAAAGACACTTATGTTCCTGAGTACGTCGATGCATTGGTTGCGTTGTATCAAGAATATCAACTGGAACAAAATCAAGATTTAGACCAACTCTATTCTCCACTCGTTACCACGCAATTTGGTGTTCATCTCATCTTAGCTTCCAAAGGCGACGATTTCGAACGTTTCAGTGCGATGTTTACCGATACGAATACTGCTTACCCAGATGAAATCATCAATCCAAATGGTGCTCCTTCGTTAGATCAACTCAAACTGTACGCTCAATACTACATGTACTCCTTAGTTTACGATTTGGAAGATACGGAAATTGAACAAAAATACAACATCACCATTCCAACCTTCCCCAACGATGTTAGAGAAGCCCTCGAATTCTACTTCGATGATTTGCTTGGCAATCTCTATGTCGTCGGAACGTTAAACATCCAAATGGCAAACCGCATGGTGGATGGTACCTTCCAATCATCGGATTATTCAGAACTTACCAATGCCGAATTACAAGCCAAACTCGCGACCATACGTCAAACGTATTACGATGCTCTGTTTGGAAAATACATCGACTAACAATGAAAAGCTCCCAAGTTCAAACTTGAGAGCTTTTTTTTATCGTTGAATCATCATCCATCGACCGATGATCCGAAATCCGAGCCGTTCGTAAATTCTGCCCGCTTCCAAATTATCGAAAAACAAACAACATTCTTTCTTTTCATCAACATAATGCTTTATTATTTCCTTTAAAAGCGCTGTAGCATAGCCTTTATGACGATAGTCTTTGTCGGTAGCTACTCCTACTATCATCGTACTCTTCGACGTTGTGGCGGTCGTTGAGGCCGTTGCAACCAAGTGGTTGTTCTCGCGAATGGTTAACGTCATCCCCATTTTTAAGGCATGCATCTTTTCTTGGACAAACGCTTCTTTATCGGTTTTCAGATCCGCAAACTCATCTATCCTTTTTAATAAATCGAACAATTCTTTAGCCTCTTCTTCCGTTGATAACCGATGAATAGAAAAATGATGATCTTCAAAAGGGGTTGATTCTCTCAATCGACAAAAACACATCGTCTTAATCGTTTTTGATGGAATGTAAGGAATCCATCGACTCATCAATGATTCTTTTCCTGATATTACATGAACGTTGTAGAGAGACACTATGGGGATGAAATCAGGATTGATGGTCTCAACGATGGAATAATAGATGGCATTCTGATGATAGATTAGCAAAATGCTTTCCAGAGTTCCTTTAACATAATCGCCATAAACATGTAAAAAATCAGTGTGTATGCCAAATGTTTCGACATCGCCGATGGGGAAAATATTAAAAGCAGATTCTTGATACAAAAAATCGAGCAGATCGTGTGTATCATCCTCTTGAAGTAACCGAATCATCAGACCACTCCTTTCGTTCTTATCATTATACATCAAAAAAAAGAGTTAACAAAGCAAACCTTGTTAACTCATTCATTATTTTTTCGATAGGGAATGCTTGTAATACTTCTCTTTATCCAAAACTCCGATGGGTTCAGTAAATGAACCCACTTTGATGCCTTCTAACGCTTCACCGAGTACGGCTACTTTCGAATCGATGTTATCGATGAAATGGATAATCAACGCTTCTGCAATGTTTGGTTTTTTCGGTGAACCGAAGTTACCGTAGTAATGATGCGACAATATGATGTGTTCAAGCAACATCGCTTCTTCGGTTTGATCGACGTTCAGTCTTTTAGCCGTCAAGGCGATTTCATTCGTACCTAACGTGATATGACCAACCAATTTCCCTTGAAGGGTGTACTCAGAACCTTCGTAAGAATCAAATTCCAGGATTTTCGTGATATCGTGTAAAATAATCCCCGATATTAATAGATCTTCGTTTAAGAATGGGTATACATCCGCAATTTTTACCGCTAGTTTTAGCATTGTCAAAGTATGATACGCTAAACCCGAGATGTACGCATGATGAAATTTAGTTGCGGCGGGATACATGAAAAAATCAGATTCATATCGGTTAAATATATCCTCGGTGATGGCTTTGATGGTGGGATTCGTCAAGCGTTTCATAAACCCATAGACGCCCGCTTTTAAATCTGCCAAACTCATGGGAGCGTAATCGTAGAACGCCCGCATCAATCGCTCTTTTTCATCGTCTTCAATGGCGCGATCTTTCATCAATTCAACGAGGGATGCCTTTAAATGCAATTTATCTTTGAATTCAACGCCTACGGCTTCAAAGTAATAGATTTTATTGAGTTGTAACTCGGTTCCTTGTTCAATACGAACAATCACCTTATCCATGTCTTCTACGGTGACATTCACAGGATAATCTTCGTAGGTTGAGGAATTGGTCTGTTCTACTTTACCATAGAATTGATAGGTTTTTCCTAATTCGATATTCATGAAATCCTCCTTTATTTCTTAAATAAAAATGTACCGATGTCCGACAGTTCATACGTCTGCGAATCCAACATCTGAAATTGATTGCTGGAAGAAAGGTAAAAACGATAGTCTTCGGGAATAATCAAGGTTTCTTTATCCATTGTCGGTTTGAACACAATCAAGAAATCTTCGGAATTATTGACATGATAGAGAATGGAATGCGATTGAAGACTGATCACTTCGACGTATTGGTCCAGTTCGGAAGAGGCTTTGTATTTGAATGCATCGTTATGACGACGAATGGATATCAATGCTTTTATGAACTCAATATCATCTTGATAAAGATCAGATCGCTGCCAATCGATGCGATTGACGAGATCACCGGATTGATATGAGTTTTCATCTTGATCTTTGGTTCGATAAAACTCCTGACCGCTGTGAATAAACGGTACGCCTTGTGCCAAGATAACCATGGCGGTCGCAAGTTTTTCTTGTTTTCTTATTAGTTCTAGATCGTCCGTCATGGCCAAGCATTTATCAAAGAACGTCAAATTATCGTGACATTCGACGTAGTTAATCGATTGCGTCGTGTATTTAAACAGATAACGATTGTGTGCACTTCCCAGTAGCATCTCTTTGACGATGGGCGCTTCTTGAATTCGACCCGTTGCGTAACCCGGCGCTTCTGGAAAGAACGTTCCGCCTTTAATGGTTTCACGGAAACGATCGTTAAAGAAACCGATGGTATAAAGAACTGTTTTATTGCCCATATGCGCCATGCGATCCGCTTGGTTGGATGAATACATTTTCCAACCTTCTCCATATACAATGAAATGCGAATCAATTTCATCCAATTCTTGACGTAATTCATTCATCGTTTCTGAATCAATTAATCCCATTAGATCAAATCGGAATCCGTCAATACGATACTCGTTGGCCCAGAAAAGAACGGAATCGATGATCAATTTTCGAACCATTTTTCGATGCGTCGCCAAGTCATTTTTACATCCTGAAACATCGGTGTAAATTCCATTCCGATCGACGTGATAGGCATAGCCGGGAATCAATCGTTCAAATGGGAATGTCTCAGCATCAAAAACATGATTATAGACAACATCCATGACCACCCCAATGCCTTTTTCATGAAGTGCATCAATGGCCTGTTTTAACTCATTAATACGGGCATAGGGATCATTAGGATTGGATGAATACCATCCCGAAGGAACCAAGTATTGCCGCGGGTTATAGCCCCAGTTATATGCTTTATTGGGATTATTCTCATCGACACCGTCGAAATCAAATATCGGCATGAGTTGGACGTGTGTGATGCCTAAGGATTCAAGATAATCCAAACCGGCGGGAAGTCCATTGGGAGTTTTTAGTCCGGTTTCAACTAATCCTAAGTAAGTTCCAGGATGCTTGGCATTAATGGACGGATCAATGGTGAAATCACGTACATGCATTTCATATAAAATGGCATCAGACGGTTTTCCGCTAAAGGAAAAGGCATGCTTCATTTTGTAAGTCTTGGATGCGTCGATGATGTAATTGTATTCTGCGTTGGCGTTGCTTGCTTTTCCATAGGGATCGGTGACAATTTGAGTTTTGCCATTCACATAGACGTGATAACGATATCGATAGCCTTCAAAGTCTCCTTCCAATAGAAGACGCCAAACGCCCAAATTTTGATAGATCATTTTGTGTAATTGAACATCGCCAGATGGACTGAGCAATTCAAGCGTAATCGCTTTTGCGACCGGTGTCCATAGTTTGAATTTGGACGAATCCTTTGTGTAAGTCACACCCAAATCATTCTTTTTATAATGATAGATATTATCGAACAAATCGGTGCGGACAATTTTACCCGTATACAACTCTGATTTTTCATTATCTTCATCAATCACAAAATAAACCTTTTCAAGGTGAATATAGGCGTCAAATTGGCATACTAATTTAACTTCTGAGCCAATATTGAGCTTTTGTACAATTTTTAATTCAATGGTTTCATCATTGCCAATTAAGCGATACGTATTATTATCGCGATAATGCTTGATGGGAATGATGATGGTGAGTTCATCAAATTGATCTAGGTAACAATAAAATTTGCGGTTATCCATGAAATTACTCCGTTATTTGATAAGAATGTATGTTTTTTAATACATAGGTTTTGATGGCGTCGTAGGTGTTGGAAAGTTGAAGACTGATAACTTGATAAGTAATATCATCAATAATATCGCCAATCAAACGAGCGTCTGTTAAAAGATTAAGTTTTAAGATATCTTGCCCCTTAAAAGCCAAATCACAGGTTTTATGAATAGGCATGGCGTGATGCATGTCGCGTATCAAAGTCTCTTGATTGTGAGTGGGTTTCATGATTCGAACCATTTCGTTGGCGAGTAAACATACTTCGAGTCCATAGGAATAAACCAAATAGACATTGATGACATCATCTTTAATGACGTCAGCGAGGGTTATTAAGGTTTCAATCAAAGCTTTTTGTTTATTGGAAAAGCGCCAATCTGAGGGGATTTCTTGATGATCAATCCAAAAACAAAACGCATAGAAGGCTGCTAAAGACGAAAGTGAGTCATGATTCTCTATAAGTACCGATAACCCTTTCTCAAGCGGATGTAAGACTGTGGGAAGGCCGCAATCTAACAAAGTTTGATAGGCAATCAATGCGTTATTTCCTTCAACGATCTCCTTCCACTCTTGTAAAATACGTTCATTGGCAATTTGATCTAAAAGCGGCATAGCTTTACTCATGGCGGCTTTTGTGGATGGGTCTAACTGAAATCCTAACTTTGATTGAAATCGAAGCGCTCTTAGAATCCGTAAGGCGTCTTCTTCAAAACGTTGATAGGGTTCACCGATGGCAGCGATAATTCCGCGTGACAAGTCATCTTGTCCATGGACGTAATCGATAATGGTCATTTGTTCGGTCATGGCAAGTGCATTAATGGTAAAATCACGACGCATAACATCCGATTTTAAAGAATCGGTAAAGAAGACTTCTGCGGGATGTCGGTAGTCATGATAGGGACCTTCTTTTCGAAAAGTGGTCACTTCAAAAGAATTCTCGTCAATCACAACTGTAACGGTACCGTATTTTTCGCCGGTAGCTTTAGCATTAGGGAAGAGACCTATAACGGCTTGAGGTACCGCCGAAGTCGCAATGTCAATATCCTTAAATGGACGTTTTAACAAAAAATCACGGACAAATCCACCGATAAAATAGGCATCGTATCCGTTGTGTTTAAGTGTATTGATAAGTTTAATCCCTGCTTGAAGTGATTTTTCCATCTCGTTCACCGCCAAATATTATATCATATATCCCTATGATATTCTATTGTTTTTCGTGTGAGGCGTGCTATAATTGAAAATGGTGATACTATGAATTCAATCAAAACATACACGGTTTTTGATGACGAAATCAAGAAATCTCGATTTATTGGAATCCTTTGTCCCATTTCCAAGGAATCCGACATCCATAACTGCCTTCAAGAAGCTAAAAAGGCTTACCCAAATGCGACGCATTATTGTTATGCGGCGATACTGGGTGATATGGGCGATTGGCAACGTTCAAGCGATGATGGTGAACCACAACGAACAGCGGGGGTTCCCATTCTCGAGGTTCTTAAAAAACATCAGTTGACCAATATTATTGGGATTATTGTTCGTTACTTCGGTGGTATTAAACTCGGGGCGGGCGGCTTAATAAGAGCCTATGCTTCAACCACCAAACAAACCATTCGACAAGCCATTCTGACATCGTCTGTATTATACCAGCAATGTGTCGTAATTTGTCCATACGGAACGGCAGGAGGGTTAGAGTATTATCTTCATTCAGTAGCGAAAAACGTCGATAAGCTCTACGAAAACAATCAACTCAAATTAGTCTTTCAAATCAAAGATATCGAAGTAAAAAAAGTCAATGATATGATTTTGAAGTTAACGCAATTTCAGACACAACTCACACTTATGAAAACGATTCTTGTTTTCGAATAAAACAGCATCCGTGGTAGGGATGCTGCTTTTTTTTATAAAAGTTGATTCATATTTTCAAATAACGAAACCAATGCATCAATCAGTAAATAGCCTAATATAATCGAAATCACCATGTAAATAAATCGAATTTGATCCGATGAATTTGCCTTGAAAAGTTTAGACAAATCAAGGGCTTGAAGGGCTCGGTAGATGAAGGGTGTAGCGACGAAAAATAAAATAATGCGTGATACCAAAAATACGGCCTCTGGAAACATATACATCACCCGATAATGGCATCCGGAATGAATTCGTCGGATGTCATATCTGTCATTACGTTGATAACTAGTTGATTAGGCAAGCACACAATCGGTTGCAAACTCGAATTGGTGGGGGGTTGTAACTCACAGAGATCTTTTGGGCTCACCTGATAATCGACACTGATTTTTTCATCTTCGATTTTAAGTTTAATTCCCACAATCTCATTTGTTTTGGCATAGGTGTCAATTTCCCATAACTCAGCCATTTCCGCTTCGGTCATGATGTATCCGGGAACATAGAAGATTCCTTCTTCTGCCCTTCCTGTGTCGATTTGATTTCGATACGGGCTTTCATAAACGGTATAATCATACGTTTGTAAATCGACCATGAGAATTAACGTCTCTTGATAAAAAACTTTTGCGTATAAATTCCCAGTCGCTCGATTCGATTCGTAAAGCTTGATTCCTAACAAAGATAAAAGTCCGATGAAAAGCAATACGGCGATAAAAATGATGTCGTTTTTTTTCATAAACTCTCCTCCTTGTCGAAAAGGTCGCTTCTATTATACACAAAAAAAGGTGATGAATCAATGTACACTCGAACGATAGCGTATTCATCATGGGGTTAATCAATAATTATTGGTCAAATCATCCGAATATGGTATAATATGAGCCGGTGATTTGAATGAAGAAACGACTTTTAATTGCTTTTATGATAGCCACCGTATTCCTTTTAACAGGCTGTCAAACCAAACCCTCCGAAGATTATTGTGTACCCGGTAATAGTGAGGGGGTCTACAAATGTACGCAAACTTGGTCATCGACCTTTGATACGACGATTTCGCTTACGCTTTATTTAGGCCCTGACGAACGGTATGAGGTTGAAGAAATCTTTGATGCAGTCGAAACCTTGTTGGTGCATTACCATCAGTTATTTGATAAATACTATGCCTACGACGGCGTGACCAACGTCTATACCATTAATGAAAATTCGCCTTCGGTAACGACACTTGATTCTGACTTATACGAAGCCATTGATTACGTATTACAACACGAAAAAGAAATCAAATCGAATGGCGACTCCATCTTTAATATCGCTTTAAATCCCATCTTGAAAATATGGCATGACGTTCGTGAAAGCACCGAGTGTTCAACTAACCTTACTTCAACAACCTGTCCGATACCCGATCCATCCGTATTTGATGGTGACTTCCCCGTTAATCCTAACGACATCATTTTAGACGAAACCCATCATACGATTGCGTTTGCGAAAGAAGGAATGTCCATTGATCTTGGCGGGTTTGGAAAAGGATACGCTGCTGAAAAAGTCACAGATTTCTTAGATACTTTATCCATCAATTATCTTTTAAATGCGGGTAACTCAAACGTAAAATCGGGAGGGACCAACCCTAATAACGACGATGGGTTTTATTACATTGCCCTATTGACACCCACGTTTGATTCATTCTCAAGTGATTATTATGTTATCTTAAAAATGCCGGAAGCCATGTCGGTTGTAACCAGTGGAAACTATCAACGCTACGTCATCGGCGAATCGGATCAACGCTATTATCATCACATCATCGATCCAAGAACCTATTATCCCGGTGGCGATTTAGACCACCCAACCGCTGTGACGGTTTTTTATGAAGATGGTGGGTTAGCCGATATTTACTCAACTGCAGTATACCTACTAGGGTATGAAGAAGGATTGGCCTTCGTAGAAAACAAACCGGGTCTTGAGGCTATCTGGTATCACGGCGATGGATCAGTCACCTATTCTAGTGGTTTTGAAACATACTTGTATAAATTCTCTGATACTGAATAATGATGCAAACGACTTTTCATTTGAGAAGTCGTTTTTTTTGATAAAGGCTTAGCGATTCGCTAAGCCATCCACTATCCTATTAATAAAATCAGAGATTCGATACGTTAAAGTTACTCGAATCAATTCGGTACGCCAGTTCATTCCGTCTTAAAAACGGTGGAATAAAAGGCGGTTGGTAACGCATTAACAGCCGTTGTGAGAGCGGCTTCAATTGATGCGCAACAAAGTACGCCTTTAATAAGAGATCGTGTTGATCGAAGTTACTCGTTTCCCAACGCCCACGGAATCGGATTACCGCGATTAATGAAGGCGGATACGCTTGAATAAATACCGAATCACCCGTTGGTTTGGGTATTGCGGATTTATCATAGCGAGAGGGAACATAAAACCCAGTAACGAGCTGTTGATCTTCTTCATACGATACAACTGGAGTTGTCATTGATACATGTGTTTGAGTTTCATTACCTCCGGAAATGTACCGAAATACATTGTTAAAACCGGAATCATAAGAACGATTCAAAGGCGTTTTTGTACTTGCAAGGAAAAACTGTGGATACCATCTTAGTTCAATGGGACCTTCTTTAGATACTACTTTATAAGTCATCGTTTCAAATATACGCATGAACTCACCTTCTTTATCATCATTATCTTCATTGTATCATACCCTCATCAAAATGATAATAAGATGCTTATTTAATAAAAAAACCATCAATCGATGGTTTTAAAAAGCATTATTCTTCGGACGAACGAATGAGTTGATCTTGGTAAATTCTAATCATTTTTTTACCCAAAATACCGGTCAAAATCCCTGTAGGAATGGAAATCAAAATCATGTAGGGTAAATAATAAATCAACGTCGGCGTCTCTAAAACAAAGATTGCCATACCGATTTGCCCCACCATGTGCATGAGCGCTCCGGCAATGGAAACCGACAAAATCGAAAACACAGGGATTTTCTTCATGATGACCATGGCAATGATCGCAATCACCCCTCCTGAAAATGACATCAAGGAAGAGGGGGTGAAGAGTCCTGAATAGATGAGTGAAACAATAAAAATTCTAACGATGGAAACTAAAACCGCTTCTTTTGTTCCATAAATATAAAGAATGACCAAGGTAATGATGTTGGCTAAGCCTAATTTAACCCCTGGGATAATGAACAATGTTACGGATATCATCGATTCAACGATGGATAAGACAATGGCTATCGATATCATGATTGCCAAAAAAATCAATTTTTTTAGTTGCACAGGAATCACCTCATTTATTGTATCATTCTGAGGAGAAAATAACAATCAAAAAAATAAGCTGAATCACAGCTTATTTCTTAACCATATAAAAACGAATACCCATGATCAAAGGCCAAAACAGGAGTGCTATGGCTACGATGATAAACCACAAAATCTCTTGAAAGAACGCTAAGAATGCGAGATTGATAAAAACCGTCAAACCAACAATAATCAAATAGGCATAGAGTGAAAACATCAATTGACTTTTTCTGGTTTTGCGCAGCGTCAATTGAAGCTGCGAGGATTGATCCGAAAAGGCTTCTAAGACATCTTCGGTTGATCCGAACTCTTTGATTGACTGATCGATGGCCTCTTCAACCGGTGTTCCATTTTCAACCAAATCTTCGACTTTTTCTTCCAAGGATACGGTTAATATTTCGATTAATTCTTGTTTATCAGCGTCGTTAAAATAATCTTTCAGTAACTTAGAAACAAATTTTTTAATTTTATTCATGAATATCACTTCCTAATATGGCTGACATGATTTCCCTAAGCAATTTCCATTCTTGAATCATGGCTTGATAATACGCCTTCCCAAAGGGAGTGATTCGGTAATAACGACGTTTTCCACCGTGGGTTTTTTCCCCTATATACGATGAGATCATTTTTTTCCCTTCAAGACGTTGAACAACGCTGTAAAGCGTCGCTTCCTTGATGTCGAATTTGCTCATCGTCCGTTCTTTTATTTCGTTCGATAATTGATACCCATACATATCTTTTTCTTGTAATAATTTCAAGATAAGTGTGTCGATATGTCCGCGGATAATGTCACTTGATATCATTATGCTTTCTTTAAAACGTAGCCAATGGTAATGGCTTTCGGCCCACAGTGTGCGCCGACTGCTGGCGTTAAGATGAATTCCGGAATGGTGCCGAGCTCAGGACGTTTTTCCTTTACTTGTTCGTTAATGTATATAACCGCCTCAGGATTAGATGCGTGGATGATAAAGGGTTCAATCGCTTTTCCTTCGGTCTCTTCTAAGAATTTTTCGATGACGCGATCGAGCGCCTTATGGAATGTCCGGATTTTCTCTACCGTAACTACCGCACCGGATTTATCAATTTCAAGTAATGGTTTAATTTTTAAAACGTCCGCTAAAAATCCGGCCGCATTCGATAACCGTCCATTTTTAACCAAATAACGCAAATCACTGACGGCGAAATAAATATGATTGTTATCGCGGATGAATTCTAATTCCTTGACGATTTCGTCGATAGAATGACCTTTCAATGCCATTTCATGAGCGGTAAACGCCATTTTGCATTGAAGATAGCCCACTGTTTTGGAGTCAAAAACAGTTACGTTAACGCCTTCTACCATCTTTTTCGCAATCATTGCATTTTCGTAGATTCCGCTCATTTTGGATGAAATCGTGATGAATAAGACTTCATCACAACCGGAATCACGAAGTTTTTCATACGCTTCTAACATCGTACCGGTTGAAGCCATCGCAGTACGAGGAAACAAAGACGGATCGTTTTGAAGCATATCATAGAACTGTTCAGCTGTCAGTTCTTCATAATCGATGTATTCACGCCCCCCCATGATGATGGTGGATCGAATGACCCCAATTTCATAAGGGTGTTTAATGTAATCAATCGCAGAGTTCGTACAAACTAGGACGCCTAACTTTTTCATTTTATCGCTCCTTCTAAATAAACCTATCTCCATTATAGCGAAATGGCGTGATTTGTCAATCGGCGAGACAAAATGAACGGCCGATAATAAACCTTAAAAACCGGAATTCATCGAATAAAAAAAGCTACCTTTCGGTAACTTTCGTTAGCTTATGAGCGATAGGGACGATTGTTAAACGAGGATTTTCTCGGTTTTGATAACGACAATCCGGCTCGTTTACCTTTTAACTTGGTGTTATTCAATGTTTTAATAATCTCATCTTGATAACGGGCTGGAACACTAAAAAATGAAAATTCGGATAATATCGCAATGTTTTGAACTTCTTTTCTTGAAATCTTTATCTTCGAACAAACGAAATCTAAGATATCCGAAACACTTATGTCCATGTTTTTACCTAAATTGAGATGGAAACGAGCTTGTCCATCCTGCGAATCTTCACGGGGACGACGGGTTTCGAATTCTTCGTTGATATCGGCAGTATTGGCTTCGGTATCTTGTTTCGATTCAATCATTTTTAGTAACGCTACGATGATTTGATCTTCGGATAGTTGAGCTTCAATGAGTTGATTCATCAATTGATACTGCGGTTCAAAATTGATGTTGGCACCGACCAAGGCAACAATCTGATCGACGACTTTTTGGTTTTTGACATCCAATACTTTTTCATACGTCGGAATATTCCGTTTTTTAATCTTTGAGTTAGTAATCCGTTCAATTTCTTCTATTTGTTTCAATTCACCTTTGGAAACAAGGGTGAAGGAATAGCCGATGTTGCCAATTCGACCCGTACGACCAATCCGATGAACGTAATAATCCGCTTTTTCAGGAACATCGTAATTAAAGACGGCTTCAACGGCTTTAATATCCAAACCACGAGCCGCTACGTCGGTTGCGACCAATACATCGATGATGCCATTATGAAATTTCTTGAGAACATCCAGACGGGTAGTTTGCGGTAAATCACCGTGAATTTTATCACAATTAACGCCGCGTTCGATTAATTCTTGAGTCAGTTCGTCGACTTGTACTTTCGTGTTGCAGAAAATGAGCGATAATTTGGGACGATACACATTGATAAGACGGTAGATGGCTTCGGTTTTATTTTCGCGTCGGACTTTATAATAGTATTGATTGACATCCTGATTCGTCGCTTCCTCACCAATAACTTTGATGAGTTCAGGATCATGCATGTAGGTTTTTGCGAGCGATAAAATCGGACGAGGCATGGTTGCCGAAAACATCAAGGTTTGACGTTCCTCCGGAATCGCTTGAAAAATGGTTTCGATATCTTCTTGAAAGCCCATTTTCAACATTTCATCGGCTTCATCCAACACCATGAATTGTATGTGGTCTAGCCGAATTGTTTTACGGTTGATGTGGTCGATGGTACGACCTGGTGTACCGATGATGATTTGCGGTTTCTTTTTGAGTTTATAAATTTGATTGGTGATGGGATCACCACCAAACACCGTGACAATACGGCAATTGGGCATGAATTTGGCCATCCGTAATAATTCATCGTGAATTTGAACCGCCAGTTCTCGCGTAGGGGCTAATACCAGCGCTTGGATAAGGTCTGAGTTAAAATCCAGTTTCTCTAAAATCGGGATACCAAACGCGGCGGTTTTACCCGTTCCAGTATGCGAATGGCCAATGACATCCCGTCCTGATAACAGTAACGGAATGGTCAATTCTTGTATTTCAGTCAAAGCGGTGAAGCCCATGACTTCGATGCCCTGCTTTATTTCTTGTTTCATTTCAAAAGCTAATTCCATTGTAACAACTCATTTCTTTTTATAAATTATAATTCATTATATCATAGATAGTAACAGATAAACAGGATTCGGGCAAACAAAAAGTCAGCGTATCGCTGACCCTAAGTTTGGTTTAGAATCGTGACGCCATTTTGAAGTAGATACTTCGCAGTTTCCCCCATTCCCGGAATTTTACGGTTTGTAAACGTTCCATCGTAAATGGTTAAAAATCCGCAAGAAGGCGATCCATCTTTCAAAATAACCTTCGTTGAATGATGCTTTTGCATCAATGCCAATGTTAATTCTTTTCCTCGGCAAAAGTACTGAGACACATCATCGCCTTTAGCGTTCAAGATGCGACCATCAGACTGTATTTCAGAGGGAATACGGGGCGTTGGCAATCCGCCCAGCACTTCAGGACAAATCGGTAAAACCTTTTTTCCTCTTAAGGAAGCGATTAACTCCGTATTAAGATTGTTTTGGCCGTCATATTTGCAATTATATCCGAGTAAACAGGCACTAACCGCAATGGCTTCTTTCATCTCAAACCTCAATCGTTACATTAAAAGGAATCAATATCAATGTTAATCTTTTTGCCAAGTCGAGAAGCGGCAGCGTAGGCGATGGTGCGAATCGCATTAGCGATTTTGCCACCTTTGCCAATGACACGACCTAAATCTTCTTGATTGACCAGCACTTGAATGGTAATCGATTCATCGTCTTCTGAGAATTTTTTAACAACCAAGTCATCGGGATGAACAACCAATGGCGTAACCAAATCTAAGATTACCTTTTCGAAATTTACAGCCATTTTCTGAGCCCCAACTATTTGTTTTTCTTCGCTTCGGCGTATTCAGCGATGATGCCTTGTTTCGATAAAAGATTTTTAACGGTATCGGTGGGTTGAGCACCAACGTTTAACCATTTTAAGGCTAAGTCCTTATCGATTTGAACAAATGCCGGTGATTTGGTAGGATCGTATAAACCAACGATTTCCAAGTATCTTCCGTCACGTCTCTTACTGGCTTCCGCAGCGACGATTCTATAGAACGGACGTTTCGTCGTTCCGAATCTTTGAAGTCTAATTTTAACCATGTTATCCCTCCTGCTATCAAAATCATACCTATTGTACCAAAAACAAATAACACTGTCAAGTAAAATATATTAACAGATAGAATATTTATTCGGTGAATGTATAGTTATCAAATTCCATCAACGAATCTTCGACTTTTTTGACGGCTTTCATTTGCGAGATATCCTTTTTGACGCGATCAAGTTGATTGGCATCGACGTAGCCGGTAAGATAATTACGCTTCTCATTATTATAGACAATATGAACGCCTTTCTTTTCTATTTCATTGACAATTTTCGGCGTTGAGTAATAAACCACTAATCCTTTTCTTGAAACCATATTATCGTCCTTTCGTATGACAAGATTTGGGTTGGTCTCCCATCACCTTGCAGGAGAGCAATACCTCATTCAGTTCGCTCGAAAACAAGCGGAATTGTTCATTGATTTTTAGAAGTGCCTGAGAATAGGCTTGGTACTCTAGTGTTTGATAAAGCGCCGTTTTCGCTTCAATGAATGCTTTTGTGGCGGAATCGAAATCGGGGTGATACTTACCATAACGAATTACTTCTTCATAGGTTTTTTTGGTTTTTTCAAAAGAATCAATGAGTGGCACTAACGATGGATCCGATAAGCCGTTTTTGGCATCGATATAGGTTAGATACGCCTCTGTTTGTTTCCATTCGTCACTGGCATCCATCGCCAAAGTCATGAGTTCTGTCCAGTCCATTTTATCACCAAAATTATTATATCATAAATTGACTAGTCTTCATGGATAAAAACCAATTCTTTTTCTTCATTCGAAAGCAATCGTACGTCACCTTCAATCATCGATTCATCGAGATTAAGCGACCCGATGGCTTCGCGTTTCAGTTGAACAACGGTATAACCGATGGCTTCAAACATGCGTTTAACTTGATGGAATTTTCCTTCGGATATCTTGATACGACAGAAATTGCCGTTCATATCGTACACAATGGCGGGTTTTGTCGTATAGGGACGTTCTTGTCCGTCTTTGATGGTCACGCCCTTCGTAAGAGGTTCCACGTTTTCGATAGGCTTATCGAGCGTAACAGAATACGTTTTAAAGACGTCTTTCTTGGGTGAAATAACTTTGTGCAAGTAATCGCCATCGTTGGTGAGCAATAATAATCCCGTTGTATCGACATCCAGTCGACCACAGACTTGAAGATCAAATCGATGATACGATTCTGGCAAAAAATCTAAATATGTTGAATGATATGGATCCGTCGAACTGGATACAACGTCTTTGGGTTTGTTCATCATCACATAAAGATGTTCTTTATAGAACAATGTTTCCCCGTTAATGATAATGGTATCGTTGTTGGGGTCAACGTCCATCGAGGCATCTTTTTCTTTACGGTCATTGATTATTATCAATCCATCTTTAGCCATCTTTTTGATATCGTTACGTGATCCATAATGTAACGATGATAACAATTTATCGATGCGCATAGGTATCCTCCTGTAATAGATATTGCGTGTAAATTCGCATGATTTCACCAACACTCCAGGCTTGGGTATGACACCCTCTTGATATCGTACCTTGATCACCATCAAAAATCTCGGCGATGCCATTCAAAGATCCTTCTTGAAGATGAGTCTTAAAACGCAAAATGATTTTTTTTACGTGTCCAAACGCTTGAGGTGAAAAAGAATGCATCTTCAAATACCCTTCGCAATATCCTCCTAGCAAAAACGGCCAAGTTGTCCCCATATGATACGCAAAATCGCGTTTTTCAATCGGACCGTCATAGATGGGAATGAAGCGAGGATCGTGAATCGATAAGGTTCTTAGTCCGTAAATATCTAACAATTCTTTTTTAACTACTTGAAGCAATTTTTTCCCACGCGTCTTACCGACAATCGGAAACGATAAACTCGTGGCGTACACTTGATTGGGTCGAATGGATTCATCGTACGCATCAATGACATCATAAAGGCAGTTTCGTTTGCTATTCCAGAATTTCTGATTGAATGAATAGTTAACTCGTTTAGAAAGCTCTAAATAAGCCAAATTCGGTTCATCGAAGAGGTTAGTGAAATAATCCATAATCATCAATGCGTTATACCACAGTGCATTGATTTCGACCGGTTTCCCGTGCCGTGGCGTCACCACAATATTGTTGATACGAACATCCATCCACGTGACTTGGTCCAACCCAGAACCAGCATGAATCAATCCATCGGTATCCATGTGAATCGAAAATGACGTACCTTCTTGATAGGCCTTGATAATTCGTTTCATGGTTCTAAACAGATTATCTTTGATAAATGTAGAATCGTGAGTAGCTTCATAATACGCATAAATCGCTTGAAAAAACCACAGTGACGCATCGACTGTGTTATACAACGGCGGATTCGGCGCGTCTGGAAACATATTGGGAATGATTCCGTTTGATTCATACTGTACAAATGAGTGCAATATTTGTCTTGCCTCGTCAAATCGTTTTGTCTGTAAAACCAATCCGAGATAGGCAATCATCGTATCTCTACCCCAATCTGCGAACCATGGTAATCCTGCTAAAATCGTCGTTGCATGAGTGGACTGTCGTTTTACAATGAATTGATCAGCTGCTATCACAAATTGTTGAGCGAGCGGGTCAACATATCCTGATTTTTTGATTAGTTCAGCCTGTCGATTGCGCTCGATTTGAATCATATCATTGACGGTTATATCGAGGTTTTCATTAGCTGATACGATTAGTTCAAATGAATTAAAAGTCCCTTCTAAAAGTGCAACATCAAATTCAAATGGAATGAATCCATAGTCCAATCGGGGATCTCCTGTGGACGCATCAAACCAATGCTGAATGGGACCAATGATTTCATTCTTTGAAACAAGGGTACCCATTGACCAAGATACATGAACCTTGACAGTTGGATGTTTTGCATCATAAAAACGAAGTTGATTACCTTCACGATCGATGATGTACGATGGTTTTGTTGGTGAAGAAACATCACTATTTGGGCGGATGTTAAAGAGTGGAGAAATCGCAATATGACGGCTTTTGCAGGAAGTAAATTCATACCGAATTCCAACTGCGTTATGATTATAATAAGGAACAATGATTTTCTTATAGGACACACCATTATACGCATACTCTGACGTCACAAGCCCGTCGTATAAAAAAGCTTTTTGGTGATGAGAAATCATGGGTTCGTTATCAATCGTTTCAATCGTTTTTGATAAAATTGAATACCGATTGGTCGGTGGTAGCAATGAAGCAACGAGATACCCATGGTGATGACGAAATAGGGTGCCGTCAACAGCCCCACTCACAAACCCACCATTGCCTAATGTCATCGTCCATTCGGGGGTATGATGAGGTGAAAAACGAATAATATCCTTGTTAGAAAACGCATAGTTCATAGACCAATCATCTCCGTCATTATTGTATCATATATTCGTTCTCCTTCATCTGAAAAAGCAAAAAACGTGCGTCATTTTATCTCATTATGGTATAATAATCATGGTGATAACTATGATAACTATGAATGATATATTGATGGACCCAAACCCATTACTCCATAAACGTGCCAGCGAAGTTACGCTGCCTTTATCCGATTCGGATTTTTCAACATTACAATCCATGTTGGAGTATTTACATAACTCTCAGGACGACGTCATCTCAGAACAATACCATTTGCGTCCTGCAGTAGGTTTAGCCGCTCCGCAAATCGGTGTGATGAAACGAATGTTTGTCATGAGCACATACAATGAAAAGGGTGATGCTCTTCACGAATACGTTGTCGTCAATCCAAAAATCCTTTCAGCAAGTGAAGAGCAAACCTATCTTCCCGGTGGTGAAGGTTGCCTTTCCGTCGATGAAGAAGAAAACGGATTGGTTCCGAGAGCCAAGCGCATCAAAGTTAAATTTATGGAAATCAACCTTTCCACAAGAGAAGCGA
Source organism: uncultured Candidatus Izemoplasmatales bacterium (assembly GCA_964501315.1). Taxonomy (GTDB): domain Bacteria; phylum Bacillota_I; class Bacilli_A; order Izemoplasmatales; family Hujiaoplasmataceae; genus UBA5603. The sequence goes on along the minus strand of CAZCSO010000006.1, from coordinate 28,249 downwards.
CAGAACGCCTTCTCAAACTCCAAGATTACGTGGGTATTGTGTTCCAACATGAATTTGATCATTTGAATGGTGTACTCTTTACCTCAAAGGTAAAAGATGCATTACCTACTATAAAACCCGTTGTGTTTTATAGCCCAGACGCTGAATAAAAAATCCCTTCCAAATATATACTTGGAAGGGTTTTTCTTAGGGTTTTAAGATTTGAGCGAATGCTTGTCCATAGGCTTTCGCTTCTTTTAATTGATCAATGGAAGGATTGAATTTGATTCGTAACGGTTCTAACGTCTTCATCTTCAGTTGTTTGAGACGTTCGGTAATAAATAATGGGCCTTCTCCGCTCCAACCGTATGAGCCAAATGCAGCAGCAACTTTGTTCCCGTGGAGGGTGGAGTTCAACGCAGTCATGACATCCCATACCGGTTTTACGCTGTCACCGACGATGGTGGTGGTCCCAATTAAGAATGCATCGGCTTGATCGATTCGTTCAATAACCGTATCCAAGGGCGTCGTCACCAAATCATACCGTTCAACGGTAGCGTTTCCGTTAAAATACTCCAAAATGCCTTCTTCAATCGCAACTGCCATTTTTTCGGTATACCCGTAGGCAGATGCGTACGGAATGACGATAAGCGGTTGTGGATTGACAGGTTTACCTTTTGCCCACTGACGGTAGAGTACTTTTGTTTCTTCTAAATTGGTTTCATCAACGACCGGTCCATGACCAGTCAATACATACTGAATGGGTAAATTTTGGATTTTGTCCAAAGCTTTGTTTACGAACTTCTTAAAGGGAGACATGATGGAGTCAAAATAATGTTTCAACGCAAATTGATAATCATCCCAATTTTGAACGTTCTTTGCCAAAACGCCTTCAAAAGCATAATGAGCACCGAAGAAATCACACGTAAAGAGCATGGCTTCTTCTTTCATGTACGTAAACATCGTATCAGGCCAATGCAAGAAGGGTAAAGGGTAAAATTGAAGGGTGCGATTTCCGAGTGAAATCTCCATACCTTCCTTGGTTTGAATTGATTTGAAAGGACGATTTAATATTTCTTTTAAGTTGTTAATACCGGGCGTTGTCGCTACCACGGTTATGTTCGGGTTTATATTCAACAGTGCTTCAATGGACCCAGCATGATCGGGTTCGGTATGGTTCATAATAACATAATCAATTTTTGAGATATCGTACAATGAAGACAGTTTGGCAATATAATCTTCTTTAAAAGGAGCTTTTGTAGTATCAATTAAAGCAGTTCTTTCACTGCCGATGACAAGATAAGCATTATAAGTCGTTCCAAACTTGGTTTCCATGACGATATCAAACACTCTTAGATCGTAGTCATTGACGCCAATCCAATATACATTTTTCTTTAATTCAAATACATTTGTTTGCATCATTTTCACCTCACTATTATTATACCAAAAACATGAAAATACTCAAATAAAGTGACTTGATTCTATCGTAATTTCTACAGATGATAAAATAAATATATATCTATAAATATATATCATTACAATGAAATAGAATATCATTCAAATAAAAACCGTCATTTTAGATAGACTAATAAACCGTCATAAAAACGTATAAAAACAGTGTGTTGTCATAACTAAGTTTGTGCCACTTTTGAGGTTGTCACAACCAAGTTTGCTATGTGATTAGTATGGATTTGTGTTTTTGGATATCATTCACAAATTCAAAATATATCTTAGTTTGTGGAAATTAAGATAAAGGAAGATCAATGTTTCCCAGTAAGAAATCAACAATATTCATGTGAATAATACCATCATGTGATAAGTCAACTTTATCTAATGACATAATGATTTTTGGAGATGCATCTTTAATGGGAGTAAACGCCCCAAACTCTCTTTCGATCGTTCCTTTGTTAATCAGATAATATGATACTTGTATAAAACATTTTTTCATGTCTTTTAATGCAACGAAATCTACTTCACCTTTGTATGTTTTACCCGTGTAAACTTCATACCCTCTAACAATGAGCTCGTTATAAATGATGTTTTCTAGAAAAAATGTATCTTCATAGTTAACTAAATTGGTATTTATCGTTCTTAATCCCGGATCGATTGCATATTGCTTTTCTATCGTTTTCAATATTTCTTTTCCAACAATATTAAATCTTTTTACTCTAGAAATGAAATAAGCTTTTTCCATTTTTCCAAGATAGTTATAGATCGTCTTTTTATCTATCTCAATCTTATTTCTATTGTTGATGTTATTAAAATAATTGGCTATATTTGCTGCCGAAAATTCCTTTCCTGCATTTGCCAGTACATAAGAGCATATTGATTTGAATTTATACTCTTCAATGTTAGAATTGCGTTTTAGAATATCTTTTGAGATGATTCCATCATAAACATTATCCAAATACTGTTTAATTTCATGTTCGCTACTGAAGTTAAATCTTTGAGGAAATCCCCCCCATTTCAAATAGTCAAAAATGAAATCTTGATCCACTTCTCTTCCGATAAGTTTCATATAGTCTGTAGCTTCTTTAAAATTAAAAGGAAATATCTCAAACTCTACTGTTCTTCCTACCAATAACGTCGCCAGTTCACCCGATAATAGTTTGGAATTGCTTCCTGTGACAAATATCGAGCAATTTTTTGTAGCTTTAAAAGAAGCAATTGCTTTTTCGAAATCTTTGACATGTTGTATTTCATCCAAAAATAAGTAATATTTATTATCGTCTCTAATTTTTGATTTGACATAATCATTTAATTTGGAAGATGTGTTTATATATTCATAATCCATATCTTCAAAGTTTATAACAATGATGTGGTTCTCATCAATGCCTGTATTTTTTAATTCGTCGATAATTTGCTCCAAAATTCTTGATTTTCCGGCTCGTCTAATTCCTGTCAAAACCTTAATCAAATCAATATTATAATATTTTCTGATTTTTGAAAGGTATATTTCTCTTTTAATTAACATATTTATCACCCACAATAATTATATCACTATTTTATATTTTTGTGGAATATATTTTACATTAATTCATATTTTTTTTAAATTTGTGGAATTTTTTTGAAATGGTATCAGTTCATGTTATCAGACATGTGAGTTACAAGGACAATTGAAAAAATAAAAAAGGACTTACAAATACCCGATAAGGTATCGATAAGTCCTCATAAATGGAGACATACATACGCAACCATGTGTCTCAATAATGGTGCTGATATCGTTTTTGTTCAAAAGTTCCTTGGCCATACAAGCCTGAGAATGACGCAACGTTATACCCATAAGGAAAACGATCGTCTCAAAAAGGAACATAACCTATACTCCCCTGCTCGTTCACTCTAAAAAAATAACGTACAAATTAGTGTGCACTATCTGTACGGTAATCGACTAAATATCCATGGAATTTCATACACGTATATATATATATATATATAAAACAGTGGAGGACCCAGTCGGATTTGAACCAACGATCAGGGAGTTGCAGTCCCTTGCCTTGCCGCTTGGCTATGGGTCCAATGCTGGTGTAAATAGTGGTCGGGAAGACAGGATTTGAACCTGCGACCTCCTGGTCCCAAACCAGGCGCTCTACCAAGCTAAGCTACATCCCGAAAAAAATGGCGCGCCCACCAGGAGTCGAACCCGGAACCTTTTGATCCGTAGTCAAACGCTCTATCCAATTGAGCTATGAGCGCGCGAAGACTCATTTCGGTATCCCATTTAGAGCCGATATCTATATTACCAAAATTCAAGCAAAAATGCAACGATTATTTACTGAAAAATATCGAAATATGCTTGCATTATTGAGCATCTTTTCAGTGTTTTAGACCATGATTTGATATAATAACAACAGAAGGGAGTGAGGTTATGCATCCATATCACCAAAAACATGACACCTACTTTACAAATCTCGAGTTGGTTGTACGTGATTTAAAAAAAATGAAAGAGTTCTATACGAAGAAACTTGGATTTGAAGTATTTTCGGAAGAACCGAATGCCATTAACCTATCAATCGATGGCCATGACCCAATCCTTCGATTAGTTGAGAATCCACTCGCAAAAATAACAAAGAATGGAAACAGCCTCTATCACTTCGCGTTGTTATTGCCCTCACGAGCTGATCTTGGACTATTTTTACGTCATGTCATTGAACAACAAATCCCCATCGTCGGTGGCGCAGACCACGGTGTTAGCGAAGCTATTTATCTTCAAGATATTGAAAACAATGGCATCGAGGTTGCTTGGGATACCCCAGAAGAACATTGGACAGATGAGTTTGGCGCAATCAAAATGGTTACGGATGAACTTGATTATTCCAGTATTTACTATGCTGTAAACGAGGGTTCAAAATTTAAAACCCTACCGAAAGGCACCATTATCGGACACATCCACCTTTCTGTAAGTTCACTTGAAAAGGCGAAGGCTTTCTACCTTGATGGTCTCGGCTTCAAGGAAACAAAAACCGAAATACCTTCATCAATCTTTGCTAGTTCAAACCACTACCATCATCATCTCGGCCTTAACTCATGGAAAGGCCCCATTAAAAAAGCGGATACCATGACAGGGCTAAAATCATTGACAGTGACCTATCCAAAATGTGAAGATATCGCCTCGGCGTTTCATCATCTAAAAGAGAAAGGTTATTCCATCCAAGAGGTTCACCAGGGATACCAAACTCAAGATGATGACGGGACCCTTATTTATTTAAAATTATCATTATAACGACACCGTTATTGGGTGTCGTTTTTGTTTGCTAATAAGGTTCGGAAAAATCCATAATCCAAAACAAGACTTCCTAGGAGAGTAATACCGTATATTACATACCCCCAACCACTACTGAGTTTGGGGGTCAATATCATGAATAAAGTCATGGTAATACACGTGATAATAAGACTAACTCGTTCAATCCTTTTAGAAAACGGTGAATGAATAATGTCGTGTAAAATGAAGCCAACCCAATAAATGATAAAAGGAACTAAAAATATAGGATCTTTTAAAGAAGATAGCGCATTCCCTATATCATAATTCCATCCGTAAAACTTAATAACAAGCAAAACATAAAAGCCTACAAGATAAATGTGTCGTTTTATCGTTGGCTTCATAAAGATGAATCCTGCCTAGTTTCACTTTGACGATGAATTTTTTTCTCTTGATACATGACGATTTCTGCTTGATCAAATAGGGAATCCAAAGAAATAGATGAATCGTTTTTAAGTGCATATCCCATCGCCAAAGAAATGGGTCGCTCTTGAATCAACGTTGATTGACAATCATTTTTTACAGATTGTAGATAGGTACTAACGGCTTCTTCGGATGTTTGCAACATGATGGTTACAAATTCATCACCACCATACCGCACAACCATATCTTTCCGAAATGTGTGCTTGAGTAAAATGTCTGCGGTGGCACGAATCAAATCATCTCCCGCACGATGCCCATAGTGATCATTGATAAGTTTTAACTCGTTTAAATCCGATAAAATCAGAGCAATCGGTAATTGATTGTCATTGTCCATCTCAGATAATTTTTCGGTCATATAGGTTCGATTAAGCAACGGTGTTAAGTCATCGTGATAACTCAAGTATCGAAGATGTTCTTTCAGTTGTTCTTCTGAATGGTAAAGCCTCATAAAGTGCATTCCTAAAATGCCAATACCAACTCCCGTTCCAACAATGGATGTTACCGTATATCCAAACTGTTGAATATAGACATTGGTAAAGGTAAATGGATACGCGATATTGATAAGGCCTAAGACCATAATTAATATCGCTGTGACCATCGCTTTTTTTCCTTCTTTCCAAATGAAGAAAACGCCCGAAGCCAATAAATACCAACCAAACACGCCAAACACTGCATACAGTTTAACAATAACGGATACCGATGAACTACTAATAGCAATCGTTGAAACAAAAATAATGATATCGGTAATTAGCAACCACATGGGTACTTTAATGGATAAAAATCGGTGTGAAGCATGCATAAATACCATTCCACTGATAATAATTATGTAATAATAAGTGGCTAGTAAGAAAACTTGCTCCGATTGTGCATACATATATAGATTTAAATAGGCAGCGAAGAGCATAAACCAATACAACGCCCAACTCCGAAGATACGGGATTTTCTGATAATGGTACAACAGTATCATAACCAATCCAATAATCAAACTTCCAGACACAAATGATAGAATTATCCAAATACTCTCTGTTAGTGAAATAGGCATCAGCAGTTCCCCTCTCTTTAGTGGTTTAATGATAGCATAAGCGTGTGATGTTTTCAATCAAGAACCAAAGAAAAAGGTCGAATATTCGACCTAAAGATATAAATTATTGTTTAGACTGAGCTTTATCCTCATACATTCGTACATCCGATTGTTTGACTACCTCTTCTAGCGTTTCGCCATCATTCGGGTACTCAGCAACGCCAATTGCAACACTGATTGGGATCATGTAATGCTGATAAAAGAAAGGATGATCCCCAAAGAACGCTTTGATTTCAGTCATTAATACTCGAACTTGCTCAGCCGTTTTCGATGGGCATGCCAACACAAATTCATCGCCACCAAGACGAGAAAATAGTGTATCTTTTGCGATAAATCGTCGTATGGAAGTGGCAAAATAGCGTAAGGCATCATCACCAGCGTCATGACCATACTGGTCATTGATTTGTTTAAGATCATTTAAGTCCAACGAGACAACAGCGAATGTCGTATGTGCCTTTTTCGAATTCATGTATAATTTTTCCATTAACTCAAGATGATAACGGCGTGTATTTGCTTGCGTAAGGACATCATAGCGCGTAAGTCCAATGGCATTACCAAATAACTTATGAATGGCAATCGTGATTTCAATTTGCTTGGCAAGGTGTTTGATAAGACGTTTGTCTGATTCGTCAAAAATATCTCGTGATTCAAAATTATCAATGTTGATGGATCCAAAAAATTGATTGTTATACTTAAACGAACACGTTAAAATGGATTGCGCCACCAAGGCGCCCTGTTCATGAAGGGTCTTGACTTTCTCGTCTTCTAAGTGAGCTTCATCAAAAACGCGCAAGTCTTGAATGATGGCTGGTTCATACAAATCATTGAGTTTCGATTGAAACAAATCTTCCTTATGAAGGGTTACTTTCTGAAGATTCTTAAGTGAATAACCATACGCTGCTCTAAACTCCATCACCTCGCCATTATAAATCAAGATACTTCCAGCTTGAGCTTTGGGGATGATTCGAATGGCTTCTTCTAATATAGTCTGTAATACATCATCTAAATCTTCTCGTTCCAAAATCGTCATTGTCAGTCGCATCATCCCTTCTGTTATTTGATGGGATTGATCAAGGTTTTGATAGGCGATTTTCAATTCATCAATAGCTTCCTGTTGAGTTGAATTCGTTGAAGCCAATTGATTCATCAATGTTTCCCGTTTCACAGTAGATAGGTATTGAACGGTTGTATAGATATACCCAATTATCGTTACTAAAATACTCAATCTTAGATATTCAAAAAACAAAACTGTGAATCGATGTTCGAATAACATGGATGCATTGAATGCCAAAAACGAAAACAAGAAAATTGCTATGCGCTTTTTCGGTTTGTAGATTTGGATCAGCGAAGCCGCCAAGACAGCTAATAAATAGGAATTAATTTGATTAGAATACCCTTGATACTGATGAGAAACACCAATACCAATCGCAACAATAAAAAATGGATGAAGAACCGTCATTTGTCGAATGAACTTAGAAACAGAATCAAATCCAAGATGATAAACATTCAAAAAAATCACAAACTGTAATGCCATTAACAATCCACTAAACAAATAGACCAAAGGATTTTTAAGCGTACTGGAATCGACGAGCAGATAGGTTGAAAGTTCAATAATAGTAAGTATAAATGAAGAAAGAATCCCCATTACAACGTTGTAATGGCGATCATCATCTTGATACAATAATCGATTCAATTCAGAAATCATGTGTTTGATTCTAATTATTAACGATTTCATTTGGATTCCAACCTTTTTAATTTTTGTTAGAAGTTCAAACTACCATTATAATTATACACTATCTTTCTGTTAAAAATCTACTTTTTTATAGATATAAAAAAACGGACATTTTTAAATGCCCGTTGTTATTAAGGTTCAATATGAATATCACCGGAGACGGTGTTTTTTGAAATTATTTCGAAGGTTTTATGTTCTTTGTTTCGGATATGAATATCACCCGTTACCGACTTAAGTGAAACCTTATTAGGATAAAACTCAATTCCTTGAATATCGCCGGAGACAGATTGTAACCGACATTCGTTACACGTGCAATCTGTAAGTTTTATGTCACCCGATACGGTGTTCAATATACAATCATCTTCGATTGTCGATGATTTGATTGCCATGTCTCCCGATACTTGTGAGGATTGTAATTTCCCAATACGAAGGTCATTGATGTTAAAATCACCCGATACGGTATTCCATTTAGCCATCGATAATCGACACTTTTTAATCGATACATCGCCACTGGTGGTTGAAAGATGGAACAATTCTACATCATTGGCTTGATAGGATAAATCGCCACTTACCGTCGTGTATTTAAATTGGTCAATAGTCACTCCCGATGGCAATCTGAGAATAAATGATTTTGAGTCGCGGCTGCTTCGATGGAAGATGGATAGTATTTCCTTGGGTGATTTAATCACTAAATTTGTATCATCAAAGCGGCATTCGTAACGATTGATTTGATCCCAATTATCGCAATAGAGTTCGATTTGATTGCTATTATGTGTTTCCACTGTCATGTCGTCGTGAACGAGTGATATATCAATCGATACTTTCGTAGAAGACACCGTAAACTGTTTATAGATTTTCTGTTTCTCATCAATGGATGAATCTTTTGCTTGAGTCGATGAAAACGAGGCAATCTCCTCAGCAATTGTTTTCGGATTTCCTAATCGTTTTAAAATATCTTCTTCAGATACACCCTCTTTTTTTGCAGAGTCAATCATTTCCTCATGATCATGAATAATGTCTTCAATCTCAACAAATGAAAGACCTTGTTTATTCAATTCGTTCCTTAAATCTTCGATAAATGTCATCGTTTTTCTTTCCTCCCTTATTCAATATTTGATACACTCCGCCGATAAAAGCATCCCACTCATCGCGGAGTTCTAAGTAATACCTGAAGCCCTTTTGAGTCATTTTGTAATACTTTCTGGGTGCTCCTTCGGTTGATTCAACCAGATACGTCGTAAAATACTCATCGAGTGTCAGCCGTCGCAAAATCGGATAAATCGTGTTTTCGTTCACATCGATATACGACGATAAGCTATTGATGATTTGGTAACCATAGGTATCTTCTTCTACAAGTACCGAAAGAACACATAGTTCGATGATTCCTTTTTTAAATTGTGAATTCATCCCTGTATCGCCTCCAGAACCAATTCTAACACAGTTCTGTGTATTACACAATACTAAAAATGATCTTTTTATAAAAAAAATAAAGCGAATCTCTTTTTGAGATTCGCAAGATTTATTCATAACAAGTCGGTTTAGGATAATCAATTCCTTTCGTATCGACTCGAATTGATGTAATCGAAATATCCGTATAGGGACGATCGGATCGATCTGTCCGGATCGTAGCGATGGCATCGAGGGTATCAAACCCATCAATCAGTTTTCCAAAAGCGGCATACTGTCCATCCAAATGGGGCGAGGTCGCATGCATGATAAAAAACTGACTGGTTGCGGAGTTTGGATACATGGTTCGTGCCATGGAGATGACACCTCGTTCATGTAATAAGGTGTTCGAAAATCCATTTGAGGTAAACTCACCCTCAATAGCACATGTTTTTTTGTTGTTTGCGCCTCCTTGAATCATAAAATTTTCTATGACTCGGTGGAAAATAGAGCCATCGTAATACTCGCTGTTAGCAAGATGAATGAAATTTCTTACGGTATTAGGAGCCATGTCTGGGTATAGTTCTAAAATCATCGGGTCTTGGTACCCTTTCACAACGATGGTTGCGATTGGGAAATCATTCTTTTGTGTGTTCATAGTTGTTTCCTCCTTTTGACAAGCCGTCATGACTAGTGTGATCATTACTGCAAGCAGTATCGTTAGTAATTTTTTCTTCATAGTTAATAACTCATTAGTATTTCGTTTGCAATACGCGTAAAAACGCGGAGCTATAATGGTCGAATTTGATAATATAGTATTGATTATCCACTAAGAAGCCTAAATCTCGGCGTAAGGTGATGGTTACGTTTTGAATGGTATCGACAGAAAACTTATTTTCATAACTCCCCGTTAGATTCAAATAGCCATTCTCGTATACAACATTAACCGATCCGACAAGCCTCTGCGAATCGTCTTCACGATTCATAAAGAAGAGTGTTCCTGTACTTTCAAGGCGGGTCATTCGCAAGGGTTCAGAATATCTTCGTTGATAGGCATCCCAATCAAGAAGATTATCAAAGGCAAAACCATGAATAAACCCGTATTGATCGATATGCCCTTCGGTATGACAAGAAGCGCAGTAAATCTTATTACCATTCGTTTGTAAGGTGTTGATGCCCTGACAATTAGGGCAGACGTAAATACAATTTTCTAATCCTTCTGCCAATTGTTTTCCAGGATGAGGAATCATCCGACTGCGTTGATACTCATAGGCATTATGAGCCATGGCATCATTCACAATTTTGCCAATTTCTTCTGGTGATAAGGTCGCTAATTGTTCTTTAGTAATAACAACCTTATAGAAAAATTCTGCGCGTCTGTTTTTTCGTTTTCCAGTGGCCCATCGTGGTTTCGATAAATAACCTCCGCGAACGTTACACACAATCACATCAACGTTCATTTTCTTGATTAATTTCATGGTCGATTCTTCCACATACCCTGTTTGGCCATAGAATGTCGTATCGCCTTCAGGAAAGATTAAAATCGGGTATCCTTTGGATAAGGCGTTAAAAATCGATTTGATGGTCGTGATGTCACTTTTTCCTTTTGATTTGGGGATAACATGTGCCACTTGTTTCACCAAAAACTTCGAAGGTTGTTTGGTAAAGAGCGTTTGAGAAGCGATGATAAAGGGGGTTTTCTTAAACGGAAGTGGTACATGAACCACATCGAACATAAAGGTATGGTTGGCCAACAAAACATAGGGCTCTTTTCGTTTGAAATCAACGGATGGATCTTTGATAACCGTGCGTTTAGCATCTAACCACATCCAAATATGAACTAGGGGTTTCAGCAACCATAATAAGAAGTCTTGTTGCCGATCAAGACGCGTTTTTTTCATGAGTATAATCCTTTCAAGCAATTATAATAGGTTCTAAAGACCATTATATCATAGAATGATAAAAAAGAAAAAAACCACTCTCGTGAAAGAGTGGTTTAAGATAGTCATAATGACTATTCGGGAATTTCTAGTAACGAAGAGATGTGCTCCATAACATCATCGATTCGATTTTTTTGAGTCGTTGTTAAGGTAGCTGGGTTAAATCCGCTGATTTCCTTAGCAACCCCATCGATGTAATCGAGAGCTTCATCCAATGCATCGGGTAAATACGACATATCTTGAAGATCGTTGATGGCGTCAACACCCAAAATGGTTGAAAGTTCTTTGACCAGTTTATCAACATCAGCACGATTGCCAAGCGTCATATAATCATCAAAGACATCCATCATGAAGATAAAATCGAAGTACATTTCTTCTTCTTCAAGTTTAGTATAGTTGTTCTTATAGGTTGTTTCAAACAAGGTTGCATAATCTAAGAATGTATCATTTGAGTCTAAATATTTTGCAATGCTTTGAACCAAGTCGTGTTGTGCGGCCTTGGTATCAACCATGTATTCTTTTACAGCGTTCTTGATGTCTTGTTGTTCAGCCGAAGAGAATTCTCCAATGTTAGTAAAAGCAACTTCAATAAAACTGTCCACCAAGAAGTCACGGATTTCCACGTATTCAGCTTCTGAACGTTCTGAAGCAACACTGTTGACGAGATAGATAACTTGATCAACTACCTTCATTGAATAAATCGTATTCTGATAATTGAATTCATTCCATTCAATGCCTTTTTCATATCGACCGTCAGCGTATTCGGCTAAATCGGCAATGGCTAATAAGATTTTTCCATCAGACTCAACGAATGCATCGAGTAATTCATCAAATGCATCTTGGAAGATAGCATCCATAGCCATCATCTTCTCAAACGATGGGAATGAAATTGCTGGCATAAATGGTTCTGAGCCCATCAAATCTTCAGCTGAAGCAATCGATTCATCGTACATTACTTTTTGTTCTTCGTCGGTATACAAATCTCTCATTTCATCAAAGAGGCCTTGATATTCTTTTTTATATCCATCAAAGTAGGTTATTCCAAGGATGGCCATCTTTGCAGACATATGGTATTCCGATAAATCGCTCGTACCAATCGTTTTAAGTTCTTGGAAGAAGTCTTGGTCAAGATAGTCCATGAAATTGATGTAAGCTTCCATACTCATCATGAGAGAAGCTGCCATTTTTTCAGGATAATGAAGTGAACCTATCTCAGTATCCGCCATTGATTCAACCAAATCTGACATAGAGTAAATGGTTTGAATCGCTAAGACGATGTCTTGTTGAGAAGGCATAGTTTCTTTTAAGATGGTAACGAGTTCTTCTTTAATAGCCACTACTTCTGTAACATTAATATCACTAACATCATCGACATTTGTCAGATTATTAATATACCCAATGAAGTTTTCACTGACAAGACTTTCAAACTCCATGATGTAGTCAATCACTACCATAATGGTACTAACAACCGCATCAGGTGAATCGTCAATCATATCGATAATCTCTACCATTGCATCTTTTTCGTCGTTTAGTTCAGCGATTCGTTCTTGATAGTACTCAATATTCCAAGAATAGGGATCATCAAGCATATCTTGGTAATATTCGATATCTTCATTGATTTGAGTAATTTGACTATTGATTTCATCAGGAAGCACATGCAAAACTAATGCTGATACTAAAGCTTCTGGTTGACTAATCGTATCCATTAAATCATCGATGGAGCCATAGTAATCTTCAACCATATCTTCACCCAATACAGCTGCATCAGCTAGTTCTCCTAACGCATCCATCATAGTTGTGAATTCACTCGCAAGCATACCTTTGTTGACTAATTCTTCTGCGAAATCATCTCCAAATCCTAATACACTTGTTGCCACAGCTGTTTTCATTGAAGCAACTTCTTGAGCTTTGTTTTTAACATAAGCAATGGTGACGCTGTGAACAGAATCTTGCATCCCTCTCGGAGCTTTCGTCACTACGGTAAAAATAAGTCGATCACCATCAACATCAGAAAAGTCGAATGAAGTCGATTTTACAGTATCTTCTTTTTCACCGTTAATAAAAACGTAATACCCATTAGCGTCTGAAACTGCATCCCATGAGAGGGATTCACCGCTAATTGTTAAATTGATGGGAGCGGCGATTTGTTCATCAAAATCAAGTCCGTCTAACGTTGAACCGTTGTTGCAACCTATAAGAGCAATAAAAGCTAAGAGCATAACCATCAGTGTCCATAACCGTTTCATCATAATCTTCTCCTTTTTTTGTTGTTTAATCATAATTGAATTATATATTATTTTGTCAATTATTACAAACTAATATCGAGAAATAGCATTAGAAAGTTTTGATTTCGTTAACAATGGGGTGTTTCATTATTTTCCGGTAATAATCCATATAACTGAGAAACAGACATCCACTGATTAAAATAAATGAAAGTATAATTGATAAACTCGTCGCACTCAAATTTTTGAAGTAATCAAAGAAAAGCAATAAATATCGCATATACTTAGATAGAATCACTATCTCAATTACACCTACAAACCCAATAATAAAGCTTATTAAAATCCACTCTAGGAACAAATGCTTCTTTAGTTGTCTACGATCGTAGCCCAAGACGCGAAGTTTAGCATAGTCGGATTTTAACGCATCGAATTTTAAGGATGTGTTGTTAAATACAACCAATAAAAAGCTTGCGACAATGAACATCGACATAACTGTAAAGAGCGCTAAGACATTATCAGCAATTGTCATTTGTTGATTGAGCAACGATTTCGCATTGATAACCACCATCATATCAGAGCTGACTTCTTCGACTAAAAAGGGTATCGCAGTATCCGGATTACTGGAATCAATGAATACGGTATTGTACTCAAATGCCTCCTCAAAATTACGTTCTGCTAAATTCGTATAGGCAAAATGATCAAACTCCGAATTGACAAAGCCTCCGACCACAAACGAGACGTTTCGAAGTTTCGGAGACAAATCAATCGTAATGATGTCACCGACATCAAGTTTGTACACCAACTCGTATGTTTTTGGCAACAAGACATAGGGATATTGATGAGATTCAATAGCATTGGGTACATCATCTAATGGATACTGAAAATAATAAGAATAATCCGTACGATCCAACGAGATCATATACCGCAACAGCGATGAATCATCCTCCATATGAAGGGATACTTCCCGGTAGAAACATCCCATTGATAGATGATCAATATCCTCATGAGATAACGATTCAATTAGTTGAGCATCATCTTGGTGCAAATTCATGATCAAGACATCGACATCAAACTGCTCAACTAAGTCGTCGATTTGATGGGAAAGAAAGGTACGGACAGAAAACAAAATGGTCACCACAATAAAAGCTAAAAACAATATTCGCATGGAGTCATGAATGAATTCGTTTGTCTTCATATGTGTGATGTTAACCATTTTAAAGATACTCGTCTTATTCAATCGAACAACACCCAAATGTCTTACAATAAAGACGAGTAAAACCAAGGAAGCATAGAGTGATAAAGAAACAATAAGCAATCCGTTTATGGAAGGATCAAAAGGCTGTAACGCAATAACCGCCAAAAGCAAGCCTATGTCCACAATAACGATAATCATCAAGAATATCGGTGAAAAACGCAAGACCGGTTGTGGTTTTTTTATCTTCACGATGGCGGATTGATGTGAATATCGATGCATTAACGAACTGTTACGAATAACAATATAAATCAAAACAGACACTAACCCCATTATAGCCATCAGAGGATTGACTCCAATAAAAGTATGGATACCATAAATATAACCACCAAATGCTATCACAATTTGTGCGAGCACTAACGATATCAAAAAACTGATAAGAACATAATACCCCCATTGATGAAAACACACGCGGTATCCAAGCTTTTTGGTATCACCCAAGGTATCAAAGACACTAATCTGCTGGAAGATGGTTTTTTGTACAATCAGAAACAATGAATCCAAAACTAAAAACAAAGCAATGATAACCAAAATACCTGCCACAACAATCATCGATGTGTACTCATTAACCATGCCTTGGATTCGCTCTGTATCTTGAACCATACTAATGGCATAATCCTGGTAATCTAAACTCGTCGTTAACTGAGCGTACACGGTCTCATAATCTGATGAATAAACATAGATTACATTCCCAAAATTCGATAGACTTCCCAAACCAAATAAATCATCCAACAAAACCGATTTATCCACGAAGAAACAATCGACACCCAATAATCCTTGATTGGGGATGATATCTGTCACTTGATAATCAAATTCCTGATCAAAGATTGAAAATGACAATGTATCACCCATATTAAGTTGATACTGTTCTGCGGTTGATTCAGTAAGTATCACTTCATGTCCAATCAAATCAATATCGGTATCAATCAATCGTTCCAGTTCATGAGGTAATGTTGAAACCAAGGTCAGGTAATGGGACTTCCCATCAATGGACGATAGAACTTGTAAGTTAAAAAACGATACGGACATATCAATCGTATCATACTGATCTTCCAACGCTCGCTCGTTAATGAAGCGGCTGGGCGAATACTCATCGTATTGAATGACGATATCAGCGTCAAAGTAACGTTCATCGGCCTCTTTAGAAAAGATGGAAAAATAGATTGATTTAATGCTTAATACCAAAATTAAAACAGCGAAAATGAGTGATAGTGTAAACACAATCACCCCAGATGTTTTGAGATTTGTTGTAATGTTTCTTTTCGCCAGTAAATGGCTAAATTTAGTCTTTGTCAACAACCTCACCATCAATCAGTTTTATGGTATGAGAGCAATATTGCAAATAATCTTCGTTATGAGTAACCAATATGATGGTCAACCCTTTTTCTTGATTCAACCGTTTGAGAAGTGCCATAATTTCATGGCCCTGTTTTTGATCTAAATTACCCGTCGGCTCATCTGCAAACAAAACCGTTGGTTCATTGATTAAGGCTCTCGCAATGGCGACGCGTTGTTGCATTCCTCCGGATAATTGCGAAGGGAAATAATCCTTGTAGTCTGTTAAAGAAACCCAATCTAACAATTCCGTCGCTTTGGCGGTATTGTCCCCCCCGGCGATAACACTCGCCAGTTGAACGTTTTCAAATGCAGTCAATTGGGGTATTAAGTGGAAAAATTGAAAAACGAATCCAATTTGGTGTTTTCTCATTAAGGAAATTTGTTCGTCGTTTAAAGATTTGATTGACGTATCATTAAACAAAATATCTCCCGAATCAAAAGATTCAAGTGCACTTAAACAGTAAAGCAACGTCGTTTTTCCGGATCCTGACGGCCCATGGATTCCGAGAAAAGCACCTTTCTCTACTTGAAATGAAACATGATTTAGTACAGGACGAGATTGTAGATTTGGATCGTATGTTTTCGAAAGATTGTTAACCTGAAACAGCATTCATCAACACCCCTTACCTATTCGTCTTCGATTGATAATTGTTTTTGCATAACTTTGTGACGATACATTTCATGATCAGCGCGAGATAAAATGTCTTTTGGATCACGATCGAGATTAGGATCAAAAAAAGTAACGCCATACGATATCCGAAGGCGGTAGCGACTCGTATGATTAGACTCCATCATAAATTTATCAAATGAATCGTTAATGGGAATGTATGCTTCTTTTGGCAACTGGGTGCCAATAAATACAAACTCATCGCCACCAATTCGGTAGACATCTCCATAGGATTGATAACAATGTTGAAGGCGTTGGGAGACATCTATCAGCGCCTGGTCGCCTTCGAGGTGACCATTTTCATCGTTAATTTTTTTGAGATCATCCATATCAAAGTAGATAAGCATCAACTTATTAAGTTCATCCTGATTATGGAATATCTCCTCGAGTCGTTCATTAAATGCTAATCGATTGTACAGCTTTGTTAACGGATCTAAGTATGCAAGTTTATGATAGATATCCTTCTCATACCCTTGTTTTATTTTGCTAAGAATACTTTTAATGTATCGAACCAAAATGTAAACCATTAGAATACCGATGCCGATGGTCGCAAATATCGATATGTAGTCAAAGTCCCCAAATAAAAAGTTGATTAGTTCTAGTACTCCTATAATGAGAAAAAAGATTAAGACTCCCAAAACATCTTTATTGTTTCTTAGTTTACTACGCAAATCGATGGCAATAAATAGTGATGTCAGAATGATGCCAGTAATTAAGATTACATGGGTAAAAATAATGGATTCAAAATAATCAAGCCATCCCGTTGCATGAGTAATGAAAATGAAAAAGAGATTGAAAATTACAAGATCGATGTAAAACTGATAATACTTTTTATGATTTGTCAAAAGGTATTTTTTTACATATATTGCAACAGCGAGTGGTAAGAATCCAAGTGACAAATAGGCCAAGGAACCAATGAACAATGTATCTCCAATAAAAAATTGCAATAGTCTCGATTCGGCAGTAATCCACGAACCTAAGAAAAAAACTGAAATACCCAAAAGCGTTGCCGATTCAGAGAATCGACGGAAAGCCATCATATTGATAAAAACCAGCAATACACCAATCGCCATTACGATTAATCCGACGATTAAGCGGAATCCATACGTCGTAAGTAAATAATGATTGATTTCACCTTCAGAGCCATAAATAATTTGATTAAATCGGCCACTCATTGATGGATAAGGAGAAACGGTGGTTATGCTGAGAATAGAGCCATCGGATTCTGCTGGAAGGGGTACAATGTGCCATACACTGGCATATGTGTTCATAGCCCCTATTGGGTCATGATAATGGGAATAAATCAATGTGCCATCAAGACGGACTTCAAGGTTTTGTAAACTAGAACGAATCAATAAAAGTTGCGGTTCGTAGAAGTCATTAGATAAAACGTTACTGATAGTAATCTCTTGATTAGCAGGAGTCAATAAATCGATGGGTAACTCATCAATAACCTGTCCATTTTGAGTCCACTGAGTGTTTAGCCGTTGGTAATGAGAAAAATCGAAATATAACGTATGCTCACTGATAACGGCATACGTTAATAAAATCATTATAAAAGAGCCAAAAATAATCAAAGGTAAAAGAATATTATGTCGCTTCATAGTCGATTTCCCTCATAGCTGGATGAATTAAAAACTGTTTTTATTATACACGATACAAGGGTTGATAACAATTCGATTTACGAATATTTACTGATAATCAAGAGTGGATAGAAAAAAAAGAACTCAATGACGAGTTCTTTAAAATTCCTTAAATGGTAGGAAGCCATCTTCCATATAAGTTCACATTTTGATTTGGCATCGTCGTCGCTGTAAACGGAATCAATAATGTATTATCGACATACCATCCGCTAAATGTATATCCCTCTTTTGTGGGAGTATACTCCGTCAAATTCGATTGATAATCATAGGTTTCAGTCTTTAGCATACGAGATATAATTCCTGATACTGCAATTGCTTGAGGATCATAATAACTTGTTTCACCCGACAATGATAGTTGATTTTCATCATTATATCCCCATCCAAAAACCTCTCCAGATGACAACAAAATCATTGAAAAATCAACTCCAGAAGCAATTTGAGAGACAAGATTATTTTCATCAGCCGTAATCTCTTCCATCACAACCTCTGGCAAATCATGATGAAACGTTGTCCCATCCCCTAATTGTCCACGACTATTTTTTCCCCATCCAAAAAGTCGATTTTGAGATGTTAAGGCAAACATATACGTAGGACCTACAGCAATATCAACGATTGATTCTTCTTCTTCTAAATTAATCGTATCCGTGATATTGACAGGCGTCCATGATTGACTTGATGAGCCGTTCCCTAATTGTCCCCAATCATTACTCCCCCATGTGAACACCGTTCCTTCGCTGGTCAATAAAGCCGTGAAATACTCCCCTAACATCACTTTTAAAATGGTTTCTTGAGTCGATAAGGGCACATTCGAAGAAATGTCTGTTGGATGGATGGTTAAAGCGTTTGTCCCATTACCTAACTGTCCATATGCATTACCTCCCCATGAATAAAGATGATGATCAGAGGTCACTGCCATTGAATGATACATACCTGCATATAAATCAATCACTACTTCTAAGGGGTCTAATTCAAATTGACTCGTTATTTCGATGGGGATTTGCGAATCATTAATGGAACCATCCCCTAATTGTCCTAATTGGTTTCTTCCCCACATGAATACCCGTCCTTCTGATGTGACGAGCCCAGAATAATCGCTTCCTGCGACAATCTTAACAATGAATTCATCAAGATTGAGATTCAAACCATCGGTCATATCGGTTGGAACGTTTCGTTGATTTGCAGTCCCATCACCCAGTTGGCCATATACGTTCCATCCCCAAACCAACAACCTCCCATTAGAAGTCAAAAGTAGTGAATGGTAATGACCCGATGCAATCATATCAATGGTTTCATCGACTTCCAAGTTTAAAAAACTCGTAATATCGATGGGATTGGTAGAAGAATCTGTGGTGTTATTGCCAAGTTGTCCTCGTTCATTATTACCCCATGCTATCAGACGATTATCATTGATAACTGCCAATCCATGAGCGTCACCCAATTCAATGTGCGTTAACAGTTGATCTTCATCCAAGATAAACGTTCCCATCGTAGTTTGATCGATCAGTTCAAAATACGATAGAGTATAGGTTGAAATATCAGTTGTTGTCGTCTCTGAAGTACAACCAACTAAAAACCCAAGTACGAACACGATGCCAACAAGCATTACTTTTTTCATACTAGTTCACCTCTTTATAACACTATAATTTAATTATATACGAATATCCCTGTAATAAGGTATACCATGGCTAAAAAATTAAGCAATAAAAAATAGTTAAGTCTTGTTGCTCGGTCATAAATACGATTTTATTCGTGTAAATCACGATACTAATGTTGGGCATCTTCTCTTTATGGTTCAAATATCCATGTTATGAATTATCCAAATTAAAAAATGACATAAGTGATGCCATCGTTTCCTTTTTTATAATCGGAATCATTCTCTAACAAGGGTTTATACTTGAAAATCGTCTCATCGAAACCCATCATTTGCCAAAATGCTTCTCCGGGCACATAAGCTTTAATGTCATGGCGATGCTGTTTTTCATGAAGAAGCAATCGAACCTGGTGTTTAATGGCTCCACCATGTCCACTCGATCCATACCCATGAATAATCTTGATAACTTTTTCCGAATGTCTTGTTAGTTTGAGAATCGTTTCTAGTTCTGTAACGGCTTGACTAACGGTTGGCATGGTTGATTTGATGTCAAATTCTTTCATCTTTTCACCTCAAATAAGTAATTATTAAATCTCTTATATCGTAATCGTTAATCCAGGATAAAATTCAGATAATCGCTCTTTTAATACCCTTTTTAAATCATTATAAGCAGTTATCCCTGTACAATGACCCGTATAATAATGGTTGATTGGTTTTGATAATAGTTGATTGCCCAAGGCAAGAATGGTTTCCTTAGTTTCGGCATATTCAGGAAAACGTGATGCCAAATGAAACCCTCCGATGACCGCTTGGATTGATTGATTCATCCATACGGTTTCTACTTGGTTGATAATATTAAGAATGCCTTTATGCGCACACCCGGCTAATAAGATTACTTTCTTGTTATCATGAATCAATAAATTTTGCTCGTGGATAAAATCATCTTGTTGAAATGCTTGATTAGCTTTTTTGAAGAGCGTCTGATTGCTGAGTGGGAAATATGTTTTACCATCAATTTGATTGATAAGCGTCAACTCATCGTCGATAATATGATCCCCAGTTAATACGATGAAACGCGATAAATCCAAGTTTTTATCGAGCCCAATATACGTTAATTCACCTGAATCTCGCTTTGAATAAAAATTTTCAAACGCGGTTGATTGAATGTAAATTTTGGCTTTCTTATTATACGATAAAAAAAATGATAGTCCTCCCCCATGATCATAATGACCATGAGAAATAATAACCGTATCAACCAAACTCAAATCAATACCTAATTTGATTGCATTTTGTAAAAACAAATCACTTTGACCAACATCAAATAAAACAAAATGATTGGATGTTTCAATATAGAAACTCACACCATGTTCATAACCCAAATCATTTCGTTTAGGATTATCTTCCACTAAAGTGACAATTCTCATTAAACTCATCTCCTCTATTCAATCATAGCATTTTATCTCGCGATTGAAAAGGAACAATATCGTCGAACATGATGGATACAATGATAAATATAAAAAAGGATGACGTGCATCCTTTTGTACTATCAAAAAATGTCAATCATACTCGTTTACTTCATAATCAATATCAGTTCCTCTTGAACAATATCTCTTAACAATTCTGCCAATCCCTCACCGTGTTGATCATAATAGTTTTTAAAACGCTCATCTTCGACATACATTGCAACTAAATTATAATGTGCTTCAATGGAGTATTTTCCACCCCATGTCATTATCAACCATTCTTTGTGTAAGCTAAATGTACTTTTTCTTAAAATTCGATTCGTTTTATCTAATTGAATCCTTTTTAAGGTAGTGATGATAGTTTCTGCCAATCCATTCATGTGATCGTACTGTTCTTTTGTTAAGGATTTAAATGCATTTGTCGATGCTTCATACACGTCATGACCCCATTTTTGGATTACTTCATTTTTATAAAGACGATCATTTTCTGTTACTAAGTCATTCTTTAAACCTTTAAATTTTTCAGAATCATTCATACTTACTCCTCTTTTCATAGCGTCGATTGTCAATTCGACATTGGCGATAACATTGTCAATGTGGCTCCTTTTTTCTATCAATGAATGCAGATGACGTTCTAACATTGCTTGTCTATCATGTTGTTTTAAATTCATAATAAGACTTTTTATCTTTGCTAAATCAAAACCCATAGCTTTCAAAACTAAAATATCATGAAGTTGATTGACGTGTTGATCATCATAAATCCGGTATTGGGAATTTGCTAATCGTTTGGGTATGAGTAATCCAATCTCATCGTAATGACGTAGCGTTCGAGTAGAAACACCAGACAAGTTTGCTAATTCACTTATTTTATACTCCATGCTATCACCTTAATAACTAGTATAAACCTTACCGTAACGGTAATGTCAATCATTATTTTCATTAAAAAACTTATCTATATTTCAAGACAAGTTTTTGTAATCATTGAATGGATATCCAATATCATCTGTAAAAGACTTAATCACTTCTTACTAGTTTGATTAAATTTATAGTGTCCATCTTTATCCCATATTCCCCAATACGCTCCATACTCGCCTTCTTGAGACATCTTCCACACTTCATCAAACGAAGAAAAATAGAACATGAGGATATTCTCTTGTTTTGCCCATGTAAACGACTGTATAAAATAATTCATCGCATTAATGTAAGATGGTACGGCTCCACCGTACGATTCACCTTTTGTCGGCCATCCTGTCTCACTTATAATCACGGGTTTCCCTTGTGAACTACTCACGGCTAATTCATACATCTTCTTCATATATTCAACAGCAATATCAATCGAACAGTATTCCCAGAAGGGATAACAATTCGCATAAATAACATCACAAACCTCAACAATTTCAGGGTAATTTACAAAGGTGTAATAAGCATCCACATACCCAACTGGTATATTAGGAACAGCGGCTTTGACGCGTTTAATATACTCAATTAATTGTTCAACTT
Organism: uncultured Candidatus Izemoplasmatales bacterium; assembly: GCA_964501315.1. Lineage (GTDB taxonomy): Bacteria > Bacillota_I > Bacilli_A > Izemoplasmatales > Hujiaoplasmataceae > UBA5603. The sequence goes on along the minus strand of CAZCSO010000006.1, from coordinate 5,276 downwards.
CTAAATCTTCCCTTAATAAAACTTCATTGCCTATCGCAATTAAATCTGCATATCCTGCCTTTGCCAGTTCGATGATGTTAGCAATTTCAATCTCGTTATTTTCTTCATTGTCATCAATCCATGCTCCAACCAATGTTTTTAACTTTTTTTCATGAGCTATTCTTGGGACTTCTTCATTACCATTCGTTGTTGAAAAGGTGCGAACCCATTCGGTATACGGGCGGATAATTTCTAAGCGATCTGCTATTTGTTGCTGATTGACTTTTGATTTTTGAGAAGGATCTTGACCTTCTAAATAAGGACTAAAACTCAATCCTGAGAGTTTCTGATCAATAATCGATTTCATTTTCATTTCTAAATGGATGATATCATCCACAACAATGGGTTGTTTTTTAAGTAGATAACGATCCACGTTTAAATAACGCATTTGATTTTTAGGTTTAGACATTTGCTTCTCCTTCATGTTCTGTTGGCTGAGGATGACTAATGGCATCATGAATCATTTCAATCATTTGACGACGTTTATTCATAAAGTATAGTTTGAACTGATGAGCACCAGCTTTTATCAAGAATTGGTTATTGAGTCCCCCAGCACCCTTTTTAATTTCGTGTGAATCGATGACATCAAACGAAAAACGAAAACGTTCTTTATGGGGTTTCGTTCCCCACGTATTCGCATCAAAACAGACCAATTGATTTTGATAAATACCGACAAACCCATCATTTCCAGCAGCCGTCATTCCTCCTGTCGCAATAACAGCTACTTTTGATATCGTCGAGTACGAGATAACTATTTTTGCGAATAATCCGCGTTCGTCCGTTAACATCAATTCTTTAGCCAACGAGAAAAGGTCATCATTTTTTGAAGCAACTTTTTGAGTTTTGTCGACTGTTTCTTGATTGGGTGTTCCCTCTTTTAAAGGTGCCCACCGATATATCATTTTATAAAGAAATTTTTCGCCCAACAAAATCAATCCATAACAGCCAATCATCAGAAACTCAAGAATCTTACCAAATCCATTTTTAGCATCGGGAATTCCCACTTTGGTAAATAATAATGCGTATAGAAAAATAAGGGTGGATACGATTGCTAATGCCTTGTAGAGTTTATTTGCTAACGGTAATTGATTCATCATTGTCTCATAAGCAAAAATAACGATTAAAACAATTATTACCAGTGAATAAATCCATCCTCCGGGTAGACTTGATGCTGCCAAGCGTCCGTTGATTAAGTTATCATCAACGACATAAGGGAAGAACAATCCCAACCAAAACAGAAAACCAACAGCCACTTGGATTGCAACGAAAATGACTCGTGATTTTTCGCCATGAATAAAATCCATGAAAGCATTTTTTAGTTTATCCATAATTCTCTCCTTTAACGTTTTTTTAGTATATCACAAAGCAAGAAAGAGAACTACCAACAACCAAAAAAAGATTAAAACTAATAAACGATAATTTAGAAAAATCGATCGATGCACCTATCGTCAAATATCGTGAAATATCTATTACAATTAAATAATTCACGATATAATAGAGCATATCAATGAAATGAGGGATATCATGATTGAACTTCCAGAAAGTATTGTATTGGCCCATAAAGGTTCGCATTTGTTCAAGGGATTGAAGATAACCAACGTTACCGCCAACAAGACGTCTCATTCGTTTTGTTGGATGAATAAAGAACCTTCCTTCTTAGCCCATGAGTTGGTAGGGAAGAAAATCAGTGAAGTGGTGGCTTCGTCTCACTATCTTCGGTTTATCTTTGACGATGAAACGGAACTAGCAACCGGCGAAGATGTGATCTTTTCGTATAAATCAAAAGAAAAAGAAAGCGAAAAACATCAACTCCTCCTATTGTTTGATAACGATATGATTCTCGAATTTAAAATTAAACTCTACGGGTTTATTTTGTTTGGAAAAAGCAGTGAGCTAAAAACCTCATGGCCGTATTACCAAAAAGCATTGGATGCCGTAGATCCCTTATCACCGAAATTTACGTATGAATATTTTCTCGAAGCTACTGGACTTAATCAAACGAGTGGTTCCGTCAAACAGGCACTCTCTACCAATCAACACATTCCTGGTTTAGGCAATGGAATATTACAAGATGTCTTATTTAACGCCCACCTTCAGCCAAAACACAAAGTCTCGAGTTTAACCGATGACGAAAAACATCAGCTATATATGAGTTTCCTATCTACCTTAAAAATAATGATAACGCAAGGTGGCAGAAACAATGTATCGCATTTTGAAAACGATTTTGGTCATTACGATGTATTGATGCAATCCAACCGCGATCGATGTCCCGTTTGTAGCGCAACACTTGTAAAAGAAGCGTATTTAGGGGGCAAAGTCATTTATTGTCCTCAATGCCAAAAGTAGGTCATAAATTATGACCATTATCGATTGGTTACTAGCCCAAAATCCAACACTAGAGCGGCTGACACGGATTCATCTACTCAACGAATCAATTCCGTATCAAGCCGATGGGTACATCGGAAGGTATCTTTCATTATTTGATCACGACAAAAAGATGTGGGGCAGTGGCGTCTATGCGCCAAAATGGATATCAACCCATTATACCTTAATGGAATTGATGTATTTTGAAATTGATCCTCATCACCCCATTTATCAAGCCGGTCTTGACACCATCTTAGCAGGCGAATGGAGTAACCATGGTCTCTACCGAAAACACGTTCATGTGGATATGTGTATTGCTGCAATGATTCTAAATCTGTGTGCGTATGGGAAACGCAACGACCCACATATCAACGAAATCATCGATTATATCCTCGATCACGCCATGCTAGATGGCGGTTGGAACTGTGCTTGGGAACGAAATAAACAAACAGTGATTGGCTCCGTTCATACAACCTTGTCGGTTCTAGAAGCATTCCATCAAACGATTAAAAATAATTATTCGTATCGAAAAGAAGATATCCTCTTTGCAATGAAACGGGGAATTGAACTTTTATTAAATCGTGACTTGTACAAAACAAGAACTACGAACCTTCCCATCCATCCGACCATGACAAAAGCATCATTCCCCCCAAGATGGAAATACGACATTCTTCGTGTTTTAGAATTTTTAATAGAAGTAGATTATCCCAAAGACTGTCGAATGGATGATGCTATTCGTTTATTAACATCGCAAATGAAGGGTCCTTTTATGCCGAAAGGAACGCAGATTTCTGGATTGATTCATTTTCAACTCGAAGAAGGTCGTTTTGGTGGTTTCAATACGTTAAGAATGCTAAAAGTACTTCAAAAATACGAACCTGAAACGTATCTAAAACTCATTACGAGCGACACCATTCATTGTTAATTTTCACACAATAAAAAGCACTTAAATTATCCATTTTTATGCTATAATGACTACGGTGATATCTATGAACTACCCTGCTTTCTTAAAACCCAACGGGACCATCGGTCTGTTTGCGAGCAGTTTTGGCGCTAGTACCGATCCGTATAAAACCCGTCTTATCTTTGCCAATAATCGTCTTCAAGCAATGGGATTTACCGTTGTTCAAGAAGGCGATATTTTTGGCTATTATCAAGGAGCGAGCGCTTCAAAAGAACAACGTGCTCTGGCCTTCACGTCCCTCTATAAAAATCCTGATGTTGATTTTTTATGGAGCGTTGGCGGTGGCGAATGGTTGATGGAGATTCTTCCGCTCATCGATTTTGAGGAATTGAAGCACTATCCTCCTAAATACGTGATGGGTTATTCAGATAATACGCACTTAACGTTGCTGATGAACACCTTACTCGATACGGCTTCTATTTACGGTCAACACACTCCTGAAATTTGCCGAGAACCGTGGGATGATTCCTTAACTCAGTTGATGGAAATCATCACCGGAAACAGAACGAATCAACACTCGTTTCCGTATTATCAAGCAAAAGAATTGGTTCAAATGGATCCTTTGGAAGGCTATCAATTGACGGAAAAAACCAAATGGATAACCTTTGGCGATTCAAAGGTATCGATGAAAGGTCGTTTCATCGGAGGGTGTCTTGATGTTGTATTGCAACATCTTGGAACCTCTTATGATTGCGTAAAAACATTTATTGATCGGTATCAAAATGATGGTATCGTTTGGTTTTTAGAAGCCTGTGATTTAAATCTATTTTCATTAAAACGTGCGCTTTGGCAACTCAAAGAAGCAGGATGGTTTTCACATACCAAAGGGATTATCTTTGGTCGACATTTGAACGCATCACCCGTTATTGATTTAGACCAGTACCAAACCACACTCGATGTGTTAAGTGATTTAGCCATTCCAATTATCATGGATGCAGATATTGGTCATATTGCCCCAACCTTTACATTAATAAGTGGCTCATACGTTGAAATTGAGTCCGCAAATGGTGAAGGTAGTATCACGATGCATCTTCGATAATCAACCAATATTTAACATCTTATTAATTACTGGAGGTAACAATGAAAACACTGTTTCAAGAAGATTTCAAAAACAATGGATCCATCAATCAAGATCACTGGACCATCCAAGTTGGAAATAAATGGGCCAACAACGAATCACAATGTTATGTGGACAGCCCAACCAATGGTTACATCAAAGACGGAAAACTTCATCTTGTGGCCACATTCAACCCAAATCAAGAATGCCGATATCAATCAACCCGGTTAACATCTAAAGGAAAAATCGAGTTTCAATACGGACGATTAACCATTCGCGCAAAAATGCCAACGGGTCGAGGTGCTTGGCCGGCATTATGGTTGATGGGCAACACCGAGAAAAATCCTGTGAGATGGCCATTATGCGGTGAAATAGATTTGGTTGAATTTGCGGGAAATCGTCCCGGAATCATCACCTGTGCCATTCATACTGAAACGTATAATCATCGAATTAAAACCGATAAAGGCGCAAAAGTAAGTGTCCCTGACGCATCAGATGAATTTCACGATTACACCCTCGATTGGACAAACACCTATTTGTCCTTTCAAATCGATGGAAAAGAATTCTTTAAAGTCGAAAAGCAAGCGGGCGATACCGTTAGCGAATGGCCGTTTGACCAACCCTATTATGTGATTATCAATTTGGCTGTTGGTGGTTGGTATGGTGGAAAGATCGTTGATGACGATCTACCCTATCATATGGAAATCGAATCCATAAAAATCGAACAATAAAATTGATAAAGGGGCTGTAATGAAATAAAGCCCGAGAAATAGGACAAAGAAAAAACCACCCTGGTCTAAAATGTACCCTGTATTGTGGACACACAAAAAAACTTTGTGTGAAGCAATGCAG